>JBDZUY010000017.1:0-1517 GCA_040255365.1 Hyphomicrobiales bacterium
GCATCCGATCCCATCGACCCAAACTGGGCGATGCAGCGCGTAGAACGTTGCACCACGCAAATCTGGAGCATGGCGGCGCAGGCCGCCGCCCTTGGCACGCCTTGCGTGCTCGATCTGGGCTTCACCAATTTCGCGCAACGCAAACGCATTGCTGATCTTGCCCGTGATGCCGGATTGAGCGTGCAATTGCATGTGCTGGACATTCCCGCCGATGTCCGCTGGGCCCATGTGCAAGGCCGCGAACAAAGCCCGGCGGATGAACATCGCCTGCCCTTCACCATTACGCGCGAAATGTTCGATTACGTCGAAACCTTGTGGGAGCCGCCAACACCTGCCGAAATGGCGGCGCTCAATGGATTGCGCATCACGCAGTAACCGCGCACGCCATCACCCCGCCACAATATGAAGCCGAAGACATGCACTGTTCATGTTTCGCCATTTCAAGCATGCCTGAAATATAACGCTTTTCCCGGCCCGCCCTGCGCATACGCGCGCACCTTGCGGCAACAGGTTGCAGGGCCGCGCCGCAATATCATCACCAGGCACGGCGTATCCTTATCTTGCACTGGGGGTAAGCACATCGTGATTGAAACACGATCACGATCCATATGAGGGCCTGATCATGACTGGCAAAAATAACGATCCGCAAATTGAACCAACACATTCATCGCCTGTATCCGAACGGTCAAACGGGTTGCAGCTTTCGCGGCGCAATCTGTTGCACGCGACACTCGCCACCGCGGGCGGGGCGGCGTTTCTCCTTTCCACAATGGAGCCCGCCGCCGCCAAGATGCCGCAAAAAGCATCGCAATATCAGGACACACCCAAGGGCAAGGCCATGTGCTCGAATTGCGCGCATTTCGAGCCGCCGTCCGGTTGCGGGATCGTGGCCGGCAAGATCAGCCCCAATGGCTGGTGCCGTTTTTATGTGAAGAAATAGACTGTAAGCTCGCTCGCGCAAACCAAGCGGGCTGAAACATCATGCGCCAAATTGCGGCGGTACGGCTGGCCATCGGGCTTGCGCAAGGGCTTGCGCTTTATGTGCTGTACCGCGCATCCAGTGCGCATGTCTGGCCCGCGACCGACGCATATGCGTTTGCCCCGCTGATTATGGTTGCGGTGTTTGTGCCGCTGATCGCGCTGCAGGGTTTGGGCAGCATGCGGGTGCGTACGTTTGGCCTGTGGGCCGGGGCGGCGGCAATTTTGCTGGTGCTGCTGGCGCTGTATGAGCGCAGCATTGTCTGGCCAGTAGATAGCACAAAGTCAGACGCCAATGTTCCGGGCGCGGCACTGATTTTCTTTTGCGCGGTGTGGCTGTTCATTGCGCAAGTGCTGGTGAGCGCGGGCGATCATGCGCGCCGCATCATCGCCCCTTATGCAAATTATTTTGATGCGGCGTGGAAGCTGGGCCTGCAACTGGCGCTGGCGGCGCTCTTTACCGGCGTGTTCTGGGGCGTGCTTGCGCTTGGCGCGGCTTTGTTCAACCTCATCGGCCTGACATTTCTGTCTGACCTGAT
>JBDZUY010000017.1:1617-6415 GCA_040255365.1 Hyphomicrobiales bacterium
ATCAATGCCGCCTATCAGGATGGCGCTGACATCGCCGCACGGCCGCGCGTGTTGCGCGTGGCGATGGTGGCGGCGGCATTGGCGCTGGTGCCGCTGGTGGTTCTCAGCTGTTGGGCGATTGGTTTGCGTGTTGTCCAATATGGCTGGACCGATACGCGCATTATCGCCTTCGCCTTTTTGATTGTGGCGGCGTGTTATGCGGGCGGCTATGCCTTTGCCGCGCTGTGGAGCCGCGCGCGCAATCTGCGCCTGCTGGAAATCACCAATATCGCCACATCGTTTGTTGTGATCGGTGTTTTAATTGCGCTGTTTTCACCGCTTGCCAGCCCCACACGCATCGCGGTGCAAAGTCAGGTGGCGCAGTTGAAGGCGGGCAACATTGGCGCGGATAAATTTGATTTCAACTGGCTGCGGTATGACGGCGGGCGATACGGCCATGACGCGCTGACAGAGCTTGCCAATTCACCGGACAAGACCATTCGCGAAGCTGCGTCCAAAGTGCTTGCCGCAACCAGCCGCTATGCGGCCACGCAGCCTACAAAAGCAGATTTTGCGAAACAGATTTCAGTTTACCCGGCGGATCACAAAATTCCGCCCGCGCTTTTGGCGCAGGATTGGCAAGCCGCAGACACCAGCAATGTGCCGCCCTGTTTGACCATGGCCGGCGCAAAATGTGATGCGTTTTTTGCCGAGCTGACGGGCGACACCCATGACGAAATCATTTTCACCTGGGGATCGGATTCGCGCTGGCAAAGCGCCGTTCTGGGTGACAATGGCACCGGCCATTGGCGCGTGGTTGGTGGCTTGAGCGGCCCAAATTGTGCGCCCGCACTGGCGGCGATGCGTATGGGCCAATTTGCGATTGTTGCGCCCACGCCGCCGCATTTTCGCGCGGTTGAAACCGGGGCCGGGCGCTTTGACGTGACGCCCATTGCCGCGCCGTTCACATGCCCCAAACAATAGATTGGCCGATGGCCGCGCTTTGCTCTAAACGGGGCGGCGATGAAAACGCTCACACTGATTGATTATGGCTCCGGCAATTTGCGGTCCGCGCAAAAGGCACTGGCGCGCGCCTCCGCCGATGGCGCGACCGGGCACGATATTCGTCTGACCGCAAATGCCGATGAGGTGCGCAAGGCCGAGCGTATTGTTCTTCCCGGTGTCGGCGCGTTTGGTGATTGCATGGGAGGCCTTGCCGCCATACCCGGCATGATCGAAGCGCTGAATGATGCCGTGATCAAACGCGGCATTCCGTTTTTGGGTATTTGTGTCGGCATGCAATTGCTGGCGACGACGGGCCGCGAATTTGAAACCAGCGATGGTTTGGGCTGGATTGCGGGCGATGTTGTGCCGCTAACGCCCGATAACCCAAGCTTAAAAATTCCGCATATGGGCTGGAACGAGATTGTGCCGCTGCGCGCCCACGCGCTGACCAGGGGCCTGCCCGAAAATGCCCATGGCTATTTCGTGCATTCGTTTTGTTTTGCCGCGACAAATCCCGACCATGTCATTACCAATTGCGATTATGGCGGGGCGTTTGCCGCGATCATTGGCCGGGACAATATTGCGGGCACACAATTTCACCCGGAAAAGAGTCAGGCGATTGGCCTTACCCTTTTGCAAAATTTTCTGACATGGGCGCCATGATCCTCTACCCCGCGATTGATTTGAAAGACGGCGCCTGTGTGCGGCTGAAACGCGGCGCGATGGACGAGGCGACGATCTTCAATGCCGATCCGTCGGCGCAGGCCAAGGATTTTGCCGCAGCGGGATTTGAATGGCTGCATTGCGTGGATCTGAACGGCGCGTTTGCTGGCCGATCAGTCAATGCGGAGGCTATCCGGGCGATCCGCGCCGCCATAGACCTGCCCATGCAATTGGGCGGCGGCATCCGCGACCGCGCAGGGATTGAGGGCTGGCTGGACGCGGGCATCACCCGCGTGATTTTGGGCACCGCTGCACTGCGTGATCCGGCATTGGTGAAGGACGCGGCCAAAGCGCACCCCAGCCGTATCGCCGTGGGCATTGATGCACGCGATGGCATGGTCGCGGTTGAAGGCTGGGCCGAGACATCCACGCTTTCGGCGATTGATCTGGCGCGCCGGTTTGAGGATGCGGGCGTGGCCGCGATCATCTTCACCGACATTGCGCGGGACGGGATGCTGGGCGGGGTGAATGTCGAGGCCACCGCCGCGCTGGCTAAGGCTGTCTCAATCCCCATTATCGCGTCAGGCGGGGTTGGCGGCCTGAACGATGTTCAGGCGCTGGCCGCGAACGGCACCATTGCCGGGGTCGTGATTGGCCGCGCGCTGTATGACGGGCGCATCGATGCGACGGCGGCGCTGAAAGCGGCGGGGTAATTTTGCATTGTCATTTCGGAAATGTGCAACAGCGCGTTTTCCGTCGTCCTTCGACAAGCTCAGGACGAGGATTCGCACTAACCCTCACCCTGAGCTTGTCGAAGGGTGAATGACCAAGCCTCCTTCGGCAGGCTCAGAATTGGGGTCCGGCCATGACGATTATGGTCTGTGAATATCTTTGTGTATAAACCTGTTAGCGGGCTGTGTTCAGACGGTGGATGACATCATCCAGCTGCTCCAGAGTCGAATAGATGATCTTTAGCTCGCCGCCCTTGTCGCCCTTATCCACAATCTGAACTTTCAACCCCAAGCGGTTGGAAAGACTGAGTTCCAGAGCCTTGGTGTCCGCGTCTTTCTCTGGCCGCGGCTTGGCCTTAGCGCCGACCTTTCCTGAACGCTGTTCAGCCTGTCGAACATTGAACGCACCTTCGACGATTTCCTTGGCCCGCGCCTCCGCATCCGGCGCCCCGATCAGGGTGCGGGCATGCCCGGCGGTCAGCTTGCCCTCACGCACCAGCGCCTTCACAGCCTCCGGCAGCTTCAAAAGACGCAAAGTGTTGGCGACATGGGACCGGCTTTTGCCGACCTCCTGCGCCACCTTTTCCTGCGTATAGGAAAAACGATCCATCAATTCGTGATAGGCCGCGGCCTCCTCCACCGCGTTCAGATCGGCGCGCTGCACATTTTCAATGATAGCGAGTTCCAGCGATTCAGAATCGCTCATCTCGCGCACCACCACCGGCACGTCATGCAGTTTGGCCATCTGGGCCGCGCGCCAGCGCCGCTCGCCGGCGACAATTTCAAAGAAATTCGGCTCGTTCGCGACCGGGCGCACCAGAATGGGCTGCAACACGCCCTTTTCCTTGATCGAATTGGCCAGATCGTCCAGCTCTTCGCGCGCGAAGGTTTTGCGCGGCTGGAAGCGGTTGGGCTTCAAAAACGCAATCGAAACCGTGCGCAGCCCGCGCGGCGCCGGGGCATCCGCTGCCCTGGCCGGGGACTCGTCACCACCGATCAGTGCGGAAAGCCCGCGCCCCAGACCCCGATGCCGTGTGTCATCTGCCATGTTCCGCGCCTCGCTTGCACTCATTACGCCGCCGCCCTTACCCGTTCGCGTTGAATCAATTCGCCGGCCAGCTTGATATAGGCCTGACTGCCCGGACAGCGCAGGTCATAAACCAGCGCCGGCAGGCCATGGCTCGGCGCTTCGGAAATGCGCACATTGCGCGGGATGATGGTGCGATAAACCTTGTCGCCCATATGTTCGCGAACATCGGCCGCGACCTGATCGGACAGCCGGTTACGCTTGTCGAACATCGTCAGCACGATACCCTGAATTTCCAGCGCCGGATTGAGATTGCCGCGCACCAGATCAATCGTCTTCAAAAGCTGGCTCAGCCCCTCCAGCGCGAAAAACTCGCATTGCAGCGGCACCACCACGGCATGGGCCGCGGCCATCGCGTT
The DNA here is from genome assembly GCA_040255365.1 of Hyphomicrobiales bacterium. Lineage (GTDB taxonomy): Bacteria > Pseudomonadota > Alphaproteobacteria > Micropepsales > Micropepsaceae > Rhizomicrobium. Next base: position 5,442 of record JBDZUY010000017.1, read on the forward strand.
CACCGTCAGCAAGGTCAGCGAGGGCGGGCAATCGATCAGCACATAGGAAAAGCGGTTGGCATCGGATTCGGCAAATTCAGCCAGCGCGTCTTTCAGCACATAATTGCGCCGCGGCTTGTCGATCAGTTCCAGCTCCGCACCGGACAGATCCACCGTGGAGGGCAGCAGCGACAGGCCGGGGATTTTGGTCGGTGTCACGGCATCGGCGATTTTCGCCTCGCCCATCAATACGTCATAGATGGTGACCTTTCGGTCCGGGCCATAAACGCCCAGCCCGGTCGAGGCATTGCCCTGCGGGTCGATGTCCAGCACCAGAGTCGGCTCCCCAACCGCCGCGAGTGCCGTTCCCAAATTGATCGCGGTGGTTGTTTTGCCAACCCCGCCTTTCTGGTTGGCAACGACCAGCACGCGCGGGTGCTTTCGCCCCGGTCTGGGCTCAGCGGCGTTTGCGTTTACGGGGGGAAAGGTCGCGATCGACATGGGCAAGCTCCCGGATTTCGAGGATAGTGCCTGACGGATCCGTCTGGCTAACATGTCTTTGAAGGGTCATCTTCCAAGATTTATGGGCTTCCGTCAATTCAACATCTACAGATTGTCCCTTCAGGAGCAAACTAACTGTATCTGGGCCCTGAAAACCCTGTGCATAGCCAAGCAGGCGGGTCAGCGGCGCGCAAGCCCTGGCGCTCACCACATCATAGGATTCCTGTGGGGCATCTTCCATGCGCACATTGTGCACCTCGACCGGCGCGTCGATCCGCTGCGCCACCTCGCGCAGGAAATTGCATTTCTTGGATGTGGCCTCATACAGCACCGCCTTGAAGCCGGGCCGCACGCGCAGCATCACCGCCAGCACCAGACCGGGGAACCCGGCACCGCTGCCCAGATCGGCCAGACTGGCTGCGCCTTCGGGGATCAGCGGCGCGAGCTGGGCAGAGTCCCAGAAATGCCGCCGCCACATATCGGCCAGCGAGCCC
>JBDZUY010000017.1:6515-29699 GCA_040255365.1 Hyphomicrobiales bacterium
TTGCGCGCTTCGTTGGGCGTCATGTTCAGGCTGGCCATCAGGGCGCGGCCCGCCGCCAGCCGGTCCATCTTCGCGGCATAACTCTGCGCCCGCTCCGAACCGACACAGCCAAACTCCTCACCCAGCCCGGTCAGGCGTTGATCCGCATTATCGGCGCGCAGGGTCAACCGGTATTCGGCGCGGGAGGTAAACATGCGATAGGGCTCGGTCACGCCCTTGGTCACAAGATCATCGATCAACACGCCGATATAGGCCTGCGCCCGCGTCAGCGTGATCGGCTCACGTGCCCCACCCCCTGCGGCGCGCGCGGCGTTCAGCCCGGCCATCAAGCCCTGGGCCGCGGCCTCCTCATAACCGGTGGTGCCATTGATCTGACCCGCCAGATAGAGCCCGGCCACCGCCTTGACCTCAAGCGTGGGGGAAAGCTCACGCGGATCGACATAATCATATTCCACCGCATAGCCGGGGCGGCGCATCACGGCGCGCTCCAGACCGGGAATCGTTTTTATCAGCTCAAGCTGCACCTCTTCGGGTAGCGAAGTAGAGATGCCATTGGGATAGATCGTGTCATCGTCCAGCCCTTCCGGCTCCAGGAAGATCTGATGCGTCTCGCGGCCCGCGAACCGCACCACCTTGTCTTCGATAGATGGGCAATAGCGCGGGCCGGTGCCCTCAATCTGGCCGGAATAGATTGGCGCACGATCAAGATTGGCGCGGATGATGTCATGCGTCTCCCGCGTCGTCCGGGTGATGCCGCATCGAATCTGTGGCGTCGTGATTGCGGTTGTCAGAAAGGAGAATGGCGTCGGCGGTTCATCGCCTGCCTGCATATCCAAGGATGCCCAATCAATCGTGCGGCCATCAAGGCGCGGCGGCGTGCCGGTCTTCAGCCGCCCCATGCGCAGGCCCAGACCATAAAGCGTTTTGGACAGACCGACAGACGGACTCTCCACCGCGTCAGAGCCACCACGCGCGGAAGCACGGCCCGCGGCTATCTTGCGCTCGCCGATATGGATCAACCCATTCAGGAATGTGCCGGCGGTCAGAACCACAGCCCCGGCCGTGATCACCTGCCCGTCCGCCAAGACGACGCCGGTCGCTCTGCCGTCGCTCAGAACCAAATCTTCGGCGGCCGCTTCCATGATGGTCAGGTTCGGTATTGCAGTCAGCGCGGCCTGCATCGCCTGACGATAAAGCTTGCGGTCGGCCTGGGTGCGCGGGCCGCGCACCGCCGGGCCCTTGCGCCGGTTCAGAAGCCGGAACTGGATTCCCGCCGCATCCGCGATCCGGCCCATCAGCCCATCCAGCGCATCAATCTCGCGCACCAGATGGCCCTTGCCCAACCCGCCAATCGCCGGGTTGCAGGACATCTCGCCAATGGTCGAAATCTTGTGTGTCAGCAGAAGTGTGCTAGCGCCCATCCGCGCAGAGGCCGCCGCGGCTTCACAGCCGGCGTGCCCGCCCCCGATCACGATGACATCATATGTGCTCATGCGCTCCCATACGCGCATGCCGGTCTGTGGACAAGGCAAATTTGACCTCTATGTCATCTCATCCTTCGTCAGGCTCAGGATGAGCGGGTTGGCTCTGCCCTTACCCTCATTCTGCACTTTTTATTCCTCACCCTTCACTCTATCCCACACCACATACTCTAACCTCACCCTGAGCCTGTCGAAGGGTGAATGGCTCCAATGTTTCACGTGAAACATTGGTCCGCACTGGAGCTCACTTCCCGATACAGAAATCCCGAAAAATCACGTCCAGCAAATCTTCCACATCGACCCGGCCCGTGATCCGGCCAATGGCGCGAACAGCAAGACGCAGATCCTCTGCCGCCAGCTCGGCCTCATCCGTCGCCAAAGAACGGCGCAAAGCTGCCAAAGCCTGTCCCAGCGCGTGGCGGTGGCGCGGGCGGGTCAGCGGCGGCGTACCGGATTCATCCAGTAACAATCTTACTCGTTGCGCTATCGTATCAATCAGGGCGGCCAAGCCTTCGCCAGATTTGGCGGAGATCGCCAAACCCTCGCGCCGCTCCGGCCAGGGCAGATCGGCCTTGTTCCACACGGTCAAATGGGCCCGCTGCGCTACGCCATCCGGCAGACCGTCATAGGGATCGGCCGCCGTGCCATCCAGCAGCAAGAGCACCAGATCGGCGGACTGCGCGCGGGCCAGCGCCCGGCGCACCCCCTCGGCCTCTATCGCTTCGTCCGTTTGGCGCAGACCCGCTGTATCAGCAACGATCACGGCATAGCCGCCAAGGTCCAGATGAACCTCAATCACATCGCGCGTCGTGCCCGGCGTCTCGGTGACAATCGCCACGTCGCGTTTGGCCAGCGCATTGAGCAACGATGACTTACCAGCGTTCGGTAAACCTAACACTGTTAAGTATAACCCCTCGCGCACCCGCTCCCCGCGATGGCCATCGGCCAAATGGGCTTCGATTTCCCCGGCAATTCCAGCGATGGCGGCCCGCGATTGCGCCGCCAGACCGTCCGGAATCTCTTCTTCCGAAAAATCGATTTCGGCCTCTGCATAGGCGCTGGCGCGGATCAGCCGGGTCCGCCAATCCTCATATAAATTGGCCAGCGCGCCCTCATATTGGCGCAAGGCCTGGCGCCGCTGGGCGCCCGTCTCCGCATCCACCAGATCGGCAATCGCTTCGGCCTGGGTCAGGTCCAGCCTGCCGTTTTCCACCGCGCGGCGGGTGAACTCCCCCGGCTCGGCGGGGCGAAGGCACGGCACAGCGGCCAGCGCTTCCAGCACCGCCTCCACCACCGCTCTGCCGCCGTGGCACTGAAATTCGGCCATGTCTTCGCCGCTGAACGAGCCCGGCCCCGGCAGCCACAGCACCAGCGCCCGGTCGATGGCCGCACCATCGCCGCCCCGCAGCACCCGCAACACCGCCTTGCGCGCAGGAACCGGCGCAGAGCCCGCCAGTGCCGCCAATGCGGCCCCCGCCGCTGGGCCAGAGACACGGATCACCGCCACACCGGCCCGGCCCGGCGCGCTGGAAAGCGCATAAATGGTCTCTTGAGATGTGGCTGCGCCGCTCATGGCGCACTCATTTGCCAGTTTTCGGCGGCTCTTTCTTCCCGGACGTACTATCCCCACTCATGCCGGTCGCCTTGCGCGCACTGTCCCAAAGGAATTTCTGGAACTGCTCAAAGCCCTGCACCCCGCTCCCCAGACCACTCATCGGCATCCAGGCGCGCAACATCGCCTCAGGGTCGGACGTATCCATCGCCTGCTTCATGCGCTTTTCCATTTCGGCCAGCATTTTCTCGTTCAGCTTGGTGACATCGGGTAGGCCCATCACTTTGCGGGCCTCGTCTGGCGTCATCTCGACTTCAATGTGAAACTTCATGGCTCTACCCGCTTGGTGTATGGGTGCTTGTGAGGGCTGCATGTTGCGCGCTAGGAAGCTACGGCCAACAGTGTCTCGCCGCAATGCGCCGGGTGCCCGTCTGTAAACAGGCACAAGCATACGGCAGATCATACAATTTCATCAGGATGACCCATGAGCCAGAATCAGCTCGCGAATGAGACGAGCCCCTACCTTCTCCTCCACAAAGACAATCCCGTGCATTGGCGCGTCTGGGGCCCCGAAGCCCTGGCCGAGGCCGAGGAAACCGGCAAACCCATCCTGCTCTCCATTGGCTATACCGCGTGCCATTGGTGCCATGTGATGAATCACGAAAGTTTCGCCGATGCGGAAACGGCCGAGATCATCAATGACAAATTCATTCCGGTAAAAGTGGATCGTGAGGAACGCCCCGACATCGATCAGGTCTATCAGGCATCGGCCAATGCGATGGGGCACACTGGCGGCTGGCCGCTGACTGCGTTTTTGACCGCACGCGGCGAACCGTTTTTTCTCGGCACCTATTTCTCCAAAGAAGACCGCGCCGGACAGCCCGCCTTCAAGCGTGTGCTGAACGATGTCTCCCAGCATTACGCCGAACAGCCGGAGCCGCTGAAAAATACGGTGCAGGGCGTACAGGAACAGCTGAGCAAATTATGGGCGCGTGATTTGCGCGGCGAGCTGACTTTGCACACCATCGATGCCTGCGCGCTGCATATCGGACGGCGCTTCGACATTTTCTTTGGTGGTCTGACCGGCGAACCGAAATTTCCTTCGGCACAATTGATCGAGCTGATGTGGCGTTCCTATTTGCGCAGCAACGTCACCCAGTTTGCGCAAATCGTACAGGCGTCCACCGATGCCATGTGCAATGGCGGCATTTACGATCATCTGGGCGGCGGCTTCGCGCGCTATTCCACCGATGAACGCTGGCTCGTGCCGCATTTTGAAAAAATGCTTTACGACAATGCACTGCTGATCGATCTGATGACGCTGCTGTGGCAGCACAATCGCGCACCGCTTTATCAACAGCGCATCGAAGAAACCATTGGCTGGCTGATCCGTGACATGAAAGTGGAAAACGCTTTCGCCTCCAGCATTGATGCGGATTCCGATGGCGAAGAAGGCAAATATTATCTCTGGACCGAATCCGAAATTGATGCGGTGCTGATGGGCACGTTTGTACAGCGCTTCAAGGATGTCTATGGCGTGAGCGCCACCGGCAATTACATTGACGGCCAAAATATTCTCAACCGCATCGGCCCAAGCCGTGCCTATCCGCTTTCCGAAGCCGATGAAGCGCTGCTTGCCAAACAGCGCTCTTTGCTATTGGCCGCGCGCGAAAACCGCAATCCGCCGATGCGTGACGCCAAGGTGATGACAGACTGGAACGGTCTGATGATTACGGCACTGGCCAATGCCGGCGCCGCGTTCAAGAAAACAGCCTGGACCGCCGAAGCCATTCACGCCTTTGATTTCATCGTCAAAGTGCTGGGTGATGGCGACCGGCTTTATCATTCCTGGTGTGACGGCAAACGCCAGAACATCGCTTTCTCTGATGATTACGCAAACATGGCGCGCGCGGCGCTCGCGCTTTGGGAATCCACCAACGACAAGCGTTATCTCGATCATGCAAAGGCCTGGGTCCGCACCCTGAACACGCATTATTGGGACAATCAGATGGGCGGCTATTTCCATACATCGGATGATTCCGATCCGCTGTTTGTGCGCCCGCGCATGGTGTTCGATCAGGGCATGCCGTGTGCCAATGGCACCATGGTGACGGTGCTGGGCAAGCTGGCGCTGATTACCGCCGATCAAGCCTATCGTGACCGCTGCAATGCGCTCATCACCGCCTTTGCAACCGAAACCACGCGCGCACCGCTTTCGGTGGGCAGCTTCCTGAACGGAATCGAAACCGTTTTTGCCGGTTTGCAAATTATCATTGTCGGGCCCATCGCCAATCCCAAAACACATGAGCTGGTGGCCGCCGTGATGGGCCGCAGCCTGCCGCAAAAAACGCTGATGATGGTCGAGCCCGGCCAGACCTTGGCCGAAACCCATCCCGCTTTTGGCAAAACGATGGAGAACGATCAGCCCACGGCGTATGTTTGTCAGCACCAGACGTGCTCTGCGCCCGTCACCAATCCGGTGGCGCTGTCGCAAATGCTGCGTCTGCCACCGCAACCACAAGCGCCCGGTGCGCCAACCAATTGACGAGCGCCGGATAACGCCGCCAACCCGTGCGATACTTAAAGGAGATTTTCCCATGGCCGGACAGGACATCACCATCAACGGACCCGATGGAAAATTCGGTGCCTATCTGGCCACGCCATCGGCAGGGCGCGGGCCGGGCATTGTCGTGATCCAGGAAATCTTCGGCATCAATCAGGTGATGCGCGACTACACCGACGCCTATGCCGCGCGCGGCTATTTTGCGCTGTGCCCGGATCTGTTCTGGCGTCAGGAACCGGGCGTGCAACTGACCGACAAAACCGAAGCGGAATGGAAACGCGCCTTCGCCCTGATGGAAGGTTTTGATGCTGATGCCGGTATCAAGGATATTCAGGCCAGCATCAATCATCTGCGCAAAGCCAAAGGCGCCACCGGCAAGGTCGGCGCGGTGGGCTATTGTCTGGGCGGCTTTTTGGCCTATCTCACCGCCTGCCGCACCGACAGCAATGCGTCGGTCGGTTATTACGGCGTGAACATCGCGACCAAACTGGACGAAGCGAAAAACATCAAACATCCGTTGATGCTGCACATGGCGGGCAAGGATCAGTTCGTGCCGCCCGATGCGCAAAAACAGATGATCGACGGGTTAAAGGACAATCGCCACGTTACCTTGCACCAATATCCGGAAATGGATCACGCCTTTGCGCGCGAAGGCGGCGATCATTATGACAAGGCGTGTGCCGAACTTGCCAATGGCCGCACCGCAACGTTCTTCCGCCAGCATCTGAGCTGAAAACAAAAATTCACCTCCCCACGCAGGGGGAGGTAAAAAACAAAATTGAGCGCGCGACGTTTGAGCGGCGCGATGATTCTATTCTGTCATCACCCGCGCATGCGGGTGATCCAGTTGAAACCTGGCAAGGTTTTCAAAGATTGCTTGGCACCACCTGGATGGCCCGCTTTTGCGGGCCATGACTGTAAGGCAAGGATTCTAAACCTTCGCTTTGCCATCGGCGCGCCACAAAACCACCGCTTGGAATCGCGTGCGCCAATCGCCATGTTTGGCAAACGCCGCATCGAACGCATGGGCGCGAAACAGCGGCGCGAAACAGCAAGGAGGGGGTGGGGTGCACAAAAAAGGGCAAAAACGCGAAAACAACTATCAAGCCTTCGCGGTTTTTCCTATCCAACGCCCCAGATATAGCCCCTCAACAAATTATGGAGTCTGCCGATGAAAGCGATCCGATTTTCCAAGACCGGCGGGCCAGACGTCTTGCGCCTTGAGGATGTCGATCTGGCGCCGCCCGCACCCCATGAAATTCGCATCCGGCACACCGCCATTGGCGTGAACTTCATCGACACCTATCACCGCTCCGGGCTCTATCCGGTGGCGCTGCCATCCGGCATCGGGCTGGAAGCCGCCGGTGTCGTCGAAATCACCGGGCCGCAGGTGAAGAACCGCAAAGTCGGCGACCGGGTGGCCTATTGCACCGGCCCGCTGGGCGCATATGCGCAAGCCGCCAATGTGCCGGCTGATCGCACGGTAAAAATTCCCGAAGGCGTGGCCGATGAAATTGCCGCCGCCGCGATGCTGAAAGGCATGACCGCACAATACCTGTTGAAGCGCACATTCCCCGTGCAGGCAGGGCAAACCATCCTCATTCATGCCGCCGCTGGCGGGGTTGGTTTGATCGCCTCGCAATGGGCCAAACATCTGGGTGCGATTGTGATCGGCACCGTCGGCTCCGATGACAAGGTGAAATTGGCAAAGGCCAATGGCTGCGCCCATGTGCTGCTCACCAGCGACAAGGATTGGCCGAAAAAAGTGCGCGAGATTACCAAGGGCGAAGGCGTGCCGGTGGTCTATGACGGCGTTGGAAAAGCAACATGGGATGGCTCGCTCGACTCTCTTGCCGTGCGCGGCATGATGGTTTCTTACGGCAATGCGTCCGGCGCGGTGCCCGCGTTCGAGCCGGGCATTTTAAGCGCCAAGGGTTCGCTTTACCTCTCGCGGCCAACACTGTTTCACTACACGCGCACCGCCGCCGAGTTGCAGGATACCGCCGATGATCTGTTTGGTGTGATTGCAAGCGGGGCGGTGAAAATCGCGATCCATCAACGCTACCGACTGGCCGAAGCCAAGAACGCGCACACCGATTTGCACGCCCGCAAAACCACAGGGGCAACGATACTCACACCATAAGCAGAATTACTCCGCGGCGACCGCGGCCTTTGTGCCGTCTTCGCGCAAATAGATCGAACGTTTCGGCCGCGCCATCACGCGCTGCACCATCGGCACAAACGCCTCCAGCGGCATCGTGTCGTAATTCGGATCAAAGGCGTTCTGGTCGTGGCGCGCACAGAACATCGCGGTGCGTTCAAAATGCGGATGCCCCTTGAACTGGTCGCGCATGTTGCGGTCCAGACCGAGGTAATGGAAGAAGTAATAGCCCTGGAAGATTCCGTGATGCTGCAGCATCCACCAATTCTCTTCCGAGACGAATGGTTTGAGCATCGTCGCCGCCAGCTCGGCATGGTTGGACGAGGCCAAGGTGTCGCCGATATCGTGCAGCAAGGCGCAGACGACATATTCCTCGTCCATGCCATCGCGGTGCGCCAGACTGGCTGATTGCAGCGAATGTTCCATGCGGTCCACGGCAAAGCCGCCGCAATCGCCTTCCAGCAGTTTCAGATGCGTCAGCACACGGTTCGGCAGATCGCGGTTGAATTCGGCGGCTGCCGCCCCAATCTTCATCCAGTCGTCTTGTGTGCCTTCGGCCATCGCCTTGAACTGGGCGCGGTCGTGCGGGTGTTCACTCATGGGAGCCTCCGGTGCTGATAGTGATCGGGCCGAAGTTTCCGCTCCCTGCCCGGCCCGGTCAACCGTGTGCCTTGGTGGGGTCTTGGGCACCCCCGGAACTGCCCGGTTTTTCAGGTGTTCATGCTGTCGAAAAACTCGTCATTATTCTTGGTATTGCGCAATTTATCGAGCAGGAACTCGATCGCATCGACAGTGCCCATGGGCGAGAGGATACGGCGCAGCACATACATTTTCGACAAGGTGCCCTTGTCCACCAGCAGCTCTTCCTTGCGGGTGCCGGATTTCAGAATGTCGATGGCCGGGAAGACACGCTTGTCGGCGACCTTGCGGTCCAGGATCAGTTCGGAATTGCCGGTGCCCTTGAACTCTTCAAAGATCACTTCGTCCATGCGGCTGCCGGTATCTATCAGCGCGGTGGAGATGATGGTCAGCGAGCCGCCTTCTTCGACATTGCGCGCCGCGCCAAAGAAGCGCTTGGGCCGCTGCAGGGCATTGGCATCAACACCGCCGGTCAGCACCTTGCCGGAGGACGGCACAACCGTGTTGTAGGCGCGGCCAAGGCGCGTGATGTTGTCCAGCAAGATCACGACATCGTGCTTGTGTTCGACCAGGCGCTTGGCCTTTTCGATCACCATTTCGGCAACCTGCACATGGCGCGTCGCCGGTTCGTCAAAGGTCGAGGAGATCACCTCGCCCTTCACCGTGCGCTGCATGTCGGTGACTTCTTCGGGGCGCTCGTCGATCAGAAGCACAATCAGATAACATTCGGGGTGGTTGGCCGCGATGGCCTTGGCGATGTTCTGCATCATGATCGTCTTGCCGACCCGGGGCGGCGCCACAATCAGGCAGCGCTGGCCCTTGCCAAGCGGGGCGACAATGTCGATGACACGGCCGGTGCGGTCCTTGCTGGTGGGATCGTCCAGTTCCAGCTTGAAGCGCTCATCCGGGTAAAGCGGCGTCAGATTGTCGAAGGCGACCTTGTGCTTGATGTTCTCAGGGTCTTCGAAATTGATCGTCGAGACTTTCAGCAGCGCGAAATAGCGTTCGCCGTCCTTGGGCCCGCGGATCGGGCCTTCAACCGTATCGCCGGTGCGCAGGCCAAACCGGCGGATTTGCGACGGGCTGATGTAGATGTCGTCGGGGCCCGGCAGATAATTGGATTCCGGCGAACGCAGGAAACCAAAGCCGTCCTGCAGGGTTTCCACAACACCGGTTCCGGTAATTTCCACATTGCGTTCGGCCAGTTCTTTGAGAATGGCAAACAGCATGTCCTGCTTGCGCATGGACGATGCGTTTTCGACTTTCAGCTCTTCTGCAAAGGCCAGAAGATCGGTGGGGGTTTTGTCTTTGAGATCCTGCAATTTTATGGATTGCAGGCCGTCTTGCACAGTCATCGGAGCAACACCTGGGATTTAAGAAAAAGAAGAAAAAGAAAATGATTGGCCGGATTACCGCCGGGGCCAGGATGACCTCGCGCAAGCAATCAACGGAGTTCTGATCTACAGCCGCATCCGGAATGGCCGGGTTGGAAGCGCGCGTTTCTGACGGCACGCCTTGCGACTTCAATGGGGAACTGAAGCCTTATACCCCGATTTTGGCCGAATGCAAACGCTGCTTTGCGGCTAAGCCTGTCTGGCCATTGGGTTAAAACGGCTTCACGACAGCCAGGATCACAATGATGATCATCAGCACTGTCGGCACTTCATTCAGCATCCGAAAGAAACGGGCAGGCTTGGTATTGGCATCCCGCGCAAAGCGTTTGACGGTCGTGGCGAAATAGCCGTGAACCCCGCTCATCACCAGAACCAGCACAAATTTCACCTGGAACCACCCGGCCACATAATCACCCGTCAGCCACACAAGGGTCAGGCCCAACACCCAGGTCGCGATCATCGCCGGATTGATGATGAGCTTCAAAAGCCGGTATTCCATCAGCTTGAAGCGCTCGGATTCGGCTGATCCCGGTACCGTTTCGGTGTGATAGACGAACAGCCGCGGCAGATAGAGCATGCCCGCCATCCAGGCGATCACGGCGATGACGTGGAAGGCCTTGACCCACAATATCCAGCCCACCAACCCGCTCATGCCATTGCCTCCTGATAGACGCACCGCCCACAGACCTGTGGGCAGATGCGTGCCCCCGCATCATTGGTCATGCCGCTTTGGCCTGCCGCTTTCAACGTTAGATCGGCTAGTGCCTCGATAAAGGCGGGCGCGGTGCCCACCACCGGCGCCCGCAGATAATCAGCGACACCCGCCTCCCGCGCCAATTTCGCATATTCAATATCAAGCTCGACCAGCGTTTCGGAATGTTCGCTGACAAAGGCGATGGGGGCCACGACCAGCCCCTTGCCCTCACCCCCCGCCCGGCGGATTTCATTATCCGTCGCGGGCCCGATCCATTCCAAAGGCCCCACCCGGCTTTGGTAACAGACCTGCCAGTCCAGCCCCTCTATCCCCAGCTTGTCCACAATGGTTTCGGCGGTTTTTTCCACCTGCCATTGATAGGGATCACCCTTGGAAATAGTGCGTTTTGGCAGACCGTGGGCAGACAATAACAGCCGGTAATCCACACCCGGTTTTCGCTTGGCCCAAACTCCCGCGATCTGATCGGCAGCGGCCGCTATAAAACCAGCATTTTGCGGGTAGCAGCACAGTTCTCCTGACGGTGAATCCAGCCCGATACGTCGTGCCGATCGCTTCCAATCTTCCAGGGATGATTGTGTCGTTGTGGTCGAGAATTGCGGATAGAGTGGCAGCAACACGATCCGTTCCGGCCCCCATTCCTTCACCGCCTTCGCCGCAGCGTCGGAGAATGGGTGCCAATAGCGCATCGCGATAAAACACCGCGCCTGATGGCCACGTGCCGCCAAAGCTGCTTCCAGTGCCGTGGCCTGTTCTTGGGTCTGCGGCACAATGGGGGAGCGCCCACCAATACGCGTATAGATTTCCCGTGCGATGGGTGCGCGGCGACCCGCGATAAAGCGCGCCAGCGGCAGTCGCAGCAAAGCAGGCAAACCGATAATCGCTTTGTCACTGAACAGGTTGCGCAAAAACGGTTCAACAGCTTGCGGACTATCTGGCCCACCCAGGTTGAACAACACGATCGCGAGTTTCACGCGGCGCCCCGTACCCGCGCCACCAATTGCTGCACATGAGCAATCGGGGTTTCGGGCAAAATGCCATGGCCAAGATTGAAGATATGCGGCTGACCCTGCATCGCCTCCAAAATTGTATCCACCGCTTCATCCAATGCCCGCCCGCCAGCGATCAAGACAATCGGATCGAGGTTTCCCTGCACCACCGCGCTTTTTGCCAAATTTTTCGCCGCCCATGTCATCGGCACAGCGGTATCAACAGAAATCGCATCTATGCCAGTTTCATGCACATAGCGTTCGTAACCGGCCAGTGTCGATGCACGCGGAAAGCCAATGATTTTTGCATTCGGATGCGCTTCGCGCACTTTGTGCACAATCTTCTTGGCTGGTTTCACAACCCAGGCATCAAACACATTGTCCGCAACACCATGCGCCCAGGAATCAAATAGCTGCACCGCATCTGCGCCTGCGCTTATTTGTGCGATCAGATGTGCCGCCACACAATCTGCCAGCAAATCCAGCAGCGCGGCAAAATCTTCTGGATCACGATAACCCCAAAGTTTCGCGCTGCGTTGATCTGGCGAGCCTCGCCCTTGCGCCATATAGGTCGCTAAGGTCCAGGGCGCGCCAGCAAAGCCCAGCAGCGCCGTCTCGGGGGGCAGGGATCCCCGCACAATTTCAAGCGCCTCATAGACCGGCTGAAGACGCACTGCCCAATCGGCTGGGTCAGCATTCAATTCAGAGATTTTTGTGACCGGATCCAGAACCGGACCTTCGCCTTCGACAAAGCCGACCTGAACCCCCAGCGCGAATGGCACAACCAGAATATCGGAAAACAATATCGCCGCATCAAAACCAAAACGGTCAATCGGTTGAACCGTTACCTCTGCCGCCATCTTCGGCGTCATGCACAAGGTCCAGAACGAGCCTGCCTTGGCACGCAAGGCACGATATTCGGGCAGGTAACGGCCAGCCTGGCGCATCAGCCAGATTGGCGGGCGCTCCAAAGCCTTCCGTTCCAAGACACTCAAGATTCTCCGATCGGCATCCTTCTTCAATACTAAAGACTCCTAAAGATTAGGATGATGACGTTGTTGTTTGGGCTGTGATTTGTGGATGATCCGGTGAATTGCTCTTTCCTGTAGGCCGCAAACCCATAAGACTCAAGGGGGTTGCGTGCTAGCGCGTAGAGCCAAATTGTCCACCAAACGGGCTCTGAAGCTGGGTGCGAATTGCGCATGAACGAAAAACTGTTTGCGGTATATGCTGGGCTGTGCGCAACCCGATATTTTTGCGGAGCAATTGTTGGTGAATCCGGTATTCCATCTACACCTCGTTTCTGACGCGACAGGCGAGACCTTGAACGCAATCGCCAAGGCGGCGTGTGCCCAATTCGAGGGCGTGGATGTGCGCGAACATTTTTATGCCCTGGTGCGCAGCCAGCGCCAATTGGCGCGTGTCGTGGATCATATTCGCGACGAACCGGGACTGGTGTTTTTTACGCTGGTCAATCCTGAATTGCGCAATGAGCTTGAGGCGCAATGTGTAGCGCTCGGTGTGCCGCATCAGGCCGTGCTTGATAATGCGATTGCAACAATGCGTCAGTTTGTCGGTGCGCCGGAATCACACAGACCCGGCGGCCAGCATGACGTTGATCAGCGTTACATGAATCGCATGGAAGCGTTGAACTACACCATTGCCCATGATGATGGTCAGGCACTGGATAGTCTGGATTTTGCAGATGTGGTTTTGACGGGTGCTAGCCGTACATCCAAAACGCCGACATGTGTGTATCTAGCTATTCGCGGTGTATCCGCTGCCAATGTTCCGATTGTTCCGGACCTTCCCTTGCCGCCAGAACTGCTTTCAGCAAAACGCCCGCTTATTGTCGGGCTGTGGGCGTCTCCCGACCGGCTGGTGCAGGTGCGCCGCAACCGGTTGAATACTTTGGGTGAGGGGCGCGATACGACTTATGTTGACCTGGAAAATGTGCGTGCAGAAGTGACCGCCACGCGCAGATTGTTTGAACAACAAGGCTGGAAGGCCATCGATGTGTCACGCCGTTCTGTCGAAGAAACTGCGGCAGCGGTTCTCAATCTTCTGGACGAACGCGGAGAGGGCGCGTTGTGAGCACGCTGATCCTGGCATCCGCAAGTGCAGGCCGGGCGCGCATGTTGCACGATGCGGGCGTGCCATTTGAAGTGGTGCCGGCGCGTGTGGATGAAGAGGCAATGAAGGAATCGCTTCTGGCCGAAAAGATGCCGCATGAAAACATTGCCGACGCGCTGGCCGAGTTGAAGGCCGTCAAAATTTCCAATGCCCATCCGCAAGCAATGGTGCTGGGCGCCGATCAGGTGTTGTCGTTTCAGGGTCAGCTTGTGAGCAAGTCTGTTGATATGATGGCGGCACGTGCGCTGCTCGGTCGTTTGCGCGGGCACAGCCATGATTTGTACAGCGCCGCCGTGTTGGCCAAGGGTGGGCGCCCGGTATGGCGTCAGGTGAGCAAGGCAACGCTTTGGATGCGAGGCGTCAGTGATGCATTGCTGGACGGTTATCTGGCGCAAAGTGACGATGATCTGCTCGGCCGCGTGGGCTGCTACGGTATTGAAGATCGCGGCCTCCAATTGTTCGAGCGCATTGAAGGTGATTATTTTACGATCCTTGGTTTGCCGCTTCTGCCGGTTTTGAATGTGCTGCGCCAGCATGGAGTGTTAGCGGTATGAATATTAGCGGTCACGCCATTGTGGCTGGCGTGGTTGGCTGGCCAATCGCCCATTCGCTGTCGCCGCGTCTGCATGGTTTCTGGCTGCGTGAACACGCGATTGATGGCGCCTATGTGCCGCTGACTGTTGCCCGCACTGATTTTGCGCGCGTCGTGGAGGCGTTACGCAATGCTGGCTTTGCCGGGATCAATGTCACCGTACCGCACAAGCAGGCCGCTTTTGCGATTGCACACGAATTGGATGATGCAGCCCGGCTTACCGGGGCGGCCAATCTGTTGTTGTTCCGCGATGGCCGTATCGAGGCGCGCAACACCGATAGCGACGGGCTTTATCAAGCCCTGCATGAAGCGCTGGGCGAAAGCGCAAAAGGCAAAAAAGCTGTTCTGCTCGGCGCCGGCGGTGCGGCGCGCGGCGTAGCATTGGCGCTGGCAAGATTGGGGATAAGTGATCTTGCCATTCTCAATCGCAATGAAGTGCGTGCACAAAATTTGGCAAATGCGTTTGCGGATAAAACCGCCACCACAATGCATGGTGCAAATCTGGATGCGTGGTCAAAATACGCAGGCGATGCTGCTCTTGTCGTCAATGCGACAAGCGCAGGCATGACCGGCAATGCACCGCTTGATTTGGCGCTCGATGCACTGGACCACAGCGCGGCTGTTTGCGACATCGTTTACAACCCGCTGCAGACCGAATTGTTGAAAGGCGCACTGGCGCGTGGGCTAAAGGTAATTGATGGATTGGGCATGTTGATGCATCAGGCGGTGCCGGCTTTTGAAGCGTTCTATGGTGTGACGCCGATAGTCAGCCCGGCCTTGCGCGCCGAATTGGAAGAGGCGCTGGGCGCATGACCCGCGACGATCTTTATCTTGTCGGCCTTACCGGCTCTATCGGGATGGGCAAAACCGAAACCGCGAAAATGTTCGCAAAACTTGGCGTGCCGGTTTACGACGCCGACGCGGCGGTTCATCGCCTCTATGAAAAAGGCGGTGCGGCGGTTGAACCAATCGCGGCGGCATTTCCTGGCGTCGTTACGGATGGCAAGGTGGACCGTGCGGCGTTAAGCGCTGCGCTGGCTGCCAAAACAGATGGCTTTAAAACTCTGGAAGCCATCGTCCATCCGCTTGTTGCGCGCGAGCAATTGGATTTTCTGGACAAGGCCGCGGCCAACGGTGCGGAGATGGTGGTGCTGGACATTCCGCTTCTGTTTGAAACCAGTGGACACAAGCGCATGGATGCGGTGGTGGTTGTCTCCGCACCGGCTGATGTTCAACGCGCACGCGTGCTGGAGCGGCCCGGCATGACACCCGATAAGCTCGATCATATTTTGTCGCGGCAGATGCCCGATGAAGAAAAGCGTGCACAAGCGCATTTCGTGGTTGAGACGGACAAAGGCTTGGACCACGCTTTTAAACAGGTGCAGGACATCGTTGCCGCGCTACATGTGCGCCGCCGAGAAACACCAAAGGAAAAACCCGGCAATGCGTGAAGTGGTGCTCGATACGGAAACAACAGGGCTGGACCCATCCGATGGGCATCGCGTTATCGAAATCGGCTGTGTCGAACTGATCGATCACATGCCCACGGGCGAAGATTTTCATGTCTATCTCAACCCAGAGCGTGATGTGCCGGTGGAGTCCCAGCGTGTGCACGGGCTGGACGAGGCCTTTCTGGCGGATAAACCGCTTTTTGCTGATGTCGCAGAAAAGCTGCTCGAATTTCTGGGCGATGCACCGTTGGTCATCCACAATGCCGGATTCGATCTGAAATTCCTGAATTCGGAGTTTCATCGCGTCCGGATGGAGCCCATTCCGTTTGCCCGCGCTATCGACACGATCGAGATTGCCAAGGCCAAGCTTCCTGGCGTGCGCTATTCGCTGGACGAATTGTGCAAACGTTTCGGCATCGATCTGTCGGCGCGTACCAAACATGGCGCGCTACTGGATGCCGAGCTTCTGGCCCGGCTCTATCTGGAACTTATCGGCGGGCGTCAAACGCGCATGGCATTGGCCCCAGGGGATGCTGGAACCCGAAGTGATGAAACTATGGAAAGCCACGCCGCCCGTCAGCGGCCCAAACCTTTGGGCTCGCGCATAAGCGCGGCCGAAACCGCCGCTCACACCGCCTTTGTGCAAAAAGAGTTGGGCGAGAACGCGCTCTGGACCTGGCCTGCGAAGGACTAGAGCAACATGCGGGCAAGTGAGCACCGGTTGCCCGCGCAAAGTTGCGGCCAAATATAGCGTTTAGAGCACAATGCGATTCCAAAGGAACGCATTGATGCTCTAAAACCTGTCAGATTCAGGTAACTTGGGTATCTGGTGCACTGGCGGCCTGTTGGGCCTCGGCCATTTTGGCAAGATACAAGCCGTGAAAATCGATTGGCTCGATCATAAGCGGCGGCATGCCGCCATCGCGCACCGCGTCAGCGACGATCCGCCGCGCAAACGGAAACATCAAATGCGGCGCTTCGATCAACAGAATCTGCTGCAAAACCTCGTCGGCAGCATTCTCGATCTGGAAAAGACCGGCATAAAGCAGCTCCATAAGGAATACGGTCTTGTCTTCGGCCTTGGCCGAGACACGCAGCTTCAGATCCACTTCGTAGCGGTTCTCATCAACGCCGCGGGCTTGAAGGTCCACGCCCAGGTCGATTTGCGGGCGAACATTGAGCGTTAATGGGGCGCCGGGGTTTTCGAAGGACAAATCCTTCACATATTGCCCAATGATCTGGATTTTAACGCCATTGTCTTGGGCGGTGCCGTTTTGGCTGCCGCTGTTTGGCCCGGTCATTTCGTCGCTCATGGATCGCCTGCCTGAAAATTGCGAAGGCGCGCTACCATGGTTTGTGCAGGTGTGACAAGCCAGTCCGCTGGTTAGCCTGTTGGCGAGCATGTGTGCCAACGCTCAGCTTTGCGGCCTTCCTGCTGCACATTTGATAACGCTTAACCATCCTTACCAAGGGGTGGTATTACGCCTTGTTGATGCCCATATCAGGGGCTAACAACACATTCTGGCAGGCGCGAGCGCAAGAGTTGGGCGCTAGACCATATTGCTTGGCAGCGTTAGGGTGAAAAAAGGTCCGCGCAGCTTTGCGCTGGGACCAATTGGCAAGGTTCGATGCAGGATTCGCAGTACCTCGATATTATTTTGATCGCGATGGTCGCAGGTTTCATCCTGTTCCGGCTCTACTCAGTGCTGGGCCGGCGCACGGGGAACGAGCGTCCGCCGCAAGAGCGCTATGGCATGACTGGGCCGGGCCGCAAGCCGCGCGACAATGATAATGTCGTACCTTTGCCGGACCGCACTGCGCAACATGCAGAAGCCAATATCGAAAAACCGTCTGATCCTATTGAGCGGGGGCTGCTTGATATCAAACTGGCTGACCGCAGTTTTGAAACCGATGAATTCCTTGCCGGCGCACGCCAAGCGTATGAAATTATTGTCACCGCCTTTGCCGCCGGTCATCGCAAGGATCTGAAACCGCTGCTCGACAGCGATGTTTTTCAGGCGTTTGAAGGTGTCATCAAGGGCCGCGAAGAGCGCAAGGAGACGGTCGCGTTCACTTTTGTTGGCTTCAAGGACGTGAAAGTCACGGAAGCCGAAATGAAGGGCCGCGTGGCCGAGGTCACAATTTCTTTTGCGACCCAGTTCATCTCCGCGACCCATGACGAAAATGGCGCGGTCGTGAACGGTGATCCCAAGGCGGTACAAGAGGTCACGGATGTCTGGACCTTTGCGCGCGATACGCGTTCGTCCGATCCGAACTGGAAGCTGATCGCTACATCGAGCGGCGCCGAGGCGTGAGTTTCGCGCCGTGATACGGGTTTCACGTAAGCGCATTGTTCTTCTGATTATTAGTATTACCGCCATCCTTGTGCTGGTACTCGGCGCATGGTGGCTGTCGCGTCCGCTTGGGCCCGGCCCCATGGTGTTGCGTCCGGTTGCGTTCTCTGACCTGCCGCACTGGCAAAATGCCGATCCGCGTGGCGCGCTCAATGCGTTTCGCCGATCCTGCGTAAAAATAGCCGCAAAAGATCCAAACGATGATATGGGCGGTGCGGGCTATGCCGGTAGTGCGATGGATTGGCAGACGATCTGCGCTGATCTTCCCGGCGCCAAAACACCACGCCAAGCCCGGCAGATTTTTGAGGCACGTTTTACCCCTGTTGTCATTCGTTCAGGCGCGATACGCGACGGCTTGTTCACCGGCTATTACGAACCGGAAATTCTGGGCAGCCGCACGCGGCATGGAACCTATCAAACCCCGGTCTATGGCTTGCCCGCGGATTTGATTTCGGTCGATCTTGGCGCCTTCCGTGATTCCTTAAAACATGAACACATTGCCGGGCGCATAGAGGGCCAGCGTTTGGTGCCATATGCGACGCGCGCAAAAATTGTGGCTGACGGTTTGAAAACCGCAAAGGTGCTGTTCTATGCCGCTGATCCGGTCGCGGTTTTCTTTTTGCAAATTCAGGGTTCCGGCCGTGTGCAATTCGATGATGGCAGCTATGGCCGCGTGGCCTATGCTGGAACCAACGGTCACATCTACACCGCTATCGGGCGCACCTTGATTAAACAGGGTGCGCTGACACGCGATAATGTTTCGCTGCAATCCATTGCGGCATGGCTGAAGGCACATCCCGATGGCGCGCGCGCGGTGATGGACAGCAACAAATCCTATGTCTTTTTTCAGAATGAACCAATCGTCGATGCGAAACTGGGTGCGAAAGGTGCGGAGGGCGTGCCGCTGACACCACGTGCCAGCCTTGCTGTTGACCGACGGTTGCATCCGCTTGGCGCGCCGTTTTTTGTCGCTGGCACCGCACCTGATCCCAGTGATCCGCATGGCGATGTACCGTTCGACACGCTTTTGATTGCACAGGATACTGGCGGCGCCATTCGCGGTGCTGTGCGCGGCGATGTGTTCTGGGGTTTTGGCAAAACCGCAGAAACAATCGCCGGGCGCATGAAAGCACATGGTCAGTTGTATGTGTTGCTGCCAAAAATTGTTGCCGCGCGGCTGGGCAGCGGCAAGGAATTTGCGGACACCGCCCCATGAATCCGCGTTCGTTGAGCGATGAAGAGCGGGCGCTGTTTGAAGAAACCTTCAAGGACGCGAAAAAGCCTGCGCGCAAAAAAATCAAATCCGCCGCGCTCGCGCCGCCAAAAGCGAAGAAGCCCGCTGTACACATGGCCACCCCGCCGCCTCTGACGCTGCGCAGCGCACATACGGGCGGTATTGATGGGCGCACCGCCGAGCGCATGCGCCGCGGGATATTGGAACCTGAGGCGCGTCTTGATTTGCACGGTATGACAGAAGCCGCCGCCCACACAGCTTTGAACGCGTTTTTGCGCAATGCGTCAGCACGAGGGCATCGTTTGGTCATCGTGGTAACGGGCAAAGGACAGAATGCGCAAGACCCCTACGCGCCGTTCGATTTGGAGCTGAATATGCGAAAGCGCGGCGTATTGAAAACCATTGTGCCACGCTGGCTGAAGGAACCGGAACTTGCCGGCTTGGTTGTCGATGTCAGAACAGCGCACCGCCGTCATGGCGGGGCTGGTGCGCTTTATGTTTATTTGCGCAAAGCCAAATCATGAAACAGTGCTTTCATACGCTTGCTCTCAAACCACATGGCCCCGGCCTCAGCGATTTCACGCGTGCAGCAGAAGGCTTTGTGCATGATAGTGGTATCAGCAACGGGCTCCTCACCTGTTTCATCCGTCACACGTCCGCGTCTTTGGTGATACAGGAAAACGCGGATCCCGACGTGCTCGCAGATCTGGCAACTTTTATGAATCGGCTTGTGTCGCGCGACACCGCAAACTACCGGCACACCGCCGAAGGCGCGGACGATATGCCCGGTCATATCCGCACCATGTTGACGGCGGTTTCACTATCAGTGCCGGTGCGCGATGGCGCACTCGCGCTTGGCACATGGCAAGCGCTTTATCTGTTTGAACATCGCGATGCTCCGGGCCCTCGCGAAATCATGCTGCACCTGATCGGCGAATAATTCGCGCTTAAAGCAGGCCTGCTTTCGTCGCCAGCTCTTTCAGCGAAACTTCGGGCCGTGCACCGTAATGCGAAATCACTTCGGCGGCGGCCATACTGCCAAGCCGCCCGCAATCGGCCAGTGATTTGCCGTGTGTCAGGCCATAGAGAAATCCGGCGGCGAATTGATCGCCAGCGCCTGTGGTGTCAACCACTTTGGCGACAGGCGCCGCATCGATCACATGCACTTCGCCCTTGTGCGCAATGACGCAACCTTTTTCGGAACGCGTCAGCGCGGCAATGCCTTTCCAATCATGGAACGGCTGCAAGACATCATCGAAATTGTCGACTTCAAAAAGCGATTTGGCCTCTTCCTCATTGGCGAACAGAATGTCGATCTTGCCATCCAGCAGGCGGCGGAATTCATCGCGCCAGCGGCCGACACAAAACGGGTCGGACAGGGTGAATGCCACTTTTTTGCCCGCAGCTTTGGCGGCGCTCATCGCAATTTCGATGGCTTCCTTGGCCTCTGGCGTATCCCATAGATACCCCTCGACATAGAGCACCTCGGCCTTGGCAATCTCGGCTTCATCGATATCGGCCTTGGAAAGCTCGCGGCTGGCACCCAGAAACGTGTTCATGGAGCGCTGTCCATCCGGAGTCACCGCAATCAGGCAACACGCCGTCGCCGGGCCAGAATTTGCTGTTCCGGTTACGTAACGAACACCGATTTCATTCATGTTTTTCACAAAAGCCTTGCCCAGCGCATCGTCGCGTACCTTGCCGACAAACAGGCCCTTGCCGCCCAGCGAGGCCAGACCCGCCATGGTGTTGGCGGCCGAACCGCCCGCGGTTTCGCGTGTCTCGCCCAGCACATCCAGAAGCTGACGCGCGCGGGGCTCGTCAACCAGGGTCATGATGCCTTTGGCAATGTCATGCTTTGCCAAAAACCCGTCATCGGTGGCTGCGATAACATCCACGATGGCATTGCCGAGACTGGCGACGTCGTAACCCTGAGACATGCAAAAACTCCCTTTGGGAGCCGGGCTCCCCTATAACAGTGAACGGTAGAGACGTTCGGATAGTGGACCACGGCGATGTTCGCAAGCATGCGCAAAGCAGGCGGCTTGATTTTCCAACCCGCATTTTCTTCGGTGGTGATTAAATCCGTCGTGTTGACGCTTGTGCTGTTTGTGATTCTTTTTGTTGGGCTGCAATTTGCGCTCGACTATGTCCCACAGCTGGGGTGGGAGTGGCTGAACACCGCAATCGACTGGATTGCATCGCTTTTGTTTGTTGTGGTTCTGTTCTTTCTGGGTGCACCGGTCGCCGCCGTTTTTGCCTCGCTGTTTCTGGATGACATCGCCGAAGCGGTTGAAAAAAATTCCTATCCGGCTGATCCGCCCGCCAGTGGCGTGGGCTTCTGGGTTGGATTTATGGCGGGTTTGCGGCTGGGTGGCTGGGTGCTGCTTTTGAATTTGCTGCTGTTGCCTGTCACATTGTTTGTGCCGTTCTTTGGCCCGCTTATAACGCTGCTGGTCAATGGTTGGTTGCTGGGCCGGGAATTTTTTGAACTGTCGGCCTTGCGCCATCTTTCAACAACCGCAGCCAAACAAATGCGAAACCGGCACCGTTTCGCGATATTGTTTGGCGGAATTGTCATCGCATTTTTCACGATGATTCCCGGCGTCAATCTTGTTGCACCCTTGTTTGGCGCGGCTTTCATGGCGCATGAATTTAAACGCTTTCACCACGAGGAACGCCCTGCATGAAGCGTATAGGGTTTATCGCTGCGGCCTGTTTTGTGCTGGCCGCTTGTGCGTCCGCGCCATCAACGGAGTTGCCGGCAGCCCCACCACCGGGTGAACCGGCTGAATTTTTTGGTCTTGCCCCTGCGCAAATTCGCACCGCATTTGGCACGCCAGACTTCAAACGTCACGATGGCGATGCGCAGATGTGGCGCTATGACGGGCAGGCCTGCAAAGCCTTTGTCTTCTTCAACAAGAAGGACGGTGCCCAGGCTGTGCGCCATGTCGAAACCATTCCACGCGGACAAACCATTGCGGCCGATCTTAACTGCCTGAAGGCGCTGCGCGTCGTGCCTGCACCTGTTTCTTGAGAACAGGTTTCGCAGCGAGCGGCTTTGGTGTTTCGCCTTCTTTGGTCTTGTCCTTGAATTTGCAGATATCAGCCAGCACACAAACCGGACAATGCGGCTTGCGCGCCACGCAGGTATAGCGTCCATGCAGGATCAGCCAATGATGGGCATGCTGCAGATATTTTTGCGGAACGCATTTTTCCAATACCTGTTCGACCTCAAGCGGATTTTTTCCGGGGGCTAATCCTGTGCGATTGCCAACGCGGAAAATATGGGTATCTACCGCGATAGTGGGTTCACCAAACGCGACATTCAAAACCACGTTTGCGGTTTTGCGGCCAACGCCAGGTAGCGCTTCCAATGCTTCGCGGGTGCGTGGAATTTTGCCGCCATGTTGTTCAATCAGCATTTTCGAAAGCGCGATGACGTTTTTTGCCTTGTTGCGAAACAGGCCGATTGTCTTGATGTGCCGGATCAGACCAGCTTCACCCAGTGCAACCATCTGTTGCGGTGTATTTACTGCCTTGAAAAGTGCTGCTGTTGCCTTGTTTACGCCTTTATCTGTGGCTTGCGCAGACAGAACAACGGCCACCAGAAGTGTGTACGGGTTTGCATAAGACAATTCTGTTTTTGGCGCAGGATCATGTGCTTGCAGCCGCGCAAAGAAGGTTTCGATCTCAGCTTTGGAAAGGTTTGTTTTCATTTTGTTGCCCGTTTCGCGTGCAAAAAGCTAACCCTTGTTTCCGTCATATAAAAGACAGAAACACGCGCGATCTTTCCCGCCGCTCGGCTGTTGCCCGCGTGATTTTCTATGAGGAGGATACAGCATGATGAAATTCAAAACATTCGCTCTGGGAGCCGTAATGGCTTCGGCTCTGGTTATTGCTGGTTGCGGCACGTCGCCTGGTGATCG
>JBDZUY010000017.1:29799-41730 GCA_040255365.1 Hyphomicrobiales bacterium
TGATCATTGTTGCTTTGATCAATTTTATATTCGGGCTTTCTTTCGTCTTGCATGGCGCTTGGCCGATCATGCCGTTTCTGGGGGCGGATGTCGGGCTGCTGGCTTGGGCTTTTTACGCCAGCAGGCGCGCCGCCAAGCGGTATGAAACCGTAACCGTTACGCCCGGCGAACTGGCGGTTGTGCGCCACCCGCCCAAGGGTGCGCCGCAAGCATTCAGCCTTAATCCCTATTGGGTGCGTGTTTGTTTGGACGGTGATGAGGAACATGCCCGCAATCTCACTTTGCGCAGCCATGGCCGAACGGTGCCATTGGGCAGCTTTCTTAATTCGCATGACAGATTTTCTTTTGCACAAATCCTGAAAAACGCGCTGGAACAGGCGCGGGGTTACCGGCCGTAATAAGCGTTCAGATAGGTCCGCAAGAATCGGGTCGCGTGGCGCTGTCTGCTGGCGCATGATCCGGTCTTGAACGAACTTCGCCATGAGTAAGCAGATGAAAAGCCAAATCTTAGAAGATCCCGAAGCGGGCCCGGCCTATCGGCGCATGGCCCGCGCAATCCATTATCTCAGCATGCATTATCTTGATCAGCCCAATCTGGATGATGCGGCGGCCAGTGCGGGCCTTTCGCCGTCTTATTTTCAACGGCAATTCACGCGCTATGTCGGTGTCAGTCCAAAAAATTTCGTTGCCCATCTCACTCTGGCGCGTGCAAAGGCGCAATTGTCAGGCGGAGCGAGTGTGCTGGATGCTGCGCTGGAAAGCGGCCTGTCCGGCCCGTCGCGGCTGCATGATCTGTGTTTGAAGATCGAGGCGATGACGCCCGGCGATTATGCAAAAGGCGGAGCGGGCCTTGTCATTCAGTATGGTTTTCATGCCTGCCCGTTCGGCACCGCACTAATCATGGCAACGCAAAAAGGCATTTGCGGCCTGGCCTTCGGTGATGAGGGCGAAGAAGACGCGATGCTGGCGGACATGGTTGCGCGTTGGCCGCGCGCAGAGTTTCGTACACACGAAGAGCTAACGGCGAAATATGCAGCACAAATTTTCGACGCACAGAATGGTGCACCCGAAATCGCGTTGCATCTTCTCGGTACACCCTGGCAGATCAAAGTGTGGCAGGCTTTGCTGGCCATTCCACGTGGCAAGGTCACGACCTATCGCACCATTGCCAGTTATGTTGGAAAGACCACGGCATCGCGTGCGGTAGGCACGGCGGTGGGCCGCAATCCGATTTCATGGTTGATCCCGTGCCATCGTGTGCTGGGGAGTGATGGTGCATTACACGGCTATCACTGGGGACTGGTGCGCAAACGCGCAATGCTCGCGGTGGAAGCCGCACGCAGCGATGCCTATTTGGAATCTGAAAAGCCCAGAACATCAGCCATGGCGTAAAGGCCCGGCTTTTTGTCTTGCCCCCAGGCCGCAGCGTTCAGCGCGCCACGCGCAAAGATGGAGCGGTCTTCGGCAATATGACCAAGCGTAATGCGCTCCTGTTCGCCGGCCAGAATAATTTCGTGTTCGCCGACCACGCTACCACCGCGCAGCGACACGAAACCGATATCGCCGCTTTTGCGCGCGCCGGTATTGCCGTCGCGCCCGCGCACCGCCTTGTCACTCAGTTCCACACCGCGCCCTTGAGCGGCGGCGCCGCCCAGCAGCAATGCCGTGCCCGATGGTGCATCCGCTTTCATGCGGTGGTGCATTTCCACAATCTCGATATCGAAATCGGGCAGCGCACGCGCCGCCTGTTTGGCCAGCTCCGCCAGCAAGGTCACACCCATACTCATATTGCCCGACTTCACAATCACCGCGTGCCGTGCCGCCGCGCGGATTTTGGTTTCGTTTTCGGTAGAAAACCCGGTTGTTCCGATGACATGAACAATGCGTGCTTGTGCGGCGATGTCGGCAAGACTTACCGAAACGGCCGGCACGGTAAAATCGACAACGGCTTGCGCATCTTTCAGCGCTTCCAATGCATCACTGGAGAGCGCAACGCCGAGACTGCCTGCCCCTGCAAGCTCGGCCGCATCCTTGCCAAGATCAGAATGGCCTTCCGCCTCCAGCGCGGCATGAAGCTGAAACCGCGAATCCTGTGCAATCATGCGTATCAGGGTTTGGCCCATGCGTCCGCTGGCACCTGCGACAACGATCTTGATCATCGTTTCCTTCCAGCCAGATTTTCTGGAGCCACTTTACCGGCCTTGTTTGCTCAAGCTTTGGTATCCACCGTGCTGCCGCTTTCACCAGCAGGGCCCGGTGCTGCTGCGCCTTCGTCCTGGCGCGCCACCGTGACCATGGACGGGCGCAACAACCGCTCGCCGATCTGATAGCCGACCTGCACCACATCCACGATCGTGCCAGCCGGTTTGCCATTGCCGGGCACTTGCGCAATCGCTTGATGCAGATTGGGGTCGAACTTGCCGTCAGACGTGTCGATCTTCTTCACGCCATGCTGTTCCAGGGTAGCGAGCAACTGGCGGTCGGTTGCTTCCACACCTTCGATCACGGCTCTCACCTGCGGGCTGGCGGCTTCGCGTGCTTCGGCTGGAAGGGCGTCGATGGCGCGGGCAAAATTGTCCGCCACATTCAGCATGTCGCGCGCAAAGCGTGAGATCGCATAGGATGACGCATCGGCCTTTTCGCGCTCGGCACGGCGGCGGGTATTTTCTGCATCCGCCATGGCACGCAGCATGCGGTCTTTCAACTCGCTGACTTCAATGCGCAGCGCTTCCAGCTCAGAAGTGGCTGCATCGGTCGGGGCATCGGTCGCTGCATCTTGCTGTTCTTGTGTCATGTCTTCGTCTTCGGGGGTCATGGCAATTCCAATCATAAATCAGTTTTAGGCGAGCAGGCGGCCCACGACTTTCGCCGTGTGATCCACCATCGGAATAATGCGCGCATAGTTCAGGCGCGTCGGGCCCAACACGCCGACGACACCTACCACTTTGCCTTGTGCATTGGCATAGGGCGCGGCGATGATCGACGAACCGGAAAGCGAGAACAGCCGGTTTTCCGAACCGATGAAAATGCGCACGCCGTCGCCCTCTTTGGCCAGTTCCAGCAGCCGGATCAAATCGTTTTTACGCTCGATTTCATCGAATAATGTGCGTATGCGCTCCAGATCATCTTGCGCTTCCATATTGTCCAGAAGATGCGACGTGCCGCGCACAATCAAAATCTTTTCTTCCGCAGCGCGCGCCGCACCGCTGGGTGTTGCCAATGTGGCCAGCCCGTCTGAAACAATTTTTGCGGTCAGACTATCCAGCTCGGCACGTTCGCTTTCCAGCTCGGTCAGAATTTCACCGCGCGCTGCATCCAGCGTGCGCCCGCGCAATCGCGCGTTCAGATAATTGCCGGCTTCAACCAGGGCCGAGGGCGGCAGCCCATTGGGCGTTTCAATCAGCCGGTTTTCCACCTGGCCATCCTCGCCCACCATCACGGCCAGGGCTTTGCCCGGGGAAACGGCAACGAACTCCACATGCTTCAGGCTGGAGGAATCCTGTTTGCCTGCCAGCACCAGCCCGGCGCAGTGCGACAGGCCGGATAACATCATGGTGGCCTGGGTCAGCACATCTTCGACGCCGCGGCCGCTGGCGTGAATCCGGCTTTCAATGTCGGTGCGCTCGGACGGTGCCAATTCGCCGATTTCCAGCAATCCGTCCACAAACAGGCGCAGGCCCTTTTCGGTGGGCACGCGGCCCGCGCTGGTATGGGGCGCATATAACAGGCCCAAAGCCTCCAGATCGGCCATCACATTGCGGATCGAGGCGGGGGACAGCGAAACCGGCAGGCGTTGCGAAAGCGTGCGCGAGCCTACCGGATCTCCCGATGTCAGAAACGCATCGACGAGGTGGCGGAAAATCTCACGCGGCCGCTCGCCCAGCTCGGCAGCGAGCATTTTAAACTGGCTTACATTTTTTGTGTTGGCATTCACGGGCATTGTCCTTTTGACTTGCCAGAGGAAAATTTAATAAGCCATTGTTCTATATACGTTATTTACTTCACCCTTGGGCCCGTTTGCGGCTGCAGGCCCAGGAAGGCTAGGTAACGGCAGAACCATCGAACTTCAAGGGATACGCCTCCTATGCGTCCAAGCAAGCGCGCCGCCGATGAGCTGCGCCAGATCAGTCTCGTACCGGGATTTTCCAAGCATGCCGAGGGTTCCTGCCTCGTCAAATCCGGTCATACACATGTGCTGGTGACGGCCAGCCTACAGGAAAAACCGCCGCCTTTCCTGAAAGGTACTGGCAAGGGCTGGGTCACGGCCGAATATGGCATGCTGCCCCGTTCCACCCATGAACGCATGCGCCGCGAGGCGGCCTCTGGCAAGCAATCGGGCCGCACCCAAGAGATTCAACGCCTGATCGGGCGATCCTTGCGCGCTGTGGTGGATATGGCCGCGCTGGGCGAACGCCAGATCGTGATCGATTGCGATGTGCTGCAAGCCGATGGCGGCACCCGCACCGCCTCGATCACGGGCGGTTATGTGGCGTTGGCGCAATGCGTGAAGTTCATGGAAAAGACCGGCATGGTGACAAAACCGGTGCTGAAAGATCATGTCGCCGCGATCTCTTGCGGCATCTGCAATGGCGAGGCGGTGCTCGATTTGGATTACGACGAAGATTCCACGGCCGGAACCGATGCCAATTTCGTTCTGACAGGTTCCGGCGGTCTGGTTGAAATTCAGGGCACGGCCGAGGGCGAACCGTTCAGCGACGAACAATTCACTGCGCTGCTGCGTCTGGCGCGCAAGGGCGTGGATGAGCTTGTCGTCTTGCAGAAGAAGGCGCTGGGATGAAACTCGCCCGCGGGCAAAGTCTGGTCGTTGCCAGCCACAATCGCGGCAAGCTGCGCGAGATTGTGGAATTGCTCACGCCGTTTGGCATTGAAACAAAGGGGGCAGGCGAATTGGGCCTGCCTGAGCCGGAAGAAACCGGCGCGACGTTTGCAGAAAATGCTGCGTTGAAAGCACGCGCCGCGATGGAAGGCGCCAATATGGCGGCGCTGTCCGATGATTCCGGTTTGGCCGTTGCCGCACTGGATGGCGCGCCGGGTATTTATTCAGCGCGTTGGGCGGGGCCGCAAAAGGATTTCGCCGCTGCGATGGCGCGCATTGAAGCCGAATTGAAAAACAAAAATGTGAGCGACATGCGCGCGAAGTTTGTCTGTGCACTGGCACTGGCCGAACCCGGCGGAGATGTACAGATTTTTGAGGGCGAAGTGCACGGGCACCTTGTCTTTCCGCCGCGCGGAAACAAAGGCTTTGGCTATGACCCGATTTTTGTCGCCGATGGCATGGACGAAACTTTTGGTGAAATCGAGCCTTCACTGAAACACAGCATCAGTCATCGTGCACGCGCGTTTGAAAAATTCGTCGCGGCATTTGCGGCGGGTGGCTGACATGCGCGATCCCGGCTTTGGCATCTATGTGCATTGGCCATTCTGCACCGCCAAATGTCCCTATTGTGATTTCAACAGCCATGTCCGCACTGCCATCGACGAGACGGCGTGGACCGATGCGATCATCCGCGAACTGGAATGGGTCGCAGCAAAGCACGGCGATGACAGGCCCGTGCTTTCCACGGTGTTTTTTGGCGGTGGCACACCGTCCTTGATGAGCGGGCAGGCGGTTGGTTCTGTTCTGGAAACCATCGCGAAAAACTGGCGCATCACCAACGACATCGAAGTGACATTGGAAGCCAATCCAGCCAGCGCCGATGCGGGCCGGTTTCGCGATTATCGTGTGGCCGGTGTGAACCGTTTGTCGCTTGGTGTGCAGGCGTTAAACGACGCCGATCTGAAAATGCTGGGCCGGTTGCACAATGCAGCGGATGCCAAAGCGGCGCTTGAAACCGCCATGACAGAATTTTCGCGTGTCTCCTGTGATCTGATTTATGCGCGGCCCGGTCAGACACCGGATGCGTGGGAAGCCGAACTGGAAGAGGCGTTGTCTTTCGGCACCGATCATCTGTCGCTCTATCAGCTCACCATCGAACCAGCGACACCGTTTGCAATACTGGCACGCACCGGCGCGCTTGTTGTGCCGGGCGATGAAGATGCGGCGCTGCTCTATGAAATTACGCAGGATCTGACCGAGGCTGCGGGCCGCTTACCGTATGAGATTTCCAACCATGCTTTACCTGGTGAGGAATCGCGGCACAATCTCTTGTATTGGCGGTATGGCGCGTATGCCGGTGTCGGCCCCGGCGCGCATGGCAGGCTTGATCTGGACGGCAAACGCTTTGCTACGGCTACCGAGCGTTTGCCCGAACGTTGGCGCGAAAAGGTTGCGCGCGATGGCAATGGCCTTGTTGAAATGAGTGAAGTCACAAAGCCGGACGCGGCGCGCGAACATTTGTTGATGAATTTGCGCCTCAGTGAAGGGCTTGATCTGGCGGATTATCGGGCGCGTTGGGATACCGCGCCGGAGGCGTCGCGCATTGTTGCGTTGGAGCAGGCGGGGTTTGTACGCATGGATGGCACAATTCTGACTGCAACGGCCAAGGGTCGGCTGGTGCTAAACGCCCTGATTGCTGAACTGGTCTAGCAAATATTCTTTACGGCTGCTCCGTGCTTTTTGTTGCAACTTTACGCGGAAAACCGGTACCCACTTTTCCGCTTGTTGCGGCGTTACGATTGTGGCTTTTCAAATGTGCTTGGTGCCGGATTGACAACAACAAATCCGCCCGGCCGCACGCTCAAAATGGCCAGACCGCGATCCGATGTGCCATCAGGGTTGAAGCGGAAGATACCGTTAATGCCGGCAAAGCCGTTCGGGTCGCTCAACGCCTCGCGCGTAAAGCGATGATAGGGCTGACCGGGTGCCAGCAGCGATATCAGCGAAATGGCATCATACGGTAGCGTGGCAAGTTGCGGAGCTTCGGTATCGAAGACCGCTTTGTATTTGGCCTGAAAACCATCATCCGAATAGGGCGCAGGGGCTGCAAACCACGCCCCGCTGAGCGAGGCTTCTTGGGTGATAGTGGGGTCATCCCATACGCCGGTGCCAAGCAATTGTGGCTGCGGCCCACTGGTTATCGTCAGGGTTGGCGCGATGCCCCGTAGGAGTGAGCCACCCTGTGCAACTAGAATGGCATCTGCGCCTGAAGCGGCAACCCGCTGGGCTGGGCCTATCATGGCATCAGCGTCTGGGGTGAAGCGTTCAACGGTGCCAATGGTTGCACCGTCCAATGCAACTTCGTTCTTCAAGGTTTGCTCAACGCGCACGCCATAGGGCGTAGCTGGAACCAATGCGGCAAAAGTGGAATGGCCTTGTGAGACGGCGTAATCGACGATCCGCTTCACTTCGTTTTCAGGCTGAAAACTGAGCAGATAGACGCCGTCTCCCGCCACGGATGAATCGGTCGAAAAGGCAACCACCGGCACACCGCGCTCGCGCGCAAGAGGGGCCACGGCCTGCACGCTCTGTGAAAACAATGGACCGACAATGATTTCTGCCCCTTGATTCAGTAATTGCCGAGCGGCATTGGCCGCTTCGCCGGGGGTCGAGCCTTCGTCGGCGCTCATCAGCAAGATGTTCGGATTGTGTGAGTCAAAGAGCGCCAGTTCAGCGGATTTCATCATGGCCGCCGCAAGCTGCCGGGTTGCCGCCGAGCCATTGGTAAACGGCAAGATGATACCCACGCGCACCGGGGTTTGCGTCCCCTGCATATTGCCAAGACGCAAGAACTGCGGCTGATCGGCCGAAAGCAGATTACTGGGTACGGTCACGGCTGTCTGTGGCGGCGGTGGCGGCGGGGCTTTGGGCTTTTGGGGTGCCGTGGCACAACCAGCCAGTGCTATCGCAACAAGGCCCGCAATGGCGCAAACTCGAAGACCTTTAATGTGGCCGCACATGGAACCGGCGGAGCGGAATGAATCAATCAGGCGCATCGAAAAACAATCTTCCCTCTTCGCCGGTGCGGGGCAGCAGCGGCGCTGACAAGCCTATGCTGGACACCGCAAAATCGCAAAAGGAAGCTGGGCAATCTACTGATTTTGCGTCCGATTTGGCGGCGGGGCTCTACATAACGGCCACACCCATCGGCAACGCCCGCGATATCACCTTGCGGGCGCTCGATATTTTGAAGGGGGTGGATTTGATCGCGGCCGAAGATACCCGCGTGACCTCCAAATTGCTGGCAATTACCGGCATTTCGCGCCCGCTCAGCGCTTATAACGACCACAATGCGGTGCGCGAGCGGCCCCGGCTTTTGGCCAAATTGCGGGGCGGGGCGCGGATTGCACTGGTCAGCGATGCAGGCACGCCGCTAGTTTCCGACCCCGGCTTCAAGCTGGTGCGCGAGGTCATTGCCGAAGGCTTGGCGGTGCA
The DNA here is from genome assembly GCA_040255365.1 of Hyphomicrobiales bacterium. Lineage (GTDB taxonomy): Bacteria > Pseudomonadota > Alphaproteobacteria > Micropepsales > Micropepsaceae > Rhizomicrobium. The sequence continues at coordinate 38,132 of JBDZUY010000017.1, forward strand.
TGCCATTCCCGGCGCATCGGCGCCGCTGACCGCGCTGGCTTTGGCCGGGCTTCCCACCGACCGGTTTTTGTTTGCGGGCTTTCTGGCGCCAAAATCCGGCGAACGGCGCAGCGCGTTGGAAGAATTGCGTGATGTGAAAACGACTTTGGTGTTTTTTGAATCGCCGCGACGGCTGGCGGATTCCTTGCGCGACATGGCGCAGGTGCTGGGGTCACGTGCTTGTGCGGTCACACGCGAATTGACCAAGCTGCATGAAGAGGTGCGCCGTGGCACCTTGGCTGAACTGGCTGACGCTTATGCAGACGAAGACCCGCCGCGCGGCGAGGTCACGATTGTCATTGGCCCGCCGCAAGACGATACGCCGGATTTCGCGAAAGCCGATGCACTGCTGGAACGCGCGCTGGAATTTATGCCGGTGCGCGCTGCGACCGATCTGGTAGCAGAGGCGCTGGGCCTTCCGCGCCGTCACCTTTATGACAGGGCACAGTCAATCAAGGATCGGCGCGATGGATGACACGCGCACTCAAACGCGCAAGCGCGCCGAACGCCGTGGCCGTTTCAGCGAAAGCGTGGCCGCGCTGATGCTGATGGCAAAGGGCTATCGCATTCTGGGCCGCCGCGTGCGCAATCATGCCGGTGAACTGGATCTGATTGCCCGCACGCCATCGGGCATTGTGTGTTTTGTGGAGGTCAAGGCGCGCAAGGAACGCGAAGCTGCCGCCTATGCTTTGGGCCCCAAACAACAGGGGCGGATCGCTCGCGCCGCCGCGCTTTATATGGCACAGCGGCCAAAGCTTGGCGCCGCACGCATGCGTTTCGATGTAATTACCGTAACACCGCTTCGGCTGCCCCGGCATGTGCGCGATGCCTGGCGGCCGTCGGCACCATGAAGCCGGAAAATTGTTGATGAGTGATATTCCGCAAAATGATGAAGAGGCCCGCGCTTGGTTACGCGCGCTGGGTCACGCGGGTGATGGGCCACACGATATCGCAATGGCAGCTTTGATGTTGTCCGCACTCGATCATGGTGGCCGTTCCCTTGATCCTTATCGTTCGCATCTGGCGGAAATTGACGAAGCCGCGCGCCGCGCGCTGGGTGAAGCGCGCAATGCCGAGGAGGCGGCCCGCGCGCTTGGCGTTCTGATGACCGGGCAGTTCGGCTATGACGGTGACCGGCTTTCTTATGATGCGCCACAGAACGCCGATTTCATTAGCGTCATTGCGCGCCGCCGCGGCCTGCCCGTGGCACTCGGTATTCTTTACATGCATGGCGCCCGTGCAGCCGGGCTAAAAGCGGCGGGGTTGGTGTCACCAGGACATTTTTTGTTGCAACTCACCTTGCGCGGTAGCGAAGCGATCATAGATCCCTTTAACGGTGGCACTGCCATTGATCGTGAGCGGCTTGGCGCGCCGCCCGTCATGGGCGCGCATGAACCGGATGAAGCGAATTTGACCCAAACCGTCAGCGATGTGGATGTGCTTTTGCGGCTGCAGAACAATCAGCGAATCCGCGCATTGCAGACGGGCGATGGGTTGCGCGGCCTGGAAATTGCGAACCGCATGGTCTTGATCGCGCCGCGACGTGGCGAATTGTGGCTGGAACTGGCCCGGTTGAATGATGCGATGGGTTCGCTGGGCGCAGCGTCCAGAGCCTATGAATCCTGTATGGCGCTGGCGAAGCCGGGCGAAGCATTGCATAACGAAGCGGCCCTTGGCCTTTCCGGGCTTAAGCGGCGGCTGAATTAAACGTTCAGGTTAGGAGCTATTCATGGCAATCATTGCCATTCAGATGGACCCGATCGACAAGATCGACATTGCGGGCGATTCCACCTTCGCGCTTGCGCTGGAAGGGCAAACTCGCGGTCATTCGCTTTTATATTACGGCCCGCGCGATCTGACATTTCGCGATGGCGCCATCACTGCGCGCACACAGCCGCTGATTGTGCGCAATGTCAAAGGTGACCATTTCACGCTCGGTGAAACCGCGATTACCGATTTGACAACGGTTGATTGTGTGCTGATGCGCCAGGACCCGCCCTTCGACATGGCCTACATCACGGCGACGCATATTCTTGAGCGGCTGCAACCCAAAACGCTGGTGGTGAACGACCCAGGTCATGTGCGCAACGCGCCGGAAAAATTGTTTGTCACCGAGTTCAAGGATTTGATGCCGCCGACCCTGATCACATCGGACCGGCTTGAAGTTGTGAAGTTTCGCGAAGAATACAAAGACATCATCGTCAAACCGCTTTACGGCAATGGCGGCGCCGGGGTGTTTCGCATTACCGAGACGGATGAGAATCTTGGTTCGCTGATGGAAATGTTCACACAGTTTTTTCGCGAACCGGTGATTGTGCAGCGTTACCTTCCCGAAGTGCGCAAGGGTGACAAGCGCATCATATTGGTTGACGGCGAATATGCCGGTGCGATTAACCGCGTGCCAGCCAAGGGCGAAGCACGTTCAAACATGCATGTGGGCGGGCGCGCCGAAGCTGCCGAGGCAACGTTCCGGGAAATGGAAATCTGCAAACGCATTGCCCCGGAACTGAAACGCCGCGGGCTGATTTTTACCGGCATTGATGTGATCGGCGATTATCTGACCGAGATCAATGTGACCTCACCCACCGGGCTGCAGGAGATCAAACGCTTCGGCGGGCCGGATGGTGCGGCGATGATCTGGGATGTGATTGAAAAGCGGTTGAAAGGGTAACCGCTATTCTTTTACCTTGATCCCGAAGCGGCTGCGATAACGCGCATTGATTTTTGCGACCGGAAAAAAGATCAGCACGTCGGTGGTGTCGAACTGGCGGTCAATGACCGCTCCCTCACCAATGCTTGCGCCCGCCCGCACATATCCCTTTAGCATGGCAGGCAAGGTGCGTAGCGCTTCGCGCGGATCAATCTGGTCTTTCGGTATGCGGTTCATCTCAACATAAAGATCGGGCTGTGCCCGCACTTCCATACCTTCGGGCATGGGATGAAAATGATGCATATAGGAAAGCTGGGTTGCAAGTGCATCAGGATCGGTGCCAGGCAGCGAAGCGCACCCAATCATCAGATCAATGGAAAAGCGTGCGACATAAGCCATCACACCCTTCCACAAAAGCTGCATCGTTACCGGCTTGATGCGGTATTCCTTGATGATGCAGGACCGGCCCAACTCAAGAACCTTGAAACCCGCCGGCAATTTTTTCAACATCGGCGCAATATTGAATTCGCCAGCAGTGTAAAACCCACCAGCACGCGCAGCGCCATCGTCACGCATAAAGCGATAGGTGCCCACGACACTTGGCTGACCATTCGTGTCCTGCACGTCGCGGTCGATTACCAGAAGGTGGTCACAAAATTCATCAAAGCGGTCGAAGTCGCGGCGCAGGCTGCGCATCTCTTCGCTGGGCTGGGCATTCATCTCTTCGTAAAAGACTTCATAACGAAGCCGCTGCGCCGCCTCCACTTCGCGGCCGGTTTCCGCCAGCCGCACTTCCATTGCGCCGGCCGTCGTCAGAACGGGCGATTGCGCCGTTTGCCCTTCAAGCGGGCCGGTCTCATAGACATTGACCAAGTTGAACGCTTTCCTGTTACCAGCAAATCTGCACGCG
>JBDZUY010000017.1:41830-55336 GCA_040255365.1 Hyphomicrobiales bacterium
TCGTGGCCTTCACGGCGCATAACGATAAAGATAAGCACAAGAGGAACCAGCGCCATCGCAGCCGTGACAACAAAAAACGGCACGTAACCGGCAGTTTTCGTTTGTGCTGCAACTGTTCCGGCCCCGGCAATGGCGGTAGCGATGGCGGGGTGGACAGAAAACCAGTCCACCATCATGCCGGAGAGGCCGCCAAGAAGTTTTCCTGGCAATGCATAGATGGATGAGAACAGTGCATATTGCGTCGCGGTGAACGCGGTGCTTGTCAGGCTCGACATATACGCAATAAGTGCTGTGCCCGCGAAACCGCCTGCGAAATTTTCAGAGCTTATTGCAACGGTCAGTGCCGTTATGTCGTTGCCTTGCGTCGCCAGCCAGGAAAAAATCAGATTGCCTGCGGCCACTGCGCATACGCCGATAATCAACGACCGCATCAGGCCGAAGCGCGCGACCGCAATGCCGCCGACTATGGCACCGGCAATGGTCATCCATACACCGAACAGTTTGACCACGGTGGCAATCTGGGCCAGCGAAAAACCCAGATCGATATAGAGGGGGTTCGCCATCACGCCCATCACGAAATCGGGCACGCGGTAAAATCCGATCAACGCGAGAATCAAAAGTGCTGTCCAGCCATGGCGCGAGAAGAAATCGATAAAGGGGGCGACCGCGGCATGATAAAGCCACGCAAAAGCCGCGCCGATCGCGCTGCGCTGGTGCCCGTCGGAAGTTTGACGATCTGCATCGCTCATGCCGGTTGACGCGACATTGTCGCTTTCCACGCGCGGCGCCAGCAACACGGCACCAACGCCCAGAAGCATCAGCGCGGCCATCGCAAGATAGGCGACGTGCCAGGAAACATATTGCGCAACATAAAGTGCGCCTGCGCCCGAAGCGATGATGGCAAAGCGGTAGCCAAGCTGGTAGGCAGCCGCCATTGTGCCCTGTTCCGATTTTGGCGCCGCTTCAATACGCCATGCATCAATGGCGATGTCCTGTGTGGCAGCGGCAAACGCCAGTACTACGGCACCGATGGCAATGGGCATCAACGCGACGCGCGGATCGAACAGTGAAATGGTTACAAGCGCGCCCGCGATGGCGGCTTGCGCCAACAGCATCCAGGCTCGGCGTTTGCCGAACAGGCGCGCCAGGATCGGCAGACGAATCTGATCAACCAGCGGCGCCCACAAAAATTTTATGGTGTAGGCCAGTCCTACATAAGACATCAGGCCTATCTCGGTGCGGCTGATGCCCGCCTCTCGCAGCCAGGCTGACAGTGTTCCAAAAATAAGCAGAAATGGCAGGCCGCTCGAAAAGCCCAGCGTCAACATCAATGCGATGCGGGGACGAAAATAAACGAAAAGAACGTCGCGGCTGCGCGAAAGCGCACTCATGCGGCGGCATCGCGCAAACGGGCGGGAATTTTCGGAAACAGTTCAGACAGCATCGAATCAAGCTCGGCAGGATCAACGGGCTTGGTCAGGAAACCATCCATGCCCGCCTCATGGCAAGCCCGGCGTCCTGTTTCCAAAGCATCAGCCGTCAGCGCAACAATCGGTGTGCGAGTCTTGCCCGTGCTTGTTTCGGCCTGGCGAATACGGCGGGCAGCTTCCACACCATCCAGTCCCGGCATGTGAATATCGGTCAGAACAAGATCGAAATCCTCGTCCGCAATGGTTGAGACTGCGGCGATACCAGATGTTACTTCACGTACCCGATGGCCGCGGCGACGCAACAATTCGCGGATCAGCATCGCGTTGATCGGATTGTCCTCGGCTAAAAGAATGCGCAGGCCGTCCGCATTTTCTCGCGCCGGTAAAGGCGGCTGCGAAGATGATGATAATGGCGGTGGTCCGGCCACGCCTTCGGCTGGCGTTTGCTGTGGCAAGGCAGGCGGCGTCATGGCCTGGTTAGCGCTGTCATCGCCCGGTCTATCATTGTCCATTGCATCTGGTGCCGGGCTGTTCAGAACACGGTCGGCAATTGAGATCTGGCGAATGGGTTTGACCAGATATCCGGCAAACCCTGCCTGTTTCAGCTCACTCAAACGGCCACGTGAACCCGGTGTCAAAAGTACGATAGAGCGAATGCCATCAACAGGTTGCGCAGGCAGATCCGGTTCAGAGCCTGAACCTGCATCAACCAGCACCGCATCTATAGCATATGGATTGCTGCTGTGATCGGTGCGTGCGTTGAGTGAAACAACCTCACCGCCTAGCGCCTGAATTTGTGCGATCAGCCCTTCGCGCAACACATGATTGCGCGCGACAATTGCAACCTTGCGCCCCGCAAGACGGCCGGTTTCTTCTTCGGCTGCTTCGCGCACCATGATGGCCGGTACCGTGAACCAGAACACACTGCCCCCGGTGGAGGCCAGATTAATGCCAATCTTGCCACCCATCGCTTCGACAAGGCGTTTGGAAATCGCAAGCCCAAGGCCGGACCCGCCAAAGCGGCGCGCATGGGTGGAATCAGCCTGCACGAATTCATTGAAAATCGCGTCGTGCTTCTCTTTGGGAACGCCGACGCCAGTATCACGCACGTCAAAGCGCACATAACGCCGGTCACCGCCCTCTTCAAGGCGCAGATCAACCCGCACGCCGCCCTTGTCAGTAAATTTCACTGCATTGCCGATCAGGTTTGTCAGTACCTGGCGCAAACGAATACCGTCGGTGCGAATGGCCGCCGGTACATCTGCGGCCGCAACCGATACGATTTCAATATTTTTTGCATGCGCGCGCGGGGCCAGCAATTCGACGACGCCTTGTACTGTGCGGCGCGGTTCTATCTCGTCTTCTTCCAACGAGAGTGTGCCGGATTCGATTTTTGAAAAATCGAGGATGTCTTCGATCAGCGCCAGTAGTGACTCGCCCGATTGTTGAATGGCTTCGGCATAAGTGCGTTGTTCGGCCTGCAGGCCGGTTTCCAGCAACAGGCGTGCCATGCCCAGAACACCATTCATCGGCGTGCGGATTTCGTGGCTCATCGTTGCCAGAAAGCCAGACTTCGCCTTGGATGCGGCTTCGGCCTTGTCGCGCGCATCGGTCAGCGCATCTTCCAGGGCTTTGCGTTCGGTAATATCGCGGCCAACACTTTGTATTTCGATCAACCGGCCCGTCGCGTCGTGCAGCGGGTAATCTTCCCATGAGATCCAGCGCCAGCCATAGGCGGTGCGCACATGCTGATCGTAAAGTGCGCGTGTGCGGTTTTTTTCGCGGTTGGCAAAGCTGCCAAAAGCAGGGGCGCGGCTGTCGGTATGCAATTCGGGCGCAAAAGCTTTGCCAATAGCGGTTTGCGGAGTCAGGCCGAACAATTTGAAAAATGCATCATTGCCATAGGTCAGCCGGCTGTCGGGTCCGCGGCGAAAGATTGCGTCACCTTGCGCATCCACCAGCCCTTTGTAGCGCAGCTCGCTTTCATGCAGCCGTGCATTCATGGCCGAAACAGCGGCCAGCGAATATTCAAGTTTCGCGGTCAGGGTATGCAGCTCGTCTGTGCGCTGCTCCAATTCATCGGCACGTCCGCGTGCGGTGGTGATGGCGCTCGACAACAAGGCGATGCCGATGACTGCAATCGCGATCAGGCTTAACGGCGAATAGACCGTGAGCCGGCCATGCATAAAGATATCGGCAAGCGCTGAGCCGCCAATAACCAGGGCTCCCAGCCCAAAAATGATCAATCCGGCGCGCGCGACTGCCAAGAATTCCTCCCAGAAGGCCTGTATTAAGCGGTCGTGGGCCTTGCAGAATGCTTAAGCATGGCTGGGATTTCCGGGCTAAAAAGGTTAATATCGCAACTTCTGGGCGCCGGGTCCGGTGCATATTGAGCCGGAGCCAATGGGCATTTCACAAAAACAGATTCCACGGGAGGTGGGTTATGCAGTTTCGGAAAATTTTGATGACAGGCGCAGTCGCAGGCGCCGCAGTGCTTTTGGCGGGTGGCGCATGGGCCGCCGATGATGCGATGGCCAATACCTATGGCAACACAGTCATGACAAAAAGCGAGAAAACCGGCATTACCGGTACGCTGACATTTGCAAAAGACGGCACCTATGGTGCCACCACCACCGATGCTGATGGCAAACCGGTGAATTATACCGGCAAATGGGTCACCAAGGACGATGGCAAAACATTGTGCCTGACGCCGAATGCCCCGCCAGACGCCAAGGAGGCCCCCAAAGCCTCTTGCTCACCGCTGGAAGCACACAATGTCGGTGATAGCTGGAAGGTCACAACCGATCAGGGCGAGACATTTGATGTCACGATGACAGCCGGACATTAAGGTCACATACATTTCCGGGAAAGAGCCGCGGAACATGGTTTCGCGGCTTTTTCTTTATTATCAATAGTTTAGACAGCTTTCCGCTTGTGTTTGAAAGCATGGGTCTGTGCCAGTGGGCGGCTGTCACGAAAGCTTCGCGAAACTGTGATGGAGGTGGCATCGAAACAGAGCGTTATCGCGGTGGGCCAGCGGGCGTAATGGTCGCGGCCAAGGTCACTGACCAATAACGCGAGAGGACAATATGAAACCCTTCTTCAAAATTTTTGCTGCGATTGCCGCGGGTATCGCACTGGCCTCGGTTACGAGCGCTGCGATGGCTGCCAACATCTCCGGCGCGGGCGCCACCTTCCCCTATCCGGTCTATGCCAAATGGGCCGAGGCCTATAAGGCCAAAACCCATGTGGGCATAAACTATCAATCCATTGGCTCTGGTGGTGGGATCAAACAGATCATCGCCAAGACCGTGACCTTTGGCGCCACGGATGCGCCGCTTTCCGGCGCGGATCTGAGCAAACACGGGCTGGTGCAGTTTCCGATGGTGATGGGCGGTATCGTGCCGGTCGTGAATGTTCCGGGTATCAAGCCCGGTCAGATCACGCTGGATGGCACAACACTGGCCAATATCTATCTGGGCAAGATCAAAAAATGGAATGATGGCGCAATCGCCAAGCTGAACCCGGGCGTTACACTGCCGGATCAGGCGATTGCCGTAATCCATCGCTCCGATGGATCGGGCACGACCTACAATTTTACCTATTATTTGTCGGCGGTTTCACCGGACTGGAAGACCAATGTCGGCACCGAGAAATCTGTGCAATGGCCGGTGGGAATTGGCGCAAAAGGCAATGAAGGTGTGGCTGGCAATGTGAGCCAAACATCTGGATCCATTGGCTATGTCGAATATGCCTATGCCAAGCAAAACAAGCTGGCCTACACCAAAATGAAGAACAGGGATGGCGCGATTGTTGCGCCGACCGCCGATGCCTTTGCAGCATCGGCCGCCAATGCCGATTGGAAAAGCATGCCGGGTTATGGTGTGATTTTGGCAAATCAGCCGGGCGCAAAATCCTGGCCTATGACGGCGGCGACGTTCATCTTGATGCACAAAAAGCCTGTTCACGCCGCTGACAGCACGATGGCCCTGAAATTCTTCAAATGGGCTTATACGGATGGTGACAAGATGGCCCTTGGTCTGGATTACATCCCGATGCCCGACAATGTTGTGACAATGGTCGAAGGCACCTGGAAGCAGATTCAAGGCTCAGGCATGTAAGTGTGTAATCTGCCATTACAATGATCCACAATCATTATTTCTGGTAGAACGGAAGCGATTGGGGGGCTGCAATATGGCCCCCCAATTTGTTTAATATGGAAGCCGCAATCTCATGGCCGATGCAGGTTTGACCGAAAATCTCACAGCCAATGCGAGAGCCGCAGCGCTGCGCCGTTTCAATCGCGCCGATAGTGGCTTTCACTGGCTGACCTTGGCCGCTGCCTTGGTGGTGCTGGCAATCTTTGCAGGCTTGATGTTTTCACTGATTGACGGGGCATGGCCTGCGCTCAAGCAATTTGGTTTCAGTTTCCTCATCACGGAATCCTGGAATCCGGTGACGCAAAAATTCGGTGCACTGGCACCGATTTACGGTACAATTGTCACCTCTGCATTGGCGATGCTGGTGGCTGTGCCGGTAGGCATCGGCATTGCCATTTTTCTGACCGAGCTTTGTCCGCGCGCGCTCAAACGGCCCATCGGCATTGCGGTCGAGCTTTTGGCCGGCATCCCCTCGATCATCTATGGCATTTGGGGCCTGTTCGTGTTCGCGCCCTATTTTCAGCGTCATATCCAGCCCGTCCTGATTGACATGTTTGCGCATATTCCGGTGCTGCGCGATGTGTTTGCCGGCCCGCCTTATGGTGTCGGCATTTTTACCGCTGCGCTCATACTTTCCATCATGATCCTGCCGTTTATTTCGGCGGTGACGCGCGATGTGTTTGAAACCGTTCCAGCGATTCAAAAAGAAGCGGCCTATGGTCTTGGCTGCACGACATGGGAAGTGATGTGGAACGTTGTGCTGCCCTATTCACGCACGGGCGTTGTTGGCGGTGCGATGTTGGCGCTGGGCCGTGCGCTGGGCGAGACGATGGCCGTTACCTTTGTCATCGGCAATGCGCACCGCATCAGCGAATCTGTATTCGCGCCGGGCACCACAATTTCGGCGGCTATCGCCAATGAATTCACCGAAGCGGTCGGCGATATTTACATGTCGTCCCTGATTGCGATCGGGCTCGTTCTGTTTCTGATTACCTTCCTCGTTTTGGGAGCGTCCCAATTGTTGTTGCGCAGGATGCAGGCCCGCGCCGGAGGGCGCTCGCAATGAATCGCGCCCTTTATGCCCGCAGGCGTTTGCGCAACCGGTTGTTCCTGATGCTGTCCGTTGCAGCGGCGGCGTTCGGCATTGCGTGGCTATGTCTGATACTTGGTACTTTACTATGGCGCGGTGTTGGCGGGCTCGACTGGCAACTCTTTTATCAGATGACTCCGGCCCCCGGCTCCGCTGGCGGGCTGTCCAATGCCATTGCCGGCAGCGTTGTAATGAGTGTGGTTGCTGTAATCATCGGCACGCCCATCGGCATCATGGCGGGCACCTATCTGGCCGAATATGGCCGCCATGGCAGGCTTGGCGGCATTGTCCGCTTTGTGAATGACATTCTGCTCAGTGCGCCATCCATTTTGATCGGTCTGTTCATCTATGAGCTTATTGTTCTGAAGATGGGTCATTTTTCTGCACTGGCGGGCATGGCAGCGTTATCAGTCATCGTTGTACCTGTGGTCGTGCGCACCACGGAAAACATGCTTCTGCTGGTGCCCAACACATTGCGTGAAGCCGCGGCTGCGCTTGGCACACCGCATAATTTCGTGATCCGCACGGTGACATGGCGCGCCGCACGCGCGGGAATCGTAACCGGCGTGCTGCTGGCGGTCGCGCGTATTTCAGGCGAGACGGCTCCGCTGCTCTTTACGTCGCTCAACAATCAGTTCTGGAGCAGCGATGTAACCCAGCCGATGGCGAGTCTGCCGATTGTCATCTTCCAGTTCGCAATGTCACCATACGAAGATTGGCAGAGGCTGGCCTGGGTTGGCGCATTGTTGATCACGCTCACCGTTCTGGGCCTCAGCATTTTCGCACGCATGTTTGAATCGAAACGAGGCAATGAATGAACACGACGGCACAGATAGAAGCCGCGCCGCGGATCGATATTCGCAATCTGTCGTTCTATTACGGCCAGAACAAAGCGTTGAAAGACGTGTCTCTGCCGTTGCACGACCGCAAGGTCACGGCGTTCATTGGTCCATCGGGTTGCGGCAAATCCACGTTGCTGCGTGTGATGAACCGCATCTACGAGCTTTATCCCAATCAGCGCGCAGAGGGCGAGGTTCTGTTTGACGGAAAAGATATTCTGGCTCCCGATCAGGACATCAATCTGCTGCGCGCCAAGATCGGCATGGTGTTTCAAAAGCCGACGCCGTTTCCCATGACGATCTATGATAACATCGCATTTGGTTTGAAACTCTATGAGCGTTTGCCGCGCTCCGAACTGGATGGCCGCATTGAACATGCGCTGCAACGCGCGGCCCTTTGGGGTGAGGTCAAAAACAAATTACACGATTCCGGCCTCAGCCTTTCGGGTGGTCAGCAACAGCGGCTTTGCATTGCGCGCACGGTCGCAACAAAACCAGAAGTCATCTTGCTGGACGAACCCTGCTCTGCACTCGATCCGATTTCGACAGCAAAGATCGAAGAACTCATCAGCGAATTGTCGCGCGACCACACAATCGTCATCGTCACGCACAATATGCAACAGGCCTCGCGCACATCCGATTATACGGCGTTCATGTTTCTGGGTGAGCTGATTGAATATGGCGAGACGGACGAGGTTTTTACCGCGCCGCAAAGCAAACGCACCGAGCAATATATTACTGGGCGTTTTGGTTAATTCTCGTGATCATGTTCACGCGTAGTCTGTTGCGACCGTTGCATCCACGCGTGTGCGTCCGCGCGTTGCCGCATTAAAGACGACGCTTAAAATAACCGTGATCGCTATGTTCAGCGCCAGTGCGCTCAGCGCCGCATAACACGGGATCGTCCAGCCAAAAATGTGCAAGGGATAGATCGAGCCCTTGAAGTCCAGGCTCGCCGCCATCGCGGTACCTGCCGCAATGCCGCCTGCCCAACCGATCAGCAGCGCACGCGGGTGAAGTTTGCGCGTATAAAGGCCAAAGATCACGGTCGGCAAGGTCTGACTCATCCAGATGCCGCCCAGCAATTGCAGCTGGATGGCATATTGCTGCGGGAAGGCGAGGATAAAGACCAGCGCGCCCAGCTTCACCACCAGCGAAACAATTTTCGCCATCTGGCTTTCCTGTTTGGGTGTGCAACCGGGCTTCCAATATTCCTTGTAGATGTTGCGTGTGAACAGGTTTGCGCACGCGATCGACATGATCGCGGCCGGCACCAGCGCGCCAATGGCTATCGCGGCAAAGGCGATACCAACAAACCATGACGGAAACACCTGAAGGAACAGCGCAGGCACCGCGTAATTTGCGCCAAAGCGGGCAAAGCCGCTGGCATATTGCGGCATGTCTTTCACGCCAGCGGCCAGCGCCATGTAACCCAAAAGTGCAATCAGCCCCAGCGCAATCGAGTAGGCCGGAAGCGCCACGGCGTTGCGTTTGATGACATTGCGGCTGGAGGATGACAGCACGCCGGTAATCGCATGCGGATATAAAAACAGCGCCAATGCCGAACCAAACGCCAAGGTGGCATAGGCCGCTTGCGAACCCATATTGCTATCTGTTGCAGACGCAAGAGTAAGCTTGGCTGTATCCACGCTGGCAAAGATTGCGCCGAACCCGCCCAGATGCATCGGGATCACAACAATCGCGACCGCGATGGTTACGTAGATCAACAGATCCTTCACCACGGCGATCAGCGCGGGCGCGCGTAGGCCGGACGTATAGGTGTAGGCCGCCAGAATAACAAAGGCGATGATAAGCGGCCATTCGCCATGCACGCCAAGGCCCGCCAGCACAACTTCGATGCCGACCAATTGCAACGCGATGTAAGGCATGGTCGCGATGATGCCGGTGGTTGCAATGGCGAGCGCCAGGGTGCGGCTGTCAAAACGGCCGCGTACAAAATCGGCTGCAGTGACATAGCCATGTTTGCGCGCCACCGACCACAGCCGTGGAAACGCGACAAACATCAACGCATAGGTGATGGTTGCGTAGGGCACGGCGAAAAAGCCGATCGCGCCCGCACCGAACATCAACGCGGGAACTGCAATGAACGTGTAAGCGGTATAAAGATCGCCGCCCAGCAAAAACCAGGTGACGACGGTGCCAAAGCGGCGACCGCCAAGGCCCCATTCATCCAGAAGGCCCAGATCACCTTTGCGCCAGCGCGCGGCGATAAAGCCCAGCCCGGTGACCAGGACGAACAAGGCGACAAAGACAATCAGCGCAACCCAATCGAGCGAGGCAGCCATCGGTGCTATTCCCGCCCCTTATCGCGCGGTTCGGTGCGATAGATAAAAAACAGCACGATGGCCGAAAGCGGCACCCACAAAAGCTGGTACCAATAGAAAAAGGGGACGCCAGCGATGGAAGGTTCAACCCGGTTGTAGAACGGGGTCCATAACGCGGCAAACACCGGAATCAGCAAAATCAGATAGACCGGCCTGAAACGCCGGTGTGCGCGTTTTGGCGCGTTGCCGCTGTCCTGTGTCATCGTTCCCCCCTCGATGGCTACCCTTTGGCTAGCTGATGGCTGACAATCTCATGGCTTGCCCACCTCCATTTGATTACGGCATAAGCGCTTGGCCGCCAAGCGGTGGCACCGGGATAATGCAATGAACTTTTCTATCTCATTGGTTCGCTGGCGGGTGTTGGCCTGTTGGTTGGCCTGAACCGGGTGCTGTTTGGGGCCACCCGTGTAATCATTTTGGCGGGTTGGCAGCATTCAAAACGCTGAAGCCATTTTTTTCGAAAATCGCTCTGGCTTTTGCAGTCGACAGGTATTTTTCAAACGCGGCGGTTCCAGGTTTTGCGCCTTTCGTCAATGCAGCGGGATAGACAATGGGCGTGTGCGAGGCGGCGGGAAAGCGCGCCACCACGCGCACCTTGGGTTCGATCAGCGCATCGGTGTTGTAAACAATCCCCAATGGCGTCTCACCACGCGCGACATAGGCCAGTGCCGCGCGCACATTTTCCGCCGGTACGATATGACGCTGCACATCCCTCCACACACCCAGCGATACAAGCGCCTGTTTGGCATAACGCCCGGCTGGCACGCCGGATGGATCAGCCATGGAAAGCCTCCCGCCCTTTAGCACTTTCAGCAGTGCGAAATGTGGCTTGATGCTTATGTGTGTTTTGGAATCTTTCGGCGCAATCAGCACCAAGCTATTGCCCAGAAGATCGCGCCGTGTCGTGGTCTGGATCAGGCCACGCGTCTGTAAATAGTCCATCCACTTGGTGTCTGCAGAGACAAACATGTCCGCCCCGCTTGACGCCGCAATCTGTCGCGCGAGTGTTGATGATGCGCCAAAAGAAAAAATGACTTTTTTGCCGGTCTTCGCCGTGTAGGCATCGCCCACCTGCCCCAATGCATTGGTCAGAGAGGCTGCGGCAAACACCATCATGTCCGCGGCTTTGGCAGGGGCCGATACGAAAATTGTGATTGCTGCCAGACTGATCAGAACAGGTTTAAACATCATGTACGCCCAACAAACATCTTAATGGTACGCGCACACATACCATGCATGATAATTTGGCGTAACGGCTAGCTGTGGCTGCGCTTGATACGCTCCAGCCGTTCAAAAGCGCTATGCAATGCGCCCGTGTGGGCACGCTCCTTGTGGTCACCGGCTTCGGCGTCTTTTTCGCAAGCCTCCCGGATTTCGTCCAGTTCTTCATCGGTCAGATGTTCGATACCAACAAACGCGTTGCGCGGGCCTTCCAACGCGCGGATTAACTCGTCCAGCTTGGCCTGTATCGCCGCGCCATCGCGGTTCTGTGTATTTTGAATCAGAAACACCATCAAGAATGTGATGATCGTTGTGCCGGTATTGATGACAAGCTGCCAGGTATCGGAAAATCCGAACACTGGTCCGCTCACGGCCCACACCACAATCAACAAACAGCACAACACGAACGTCGCTGGTCTGCCGGTGGTGCGTGCTACCGAATTTGCGAATTGCGTAAATATGTGCACAAAGCCACCACTTCGCGAACCGGTTTTGTTTTTTGCTTTTTCCGCGGTTTTCGAAGCAGAGGCTTTGCGCGTGCTCATGGGTGTTACCCTAGAAAAATCAGGACTTGCGGCGGCTGGCTAGTACCAGGCCAGCACCAGCAAGCAACACGACAATGCTGCCGATCATAGGAATGGAAACCGTGTGTTCTTTTTCCGCTTCCACATGCACCGGGCCGACATCCATCACGGGTTCGGTTTTGGTGTAGCTGAATTGATTGAAAGCAAGCCCGGCAATACCAAGGCCGATCAGAACAAGACCAATAACCATCAAATTGCGCATCGAAATCCCCATATTGTGAATGTATGCGGGGATGCTGCCTACGTATTGTGGCAAGATTGCGCGTTTTACACGGCACTGAAATGTGCAACGTGCTTCGAGTTAGTGTTGATGCGAAATCCGGCGGTAGGAAAGTGCCTCGCCAATATGAGAGCGGGCGATTGTTCCGCTTCCGGCCAGATCGGCTATCGTGCGCGCCACGCGTAAAACGCGGTGATAGCCGCGCGCTGTCAGGCGCATCGTCTCGGCGGCGTCGGCCAGAAGGCGCGCACCGGCGGGCTCTGGCGTTGCCGCTTCTTCCAGCACTTTGCCTTCGGCTTCGGCATTGGTGCGCAGATTGACAGCTGCATAACGCGTGCGTTGGATTGCGCGTGCTGCTGCAATACGTTTGGCAACAATGGCGCTGTCTTCGGCTGGCGGCGGCAAGGCAAGGTCTTGGGCACTGACACCCGCAACTTCGACATGAATGTCGATGCGGTCAAACATCGGGCCAGAGATTCGCGCCTGATAATCGGTTGCGCATTTGGGTGCACGGCCACAAGCTTGCGAAGGGTCGCTCAAATAGCCGCAGCGGCACGGGTTCATCGCCGCCACCAGTTGAAAGCGCGCGGGGTAACGCACATGCGCATTGGCACGCGCCACCACAGCATCGCCGGTTTCCATCGGCTGACGCAGGGAATCCAGAACCGCGCGCTGGAACTCTGGCAACTCGTCCAGAAACAAAACACCGAGATGGGCGAGCGAAACCTCACCCGGCTTCACGCGCAACCCGCCACCTACCAATGCCGCCATGGACGCGGAATGATGCGGATTGCGAAACGGGCGCCGCCGCGAAATCGCCCCGCCGCGCAATTCCCCGGCCAAACTTTGCACCATCGAAATTTCCAGCGCCTCGCGCGCATCCAGCGGCGGCAACAGGCCGGGCAGGCGCGCCGCCAGCATGGATTTGCCCGCACCGGGCGGGCCGATCATCAGCATGTTGTGGCCACCGGCGGCGGCAATTTCCAGCGCGCGTTTGGCGGTTTCCTGGCCCTTCACATCTCTCAGATCGGGCATCGCGACGGGCTCATCCGCCAGTTTGGCTTCCGGCGGGTTTAGCACCTGCACGCCCTTGATGTGATTGACCAGCGCGATCAGGGATGGCGGGGCGATGATGTCTACGCTGCCGGCCCAGGCCGCTTCGGGCCCGCACGCTGCGGGGCAGATCAGGCCGCGTTCGGCTTCGGCGGCTGCCAATGCTGCGGGCAAAACACCGGCAACCGCGCTGATTTGTGCATCCAGTGAAAGCTCGCCAAGCGCGGTGTAATTCGCCATTTCACTGGCGGGCACAACACCCATCGCGGCTAACAGACCAAGGGCAATCGGCAGATCATAATGGCTGCCTTCTTTGGGCAGATCGGCGGGGGCAAGGTTTACGGTGATACGTTCCGGCGGCAGCGCCAGCCCGATGGCCGACAGGGCGGCGCGTACGCGTTCGCGGCTTTCGGCCACGGCCTTGTCCGCCAGACCAACAACATTGAACACGGGCTGGCCCGGTGCGATGTGCACCTGCACGTCAACCTCGCGCGCCTCAATGCCCTGAAAAGCCACGGTGTAAACATGGGCAACGCCCATTTGCGAACCGCCCCCCGGCGAAAA
>JBDZUY010000017.1:55436-60660 GCA_040255365.1 Hyphomicrobiales bacterium
AAGCCACGGTGTAAACATGGGCAACGCCCATTTGCGAACCGCCCCCCGGCGAAAACTTGCTGGGCCCGTCTTAACCCAAAGCGCGTGCCGCACCTAATCGGCCAAAGGAAATTCTCAGCGGCGCGGCACCGCATCAAAGGCGATGGTGATGCGCTCTTCAGCAGATTGGAACGGCACCGTGCCGTGCCACATGTAAGAGGGGAAAAGCACCAGACGCCCGGCCTTTGGTTTAATTAACCGGCGCACGGGATCTTTGATGTGCGCGTCGAAATTCGGCTCACCAAATTTCAGCCAGCCCTCTTTTTTGTCTTCGTCCAAAACCGCATCCGGCACATGCGCGTAATAGGCCGAACTGATCCAGCCTTCCATGTGAACGTGATTGGTATGAAAGCCGCAATCGCGCAGCTTTGTGGACCATGAACCGGAATAGAGATAATTGCGTCTGCGGCGGCGATGCAGCGGATGCTCCGCATCATCTTTCATATTTGCGATATAGGTTTTCACGGCCGCGTCGATGCGCGTGCGCAACTGATCGACAAGTTGATGGCCGCGGCCAAAAATATGATCGGTGGTTTGTGTGCCGCCGCGCACGGTTTGATCGACGGGGTGCCGCTGGTCGTGATGCAAGCTGGCCAGATAGGTACTCAGGTCGCGATTGAATGCATCAACATCATCGTAGCCGGGCGGGGCTTCGATATCGAATATATGCACAAAATTTTCGTAGTCATTTAGAACGTCATCGCGCGGATCGTTCAGGGCCCGCAATGCCAGACCCCAGATCGCCAATACGCGCTGATCGTCCGGCGCGGCATGCAAGGCTTTGTCCGCCGCTTTCAGCGCTTCTTTCGCGTCCCCGGCATGCAGCAATGTGTCGGCAAAATTCGCCCATGCCAGACCCACACTGTCATCGTATTTCAGGGCACGTTGATGCTCGGTAATGGCATCATCATATTTACCTTGCGCGGCAAGGCTAAGGGCCAGCCCGTCATGGCAATACACAACGCCTGGCTCCATGCTGATCGCCACGCGATAGGATTCTTCGGCGCGTTCAAACTGGCCAGCTTTGAACAGAAGATTGGCCTTGGCCAGATGCAGCCCCGATGCCTCCGGGTAAAAAACCGCGGTTTCGTCGTATGAGCGCGTGAACTCTTCGTCGCGCCCCATTTGGTACAAAAGAAAATTCAGGTCGCGATGGGCCACAATATCAAGCGGGTTGCGCGCGATCGCCCGGCGATAAAATTCCAGCGCCTCTTCATTACGGCCAAGTTTATGCAATGTGCTGGCCCGATTGAGATCCACCAGCGGAATTTCCGGAACAAGCGTTTGGGCTGAATCAAACCATTGCAGGGCTTCGGGCAAACGATTTTGCAGCTTCACGGCCACGCCCATGTTTTGATGAAATGCGGCCAACTGGCGTTTGTCCTGCACACCGGCAGCCAGCACCTGTTTGATCAGCCTTTCGGCTTCATCGGCGCGGCCCATATCGTTGAGCAGACCGGACAGGCTCTGTTTGGCCAGCAGGAAATTCGGTTGCAGATGCAAGGTTCTGCGGTAGCAGCGTTCGGCAGCGGCAAAATCCTCCAACCCATGCAATACATGACCCAGATCCAGATGCGCCTCGGCAAAATTCGGTTGCAGGCGTACAGCTTCTTCGAGACAGGTTTTGGCTTCCTCGGCGCGGCCCTGCGTGTCCAGCAGCTTGCCCAGATTGCGCAGCACATGCGGCTGTTCGGGCCGTGCGGCAAGCGAGCGGCGGTATAGCGCCTCGGCTTCTGCGATCTGGCCCTGTGCGCGGCGGATCAGGCCGAGCAACTGCAGGGCATCGGGTTCTTCGGCCTCAAGCTTCAGAACCTGCTGCAGCGCGCCTTCGGCACTGGTCACGTCGTTGCTGTTCAAGCCGTTCAACGCCATTTGCAGCAGGCGCTGAATTTCCTGTGTGGGTAGTGTTGTTGTGTCCGTCATGGCGCCAGCTTATCGCCTAAGCCCGCTTTGCGCACAACCGGGACGCCATCATGGTTGATGGCGGTATTTACAAAGGGCCGCCGTTTTCTGGTCTAAGGTGAATTTCGGGCCAGTGCGGCGCGCACCGTGCCCTGAAACCATGCAATTCCGGCCTCATGTTTGGGTGACAGCCGCCCCTTGGTATAGATGCCCGCATCAAGATTGCGCTGAACCGCCTCGCAGATGATGACATCTTCCCCGGTTGTTATGGCTGATGCGCCAATTTGGCGCTGAACCTCGGCGTCATCGACATCGTCGGCAAACAGAAAGAGATAATCAAGCCGCGTATTGGCGTGATCTACCGGCCACATGCGCTCCATCAAGATCCCGTCGGCATAGACGTTGACCCCCAGACACGGCCACATCCAGCCCCACAATCCGGCCACTGCCGCCCCATCACGCGGGCTTGCATGGTAAAACTGCATCTGACCGTCCACTTCCACGTGGTAATCCGGCTCCAGCGTTTGGTGCAGCGACGGATGCATCATGGGAATGTGGTACCCTTCGAGGAAATTCTCGACATAGGTTTTCCAGTTGCAGTGTATGGCGTGGCTTGAAAGGTGAGCGCGGGTCAGCCGCTCCAGATCGAGATGGGCCGCGCGCGCTTTCAGCGGGCCCAGGCTGTCATCCAGCGGGGCGCAATCTGCATCCATATTTACAAAGATGAAGCCACGCCAGCTTTCACATTTCAGTGCAAAAAGGCCGAATTCGCGCGGATCAAAATTGCTGGCGGGGCCAAAATCGCGCGCTGATGCCAGCCTCCCATCCAGCGCATAACGCCAGCCATGATAGCGGCAGGTCAGGGCCTCGCCGCATTCGCCCGCACCCTCGCTCGTCAGCGGTCCGGCGCGATGGCGGCAGACATTGTGAAAGCCGCGCACCACATTGTCCTTGCCACGGACCACCAGAAGCGGAAATCCGGCTACCGTAACGGCAACATAGGAGCCAATCCCCGGCAATTGGCTTTCACTGGCAATCAACAACCAGCCGCGCGCAAAAATCTCGCGGCGTTCGGCCTCGTAAATGGCGGGATCGCGATACAGTGCGGCGTCAAGTGTGTCAGTTGCGGGGTTGGTCATGGTTCGTCCGTAAGCTCAGGGTCAGAGATGGGACCGGGTGGTTGGGCGCGACATTACCAAGCTTTCTGCGGCCTTGCGAAGCCCCGCCCTGCCCCCTACCTTGGCGATACCGCTATTTCCAAAACACAATGAGGGGTTCATGCGCTTCGAAGGGACCGACAAATATGTCGCCACAGACGATCTGCGGATCGCGGTCAACGCCGCGATCACCTTGGAACGGCCGCTGCTGATCAAGGGCGAGCCGGGCACGGGTAAAACACAGCTGGCTTATGAAGTGGCAGGCGCGCTGGACGCGCCGCTTATCACCTGGCACGTGAAATCCACGACCAAGGCGCAGCAGGGCCTTTATGAATATGATGCGGTGACGCGCCTGCGCGATTCCCAGCTTGGTGACGAACGCGTCAAGGATGTGAAGAATTACATCAAACAGGGCAAATTGTGGGAAGCCTTTGCAGCCCCGAAGCGGCCGATTCTTTTGATCGACGAGATCGACAAGGCCGACATCGAATTTCCCAATGACCTTCTGCTTGAACTCGATCGCATGGAGTTTTTCGTTTATGAAACCGGCGAGACGATCAAGGCCGCACAGCGCCCGATCATTCTGATCACCTCGAACAACGAAAAAGAATTACCGGATGCGTTTTTGCGCCGCTGCTTCTTTCACTACATCAAGTTCCCGGAGCGCGAGACGATGCAACAGATCGTCGATGTGCATTACCCGAACATCAAGCAAAAATTGGTGGCCGAGGCACTGAACATTTTTTATCAAATCCGTGATGTGCCAGGCATGAAGAAAAAGCCGTCCACCTCTGAACTGCTGGATTGGCTGAAGCTTTTGCTGAACGAAGACATGACGCCGGAAGCGCTGAAAGAGCGTGATCCGACCAAACTGATTCCGCCGCTGCACGGCGCGCTTTTGAAAAATGAACAGGATGTGCATCTGTTCGAGCGGCTGGCATTCCTGGCCCGCAGAGAGAGTCGAAATTGACCTTTAAAATGAGAAACATTGCCGGGCTTGCTTCCATCATCGCTGCGGTGACGTGTTTCGCCTTGCCGGCATTGGCGCAAACTGTGCCGTCCTTGCGGGCTGATCCGTTTGTGGATAGCGGCAAGGGTGACAAGGTGCACACTGCGTCCGGTTTTGTCTGTCCCGAACGGGTCGGCCGTTATGTACGCAATTCGGTTGGCGAAGGTGGCTCACCCGCCGATGGCAAAGTGTTCTGTTCCTATTATGCGCTGGATAGCGTTTACGGCACGGTGCAGCTCACCCCCCTTTCTGGCCCCTATGACGCCAAAAAATCCCTTGTTGGTGATTTTGTCGAGCAAGTGGGCATTGGCGGAAAGCAGGTCGATGAAAAGATGGTGACGGTAAAACCGGCAGACGGTGCCAAAGAGGCGGAAAGCTTCAAGCCGGTCGAGGTTTATACCCGCACTTACGAAACAGCCCATCTGGAATCGCTGCGCTATCAGATCAAGTTTACGGGCGCTGCCATCAATGGTTGGGCGGTTGAATCGATCATCGAATATGCCTCGACCCGCGATGACGAGACGGCGCAGAATTTCCTCGATTTTGTCTATCGCAGTGCCGAAACCGAAGTGGGCAAGAAACAGAACGCCGCGCCGGCCAAATAGCGGCAGCCTTGGAATTTGTTCCAATTATACTTGGACGGATCGCATGTTTTTTCAATTCTTCGATGAGCTTCGCTCCGCGCGCATCCCTGTCACGCTAAAGGAATATCTGGCGCTGATGGATGCGCTGGATAAAAACGTCATCGATATGAAGATCGATGAGTTCTATTTTTTGTCGCGCGCAGCCCTGGTGAAGGACGAACGCAACCTCGACAAGTTCGATCAGGTTTTCGGTCATGTCTTTAAAGGGTTGGAAAACCTCGATAGCTCGCAGATCGCGGAAATTCCCGAAGAATGGCTGCGTGCGCTGACCCAGAAATTTCTCTCCGAAGAAGAAAAGAAAGAAATCGAAGCGCTCGGCGGCTGGGAAAAGCTGATGGAGACGCTGAAAGAACGCCTCGAAGAACAGAAAAAGCGCCATGAAGGTGGCAGCAAGATGATCGGCTCTGGCGGCACCTCGCCGTTCGGCAATTCCGGTTACAATCCCGAAGGTGTGCGTATCGGTCAGGACAAGG
>JBDZUY010000017.1:60760-64665 GCA_040255365.1 Hyphomicrobiales bacterium
CCGTTCGGCAATTCCGGTTACAATCCCGAAGGTGTGCGTATCGGTCAGGACAAGGGCCGCCACGGCAAGGCCGTGAAAGTGTGGGACAAGCGCGAATACAAAAACCTGGATGATTCGGTTGAGCTTGGTACGCGCAACATCAAGGTGGCGCTGCGCCGCCTGCGCAAATGGGCGCGGCAGGGTGCAGAAACCGAACTGGATCTGCCCGACACGATCAAAAGCACGGCCAACAAGGGCTATCTTGATCTGAAGCTGGTGGCAGAACGGCACAACACGGTGAAGGTGTTGATCTTCTTTGATATTGGCGGATCGATGGATTCCTATATCAAACTTTGCGAGGAATTGTTCAGCGCCGCCAAAACCGAATTCAAGCACATGGAATTTTTCTACTTCCATAACTGCCTCTATGAATCGGTGTGGAAAGACAATCGCCGCCGCCATAACGAAAAGACCAGTACCTGGGATGTGCTGCACAAATTCCCGCATGATTACAAAGTGATTTTTGTCGGCGACGCGACGATGAGCCCGTATGAAATCACCTATCCCGGCGGCTCGGTCGAACATTGGAACGAAGAAGCAGGGGCCATTTGGCTCGACCGGGTGGCGGAAATTTATCCGCATGTCGTCTGGCTCAACCCAGTTGCCGAAAAGCATTGGGAATACACGCCGTCTATCGGACTGGTGAACCAGATTATTTCCAACCGCATGTTTCCGCTGACGCTTGGCGGGCTGGAAGCGGCAATGCGTGAACTCAACCGTTAAATGTGGTGGTGCAGCAAATATGCATGAAGCACCCGCCAAACAATGCACCGAGGTAAAACCGATCGCAGCTACGGATAGCAACGCGATCTGCGCCATGATGGCGCGTGCCTTTTTCGACGATCCGGTGATGATGCATCTGTTTGCAGATGACAAATTGCGTGCTGCAAAACTGCCGAAACTCTTTGCGCTTTATCTCAAAATGGGTCTTGCCCATAAGGCCTGCTTTCGGAGTGCAGGCGGCGAAAGCGCAGCACTGTGGCGGCCGCCCGATGAATGGCACATCCCGTTCTGGCAATATGTCGTGCATGGCCCGGCGCTGCTCAGCATTTTTGGAAGCGGCACGCTCAATGTCATAAAGACGCTGGAGGGGGTCGAAAAACTGCATCCCAAGACGCCGCATTGGTATTTGCAGGTGCTTGCCACCGATCCGGCGAAACAGGGCAAGGGGTTTGCCAGCGCGGTGATGCGTCAGCAACTGGCCGTAGCTGATGCTGCGCGTATGCCCTGCTATCTGGAATCCAGCAAGGACACCAACATTCCGGTCTATCGCGCATTCGGGTTTGAGGTGACGGACGAAATCAAATTGCCGGGCAGCGGCCCAACCGTCTGGCCGATGTGGCGCAACGCACGCACATGAAACATCAACATTGGAGACTCACATGGTCACGCTTCATCATCTGAACAATTCGCGCTCACAGCGCATCATCTGGCTGTTGGAAGAATTGGGTATTCCCTACGAGCTGAAAAAATATGAGCGTCTGCCGCCGCCCATGCCGCTGGCACCGCCGGAATTGAAAAAGGTGCATCCGCTGGGCAAATCGCCGGTCATCACAGATGGTAACAAGACCATCGCCGAATCCGGTGCTGCGGTGGACTATTTGATCGACGCCTATGGCGGCGGCAAGTTCAAGCCGAAGAGCGGCAGCGACGAGTACTGGAAATATGTCGAATGGCTGCATTACGCCGAGGGTTCCGCCATGCTGCCCTTGATGCTGGCACTTTATACATCGCGTCTGGGCGAAGGCGCTGCCCCGCTTCAGCCGCGCATCCAAAGCGAAATCGAAAACCATTTTTCCTATATGGAAAATGCCATGAAGGGCCGTAAATTCTTTGTCGGCAATGATCTGACCGGCGCCGATGTGCAAATGCAATTTGTCATGGAAGCGGCGGGTGAAATTTTGAATGCCTATCCGTCACTGAAAGCATTTCGCACCGCGATGCAGGCGCGGCCTGCTTATCTGCGCGGCATCGAAAAGGGCGGTGAATACGCGCTGATGGCGCGATAAAGAAGCGTGCCGCGCGATTGCGTGCTCAGAGTGTGACGTTGAATACGCGCTGCAAAATGATTGTGTAGCCGTAATAGACAAGCCCCGTAATCAGTGCCGACAGCAACAGGGTCAGCCAGAAATTCAACCCCATGCGTGTACCCAGCGGTATCAGCGCCAGGAACACCATGCCCGGCGGTGTCAGCAGCAAAACGCTCCACGCATAGCGCGTGGCAAGCGCGGTATTGGATGTGTCGATGTAAAGCCATGCGGCCGTCATTGCGGTCGCCAGCGGTAACGCAACCAATAGCGCCGCCAGATAGGTGGACCGCTTGGCCAGTTCTGACATCGCGACGATGAAGATGGCCGTAAGCGCAGCTTTGGCGAGGATTGAAAACATGGCTAATCCGTTGTGTGCGGAAGGCTACGCCTTACCGGCGCTGCCCCAATAATTGAAACCGGCAAAGCGCGGCGTGCCGGGAAGATACATGGTTTCCATGCGCGCAATCTTGAAGCCCGCCTCGCGGATCAATTTCGGAATGGGGCGCGAAAGATGGCATCCGCCGCACATCGGTTTCCAATAGGGTTCGATGCGCTGTTGCCAGCGTTTCACATTTTCGTCCGGCGCCTCGCCATGCTCGCAAAAGATCATCGAACCGCCCGGCTTCAACACGCGGTGCATTTCGTTTAGGGCCGCGCGCACATCCGGGATCGTGCACATTGTATAGGTGATCAGAATGTTATCGGCCTCGCCCGTGGCCAGCGGAATAAGTTCGCCGGACAGATCCAGAAACTCGACGGGAATGGGCGATTGCGAAACACGCTCGGCGGCGCGCGCACGCATTTCCGCGGCAGGCTCCAGCGCCCATAAATGGCTGACCTTGGCGGGGTTGTAATAGGGCAGATTGTGCCCGGCACCAAAGCCGATTTCCAGCACACGGCCCTCGGCCTGCGGCACGACTTTCTTGCGTTGATAGGTGATGGGCTTGGCGCCCATCGCCAGTGAAAGCAGCGGCGGCAAAATATAACGGTCGTAAAGGCCCATGCGTTCGGTTCCCATATTCGGCGTGTTGCTGGCCGGGGTGGTGTTTGTTCCGGCTTCAAGCCTAGCACGGCTTTTATTTTGTGTAGTGGGCTAAGGGTTGCGGCCTAAAGCGCAACCCGGAAAAGTGGAAGCCGGTTTTCCGTTAGATTGCGCGACAATAAGCGGCCTAGAACATGATCCGCTTCCATTGGAATGGAACATGCTCTACCGGCCCAAAAGATGCGTGCCGGAGAAGTCAAAACAGGGCAGCCCCAGATTGGCATTGGGCCGGTCCTTGGGGCATGGCTTTGTCGGCGGGCGGAAGGCTTTGTTGCGTTCGGCCATATCGGCATCCCATGGCGAAGGCGCGCGATCACCCAGCCGGAAGCCGCGATCCTTGGGCTGGTTGGCCCATTGCCCGCCAAGACAGGCCTGCCATTCCTGTTCCGACAGCCGGTCGTACTGGCCCGCGCTGCAATTGAAAAGGTATTGGCCCAGGCCAATCGGCCCCTTGTATTCGGGCGATGTGCTGGGCGCGATCGTGATGGTGGGCGCTTTGGGATTGACCTCTTCGGGCTTGGCGAAACTGGCTTCGGGCGCCTGGCTCTCTTCGGCGGGTTTGGGCGCGTATTGCGGAAACAGGACCGTGATCGGCAATACCTGAATCTGTTCGCGCACCAGATGCGTGATCCTGGCGTTCAAAAACGCAATCAGCACCAGAACGTGCAGTAAAAGCACCGCTGCCGCGGCAACGGCGCGATGTGGTGGCACTTTGAATTCCATGCCGCCTCCATACCACACGCATCCCCCAGGATACGCCTCTATCCGAGCCGAATTTGCACCGCGGGGCAAGG
>JBDZUY010000063.1:0-2727 GCA_040255365.1 Hyphomicrobiales bacterium
GCGCGGGGCATCGGCCTATCGCAAACGCGGCTGCATCAAACCGGCGTTGCCTTCCAGAAATAGCGTTTGAAGCCGCGCTTCTCGTCCACATCCTTCACACGAAACACCATCTTCACCTTGGTGCCGCTATCAATCTGGCCCTGCTCGACATCGGTAATATCGGCCAGAAGGCGCCCGCCATCGGCAAAGGTCACCATGCCGTAATGGTTGGGCGGGGCCATGGAATAGGTCAGAAAGTCCGCCGACCATGACAGGATGGTGCCGCCCTGTTCGGCAAAGCTGTAGGGCTCCTGGCTGTCCACCGCCTTGCAATTGGGGTTCACACAAATGCGCGTGCGCGGATATTGCCCGGTGCCGCACACATTGCACTTGCCGCCGATCAGGCCCATCAACATATCATTCTTGCGATAGAGCACCGACAGCGCGGTGCGCTTGTCCACCTCGGCGCGCATGCCCTTTTCAATGTCGATCAAGCCGTTGAAACCAAGATATTTGTTGTAATTGGTTTCTTCCTTGCGCCGCGCCAACGATCCCGTCACGCCCGCACGCTTGGCAAGTTTGGGCAGCGCATCGGTCGCCTCGAACAACAGCACATCGCAACCTTGCGCAAATTGCACGACCAGAATCTTGTCGCCGGGTTTGGCGTCTTGCAATGCCTGCACCAGCATGATCATGGAATGCGCCGCGCCGGTATTGCCCAGATTGGCGGCAAGCTGATCGCGCACGGCCTCTGGTGTGACGCCGCACGCCTTGGCCAATTTCTGATCCAGCTTTGCGAACGGGCACGGCAAAATGAAATGGGCAATGTCGCTGCCCTTCACTCCGGCTTTGTCGAACAGCGCCTTGACCGCATTGGGTACAATCTTGGTGTAGCCTTCATCGCGGATCCAGCGTTCTTCCCAGCCATAATCATAATCATCGCCCTCGCCGCGAAAATGATCGACAAAATCAATCGTCAGCGAATGGCTGGCGACAAATTTTGCGATCACGTCTTTGTCGCCAAAACCGAGCGCGGCAGCCCCATCACCATAGGCCAGTTCCTGTGCGGAGGCGGCGCGGGCTTTGCGTTTTTCCCCGGCCACGACCAGCGGCGCTTTTGCCCGCCCCGCTTTCAGCGCATCCAAAGCGGCGATGATCGCGGTGGTGCCGCATCGCTGTGATGAGGTGATGTCGGCCGACGAGATCGCTTCGGGCAGGCTCAGCGCCTGCGCCACGATGCCGGCGTTCTGACGATCAGAAAACGGCATTGAGGTGGAGGCGAAATAGAGCGCATCGACAAAGCCGCGCTCGGCAATCGGGTCGGCGGCGGGCAAACAATCGCGCCCCGCTTCCACGGCCATCGTCACCGCATCCTCATCATAATTGGCCATCGAGCGTTCGCCCTTAGCCCCCGCCACGAAATTGGGCTGAAACCAGGCATTGGCCTGGGCCACTGCTTTGCGCTGCAAACGAAGGCGCGGGATATAGGCGCCGTAAGATGTGATGCCGATCATGGGAGGCTTCCTGCTGTGACGAATTTCCGGTTGGCAGCAGGAAACCAGCTTTGGCGCAGGCTTACAACGCGGGCAAATGGCGCGCGAACGTCCTACCCGCGCACGGGCAAACAGGCCAGATCGCGCGCCTTCAACTGGCTGCAAAGCGCATTAGCGTGGTGCCAATCGCGCACATTCACCCGCAGCCGGTAATAGAGCCCCTTGCCGGGAATGTCGGCGGCGATGATTTGCGGTGTGCGCCCTTGCAGAATTTTGCCCGCCGCCCCGGCCACATGATTCCAGCCATCCGCTGCGTCACCCTGATCACGCCACGCGCCAAGCTGGATCATCGCGCTACCCGGGGCACCCAGACCGGCATGGCCCCGGCTCCCGCCCGTGTCGATGGAGCGGCGCAGGCCCAGAATGGCGGGGCGCAGTACCGGCGCGGCGGAGGCGGCGGGGCTGTAGCTGGCCATTTCAGCGCGCACGGGCGCGCTCACCTCGTCCGCGACGGACTTGGCAGGGGGCACGGCCGGTTTGGGTGGGCGCAGCACAATGGCGGCCTGAGAGACGCCGCCCGGCCGCTGCAGAGCCGCCAGCCTTTGTGCGGCCAGCGCATAATTGCCATCGGCCTTCACCGCCTTGGCATACCAGTTGACGGCCTGATCCGGCTTGCCTTGCGCCTCGGCAATCTGGCCAAGCCCATACCAGGGATATTGCGGCGCCGGGTTGCCCACCTTCAGCGAGGCCAGATAGCCGCGTTTGGCCTCTGCAAGCCGGCCCAGACGGCGAAAGGCATTGGCCCGATTGTTGAGCGCCGCGGACAACGTGGGCACCAGCTTTAGCGCGGCGGAATAATCGGCTATCGCCTTGTTTGTTTCGCCCAGCTCGTCACGGGTAACGCCGCGGTCAAAATAGGCGCGCGCCAGATCATCGCCCTGCAAAACACTCATCGCCAGCGCGATGTTGAAATCGCCCAGCGCGGCGTGGCGCTGGCCCATCTGTTCGCGCGCCAGCCCCCGGTTCATCAAAATATGGGCGCGCATAAGCGGGCTCAGGCTTTGGCCATGCAGCGCCTCATTGGCCAATTGCTCGGCAATGCGCGGGGTGCCAGAACGCAGCGCCTCGGCCACATTGGCGGCGGGCCCGGTGTCTTGCGCAGGCGCACTGGCGGCGGTGGCCAGCACGGCAAACACCGTGGCAAAACCCGCCAGACCACCCATTATGTTTTTTGCCCAACGCACATTCAACCTGC
>JBDZUY010000052.1:0-3245 GCA_040255365.1 Hyphomicrobiales bacterium
GCATCGGTTTCGACAAACACCGCGCACAAAGTTGCCGGGCCGTTGGCGGGGGAAAATCTGCCGCCCGGAATTTTGGTTGTGAAACGCTGCAAGGGTTCAAATTTTTCCATGCCGATGACGGAATCATAATCGGCACACGCGCCAGCATCGGTTTGATAGGCGGTGCCGCCGGGCAGGATTTGCGCATCCGCCGTGGGAATGTGGCTATGCGTGCCAACCACCAGGCTGGCGCGGCCATCACAAAAATGACCCATGCCCATTTTTTCGGATGTCGCTTCGGCGTGCATATCCACCACCACCGCATCGGCCGCCTCGCCCAGCGGACAGGCAGCAAGTTCGCGTTCCACCGCGGCAAAGGGATCGTCCTGTGGTTCCATGAAGACGCGGCCCAGAACATTGACGACCAGAATCTGCGCGCCGTTTTTCGCCTGATAGAGCCCCGCGCCGCTGCCCGGTGTGCCGCGCGGCAGATTGGCGGGCCGCAAGAGCCGGTCTTCATCGCCGATGAAAGTGAGGATTTCGCGCTGATCCAGCCAATGATTGCCGGTGGTGATGCAATCCACCCCGATGGCATACATCTCGTCGGCAATCTTGCGCGTGACGCCAAAACCGCCCGCCAGATTTTCGCCGTTCAAAATTACAAAATCGAGCGCCAGTTGATCGCGCAGGCGGGCCAGTTCGCTGCCCACAATCTCGCGGCCCGGACGGCCAATCACATCGCCAATGAATAAAATACGCATAGCTTTGTTTAATCAGCGCGAGCCAAATTGTCGAACGCCGGTTTCGGTGATGAGCGCATCAAGGCGTTGATCATGCGCGCCGCGCGCAATTTGCGGTATTTCCTGGCCCGCATAGGCAATTCCGATGGCGCGCACGCCGCTGCTGCTTGCGCGCAACGCGGCCAAAGTGCGGTCATAGAACCCGCCGCCATAGCCCAGCCGGTGGCCGCGCGCATCAAATGCCAGAAGCGGCACCAGCAGCATATCGGGCACCACCACCGGGCCGTTGGCATGCGGTTCCAGAATGCCCAGCGCACTTTGCAGAAGCGGCACCGATATATCCCAGCGGTGAAACACCAGCGGCGCGGCTTTGGCGGCCACCCGCGGCAGCGCCAGAATGGCCCCGCGTTTTTCCAGTTCGGCCATCAACAAATGCGGATCGGCCTCGCCGCGAAACGGCGCGTAACCGGCCACGATTGCATGAGGCGGCAGATCAAGATCATCGGCGAATGCGGCGATGCGCGCCGCAAAATCCGGGCATGCAGCGGCAGCGTGCTCGCGCTGGCTGCGCGCCGCTTTGCGCAATTTCATCTTGGCGTTTGCAACATTCATCTGAAAAACAAGCGGACGGGACCGCCTGTGCCGTTGGATTCGGAACCTCACGGACCTGCAGTGCAGGTGGGCGCCGTGTGCCTAGGACCACGGTCCAGAGCAGGGACAGCTCCCGGTAAGGTATTTAAGGCCCATGGGTATCGCTATCCTGACGCGCGAGGTAGTACCCGTCCGTCCCTAATCTAGGCTTCGCCTTGCGCCGGAGCAAGCTGTGCCGAAAGCTCTTCGATACGCCGCGTCGCGCGTTCCAGCGCATCAGCGCCCGCACCCTCAGCTTTGTTGAGCCGTTCGCTCAACGTTTCGCGCGTGCCCGCCAGATCGGCGGCTTCGCGGCCGCGTGCTTCCAGCCGCGCGCGCGCCTCAAACAATTCGTCCGTTACCAGTACCGCCGCCATCAGCATCAAACGCTGATCGCCGACCTGGCCGACGCTTTCCAGAAGTTCGCGCACTTTTTCGTCAACATGGGCGGCCAGTGCGCGCAAATGATCTTCTTCGCCATCGTCACAGGCGATGGTGTAGGCGCGGCCATTCACCATGACATTGACCAAAGGCATCCAATTCTCCGTTTAAAGCGTTAGCCCCCGGCCATTATCGCCCAAGCGCCGTGCGGATTTCGCTGATCGCACCATCAAGGCGGTCTTCTACCTCTTCGGTAATACCAGACAGGGCGCGTTGTTCGTCTTCCAGCTCGGCAATGCGGGCCAGAAGCGTATCGCGCTCCTCGCTCAGGGCAGCAATCGTGGCGGCATCTTTTTCAGCCCGCGCCCGCGCCTCAGCCAGGGGGGCGGCAATGGCTTCCAAACCGTCCAGGGCGGCGTTCAATTGCGCCGCAGCCACGTCAAGCCTTGTCATGCACGCCTCCATCAAAACCACACGGGAACAATAGGCGTTTGCCCGAAACAGGGTCAACGCAAGAGGGGTGGCCCATCCACACCTGCTTGAGGGCGATTTTGTGGCTATGTCCATATTGTCACGGCACAGCCCGGCGCCCCGGATTTGCCAAATTCGCGCGGCCCAATCGGGCATATGCACAATCAGGGCTTTTCGCCTCTTGACGGTTGCGCCTTAGCCTCGCTAAGGCCAAGGTCCAGCAGGCAAGCCCGCCATAGAGGTTTTCATCCCCATGAGCAGCGACAAAACCGTGTCTTCGGCCATACCCGAGCAGGCCGAGACGCGCCGGCTGGCCAATGCCATCCGCGCCCTTTCGATGGATGCCGTGCAGAACGCCAAATCCGGCCATCCCGGCATGCCGATGGGCATGGCCGATGTGGCAAGTGTTCTGTATTCGCATTTCCTGAAATTTGACGCGAGCGATCCGGCCTGGCCCGACCGCGACCGCTTTGTGCTGTCCTGTGGCCACGGTTCGATGCTGCTTTATGCCCTGCTCTGGCTCACCGGCTATGACAGCATCACCATCGACGACATCAAGAATTTCCGCAAAGTGGGCAGCCCGTGCGCCGGGCACCCCGAATATGGCCATGCCGCGGGGATCGAGACGACCACCGGCCCGCTGGGTCAGGGTTTGGGCAATGCGGTGGGCATGGCGCTGGCCGAGCGCATTTTGAACGCGCGCTTCCGCGATGACCTGATCCATCACAAAACCTATGTGATGGCGTCGGACGGCGATCTGATGGAAGGCATCAGCCATGAATCCATCTCGCTGGCTGGCCATCTGAAGCTGTCCAACCTGATCGTGCTGTTTGACGACAACAACATCACCATCGACGGATCGACCGCGCTTTCGGATTCCACCGATGTGCGCAAACGCTTTGAGGCCGCCGGCTGGATCACCGATGCCTGTGACGGGCACGACGCCGCCGACATTCACCGCGCACTCAGCGCCGCACAAAACGCCGATGCACCGGTGTTGATCGCCTGCCGCACGATTATCGGCTTTGGTTTTCCAAATCGCGC
>JBDZUY010000052.1:3345-7053 GCA_040255365.1 Hyphomicrobiales bacterium
GCCGATCTGACGCCGTCGAACAACACCAAATCCAAGGGATTGGAAAACATTTCGGCGGGCAATTTTTCCGGCCGTTATGTGCATTTCGGTATTCGCGAACATGGCATGGCCGCCGCGATGAACGGCATGGCGCTGCATGGCGGGATTATCCCGTACGGCGGCACGTTCATGGTGTTCTCTGATTATTGCCGCCCGTCCATTCGTCTGGCCGCCCTGATGGGTATTCGTGTTGTCTTTGTGATGACGCATGATTCCATTGGCGTCGGCGAAGACGGGCCAACCCATCAGCCAGTGGAACATCTGGCGGCGCTGCGCGCGATTCCCAATCTGTTGGTGCTGCGCCCCGCCGATGCGGTGGAAACCGCCGAATGCTGGCAAATTGCACTGGCCAGCACCAAAAGCCCCAGCCTGCTCGCATTTTCGCGTCAGGATGTGCCGACGCTGCGCACCGAACACGCGGCGGAAAATCGCTCTGCCAAGGGCGCCTACGAACTGGCCGGTGCGAAAGATGCGAAAATCACCTTTCTGGCGACGGGCAGCGAAGTCAGTTTGGCGATGGAGGCGCGCGACATATTGGCCAAGGACAATATCGCAGCGCGTGTCGTTTCCATGCCGAGTTGGGAATTGTTTGAAAAGCAAAGCGATGATTATCGCAACAAAACATTGGGCCTGAACACAATCAGGATTGCCATCGAAGCAGCAGGACCAATGGGCTGGTCACGCTACACCGGGGAAAAGGGAAAATTCCTCGGCATGCACAGCTTCGGTGCCAGTGGGCCGTATAAAGATGTATATAAGCATTTTGGAATGACGCCGGAAGCGGCCGCCGATCTGGCGCGCGCGGCACTGAAGTCTAGCTAGGAGAGTGATGAAATGACGTTACGTGTCGCGATCAACGGCTTCGGCCGCATCGGACGGTTGGTGTTGCGCGCCATTGTGGAATCGGGACGCGACGACATTGTTGTCGTTGGTGTGAACGATCTGGGCCCTGTCGAAACCAATGCGCATCTGCTGCGCTATGATTCGGTGCATGGCCGTTTTCCCGGCACAGTCAGCGTCGATGGCGATCTGATGATCGTGGATGGTCACAAAATCAAGGTGACGGCCGAACGCGACCCCGCAAAACTTCCGCACAAGGACCTGAACGTCGATATCGCGATGGATTGCACGGGCATTTTCACCTCGAAAGAAAAAGCCAGCGGCCATCTAAAGGCCGGTGCCAAGCGCGTGCTGATTTCCGCACCCGCAGACGGCGCCGATCTGACGGTGGTGTATGGCGTGAACCACAACAAGCTGACCAAAGATCATATCGTGGTGTCCAACGCCTCGTGCACAACCAATTGCCTGGCGCCTGTCGCCAAGGTGTTGAACGATGCCATCGGTATCGAAAAAGGTTTCATGACCACGGTGCATTCCTACACCGGCGATCAGCCGACGCTCGATACGATGCACAAGGATCTGTATCGCGGGCGCGCAGCCGGGATTTCGATGATCCCGACATCAACGGGCGCCGCCAAGGCGGTTGGTCTGGTGTTGCCGGAACTGAATGGCAAGCTGGATGGTATGTCGGTGCGCGTGCCAACGCCGAACGTGTCGCTGGTCGATCTGAAATTTGTTTCCAAACGTCCCACCACCGTCGATGAAGTGAACGGTGCCATCAAAAAGGCCGCCGCCGGTGATTTGCGCGACATTCTGGTGATCGTCGATGAAAAGCTGGTCTCGGTGGATTTCAACCACAACCCGGCATCGTCGTCTTTCGCGCTGGACCAGACCAAGGTGCTGGATGGCAACCTTGTCTCGGTGATGAGCTGGTACGACAATGAATGGGGCTTTTCCAATCGCATGGCCGATACAGCGGTCGCGATGGGCAAGCTGATCTGACGATCCGATGAGCGCAGTACGCACGCTTGACGATGTGGATGTTAAGGACAAACGCGTCCTCGTCCGCGCCGATCTGAATGTACCCATGCATGATGGCGAGGTCAGCGATTCCTTGCGCATCGAACGGTTGATCCCGACGGTCCACGATTTGAAAGCCAAAGGTGCGAAAGTGATTTTGCTTTCGCATTTCGACCGGCCCAAGGGAAAATACGTCGCCTCCATGTCACTGCGCCCGCTGGCAAAGCCGCTTGGTGATGCGCTGGGGTGCGAGGTGGCGTTCGCCGATGATTGCATTGGCGAAGAGGCGCAAAAAGCAGTGGACGCCATGCAGGCGGGCGATGTTCTGCTGTTGGAGAACACGCGCTTTCACAAGGGCGAAGAAGAAAACGATCCGGGCATGGCCGAAGAACTGGCGCGGCTGGGTGACATCTATGTCAATGATGCGTTTTCCGCCGCGCACCGCGCCCATGCCTCGACCGAAGGTGTCGCCCATCTTCTGCCCGCCGTTGCGGGCCGTGCGATGCAGGACGAGCTGGATCATCTGCACAAGGCGCTGGACGAACCCAAGCGTCCGGTGATTGCGGTGGTGGGCGGGGCCAAGGTTTCGACCAAGATCAATCTTCTGGAAAATCTGGTGCACAAGGTCGAGACACTTGTGATCGGCGGCGCAATGGCCAACACGTTTTTGGCCGCCGAAGGTCATGATGTCGGCAAATCGCTTTATGAGCCGGATTATCTGAAAACCGCACGCCAGATCATGGGCGAGGCGGGTGAAAGCGGCACAGAGATTTTGCTGCCCACAGACGTTGTTGTCGCCAAGGAATTCAAGGCCGGTGCCAAACACCGCACCGTGGAGATTTCCAAAGTCGCCAAAAACGAAATGATTTTGGATATCGGCCCGGCCTCGGTCAAAGATTTTGAAACACGGTTGCGATCGGCCAAAACTTTGGTGTGGAACGGCCCGTTCGGCGCGTTTGAAACCACGCCCTTTGATGCGGGCACGGTGGCGGCGGCACGCGCGGTTGCGGCGCGCACCAAGTCAGGCGATTTGCTTTCGGTGGCGGGCGGCGGCGACACGGTGGCAGCCCTCAATCATGCCGGTGTCAGCGATGATTTCACCTATGTCTCCACCGCTGGTGGGGCATTTCTGGAATGGTTGGAAGGTGAGGAACTGCCGGGCGTTGCTGCCCTCAAACAGGCCAAGGGAGAATAGACCGACATGAATCTCGCAGAACTGGAAGCAACAGCGAACGCGATGGCGGCAAAGGGCAAAGGCATTCTTGCCGCCGATGAATCCACCGCCACGATCAAAAAACGCTTTGATGCCATCAATGTGGAAAACACCGAGGACAACCGCCGCGATTATCGCGAGCTTTTGTTTCGCACGACCGATGCGATGCGCGAATACATTTCCGGTGTCATCCTGTTTGATGAAACCATCCGTCAAAAGGCAAAAGACGGCACAGCTTTGGTCAAGCTGATTACCGATGCCGGTTCGATTCCCGGTATCAAGGTGGACAAGGGCGCCAAGGCGTTGCCCTGCTGCCCCGGCGACACCGTCACCGAAGGGTTGGATGGTTTGCGCGAACGTCTGGCGGAGTACTACAAGCTGGGCGCGCGCTTTGCGAAATGGCGCGCGGTGATCGACATCGCGCCGGGCATCCCCAGCTACAATGCGATCAACGCCAATGCACACGCGCTGGCCCGCTATGCCGCTTTGTGTCAGGAGAACAATATCGTTCCCATCGTCGAGCCCGAAGTGCTGATGGACGGCGACCATGATCTGGCGCGCTGTACAGAAGTCACCGAGTTCGTGCTGAAGGAAAC
>JBDZUY010000052.1:7153-13809 GCA_040255365.1 Hyphomicrobiales bacterium
GCGAAACATGATCTGCCCTGGGCGCTGACATTCTCCTATGGCCGCGCATTGCAGGCAGCGCCGCAAAAAGCATGGGCAGGCAAGGCGGAGAATGTGAAGGCAGCCCAAGCCGCCTTTGCCCACCGCGCGAAAATGAACGGTCTGGCCGCGGCGGGCAAATGGTCCCCTGCGCTGGAAAAAGAGGGCGCATAATGCAGATCGCCCTCATGCTGAGCCTGTCGAAGCACGAGGGCGCGCGCACAGCCCTCCCCCTTCGACCGGCTCAGGGTGAGGGTTAGATTTTATGAGTGACGCTGAAAACCGCTGCCGTCTTTACCTGATCTCGCCGCCGAAATTTGAGGCGCGCAGCTTTGCTGATGAGGTAAGGCGCGCGCTGGACGGCGGCGATGTCGCATCGTTTCAACTGCGCCTGAAAGATGTCAGCGACGATGACGTTCGCCGCACCACGCAAACCCTGTTGCCGATTGTTCAGGATGCGGGCACCGCTTTCATTATGAATGACCGGCCCGATCTTGCCGCCGAACTGGGCTGTGACGGGGTGCATGTGGGCCAGGAAGACGCGAGCTATGCCGACGCGCGCGCGGCGATGGGCAGCGATGGGATTGTCGGTGTCACCTGCCATGCCTCGCGCCATCTGGCGATGGAGGCAGCGGAAAACGGCGCCGATTACGTCGCCTTTGGCGCATTTTTCCCGACCACAACCAAAGACCCCAAAGCCCATGCCGAGCCGGAATTGCTTGCGTGGTGGGCCGAAATGATGGTGGTGCCTTGCGTCGCCATTGGCGGGATCACGGTGGACAACGCCGCCCCGCTGATCGCGGCGGGGGCGGATTTTCTGGCGGTTTCGGCGGGCGTCTGGGCGCACAAGGACGGGCCCCAAGCCGCCGTGAAGGCGTTTAACGCGCTGTTTTAAAAAAATGTCATTCCCGGCCTTGCAGCGCGATAGCGATGCGGGGGAAGCAAATCCAGGAACCGGTGACCCGTCATGGATCCCGGACAACGCGCTGGCGCACGTTTCCGGGATGACAAGTGCGGCGGCGGCTGGTATCACGCCCGCGCTCTTTGACCTCGACCAAAATACCGCCTGCGGCCCAAGGACCGCTTCTTTTCCCATGTCCAAAATCAACGGCAATGATATCAGCCCCGGAACCATGATCGAATTCGATGGCGGGCTGTGGGCTGCGGTGAAAAGCACAAAGGTGAAGCCCGGCAAGGGCGGCGCCTATAATCAGGTCGAGCTTAAAAACATCCTCACCGGCACCAAGTTGAACCAGCGGTTCCGTTCTGACGAAACGGTTGAGGAAATCTATCTCGAAAAAAAGGATTTCCAGTTCCTCTATGCGACCGGCGAGATGCTGGTTTTCATGGACATGGAAAATTATGACCAGATCGAGCTGGCGGCCGATTTTGTTGGTGATCAGGCGCAGTTCCTGCAGGACGGCATGAAAACGCTGGTGCAGATGTATGACGGCAAGCCCATCGGTATTTCGCTGCCATTGCAAGTCATTCTGGAAGTCACCGAGGCGGACCCGGTTTTGCGCGGCGGCACGGCGGCGCCGTCATTCAAGGGCGCGGTACTGGAAAACGGTATGAAACTTCAGGTGCCGCCTTTCATCGAGGCGGGCGAACGCATTGTCGTGTCCACCGCAGATGGAAGCTATTTGCGCCGCGCCGATTAATTATCGGGTTGCCGTGTTGCACTCCATCCTTCGACAAGCTCAGGATGAGGTGTAACGGGGCAGCCGGAACCCACCCCTCATGCTGAGCCCGTCGAAGCATGAGATGTCAGGACCAGATTCATGCCTTACCTTTCCCCCGCCCTGAATGTGATGATCGCCGCCGCGCGCAAAGCCTCGCGCAAGCTGACGCGCGATTTCGGCGAGATCGAGAATTTGCAGATCTCGATGAAAGGCCCGGCCGATTTCGTCACCAGCGCCGACAAGCGCACCGAAAAAATTCTGGTTGAGGAACTCAGCAAAACACGGCCCGGTTACGGCTTTGTGCTGGAGGAAGGCGGCGTTGTTGAGGGGCCCGATACCTCGCACCGTTTCATCATTGATCCGATCGACGGCACCACCAATTTTATGCATGGCATTCCGCATTTCGCGATTTCGATTGCGCTGGAGCGCGAGGGCCAGCTTGTTTCGGCTGTGATCTACAACCCGATTACCGACGAATTGTTTACCGCTGAAAAAAGCCACGGTGCCTATCTGAACGACAAACGGCTGAGGGTAGCCGAGCGCAAGGAGCTGAAAAGCGCCGTGATCGCCACCGGCCTGCCCTTTCTGGGCAGAGAGGGGCACGAGCTGGCGCAAAAGGAACTGGCCGCGATGATGGGCGTGACCGCAGGCATCCGCCGCTTTGGTGCGGCCTCGCTCGATCTGGCCTATGTCGCGGCGGGCCGTTTTGACGGCTATTGGGAGCGCGGGCTGGCACCGTGGGATGTGGCGGCGGGCATGCTGATCATGCGCGAGGCGCGCGGTGTCGTCACCGATATGAATGGTGGTGCCACCATGCTGGATACTGGCCATATCCTTGCCAGCAACGAAACACTGCATCCCCAGCTTCTGAAAATTCTGAAAGATGCAGGCCGGGCTTGAGGGCGGATATGACGCGCCCGGTTGAGGCGCGCGTTCGCCCATCCTATTCTCGGCGCATCATGAGTCGCGCGGGTTTTCTTCTGGCAAGTTCGTTTTTGGGTCTGGTGCTCGCTGCGCCGGGCGCTTTTGCGCAAGATGGGCTCTATCCGGGCTCGAATGTGAGCGTGGGCCCGGCGGTGGGCGGGGCGCGCGTGCTGCTTTATCCCGGCGGCAAATATGAGCGCATCCAGCCGCATCTGTTGCAGCCCGGCGGGCCCTATCCCGGCAGCGCGCAGCCAATCCATCTGCATATGCCGGGCAAGCATGCGACCCGCCGCGAAGCCGCACAGGAACCCGCGCAAACACGGACAGAGTCTGCACCGCAAATCGCGCGCACGCAGCCGAAGCGCGAAGCGCCTGTTAAGCAGACGCAAGTGAAACAGGCGGCCATTGAACAGGCTACACAGAAACAGGTTGAAGCCACGCCAGAACCGGCACCACAGCAACCTGCGCCCCAGCCCGCGGTCGCCAGCACAAGCGCCGCGCCTATTCCCTTTTCCTTTGATGGCCGCAGCAATACGCCGGTGATGGATCAGGCGGCGGCGCAAGCCAGTACGCGGGCCAGTACACAGGCCAGTACACAGGCCGATACAAAGGCTGCTACAAAGGCGGCCACGCCCAAAAAGGCCGCACCAGAAAAACAAACCGTCGCGTCCCTGCCACCTGCGCCGCAGAGCACGCCTGTGCCACAGCCTGAGCAAGAGGCCGCACAAAAAACCGCCAAAAAATCGAAGGCTGAGCGCGATCTAACCAAGCGCAGCCAGATTCTGTTTCCACATGATGCAACCGAGCCCGCGCGCGTGGCCGCGGCCAAGCTGACCGCGCTGGCTGGTGATTTGAGCAATGCGCTGGATGCCGGCGCCGACCGTGTGCAGCTTGATGCCTATGGCGGCAAGCCGGGCGACAAATCATCGGATGCACGGCGCATCTCATTGAAGCGCGCGCTGACCATCCGCCAGATCCTGATCGACAATGGCGTGCCCTCGTCACGCATTGATGTGCGCGCGATGGGCGGGGTTGATGATAACGGTCCGCATGACCGGGTGGACGTTTATACGCGCGGGTAAAATGGGCGGGTGCGCTGTTTCTCGGAAATCACATTCCGCTCCCTTTGTCATGGCCCGCAAATGCGGGCCATCCAGATGACACCTGCCCGGTTCCAAAAAAGAAGGTTCAGATTTTCTTTCAACGATTAGATGCGCCAACTGGATCACCCGCATTTGCGGGTGATGACAGAATAGAGCTGCGTAAAAAGCGTCACAGGCCTGTCTAATTCGCGGTGTGTGCCCGGCCCGTCATGGCCATATCAATGTCCTTGGCTTCGCGCCCGGCCAGCGCAAACACCGCAATGCCAACGGCCGCGGCACTTGCAACGACCGACAGCGATGCACCATAAGAACCCCAGGCGACCGCCATCGTGGCCTGCAAAGGTGCATTGACGGACGCCAGGAAATTGCCGAGCTGATAGACAACGCCGGGGAATGTGCCGCGCGCTTCGGCGGGGGCAATTTCATTGAGATGCGCCGGGATAATGCCCCAGCAACCCTGCACCATGAATTGCATTGCAAAGGCGCCAGCGCCAAGCATCCACACGCCATTGGAAAAGGCCCAAAGCGGAATAATCGGAAGCGCCAGCACCGCGCCCAGAATAAGCGCACGGCGGCGCCCAATGGTTTGCGACAGCGCGCCGAATGTCAGCCCGCCGATAATCGCACCAATCGCGGCAATGATGTTGATCGAACTGACCCAATGCGGATCAAGCCCGTGATCCACCGTCAGCATTGTGGGATAGAGATCTTGCGTGCCGTGGCTGAAAAAATTCATCGCCATCATGAACAGCATTGCATAGACCGCGAGCCGCCAATGATTTTTGAGGATCGTCCATGTGCCGCTATGGCTTTTGGCGCGTTCGGCGTTGAAGCCCGGCGATTCCGGCACATGGCGGCGGATGTAAAACACCAGCAGCGCTGGCAAGATGCCCACCATGAACATGCCGCGCCAGCCAATCGTGGTGTAAAACAACCCATACACCGCCGATGCCAACAGCAAGCCGCTGGGATAGCCCGCCTGTAGCAGACCGGAAACAAGCCCGCGTGATTTCGCCGGAATGGCTTCCATCGTCAAGGATGCACCGACGCCCCATTCAC
The DNA here is from genome assembly GCA_040255365.1 of Hyphomicrobiales bacterium. Taxonomy (GTDB): domain Bacteria; phylum Pseudomonadota; class Alphaproteobacteria; order Micropepsales; family Micropepsaceae; genus Rhizomicrobium. The sequence continues at coordinate 11,940 of JBDZUY010000052.1, forward strand.
CGCCCATCGCGATGCCGAACAGACCGCGCAAAATCAGGAACACGGTGAGATTGGGTGAGAACGCCGTCAAAAATCCGATGCCCGCATAAAGCAGCACATCAATCATCATCACCGGCTTGCGGCCATAACGATCCGCCAGACGGCCAAATACAAACGCGCCCACGGGCCGCAGCGCCAGCGTGTACATGATCGCTACGGCGACCTTTGCCACAGTCGTGTCGAATTCATGCGCCACGTCGGTGACAAGAAAAATCAGCAGGAAAAAATCGAACGCATCCAGGGTCCAGCCAAGATAGCTCGCGATAACGGTGTGACGCTGTTCTTTCGTCCAGCCTCTCAGCGGTTCCAGAAACATGGTGGTGCCCCCCGGCGCAATTTCAGCGGCGCATTGTGCACGCGATTCGCGCCATGACCAGAGAGGCTACGAGGCGCGCAGACTTAGTGCGGCGCACCGGCTTCATCTTCACTGGCATGTTCCACCATGTCGGCAATGACCGAGCGCACATGCGCATCGGCGGCAACATAGAACACCTGTTTGCCACGCCGCTCGGAACGCAGGATACGCGCTGCCCGCAGCAGCCGCAGATGATGGCTGACCAGCGAGGGCGAAAGCCGCGTGACATGCGCGATATCGCTGACGCAGCGCGGATCACCCAGACAGGCCAGCACGATCTTCAAGCGGCTGGCATCCCCCATCAGCCGGAACATATCGGCAATGGCGATGGCCTGATCGTCGCTGATTGACAGGTCGAGGTGGGGCATGTTTCAATCCAACATATGAATATATATTCATATGATCTTTTGATACGGCCGTCAACGCAATAAGCCATCCGGGATAACGCCATGTCCGCGCAGCACGACCATTCACACGGGCATTCACACGGGCATACCCACGGGCACAGCCAGGACGGCAATGACAATGCCCGGCGCATTGCCATCGCCTTCTTCCTGATCTTCACGTTTACATTCGTGGAGGTGGCAGGCGGTATCCTGTCCGGCTCGCTGGCGCTTTTGGCCGATGCCGGGCACATGGTCTCTGATGCGGCGGCGCTGGGCATGAGCTGGCTGGCCATTCATATCGGCCGGCGCCCGGCGGACAAGGCCCGCTCATACGGCTATCAGCGCCTGGAGGTGCTGGCCGCCTTTGTGAATGGCTGCACGTTATTTGCCATCACCGGCTGGATTCTGTTTGAAGCGGTAAGCCGTTTCATGGCGCCGGTTCCGGTGCTGGGCGGGCCAATGCTGGCCGTCGCCATTGCCGGGCTGATTGCCAATCTTCTGGCCTTTTATGTTTTGCATGGCGGCAATCGTGACAATCTGAATGTGCGCAGCGCATGGCTGCATGTTCTGGGCGACATTTTGGGTTCCGCTGTCGCGATTGTGGCGGCCATCGTGATCATGTTCACCGCATGGACGCCGATTGATCCGATCCTGTCGGTCGTGGTTGCCGTGCTGATCCTGCGCAGCGCATATCACATCGTGCGCAGTTCGGCGCATATCCTGTTGGAAGGCACGCCGCCCGGCATCGACCCCGAAGATGTGCGCAAAACATTGCAAACGCTTTTGCCAGCCGAAGCGGACGTGCACCACGTTCACGTCTGGGCAATCACTGGCGAGCGCGCCATCGCAACCTTGCATGTTTGCGGGTTGGGCACGCAGCAGACCGAACAAACCATTGCTGCGATGCGCAGCACACTAAAAGACAGCTTTGGTATTGAGCACGCCACGATTCAGATCGAACCGGACGAATGTATTGATGAAAAGCGGATTGATGAGAAACGCGCTGATGTGATGTGAGCGCGTTTCGCGTCAGTTCACCAAAGTGGCTTGCGTTTTGGCTTTGACTTCATCGGCGCTGACACCGGATGCC
>JBDZUY010000018.1:0-7750 GCA_040255365.1 Hyphomicrobiales bacterium
CAAACAGCACGCCATCCAGCGCCGCGCCCGCATCTTTATAAAGTTTCTGCATAATTTGTATCCATCTTGACCATCGATGGCCGAACACAGAGATTGCCTCTGGCCGGGATTGATCGTGCACATCTTATGTATTGGGGCTGGCGCTTCTGTGCAAGCCGCGGTCGTTCAGGCGCGCGATGCGGACAAAAGACGATGCATTGTCATACAAGCCCTGTGGGTTTGCTGCCCGCTAATCTGGTTTTTTGCGTGCGTCACGCGCCCACGCATTTGCCAAAGGGCATGCTGTTCCGCAACATGTCTTTCTGTTCTGTCATTTTATAAGAGACGCTAATGCCATCGCAAACGACTGCACAGGCCCCCAGAACCTGGTTGATAACGGGCGTCAGTTCCGGGCTTGGCCGCGCCCTTGCGCAAATTGCATTGAAGCATGGCGATCACGTTGCCGGCACGCTTCGCAGCGAAAAGGCGTGTGCCGAATTTTCTGCGCTGGCGCCGGGCCGGTCTTTTGGTCTGCTGCTTGATGTTACGGACGAGGCCGCCGTGCATGCCGCCATTGCCAAGGTCGAAGCGCAGACAAAGGGCATCGACATTCTTGTCAACAATGCCGGTTACGGATTGGTGGCAGGCGTGGAGGAAGCCAGTCTTGCCGACATCCGCGCACAATTCGAAGTCAATGTGTTTGGCGCGGTCGCTGTCTTGCAAGCTGCTCTGCCGTTTATGCGCCGCCGCCGCCGTGGGCACATCATAAACATCACGTCGGTTTCGGGTCTTGTTGGCTGGCCCAGCCTGGGCATCTATTCGGGCAGCAAGTTTGCGTTTGAAGGCATCAGCGAAACCTTGGCAATGGAAGTGGCACCGCTCGGCATCAAGGTAACGATGATCGAGCCGGGCGGACTGCGCACCGATTTCGCAACGCGTTCGCGTGTTCGCAGCGCAAAGATCATAGACGACTACGATGAAACAATCGGTCTTTCGCGCAGGCTTTTAAAAGAACATGCCGGACATGAACCGGGCGATACGATCAAAGCGGCAGATGCCATTTTCAGCATAAGCGGTACGGCAAACCCACCTTTGCGGCTGCTTCTGGGCTCTGATGCGTACCAATATGCTACCGGCAAATTGAGCGCGCAGAGCGCCGAAATAGAAGCCTGGGAAGAACTGACCAAATCCATAGATTATGATGAGCCAGCTTAGGCCAAGGCTGACCGGGGCGTGCATGAGCACCCTGTTTGCCGGGTAATAAAATGTCCTAGCATTACCAAATGTGAGGCCAGGCATTGGCAGGATTGGGGTCAGAGTAAACCAACCTTGCGGAATCTGGCATGACACTTGTCAGGTTTCTTGCTAGCGTCCCTCGACGACTCCTGAATTCTATGCGGGTGTAAGTGCGTATGAAGTCTTGGAAGTTCACCACCGGCTTGCACACGGGCAGCGACAGCGAACAGGCCTGGTCGCAGGCCTTGGAGCATATTTGTCTGCCTGCCACATCGGTGCGTGATCGCCTGGGTTTTTTCGGTGAAGTCTCAAGCATCATATCCCCGCTTGGGATCGAGTTTTCCCGCGTATCCTCATCCGCTCAAACCATTTCTGGCGTATGCTCCAGCCGTCCGGCAAGCTTGTGGCTGGCGCTCCCCGTAGAAGGTGAGTTTCTGCTGGAAGGTGATTCCGGCACTGTCGATTTGCGGCGCGGCGATATTCTTTATGGGCCCACGGGGCGCGATTCGACGCTGCGGCTCTCTGATCAATTCGTGATGCTGTATCTGCGCATTCCGCAATCCATGCTTTATCCGCGATTGCTGAATTTGCGCGTGTTGAAGATGGGAACGTTGAGCAGCAAGATCGCCGGTAACCGGGTGTTTTCGAACCTCCTGCGTTCGATCGTCGATGATCTTGATGAATTGACCGATGGATACATCCATCCCATCGAAGTCGCATTGTCCGAATTCGTGATTTCCAACCTAGCGGAAAATTGCGCTATCGGTTGCTTTGATCTGGCCGGTGCCAGCAATTTTCAGCGCATCACCCAGGCAATCGAAATGCAGCTCGGTGATGGTGATCTGACGCTTCACAAAATTGCGGACCAGCAGCACGTTTCCGTCCGCTATATTCAAAAGCTGTTTCAACAAGCCGGGATGAGCTTCAGCCAGTATTTGCGCCGCCGCCGTCTGGAACGGTGCAACTCTGATCTGGCAAGCCTGGCACACCGCAATTTGTCGATCAGCGACATATGCTTTCGCTGGGGTTTCAACGACGCGGCGCATTTCAGCCGTTCGTTCCGCGCAGATTATGGCATGACACCGCGCGCGTATCGTCAGGAGCGGTTGGGCGAATTGTTACCACAAGAAGGCCGCGCCTGACCCGGTTGCCTTTATCCACAAGTGCCGTTTAGTCCAGACGGCCGTCCCGCGCGTGTGCGGCTTTGTATAATTCCCAGCCCTTGCGATAGCGGTCAACGAGCCACAAATTGAGTTGGCGCTGCGCACCTTCTTGCCAGGAATAGCGCCCGCGCGGCGCAAATTTTGACTTCAGGCCTTTGTGCACCAGTGCATCGATATGCTGGTCCTGGGCCACGATCTCGCCCACCATCTCATTGCCGACATTTATCAGCCGTTTGAAATTGGTATCCTTCATCGCGTCGGGCCTGAGCAAGGTTCCAATCGCCATTGAATGATAATCGGCGTCCTCCGCCGAAATGATCAGATAGAGCAGGCTGTCTGTGTTCATAACCAGCGACAGGGTGGGTGGAACATTGACGAACAGAACCCGGTTGCGTTCCTCATCGGTCAGTTTGGGCAGGATCGGGAACAATGCTTTGAGTGTCGGATTAAAACTTGCATCGGGGTGAAGCGAACCGTTCAGGCGATAATAGCCGGCGGAATCGGCCGGCAGTTCGGGGAACGTCGCCAATGAGCTGGGAATATGATCGTGCAAGCCGTCATTGTGCAAACGGTTGGCGTGATAGCCGTCATTGTTATTCTCGAACATCACTTTCCAGTTCCAATTGAACCGGTTTGCTTCGGGCGGGCGCGGACCATCAAGATTGGCCAGATCATAATTGGCGACAATGTCATCCAGCGCGGCCAAGCGGGGGCCAAGCGGCGGCGCCTCGTCCCAGAAATTGACAAAGATGAAGCCCTGCCAAACCTCGACCTTCAGACGCGGAAGGCTGTGCTCGGTCAATGTAAAGTCGCGCGTTGTTTCCATCGCAGGTGCCGCGACCAACGTGCCATTCAGCGAATAGACCCAGTTATGATACGGGCAGATCAACGTGTTTGCCCGCCCGCATCCCTCGGCGACCAGCATGCCGCGGTGCTGGCACACCGCAGACATGGCTGCGATCTCACCTTCGCGGGTTCGTGTGATCACAAGCGGTTCGCCGACATGGGTCGCCGTAAAATATTCGCCCGGTTCTTTTACCCAGGACGCGCGGCCAACACAGAGCCATTCCCTGAAAAACATCGTTTCTTTTTCAAAGGCAAAAAACTCTGGATCGACATAGCATTCCGGCGGCAATGACTCAGCTTCCTCGCAACTCAACACCGAGGTCGAGAAGCTGTCGAAGAATTTGTCGTTGAGGAGTGAACGGGGCATATGACTTTGGTTCCTCTATGAATCGAGGCGCCCTTTAATCAACGCCTGCTGACATGGGAAATCTAGGCAGTTGATACCATATCGTCTTGGCTGAGCGCGAACTGCCATTTGCATCTTTCCTGACAGTGAATGAATTAACGCGCGCAAATGCGCAACGCTTCAGCGGCGATTTGATAGAGCCCATTCATTCAATGGGGCCTTGGCACTGTCTGACGGCCAGTTCCGCATCAGGGTGTTGAGGCGCATGAGCCATTCATTGTTTCCGGCTGGCACCGGGCCGGGCCGGAATGTTTGCACTTGTGCTTTTACAGACCCTCGCGGCGGGCTCATCACCTATGCGTGTATAACATTCAACCTGCCGTAGCGGCGTGCTGGCGGTTGCAGGTCTGATCACCTGGCATTGTCTTCGTGATTGGAAATTTCTGTTTAAGCCGCTCTATAGTCTATATAAATATGCCCTGTTCTTTGGCGGAATTGGCCGGAATGCTGGCGGGCTTTTCCCCGGGAATGGGTAACAGTTTGGTGCGGCCGGAGGCCAGATGCGCAAATTTGTGTGCGCTGACGCACAAGATTGGACCGGTTTGTTCCCATATGTTGAAGGCTAATGCGGTTAGCATAAACCGCTGCAGGGGGAGTTAAGCATGGCAAAGCTGTCACGTATTGGTACGCGCAATGCGTATTTCACGTTAAGCATTCTTATTGGAACCGGGTGCCTTTTGGCGCCTGCGCAAGCGCAGACCAATAATTCGGCCACAGCCGCCAGATCCGGTGGCGTTGAGGAAGTCGTTGTGACCGCCGAGCGGCGCTCCGTCAGCATTCAAAATACGGCAATCGCCATCACGGCTATTACTGCTGACTCACTGGAAAAATCCAATGTCATGCAGCTCGCCGATATCAACGGCATGGTGCCGAGCCTGGAAGTCACAAAAACATCGGGCTTTGAAACCAATGTCTCGATCCGCGGCGTGGGCTCTGAAACGCCTGAAAACGCTCCGATCACAACACCGGGCGTCTCGCTGTTCGTCGATGGCGTTTATATCGCTAACACGATCTCGCTGGACCAAAGCCTTTTCGATCTTGAACGGATGGAAGTGCTGCGCGGCCCGCAGGGCGTGCTGTATGGCCAAAGTTCCATTGGTGGTGCGATCAATCTGATTTCAAAGCAGCCGGCCCTTGGTGAGGTGAGCGGCGCGCTGAACCTTACGGTCGGCGACTACAATCTTTATCGCGTCCAGGGTGAAGTTAACCTGCCCCTCGGTGAGACCATGGCTGTGCGTATGTCGGCACAGAAAAACACACATCGTGGCTTTACCCGCAACACAGACTACCCGAACTATTATCTCGATGACGCTGATGATATCAGCGGTAAAATCGCGTTCCTGTGGCAGCCGACAAGCAATTTCAAGGCGACGTTGACCGAGCAGTACTATAATGCCGGCCATAATGGCGCCGCCCAGAAGAACATCATAGATCCCAGCCCGGATCCGCGTGTTCTGTCACAGGATTATCCCTCCAAGTTTAATCTGAATACCAATCTGGTCCATTTGAATATGGACTGGGATATGTCCTGGGCCACGATCAAATCTATCAGCGCCTATCAGTATCTCAGCCACCGCCAGCAAGAAGACGGTGACCGCAGCACCTATTCCGTCATAAAACGTTATGACCATTTGGCGGCATGGAACACGGGCCTGAAGAATTTCACGCAAGAATTCGATTTGGTGTCGCATGACAATTCAAAATTCAGCTGGATTACCGGGCTGTTTTTCATGCACCAAAAGAGCACACAGTTCGTCGCCGAGTTTCAGGGCTTTACGCCTCCCAATCTAAACCAGATCGTGCCTGCGGATGTGCAGACAAATCCGCCCGCAGATATGAATTATGGCAATGATAGCCGTGTCACCAAAAAATCCTTTGCCGCGTTCGCGCAAGGAACGTATCAGTTCACGGATGCCGTTGGTCTGACCCTGGGTGTTCGCTACAATTACGATAATTATAAATTGTTCAGCAAAAACTTCTCGGCCTTCGGCATTAGCTCGGTCAATCGCGAATCCACGACCCGTGTGCCTACCTTCCGCGGCCAGTTCGATTACAAGGTCACGCCGGTCAATTTGCTTTATGCCAGCATTTCGCGCGGCTACAAGCCGGGCGGTGTAAATGGCACGGGCCAAAGAGCCTTCACGCACAACAGCTTTCGTTCGGAAACGAACACCGCGTATGAGATTGGGTCAAAGAATACGTTCCTCGACAATACGGTGCGTGTGAATCTGGCCGGCTTCTACTACAATTATAAGAACATGCAGTACATCGCGACCGACCCCGTGCCGTTCGTGGGTGCGATTGAGAACATTCCTTCTGTGCATGTCTGGGGTGGTGAGGCAGAAGTCTCTTATGTCAGCCCGGATGGCAATCTGCGCCTTGATGGAAATCTGTCGCTTGAAAACGGCGAGGTGCGGGGCAGTTACAAAACTCTCAACTCCACCATTGTTCAGGCAATCGAGAACACCAATCCGAATTGCGCCTTTGGCGGGGCCTATTACAACCCTGCATGCTGGGCTGCTGTGATCGCCGCTGCACAGGACATCGGTGGAAAGCGCCCGCCGAAAATGCCGACAGTCGCAGGTTCTGTCTCTGCGTCTTATACGTTCCAGACATCGATTGGCGATCTGACGCCGCGCGTTCAGTACGTTTATCGCGGCAGCTTCTGGTCCCGGATCTTTGCGGAACCGGCTCTGGACAAGGTTCCGGCGTACAATCTGGTGAACCTGAACCTCAACTATGTGCCGAGCAACAGCAACTTCGCCGTTTCGCTCAGCATCACCAATGTTGCGGACGTTGCTGGCGTCAATTCACGCTATACCGATCCGTATGGCATCGGCTCGACGAGCCAGCAATACATCCCGCCGCGTCAGTTCCTTGCAAAAGTGTCTTATCAGTTCTGACAGGCTGTATTGTATCTGCACAAATGCCCTCGCCCTTACGGGTGGGGGCATTTTTGTTTTATAAGCGGCGATATTTTCGGCCTGACGGATAGCAACAGCGCGTAAGGGACGACATGCAAAACAAAAAACAGCCGGTGCTATTGGTGTTGGGCAGTCTGAACCTTGATCTGGTTCTGAATGTCGCGCGCATGCCCGAAGGCGGCGAAACACTTGCGAGCGACCATAGCGCCACATTTTGTGGCGGCAAGGGCGCCAATCAGGCCGTCGCCTGTGCGCGGATGGGTGCACCTGTATTCATGATCGGCCGCGTCGGCGATGATCCTGCGGCGAGCATGCTGCGCACAGGCTTGGACCAGGAAGGCGTTGATCTGGACGGCGTGATGACAACGCCCGATTGCGCCAGCGGTATCGCCGTCGTGATGCTGACGCCGGACGGCGAAAACCGGATTGTGCTAGCAGCGGGCGCGAACGCGAAATTGTGCCCCGATGATGTTGCCGCCACGGGGGCAGCGTTTGATCGTGCTGGCATGCTGGTTTGCCAACTGGAAACGCCGCTTGAAACCATCATTGCAGCGGCGGCCGCTGCGGAGAGCCGCAATATTCCTGTTCTGCTCAACCCTGCGCCTGCGCGCGCACTGCCCGCTGATCTGCTCGATAAAGTTGATTATCTGGTTCCCAATGAATTGGAAGCCGCAACCTTGACCGGCATTGCCGTTCGCGATGACGCGTCGGCGCAGCAGGCGGCGCGCGCGCTCTTGGCCCGCGGCGTTGGTTGCGCCGTTCTTACCCGCGGGGCGGCGGGCATTACCATTGCCGATGCACAAGGATGCCGGCATATGCCCGCCATGCCAACCGATGTTGTCGACACGACGGCCGCCGGTGACAGCTTCATTGGCGGCTTTGCAACGGGCATTTTCGATGGGCTCAGTGTTGATGATGCGGCCCGTCAGGGGCTTAGCGTCGCCCGGCTGTGCGTCAGCCGGGCTGGAGCGCAAGCCTCGCTACCCTATCGGCGCGAATTGTGAAGCTGCCTTTGTTTGCCGCGCAATCTAACGGAAAACCGGCTTCCACTTTTTGCGGATTGCGCTCTAACCAAAATGATACGCCGATACGGCCTTGCCCCAGATCTTGCCGCTGAACGCGTGATGGCCTTTGTCATTTCCCGCGGCCCCCACGGCCACCATCAGCGGTAACAGATGCTCTTCGCGCGGGTGGCA
>JBDZUY010000018.1:7850-29178 GCA_040255365.1 Hyphomicrobiales bacterium
TCGCGCAGATAATTTCCCATTGCGACCCAGCGCGCCGGTTCTTCCGGTGGCGGGTCCATGAAAAAGCACGGGCCGCCGCCATGGGGAAAATAAATCGAGGGCTGCATTTTCTCTTGCTCTCCGAAACATGTTTGCGCTGGAATAATTGGGGCCAGCCGCACGCCATGCCAATTGCATGGCTTTGTGTAGCATCACTTTTTTACATCTTACAGCCTGGAAATTTTAATCGTATCCACGGCCAGTGTCATTGCGCCCGGCACTGCGAATTTGTCCGCGCGCGCACTGTATTATGACAATTTAGGGTCTGCGATACCCCGCCGCTTTCTGCACCATCTGATCGGTTATAGCGTAACGCGCACACAATTTCCCGTAGCAAGGCTAACCGGATGACCAAGATCGTTTCTGTTGAATTTTGTCTGGCGCGCGTTCCGTTGAACAAAGTCACCGGCTTTTCCACGCGCACCGTCGCGGCGCGTGAATATGCGCTGGTCAAAGTGCGCGGTGATGACGGCGTGGAAGGTATTGGCTTTTGTTATGCCGGGCACAAGGCCGGAGACATTGTAACCGCCGCGGTGCGCGGGCTGTTTGCACCTTTGCTTGTTGGTGCTGACGCGCACGCCGTTACCGGTTTGTGGAAGGCGATGTATGACGAGGCATTGTTGCATGGCCGCACCGGGTCTGTGATGCGCGCACTCAGCATTGTTGATATCGCGTTGTGGGATCGCAATGCCCGCGCTGCAAATTTGCCCTTGTCCAGCTATCTCGGCGCGCAATGCGGCGGGACCGTTCCGGCCTATGCCAGTGGCGGCTATTATCTGGACGGCAAGAGCCCGGTGGATTTGGGGCGCGAGATGGCCAGCTATGTGGCGCTGGGTTTCAAGGCCGTAAAAATGAAAGTGGGCGGCGCTGATGCGGCAACCGATACCGAACGTGTGCGCGAGGCGCGCGCGGCGATAGGCGACGATGTGTTGCTGACGCTCGATGCCAACAATGCGTGGCGCGATGTGCCAACCGCGCTGGAATATGTGCGCGGGTTTGAGCCGTATAATCCATACTGGATCGAGGAACCATTCAGCCCCGACGACATCGAAAATCACGCAGCGCTTGCAAAGGCAACGCCGGTCAGCGTTGCCACCGGCGAGATCGAGGCGGGGCGGTGGCGTCATCTGGAATTGCTGCAACGTGGTGCGGCGGCGATTCTGCAAACCGATGCCGCGGTTTGTGGCGGCATTACCGAATTTCGCCGTATTGCCGATATTGCGTCGGGGTTCGGTGTCGCCATGTGTCCGCATTGGTTCCATGATCTGCACATTCATCTTGTGGCTTCGATCGAGAACGGCCAGTTCGTCGAATTTTTCCCGGATGCAGAGGTTCTCAATTTCCGGCTGCTGGTCGACAAACAACTCAGTCACAAAGACGGCAATCTTGTTTTGCCGTCGGCACCTGGGCTTGGATTCAACTTTGATGCTGATGCGCTCAAGCGCTTTACGGGCGGTTGGGAAGGACTGGGCGAGGGCGTGAAAACCCCAAGCTGATGATGGCGCATAAGGAGCAAAAACAGATTGTATAATCGTGTTCTTTTAACCGGGGCCGCTGGCGCCATCGGTTCAACATTGCGTCATGGTTTGCGTGGGCGCTTTGCCAAGCTTCGCCTCAGTGATGTTGCGCCGCTTGGTGATGCCGCGGAGGGCGAGGAGATTGTGCCCGCCGATATGGGTGATCCCCAGGCGATGGCGCGCGCCTGTCAGGATTGCGATGCCATTTTGCATTTTGGCGGTACGCCGCGCGAAGCCGCATGGGAAACCATTCATGCCAACAACATTGTTGGTGCATATAATCTGTTTGAAGCAGCGCACCGCCAAGGCGTGAAACGCATCGTCTATGCCAGTTCCAATCATGTGATCGGATTTCATCGCCAAAGCCGCCCGGTCGATAGCCATTCGGACCCGCGGCCCGATACACGCTACGGCGTCAGCAAAGTATTCGGCGAAGCATTGGGGCGGCTCTATGCCGACAAGTATGGCATGGAAGTCATCTGTCTGCGCATAGGCTCTTACCGGCCAAAGCCGACTGATGTGCGCATGCTGGAAACCTGGCTCAGCCCGCAGGACATGGTGCGCCTTGCCATCGCCTCGCTGGAGGCAAAAAACATTCACTTTGAAACGGTGTATGGCGTCTCTGCCAATTCCAGAGGCAATTGGGACAGAAGCGGCGCTGAGCGTCTCGGCTACCAGCCACAGGACAACGCGGAACGCTATGCGCAAGAGATTTTGCAAAGCGTAAACGCGCAAAGGGATGTGCCGCTTACCGCGACCAGTGAATTACATAACGAATGGCCGTTTCAGGGCGGCTCATTCTGTGACGAAGAATTCACCGGCGATATTTCACGGATCGATTAAGGAAAGCCCGGCACCCAAATGTTTGCAGCTCCGCCAACATTAGAGACGAAAATCTTTGCCGAATTGCCGGCGGATTTGCGGTTGCCGGAGCAGCCTTCTGCCTGGGCGCAAGGACAACCCAATACCGGGAAGATTCATTCGCTTTTGGAAGGGCCCGGCTTCACGCGCGATGGTCAGTTTTATTGTGTGGATGTTGCACATGGGCGCATCTTCAGCGTGTCAGAGACGGGGCAATTCACCATTGCCGCCGAATATGACGGGGAGCCGAACGGCCTGCGCATTCACAAGGATGGCCGGATATTCATCGCCGACTACAAGAATGGCGTCATGCTGTTCGATCCCGCAACCGGAACGGTCACGCCGCTGATAGAGCGTTACCGCGCCGAACGGTTTCGCGGTGTCAACGATCTGACCTTTGCGGCGAACGGTGATTTGTATTTCACCGATCAGGGCATGACCGGGCTGCACGATCCCGCAGGTCGGGTTTATCGCTATGATCGCAATGGCCACCTCAGCGTATTGCTGGACAGGATTCCCAGCCCCAATGGCTTGGTGCTGAACCAGGCGCAGACGGAACTCTATGTGGCGGTGACGCGCGACAATGCGATCTGGCGCGTGCCGTTGCTTGCCGATGGCGGTGTCGCAAAAGTTGGCCGCTTTATTCAAATGTCTGGCGGCGTTGGCCCAGATGGGTTGGCGCTGGACAGTGCGGGCAACCTGTTTGTCGCCCATGTGGGGCTTGGCTGTGTTTGGCAATTCAGCCCGCGCGGCGAGCCCCTGTTGCGCATTCAATCCTGCGCAGGACACGGCACCACAAACATCACATTTGGCGGGCCGCAAAACCGGACGCTGTACATCACCGAAGCGCAGAGCGGCGCAATTCTTACGGCGGACCTCGCGATAGCGGGCGAACCGCTTTACGCGCAGCAATGAGTTTCGCGCGGCACGATAAAAAGCAATCAGGTTTAAGGAGTTGATGACATGGATCTCGGTCTGCAAAACAAAACGGCACTTGTGCTCGGTGGTGGTGGTGGCCTGGGCGGAGCCATTGCCAAGGCGTTGGCACGCGAAGGCTGCAAGGTTGCGGTCGCGGACATCGCCATTGAACCGGCGCAGGCCACGGTGAACGCGATTGAAGCGCAGGGCGGCACCGCGATAGCCATTGGTTGGGACATTTCCAATCTTCAGGCCGCCGATGCGCGCGTCAAAACCATCGAAGATGCATTCGGGCCTGTCAGTGTATTGGTCAACAACACGGGCGGGCCGCCGCCGACTCCGGCATCCGGTCAGGACGCTGCGGTGTGGGCCAAACAGTTTCAGGCCATGGTTCTGTCGGTCATCACAATCACAGATCGCGTCTTGCCGGGCATGCGCGATGCCGGTTGGGGCCGCGTGATCACGTCGGTGTCGTCGGGCGTTGTGGCACCGATTCCGAATTTGGGAATTTCCAATTCTTTGCGTTCCTCTTTGGTGGGCTGGTCAAAAACGCTGGCCCGCGAAGTGGCGGGCGATGGCATCACCGCAAACATTGTGATGCCGGGGCGCATTGCGACTGGGCGCGTTCGTTCACTGGATGAGCAGAAGGCAAAACGCGAAAGCAAATCCGTCGATCAAATTGCCGCGCAAAGCATGGCGTCGATTCCCGTTGGCCGCTATGGAGAACCCGATGAATATGCCGATTGCGTTGCCTTTCTGGCGAGCGCGCGCGCGGGCTATGTCACAGGCTCGATCATGCGTGTGGATGGCGGGTTGATCGCCAGCATTTAAGACAAAAGAACAGGGCAGAACTATGCAAGCGGACAATGAGATTATTGCAAAACTGAAAAACGCCTCGACCGCAACGATTACCACGGTGTTGCTGAAAAAGGGCTTGCGCAATGTGTGGCTGCGCGGTGCGAAGCCGCTCAAACCGGGGTTGCCACGTCTGGCGGGCCGCGCCTTTACATTGCGCTTTGTTCCGGCGCGCGAAGATATGGCAACGCCCGCGTCTTGGGCATCGCCAAAATCGACACGCGCGGCAATTGAAGCCATGCCTGAGGGTTGCATCGCCGTTGTTGATGCGATGGGCATTACCGATGCCGGTATTTTTGGCGATATTCTTTGCGCGCGTATGCAAAAGCGTAACGTCGCGGCATTGGTAACTGACGGTGTTGTGCGCGATGTTGCGGGCGTGTCAGCGTCCGGCCTTGCGGTTTGGTGCAGTGGCGTGGCCGCGCCGCCATCTGTCGCGGGGCTGACCTTTGTGGATTGGCAACAGACCATCGGTTGCGGCGGTGTGGCCATCGTGCCCGGCGATTTTATCGTGCTGGATGCCGATGGCGTCGTGGTGGTTCCGCAAGATTTGGCGGAAGACGTTGCGGCGCTTGCAGTTGAGCAGGAGCAGCTTGAAGCCTGGATCATGGGCGAAGTCGAAAAGGGTGCCGTGCTGCCCGGCCTCTATCCGATGAACGCAGAAACCAAGGCACGCTACGACGCCGCGATGGCCGCAGCCAAGACGTAATGCGCAGGCGCGCGCCGCCTGTTATGCGTTTGCCTTGATGCGGACACGGGCATCGCAAAGCCCGCGAACATCGGTCTGGAAGATAAATACATCACCCGCTTGTGATTGTTGCCTGCGCGCATCTTCATCCAGCCCTTCTTGCGCTGTCGTCACATAGAGGCGATCAAGATTGGCACCGCCGAACCCGACGCAGGTCGGCAGGCTGACCGGTATTTCGACAATGGTGTCGATGGTGCCATTGGGCGCATAGCGAATGACTTGGCCATCGCCCCATTGCGCGCTCCACACAAAGCCTTGCGCGTCGACGGTTGCGCCATCGGGACCGCCGGGGCCCTTGTTGATCGCAAAATCTTCGCCGCCCGACATGGTGCCCGTTTGCGGATCATAGGCGTAACGGCGAATGGTGCGTGTCATGGAATCGGTGAAATACATTTGGCGGCCATCCGGGCTCCAGCACAGCCCGTTGGAAAGGGCGATGCCGCCGCGTTGTGCGACAAGGCCGGGACCTTTGTCAAAGCGATAGAGGTCTGCGCGCGCCGGACCGCTATCTTCCACCATAGCGCCGACCCAGAAACGCCCCTGCCGGTCGGTGCGCCCATCATTGAGACGCAGGCCCGCCTGATGTTGCAGTGGCCGCGACAGCCATTGCACAAGCGCTGTTTGCGGCCAATACAGCGCAATACCGCTTTCAAACGCGGCAAGGATGCAGTCCGGGTGGTCGGTCAAAGCGAACGAACAAAGCCGCTCCGGCACCTCAAACCGCTGCGTTGTTTTGGTCGCGGGGTCATGGCGCAATAATTGGCGCGCGACAATATCCGTCCACCACAGACAGGATGGCGCATCGTCCCACAACACATTCTCACCGAGTGTGTTGGCCGCCGGAATGCTATCAATCAGTTCAATTTTCATGCGTATCATCATGCGGCATGAGGCCGGGACATGTTTGCTTCGGCGCGCACCGCCATATGTTTGGCAACGGTACCCATGCACCGCGCCCGTGCGCTCATTGGTTTGGGCGGGCACTCAAAATGTTTGTCATATCGCTGCGAAGCCGTGCGCCCTGCGCGCGCAACAGGCCTTGGTCAGACCCGCACACAAATACCGTAATGCCAAGCTCCAGAAATTTTGGCACTTCGGCCATGTCACCGATGTAAATGCCCACCGTGCGGCCCGCCCGGCGCCCCGCCTGTGCTGTAGCGGCAATTGCTTCGATCACCTTGGGGTCGTTCTGGCTGTCCACGTTCAGCGATTGAGCCAGATCGGCGCGGCCCAGAAACAGACAATCAATTTCGTCGACGGCGGCAATCGCATCGAGCTGGCTCAGCGCTTCTTCATCCTCGATCTGGCACCAGACGGAGGATTGCTTATCCGCGGCGCGGCGATAGGCGAGCGGATCGATCTTTCCATAATTGGCGGCGCGGGTGGACGGCGAAAATCCGCGCTGGCCATGGCTGTATTTCGCGGCGGCAAGGGCGGCGTTCGCGGTATTCGCGTCTTTCACATGCGGGATCAAAACACCGGCCAGCCCGATATCCAGCGCCTGACCGATGGGCGGGGCCGCGCATTCGGCCACGCGTACCAGACTGGGAAAATCGGTGGCGCGGCTGGCCAGCGCCATCTGGTCCAGACTGGTGGCGCTGAACGGGGCATGCTCGGCATCAATAATCGCGAAATCGAACCCGGCCCGGCCGATAATTTCGGGAATTTGATGCGACGCGGTTTTGATGAAGGTGCCGAGCAATACGGCCCCGCTTCTGACCGATTGGCGGAAATTTTCTATGGACATGGCGCACTCTATCACCGGGCCGCGTGGAAATTAGGGGGCGGCGGCCTGTGTGGTCAACTTTTGGTGCGCATCTGTCCTTTGACTCATTGTGGTGAACGTGGGAGCGTTTTGGATATTGGAACATCGTTCCGTTGATCGGAACAAATGAGTTTTCACCATGGCCGTGGCCGAACAATCAGTTTCCGAACAATCCGTGCCAAACGCGGATCAGGGGCTCGCCTCGGTGGATCTGGTGCTGGGTCTGCTGGAGTTTTTGGCTGGGTCGGCACAGCCGCATGCGATGTCCGACATTGCGCGGCAGATGGGTATTTCAAAAGCGCGCATGCATCGCCATTTGCGGGCGCTGGTTAGCCACGGCTATGTGCTGCAGGACCGCACCAGCGAACGCTATGAAATTGGCACCAAACTTCTGGCGCTGGGTGAAGCGGTGCGTGACCGGTTTGACGTTCTGGCCGCGGCGCAGTCGGAGATCGGCCGTTTGCGCGACGAGACGGAACAGACCGTCACTGTATCCGCATTGATCGAGAATAATGTCGTTGTGCTGGAACTGGTGCGCGGTAAGGCCGTTGTCGAATTTGGTGTGCGTCCGGGTTCGACACTGGATCTTCACGCATCGGCGCATGGTCTGGTCGCGCTCGCCTTTGGCCCGCCGGAATTGATTGAGCGCGCGCTGGCGCGCCCGTTAAAGGCGTGGACATCCGCGACACTGACTGATCCGGAAAAATTGAAAAAGCAGATCGCAAAAGTGCAGGCACAGGGCTGGGCAACAGCGGCCGATCATTATCTGGTCGGCGTCAACACGCTGGCCGTTCCCGTATTTGATTTTCGCAATGCGTGGTGCGGCACCATCGCAATCGTGGGCCCCACACAATCTATTCGCGCAAAGCCATCGAAAGAACAGCTTGCGCAAGTTCGCGCAGCAGCCGCAGCAGCATCGCGCCGTCTTGGATGGAGAGGACAATAGCAGTGAATTATTCTTTGGCAGTCGATATTGGCGGCACATTTACCGATGTAGTCTTGCGGCGCAGTGATGGCGCGTTGCTGACGGACAAGACGCTGACGACGCATGATGATCTTTTGGAAGGTTTTTTCCGCGGCGTCGATCTGGTTCTGGACAAGGCCGGTATTTCGCCCAGCGATATTGACGGCGTGGTTGTCCATGCAACGACAGTTGTCACCAACGCGTTGATCGAACGCAAAGGTGCACCGACCGCGTTGATCACAACCAAGGGCTTTGGCGATGTTTTGGCGATCCGCAACGAGCATCGCTATGAAATGTATGATCCGCAGATCGAATTTGCCGATCCGCTGATTCCGCACGAGCTGACCTTTGAAATCGATGAGCGGGTTTTGGCGGATGGCAGCGTGTTGCGCGGCGTGGACGAGGCAGAAGTCAAGGCGCTTGCAGCGCAGTTAAAGGCCAAGGGTGTGGTGTCGGCGGCGATATGCCTGATCAACAGCTTTCGCAATCCGGCCAATGAACAGGCGATCATGGCGCATCTGAGCCGTGCGCTGCCCGATCTCTATCTGTCGCTGTCGTCCGCAATCGCGCCGCAAATTCGCGAATATCCGCGCGCATCGACGACCGCGATCAATGCCTATACATCGCCGATAACCGAACCCTATTTGCGTGCGCTGGCGGTGCGGCTGGGCGAATTGAACGTGCCCAACAAACCGCTGATCATGTTGAGCTCCGGCGGCATCATCGGGTCCGAAGTAGCCAGCCGCAATCCCGTGCGCATGATTGAAAGCGGGCCTGCGGCGGGTGCGCTCGCGGCAACCTATTATGCCGAGCGTCTGAATCTGGACCGGCTGCTTTCGTTTGATATGGGCGGCACAACGGCAAAAGGTTGTTTGATTGATGAGCGCAAACCGCTCGTCACCAGCAGCTTTGAAGTTGACCGGATGTACCGTTTTTGTGAAGGCAGCGGTATGCCGCTGACCGTGCCGTCGATTGACATGATCGAAATCGGTGCCGGGGGCGGCAGCATTGCCAGCGTCGATAATCTTGGTTTGTTGAAAGTGGGCCCGCGCAGTGCGGGCTCTGCGCCGGGACCGGCATGTTATGGGCGCGGCGGCACCGAACCCACCGTGACCGATGCCGATCTGGCCATCGGGCTTTTGGACGGCGATCAATTTTTGGGCGGCAGCATGCCGCTGGATAAGCCCGCAGCCGAAGCGGCGATCCAGCGTTTGGGTGACCGCCTGGGAACGGATTTGGCGCATACCGCAAACGGCATTTATCGCGTGGTTGCCGAAACGATGGCCGCCGCCATTCGCGCGCACGCCGCCGACCGCGGTGTCGATCATCGCGGCCTGCCGCTTCTTGCCTTTGGCGGGGCGGGGCCGGTGCATGCGTGTGCGGTGGGCGAACTTTTGCAAAGCACGGCTGTTATCTTTCCGCCGCAGGCAAGCGTTCTGTCGGCGTTTGGAACGCTGGTGACATCCATTCGTTTTGATCTGGTGCGCAGCACGCCAGACCGCCTCGACTCGCTGGATTGGGATGGTGTCGATCAGGCTTTGAACGAAATGAGCGATGAAGGGCTGCAAGCGCTGGAAGAAGCGGGCTGCAAACCGGGGCAGGTGAGTCTGCTGTTTGGGGCGGACCTGCGCTATTTCGGTCAGCAGAACGAATTGAGCATTTTCTTTGAGCAGGATCCGCGCCAAAGCCACGACGCAGAGAACATCCGCAAGATTTTTGAGGCGGCCTATCACGCGCAATATGGCGTCAACCCTTCGCATGTTCCGATCGAGGTCGTAAGCTGGCGCTTGACCGTGCGCGGCCCGGACATCGCGGCCGATAGTGCCGCGACATTGCCGAAAGAAAACGGAACGCCAAAAGCCAAACGGCCCGTTTTATTGTGGCCAGAGGCTGGCGATGCTGCTGTGTATGACCGCTCTGCGCTTGCCGCCGGTCAGCCGGTTGCAGGGCCAGCCATTATCGAAGAACGTGAGACGACCATTGTCATTCCGCCGGGCTGGGATGCGCAAGTGGATGCCAGAGGCTGTGTCATTGCGAAACGGAGTGCATAATATGGACGGTATCGAGCTGGAAATTCTCTGGTCCAATCTGATCAGCATCGTGAGTGAACAGGCCAAGGCGCTGCAACGCATTGCCTTCAGTCCGATTGTTCGCGAAGCAGGTGATTTGGCGAGTGGCTTGTTTGATGCGCGCGGGCGCATGGTGGCGCAGGCCAATACCGGCACGCCCGGCCACATCAATTCGCTGGCTTCCGCCGGTTTGGCGCTGGCCGCCCATTTCGATGGTAAGCTCGTACCGGGCGATATCATCATTACCAATGATCCGTGGATGTCAGCCGGGCATTTTTTCGACATCACCGTGATGTGCCCGATTTTCCGGGACACGCGGTTGATCGGCTATATCGGTTCGACCATCCATCACACAGACATTGGCGGGTATGGCATTGGCGCGGGCGCGCGCGATATTCACGAAGAAGGCCTTTGGATTCCGCCATCGAAACTCTATGAATCGGGTACACCCAGCGCATTGTTGCATGACATTATCAAACACAATGTTCGCACGCCCGACCATGTGTTTGGTGATTTGTCAGCGCAGGTTTCAAGCGGGCGTGCCGGTGGTGATCGTTTGATTGCGCTGTGTGAACGGGCCGGGCTGGACGATATCGAAAATCTGTCTGACGAAATTATCGCGCGATCTGAAAACGCGACACGCGACGCCATTCGCAAACTGCCCGCAGGCACCTGGCATGGCGCGAGTCATTTTGATGTGCCCGGTGGTGCGATCATTGAACTGAAAGCGGCCGTGACGATTGATAACAAGGCAGGCGAAATCACGATTGATTTCACCGGTAGTTCCGGCGCCAGCCCGATGGGCATCAATGTGGTGATGAATTACACCCATGCTTATTCGACCTTTGCGATCCGCAGCTGCCTCAACCCGGAATTGCCGAACAATCATGGCTCACTGTCGCCGATCAAGGTGACCGCTCCCAAGGGTTCGATCATCAATGCGGCCTATCCATCACCGCTCAATGCGCGCCATGTCGTGGGCATGTTTGTACCGATGCCGATTCTGAAAGCGCTGCATCAGGTGATGCCCGACCGTGTGCTGGCCGAAGGTTCCGGTGCCGTATGGACGGTGCAGATTCAGGGCAAGCAGCCCAATGGTGATCCGTTCACTTCGTCGATGTTCAATTATTCGGGCGGCATGGGCGCGCGCGTGGCCAAGCCGGGACCCAGCGCAACATGTTATCCCACCGGCGTCGCGGCGGTTCCGGTCGAGGTGCTGGAAGCGGCCATGCCGATCGTGTTTGACAGGCGTGCGCTGCGCCGCGGGTCAGGCGGAAATGGACGCTCGCGCGGCGGCGACGGGCAGATCATCGAATTCCATATGAACACCGAACATCCGTGGTTGTTGAATGCGGTTCCCAGCAGACTCGACGCGGGCCCCGATGGTCTGGATGGTGGTGAGCCAGGCGCGCAGGGGCGGTTCCTTGTCAACGGAAAAGCATTTTCTGAATCGCGCAAAGTGTCGATGAATCCGGGCGACACCGTACTTCTGGAAACGCCGGGTGGCGGTGGATATGGTGCGGTATAAAACGGGCCGATAGAGCCGGGGAGATTGAGACGAATGAACATCCATACGATCAATTGGGATGACATAGCGTGGGAGCGCGTGCGTGAAGGCGTTGAACGCAAGGCGTTCTCTGGCGAAGGTGCAACCGTTTCTCTCAACCGGCTAATGCCGGGCCATGAGCCGCGGCCGCATCATCATATCTATGAGCAGATTTCATATATCTTGAGCGGCCATATCGATTTTCATGTTGGTGATGAAATCGTCAAACTTGGTCCCTCCGGCTTGCTCGTTATCCCGCCTGATGTGGAACATTGGGGCGTTGTGGTCGGCGACGAACCGGTTTTGAATCTCGATGTCTTTACACCCAAACGCACCGAATATGCAGGCTGAAATTCCGGTTTCAGTCCTTTGATTTCGACGACCAAAGCACAGAGGAAATTCCATGACATCTCCCAATACATTGATCTTCGTTGATCTTGCCTCGGATGACCCGGCCGCTGCCGGACGCTTTTACAATGAAGTGTTTGGCTGGCGTGATGATGATCGCCCAAAGGGGCTCTATCACCGCATGGTGCCGGGCGGGTTCTTTCCCAAAAGCGATGGCAGCGATAGCGAGATTGGCAATCTCCATCTGGGCATTTTCAAGGCTGCGAATGCACGGCCGCACCCGGACAACAAGGGCGTTGAGCCGCGCGAACTTTCTGAGGGCGGGCGCAAACCGCGCATCTGGATTTTGGTTGGTGACGGTCAATCGGTTGACGATATTATGGCCCGCGCTGTTGAACGTGGCGCCAGCGTTTTGTGGCGCAATCATTATTGGAAAGAGTTCAACGGTTACAACCACGCGTTCAGCGATCCATGGGGGAACGAGATTATCCTTTGGGTCAAAGCCGGCGAAAATCCCACCATCCCCAGCAACTTCACACGGGAGTAGCGGCTTTTGCGCGACCGGATCGCCCACCCGAATGTAACGTTTGCGGCGTTGAGCTTGTTGTTTTTCGTCGTGTCGGCGGGTTCGTTCAGCTCCCTCGGCGTGGTGTTGCCAGCCATGGTCAAAGAGTTGGAATGGAGCTGGACGGAAGCCGGGCTGGGCTTCACGCTTTTGGGTCTGACCTGCGGCCTGGGAAGCTTTATTCCGGCGTTGCTGATTCGGCGTATCGGTGTGCGCGGCACAATGATTGTTGGGACAATCATTTTGGTTTCCGGGTTTGGCGCCATGGCGCTGACCAATTCGGTCTGGCTTTATTTTATTGCCACATCCCTGGTCGGTGTTGCCTTTGCCGTTTGTGCGACAGTGCCGGGAACCCATGTGCTGACTGCGCTTTTTGACAAGCGGTCAACGGCGCTGGGTGGCTATTTTACAATCGGCGCGCTCGGTGGTGTTGCGGGCCCGCTGTTATATATCGCGCTGCATGATTTGACGGATGGTTGGCGCGCCTATTGGTGGGCGTTTGTCATTATGTCACTGCTGGCTGGAGTGTTCGCGGCGATTACCACGCCCTGGCGCTATGACCCGACAGCAGAAGAACTTGCGGCGGAAAGAAATCTGGCGCCGGCCGAAGTTTTGGCTGGTCTCAAGGCATGGACGGTGCGCAAAGCGTTGGCCACGCCGCAATATTACATCATTGTTGGTGGCTACACGACCTATCTTCTCATCAACACCACAGCGCATGGCTTTGCCGTGGCGCATCTGATGGAGCGTGGCATATCCCAAACGGTCGCGGCGCAAGTCCTTAGCCTTGAAGCGCTGATTGGCGCGGGTGTTGGCGTTATCGGCGGCATTATTGGTGAAAAAGTATCTTCCAAAATGCTGATGCTGGTTTCTCTTGGCGCGGTCACAATCGGCATGGTCGGTTTGGCTTACGCCACCGGCTGGCCCCTGATGCTGGTTTTTGCCTTTGGTGTGGGCATCGGTTTCGGCCTTTCTTTTATTGCCTCGACGATGTTGCTGTTCAACTATTTCGGCAAAGCGCCCAATCTCGAACTCTATTCCATCATGACGATGATCAGTACTACGGCGGCGCTGGGCCCCGCATTCGGCGGTTGGGCGCGCGATACTTTTGGAAGTTTTTCGGGGTTGTTTCTGCTTTGCGCCGCGCTGACCGCACTGATGTTGTTGGCGACATTGTTCATGCAACCGCCAAATTTGAAGGCGGCTAAAGAGCCCACCAATCCCGTGCCAGAGGCGCCAATTCTATGACTGCTGAGCCGCTCAACGCCGATCTGCTTCTATCGGGCGCAACGCTTATTACGATGGATTCCGAACGGCGCGTCATTACCGATGGTGCCGTCGCCATTGCAGGCGACAAGATTGTGGCGGTTGGAAAACGCGAGGCGCTGGCGCGTAGCGTGAACGCGAAAGAGGTTTTCGACGCACGCCGTTTTGTTATCACGCCCGGTTTCATTGATATGCACATCCATATCACCGGCGATCCGATAACGCGCGGCTTTCGGCGTGGCGCACCCGAAGACAATTGGTCCGACAAATTGCAGCGCTGGGTCATTCCGATTTTCCGGGCCCAGACCGCCAATGATGAACGACTTTCGGCGCAATGCGCAGCTTTGGCCATGATCCGCTATGGCACGACCAGCTTTGTTGAAGCGGGTACCATTCTGCAACTCGATGCGGTGGTGGATGGTTTGGCGCAAACGGGCATTCGCGGCCGCGTTGGCCAATGGGTCGAAGGGCGCGCTTTCAACCCAGCCGACGATCAGGCGAAGAAATCAGCCGAAGCCATCGCCGTGATGGAATCGGAAATTGAACGCTATCCCGATCGCGGCGGCGACACTTTGCTTGCCGCGTGGCCGATACTTGTCGGCCATTCAACCAATTCCGATGATGTATGGCGCGCGGCAAAAGCATTGGCCGATGAACATGGATTGCGTGTCTCGGCGCATATGAGCCCGCGTGCCGGTGACCCCGAATGGTTCCTGGCCAATTATGGCCGCCGTCCGCTTGAACATCTTGCCGACATCGGGGTGATGGGCGAGAGCGTGATGCTGACCCATCTGGCAGCGATTGATCACAGCGAGTTGGATGTGCTGGCGCAATCGGGCGCCAGTGCCATTCATTGCGCGCATGCTGCGCTTCAGGGGGGCTTTGGCATGTCGCATATCGGACTGTTTCCCGAAATGCTGGAGCGTGGTGTCGCCGTAACCCTGGGGACCGATGGCGTTGCCGCGGATATTTTGTCCTCTGGCCGATTGATGGCGAGCCTGTTTCGTGATGCGCGGCGCGATCAGGATATTTTCCCTGCAAGTACGGTTCTGGAAATGGCAACGCTCAATGCGGCGCGCGCGATGGGTTTTTCGGACATGATTGGATCGCTGGAGCCGGGCAAGAAAGCCGATCTGGTGCTTCACGATACCGATCTTCCCGAATGGGGCCCGATTTTCGATTGTGTTGATCAGCTTGCGTTCAATGCACCACCCAGCGGTGTGCACAGCGTCTGGATTGATGGTGTTCGCGTTCTGGATGCCGGGCGTTCGACGATGATTGATGAAGCAAAATTGCTTGCTGACGCGCGGCAAGCGGGGCAGGCGGTGATTGCGCGCACGCAGCTACCGAATCAAACCACATGGCCGGTAAGTTGATGAAAAAGAATGTTTCCCCAACACCGGCGGAGTGGCGCGCCGCAATGGGCTATTTCCCGACCGGCGTAACGATTGTGACCGCATGGCAGAACGGCGAACCCGTAGGCTCCACCATCAGCGCCTTTACCTCGGTATCGCTGGTGCCTGCGATGCTGCTGATCTGTCTTGACCAGACCAGCATTCTGCTCGATCCAATCAGGAAATCCGGCAAGTTCGGCGTCAATATGCTGGATATAGATAGTCACGAATTGGCCATGCGATTTGGGGTGGGGCCGCTGGAAGGCCGGTTTGAAAATTGCGGACATCGCTGCGTTGGCGATGGTGCGCCGCAACTGGACATTGCGCCGGTCTTTATCGATTGCGATTTGGACAATTGTGTTGAGGCGGGTGACCATTTTGTCCTGATCGGACGGGGGCTTCGCATCGAACATACGGCGGCAACTCCGCCTTTGCTTTATCACAAGGGAAAATTTCCGCGGCCTTGGCCGCAATCGTGATGGCAGCCGGTATGTTGGCTGGGCATGCGGAAATTTACTGTGCGCCTTTAGACAAGCGGCAATGACCGGCGGCGGAATAGTATTGAAATAATATTAGGCTCTAGAGGGCAGCGATATGGCGGATCAGGAAAAGCACTCGGTCGGTCCGAAAAAGGCGGCGTGGACACACATCGCCATGGCCGTGAAGGACATCGATGCCAGCATTGCGTGGTACGAGAAATTCACCCATCTGACCTTGCTGCAGCAGAGCGAAGACAAGCAGGGCAAGAATGCCTGGCTTGGCGATTCCTCCAATGCACAATCGCCCTTTGTACTTGTGCTGGGTCAATTCTTTGAAGGCTGCGACCCGTTTGCGCCGGCACAGCATCCGCCGATGGGGCCGTTCGCGCATATAGGCATTGAATTGCCCAGCAAGGAAGCGGTTGACGACATTGCGGCCAAGGCGAAGGCCGACAATTGCCTTGCACTTGGCCCCATGCAGATGCCCAAACAGATCGGCTATATCTGCTTCGTCAAAGATCCCGACGGCAACACAATCGAGTTTTCCTACGATCAGGGCGTTTATGAAAAAGCGCGCGAGGTTTGGGGCAAAAAAGCCTGAGTGCTAACAAGGCGTGAGCGCTGTGTGCGCTTGGTGTATCGCGAATCTATTATCGCGGATTACGAGATCAGGCGAGGAACCGCTGCCACCCTGATATGAAAATTGTCACGGTCGTCGCTTTCCAGCGTGCGGCAGCTGGCGCGCGGCAACACCTTGGCGTTCTTGCCAAAGCCCGGTGTGATCGGGCGGCCGACATCACGCTTGAGCCATAACCGCAGCAAATGCCGACGGCGCTGATGTTCAGGGTAGTCGATGAAGGTTTCGCGCGAATGCAGCGCGGCATAATTTGACAGCCATTGAATGTCGCCTTCCTGAAAATCGGTGGCGATGGCCATGCCGGGCTCATAGGTGATTTCGTCAAACAGCTTGATCACTTCGATCTGTTCGGGCGTCAGCTTTGGCACGCCGGGATATTCTTGTGCCGTAAAGATGTAAGTCGCACCCGCATACATGCTGAACACACCGTCCACCAGGCTAATCATGGGCGAGGTGTAGGTGTTGGAGGGCGCATCCGGGTCTTGCCTGCGCCAATCCCAATGGAAGGGTTCATATAATAGTGGGGCGAGATCTGGCCGCCGTTGCAGGATTTCGTTGTAAATTTGTGCGCCGGATACCAGAAGCGATGCCCCGCCTGACTTGCTGGGCCGCAGGCACATCAGGGCAACAACATCCGAGCTGTCAGAATGAAAAACCAGCTTGTCACGCACCTTGGATGAACGCGCGGTCGGATCGTCCATCGTCTTGTCCGATGTGGCGTAAACATGGTCGAGCAGATCACCCATCTGGTTCTGCTGCATCGGTTCGCCCATGTGCAAACCGAGGATGTAAAATATGGCGGCCGATAGCGCGTCGGAATACAGATGCGGGCGAAGGCCGCGCACCACGACAAACCCCCGGCCCTGATCGATGTCGCGGCCCCAGGAGGCGAGCGCCTCGCTGAACCCCGGCACCGGATATTGGGCGGCGGTCACGGTGCGAAGATCGGGATCGTCTTCGACAAATTGTGTGCCCAGCCGTTCCAGTTCGGTGCGCTGGGCATCGCTCAGGAAATAGAGCCAATCCTGCGTTTTTATAAGCGCGTCGCCCCGCCATGCCGCAGGGCCGGTAATTGGTTTGGCTGTAATCGGTTTTGTGAGTGTCATTTGCCCGGCATCCCTGTGGTGCCCGCCTTCTTTGCTGGCTCGGCGCAAGCGGCACGCTATTCTTAACAATAGCCAACCGGCATGCTGCCATCTTGCCTGAACGTGAAGCAATATTTGCAGGCGTGGGGCCTGTCCCTGCCGCACCGCCTTTTGCCATGTTATGGGTTGATATGCCGGATTTTGAGCGCCTTCATACCATCGATATCGCGCGTGCCGTTCAGGCGGGCGAAACCAGCGCCGCCACCGTGGCGCGCGCCGCCCTTGCGCGGGTGGATGCGTATGCAGCGGTGCAAAAGGCGGTCTGGATTGCGCGAGTATCAGCAGACGCGGTCCTTGCCGCCGCGGCGGCTGTTGATGCGCGGTTGGCCCGGGGTGAGGTACTGCCGCTGGCCGGAGTGCCTTTCGCGGTCAAGGACAATATCGACGTGGCCGGGATGGCGACCACGGCCGGATGCCCGCAATTTGCGTATGTGGCGGATGAAACCGCGCCTGTGGTTCAGCGCCTTTTGGATGCGGGAGCGGTGCTGATCGGCAAAACCAATCTTGATCAATTTGCCACCGGTCTTGTTGGCGTGCGCAGCCCCTATGGCGCGTGCGGCGCGGTTTACAATCGCGGCTATATCAGCGGCGGCTCAAGTTCGGGGTCCGCGGTTGCGGTTGCCGCCGGGCTTGTGGCGTTTGCCTTGGGCACAGACACGGCCGGTTCTGGGCGGGTACCGGCCGCCTTCAATCATCTTGTGGGTTTGAAACCGACGAAGGGGCGGTGGAGTACGCGCGGGTTGGTTCCGGCGTGCCGCAGCCTGGATTGCATCACGGTCTTCACTTCGACCGCCGCAGGTGCCGCAAAGATTGACGACATTGTTGCGGGCTTTGATACGACGGATCCTAATTCACGCCGCCAGCCCGATCATGCGGGCGAAATGCCGGGTGCAAAATTTCGTGTTGGTATTCCCGCTGAAAGTCAGCTCGAATGGTTCTCCGATACGCAATCGGCGGCGCTTTACAAAGCGGCTGCTGCGCGTGTCGTTGCCATGGGCGGGCAAGCGGTCGAAATTGATATTACGCCATTGTTGAATGCAGCCCGGCTTCTCTATGAAGGTCCATGGGTTGCAGAACGTTTGGCGGCTGTTGAAGATTTTCTGGCGCAACAACCGGACGCTTTTGACCCGGTCGTACGGGCCATCATTGAAGGCGGCAGAAAATTTTCTGCCGTGGATGTCTACAGGGCCGAGTACAAACTTCGCACCTATCAACGCGATGCAGAGCGTTTGTGGGGCGCTGTCGATGTGCTGTTGCTGCCGACCACGCCAACGACCTATCGCATTGATGATGTTCTGGCGGAACCTTTGGCGCTCAATTCCAACCTTGGGACCTATACCAATTTTGTGAATCTGCTGGATATGAGCGCTGTCGCTGTGCCTGCCGGGTTTCGCGATAACGCGACCGCATTTGGCGTCACGTTCATGGGCCCCGCCTGGGCCGATCATTTGCTTTTGAAACTTGCAAGTCGTTATGAGGAGATCAAACCGATGCCGCAAACTCCACCTGTTGACGTTGGTGATGCGCCGCAGCGCATCAAACTTGCCGTGGTTGGAGCCCATCTTCAGGGCATGCCATTGCATTGGCAGTTGACATCGCGGGGCGCCAAACTGGTCAAGGCTTGCAAGACGGAACCGGCCTACAAACTCTATGCATTGGCGGGCAGCGTACCGGCCAAACCTTCGCTATCGCATGTCGGTGCGGATGGCACAGCGATTGACATCGAAGTGTATGAGCTGACGACCGAAGCCTTCGGCAGCTTTGTCGCCGAGGTGCCCGCACCGCTGGCCATCGGCACGGTGACATTGGATGACGGAACGCAGGTCAAAGGTTTTGTGGGCGAACCGCGTGCGTTTATCGGCGCCGAAGATATTACCGCGCTTGGCGGTTGGCGCGCCTATGTTGCCCGCGAAGCCGCGAAAGCCTGAGGCGCACAAACCGTTTCGCGTTCAGCCCTTTGCCTGCGCCACACCGATGGGCTTGTCGCCTTTCGCCCACAAGCGGTGCATCAGCCGGTCATATTTTTTGTCGTCGTAAAGCGTGCCGGTGTGCAAGGTGCAGCGATTGTCCCACACCAGCACGTCACCCACTTTCCATTTATGCCGGTAAACAAAGCGATCCTGTGTAATGAATTCAACAAGCTCATCGACTAGCGCAAGGCCCTCTGGGTTCGGGACGCCAACGATTTCCTTGACAGTGCCGGTACTCGCCCATAGTGCGCGCCTTCCGTTGCGCGGATGCACGCGAACGAGCGGATGAAACACATCCGGGTTTTCGGCTTTGAGTTCGGCGCTTAATGTCATGCGGCCGTGCTCGCGATTTTCCATGAAATGCTGATAGCTGTGATGCAGCACCATGTTGTCGAGTTTGGCGCGGCGTTCAGCCGGTAGCGCGTCATAGGCGCTGCACATATCGGCCAGCA
Organism: Hyphomicrobiales bacterium; assembly: GCA_040255365.1. Lineage (GTDB taxonomy): Bacteria > Pseudomonadota > Alphaproteobacteria > Micropepsales > Micropepsaceae > Rhizomicrobium. Next base: position 27,389 of record JBDZUY010000018.1, read on the forward strand.
ATGTGTCGGAGCCTTCCGGCGGCACCTCGACGGCATAAAGCATTGTACACATCACCGGGATTTCCTTGTAGGAATAATCGGTGTGCCAGCCGACCCCGTCATTGTGCGCGCCAATCGGCTTTCCATCCACGGTCTTGTTGGAGAGGATGTAGATATTGGGATAACCGGGCAGGGTGAATTGCTGCAAGGTATGGCCTTCCGGTTCGTTGAAATGCGCAATGAACCGGACCAGATCATCAGGCGACATATTTTGGCTGCGCAGTAAAACGGCACCGCGCAAATTGAAAATATCCACCACGGAATCCAAAGTGGCGTCATCGCTTTTGGACAGATCAATGCCCAGAATTTCGGCGCCAAATCCGGGTTTCAACTCTCTTGTTTCCAGCTTGGCGATGGGCGGCATACGCATCTCTCCGATTGATGAATTTGGCGGCTTTGAATCTATCGCTACGCGGATTTTGGTTCTAGCGGATTCGCGCCCCTACATTTGACTGCTTTCGGCCACCATCACTGGATTTCGGATGCTGAAAAGGCCGCAAAATGCCATCTATTTGTGAATATTGCCAAGGGACGGGATTGCACGCTGCCGGCTGCGGATTCGGTCTGGCAGATGGGGCAAAAAATGCTATGAATTTCGGTATCGGCCTTGAACTTTGCGCCTGGCCGAAATCATGAATCAGCGCGCGAGGCCATTTTTTGCAGGCAGGGTTTTTCTATGCCTCCTTTTTATGCCGATGCAGCACAGGTGCCGTTGAATGCGGACCGTCCGCTTCTGATTGTCGATGCCGACGAGGTGCTCCTGCTTTTTGCTGACGGTTTCGATAAATTTCTTGCGGACCATGCGTGTTATTTTGATTTCAGCAGCTATCATTTGTTCGGAAATGTTCGCCGGAAAATTGATGATGATGCGCTTGCCAATAGCGATGTCACAATTTTGCTCGATGAATTTCGCGACCAGTTTGTCTCCCTGAAAGCGGTTGATGGCGCGGTGGATGCGATCGCAGAATTGTCGCGGCTGATGGAGATTGTGGTTTTGTCGAATATGGCACCATCACAAGCGCCTGCACGGTTGCAGAATTTTTCCAGTCTGGGATTGTCACTTCCACTTGTCATCAATAGCGGTAGCAAGGGCGCAGCGGTGGCCACGTTGGCAAAGCGGGCCAATGGGCCTGTTTTCTTTGTTGATGATATTCCCCGGCATCTGGCAGACGCGGCCGAGATGGCGCCCGATGTCTTTTGTATTCATCTGGTCGGCGATGAAAGGTTGCGGCCAAAGCGGCCTTTTTCAGAGGAGGCGCATCTGCGCGCTGACAACTGGCCTCAAATCGTGGCGTTCATACGCCAGCATTTGGCCGCTGCGCAAACACGCGGCACCTGACGCTGGTAAAATCTGGCGTTCATCGCGTGTTTAGCCGAATGCGCTTGGCCCCATGCTTGTGGTCCGGGCTCAAATGGCGGCGTTCTGGACCCCTTGCCATTTCTGTCGGGCTTAAGTATTTGATTGCGCGCGCGGACAGGTGGCAGAGCGGTTGAATGCACCGCACTCGAAATGCGGCATACGGGCGACCGTATCGAGAGTTCGAATCTCTCCCTGTCCGCCAATCATCATCCGGATGAAGCGTCTTTGTTTTCCGGATTGTATCTGGAACTTCCAGAAATTATGGCCGGTGCCGTTGCCACCATCGCAGGAGCACATAAGACAGGCGTGCTTTTTCCGCACCGATCAATACGTCTGGCCTGACGCGCATCCACGATGATTTGGCATAGGCAAGGCGTTGTTCGGGATAGAC
>JBDZUY010000018.1:29278-62735 GCA_040255365.1 Hyphomicrobiales bacterium
CCCAGATATTCGGTTGGGATAATCAGTATCAGCAGCGCGAGGATGATGCCGCCGCAGAGCGGCAACAGTGGCGGCCATATGCTGAATCGCGTGCGCAGATACGCGGTTATCGCTGTTACCGCGCGCACCAGTTCTACGAATATCAGCGCCACAATTCCGCAAATTATGCCGATCATTGTCGTTTTCAGAAATACGATTTCAGAAAATTCCGGCACCAATGCGATGTGATAGTACTGGTATGGGATGCCCCAAAACTTGCTGATTTCAAACGACATCACACCAGCAATGATGGCGGGAAACAGATAATCATAACGGATGCGGCCAATCGCCAGCACTTCAACACCATAGATGGCACCGGCAATGGGTGTTCCGAAAACACTTGCGAAACCGGCGCTCACACCACAGGCCACGATGCGTTGGCGCAATTCGGAATTCAGATGCAATACTTGGCCGATTGCCGCCGCCAGCGATGCACCGATATGCGAACATGGCCCCTCCTTACCGGCGGACCCTCCGCTCGCCAAAGTTATAATAGCGGCTATCGGTTTGATTAGGATGGTACGGAACGGCATGCGTCCGGCTTGTGTGTGGACCGCTGCAAATACCGAATCTCTCAAACCCGTCGTATTGGTTCGATAGCCGTAATACAGCAGCAAGCCATTGAGCAGTCCACCAGCCGGCAGAAGCGACATTTGCAACCATAGCGGGATCGACGCGGTACGATCCGTCATGAAAAACAGGCCGCGCAGAAACAAGCTCGTGCCGCTTCCGACAATGGCACCGGCAAGCGTTGCCAGCACCAGCCACTGCACAACAGTGGCCAGCATGATAAACGGTTCTATATAATCGAAACGGCGCAAAATGGGGCTCAATCCAGTGAGAGCGCACGCATAACACACCATATTGATGGCCGCGCAGGTCGCAATGACGCATCCGGTATTCGCGCTGATATGGCGGCTTAACCGGGGATCACATCGGCAAAGACAAAGCCTTCGCGCTCGACGACCTCGCCGTCATGGACCGCGATGGGGGCATTAAACATGGGCCCAGCCGTCACAATCGTATGAAATTCGCCGTTCTCGCCGCATGGGTCCACCGTGTGGGGCAGTTCGGCCAGCAGGGCCGCATCAAAGCGGCGGCCGGCAAATTTCGGGTCGAGCTTGCGTGGGTCCAGACAGGTGATACGTGCCTCAAGTCCGCCGTCTATCATCTGGCGGGCAAGCGTAGCGGTGTCGCGGCCCCAGAGCGGAAAGAGCGCATGCATGCCCACCAGGGCCAGCTTTTCTTCGCGGTATTGGCGCAGATCTTCCAGAAACAAATCGCCGAAGATGATGTGGTTCACGCCTTGCGCCGTGATGTGCGCACAGGCCTCGGTCATGCGCGCTTCATAGATCTCATTGGAACAAGGGCTGGGCAATGGCACCTTGATGATTGGCACATTCAACGCGGCAATCTGCCGGTCCAGCAAGGTGTTGCGCACGCCATGCATGGCCACGCGATCATAAGGTTCGGTAATCGTCGTCAGCACGCCAACAATATCAGCCAGACCAAGCCGCCGTGCTTCGTGGAGCGCCCAAGCGCTGTCTTTGCCGGAGCTCCATGAAACAAAGGCTTTTGGTGGTGACACCTAGCTGCCTTTCAACACGCCGGTGGCCTTGTTCAACTGCGCGCTATAGGCGTTCAGCGCATCGGCCGTCAGCGTGATGTATTTTTTGGCATCATCCCAGCGCTGTTCTTCGATGGCCTCACGCACGCCGGGCAATGTCTTGGCGCCATAGCCGGTGAAACGCCCTGGTGCATACACCAGATTCTTGAACCAGTGGCGGCCCGGAAGGCCAACATCGGCGGGCGCCAATGTCTGGTTCAGGGGCTGCATGTATGACCACAATTTTTTGCGCTGCTCCGGCGTCAGTTTTGCGCCATGCATTGCAAGCGCGCTGTCATAGGCTGCGGTGCTGGATTTCAGTTTGACGATGGCTTTGTCGAGCGGTGTGAAATCAAATTTTGGCACCGGCTTCAACGCTGTTGGATTGCCGCTGGATTTTGTAGGGTCCGCCGCCAGTGCAAAAGCCTTGTCTTTCAAAAGCGCCGCTTGCGTGGATGCGGCTTCGCGCTTGTTCTGGGCCAGCTTCTTCACCTGCTTCAGATACATCGCCACGGTGTTGGAAAAATCCTGCGTGTGTTGCAGCGGCAAAGCTGCGTCGGCTGCGCGCAAAATCATGTGCCCAATTGTTTTTGCCAATACTGCTTCATAGACAAAGCCGGGATCGCCGAAACGATCGAAATGTTCGAACGTGTCGTAACGCGAATGATAAACGCCGCCGCTCGATCCTTCGCCGCCAAAACCGATGTCGAGCGTGGGCAGGCCCAGATGTTCCAGAAATGCCGAATAATCGGAACCAGACCCCAAGGCTTCAATGGGGATGGTTTTGCTGGGGTCCGCCGCAATCTTTGCATCTTCTTTCAATTGGGCGACAGCTTGCGGGTCGTGACTGGAGGGATGAAGCGCCTCTACGCGAATTTTTGCACGGCGGCGTTCGCCAATCGAAACCTTGGTTTCTGGATCGGTAATGCCGTCGGCCACCTGCGTTACGAAATGCTGCAAATCATGATTGCCGCCAGCCCATAAAATGCCGCGGCCATTGCTATCGGAATTGATATACAGCACGCCCTTTTGTTTCAGTTCGGCGGCATGTGCCTCCACCCATTCGGTGGAACCCAGAAGACCCGGCTCTTCGCCATCCCAGCTCATGTAAACGATGGTGCGTTTCGGTTTCCAGCCGGTTTTCATGAGTTCGCCAATGGCTTTGGCTTCTTCCAGAAGCGCAACCTGACCGGAAAGCGGATCGGCCGCGCCGAATACCCAGCCATCATGATGATTGCCGCGCATCACCCATTGGTCGGGATATTCGCTGCCTTCGATTTTCGCAATCACGTCATAGATCGTCTTTTGGCTCCAATCGGATTTCACCGCCAGATGCACTTTGGCTTCGCTGGGGCCGACCTTGTAAGTTTCCGGCAACGCACCGCGCCAGGATGCAGGCACGACCTGACCGCCGAGCGAGGCCAAAAGCACTTGCGCATCGGCATAGGAAATCGGCAGCGCCGGAATTTTCAGAAGCACTTTCGATTGCGCGCGGGTGAGGCGCTTTGCGCCGGGTGTTGCACCCACGCCCGGCGTCAGCGGATCGCCCGGATACAGCGTCATATCCACCACCGAGCCGCGCTGAATGCCGTGCGGCGGACGTGCCGGGCCCTCAGGATAGGTGTCTTCCACCGCATAGCCATCATCGGCCGGGTCGGAATAGATAATACAGCCCACGGCGCCATGATCCTGTGCCAGTTTGGGCTTCAACCCGCGCCAACCCGCGCCATAGCGCGCGATGACAATCTTGCCTTTGACGCTGACGCCCATGCGTTCCAGCGCCTTGTAATCGCTTTGCATGCCGTAATTGACATAGACCAGCGGGGCGGTGACATCGCCATCACCCTGATAAGCGAGATAGCCGGGCAGGCCCTTGTTTTTGGCTGTGGCGCTGCTGTCGCCGGGGATCGGCGGTTCGTCCAGATTCACTTTGTAGGGTTTGGGGCCAAGCAGTTCGAGGGTTTGGCTGACCGGTGTGGGGTAAAGCACGCTGAACGTTTCGATATGCGCGTCCCAGCCGAATTTCTTGAACTGCGCCAGCTCCCATTCGGCATTGGCTTTGTTATGTGCGGTGCCAACATGATTGGGCTCGGCAGACATCTGTTTCATCCAGCCGCGCATCTCATCGGGCTGAATGTGGCTGTCGAATTGATTTTCGAGAGTCTTCAGATCGTTCTGTGCGGGCGTTGCCGCGCCAAAGGCGGTGCCAAAGATTGCGCCCGTACCAACCAGAAAAACCGTCGCCAAAAAAGCCACGCGCTGCGATGCGTTTTGCATGAAACTCCCCCCCATACCCGCGCGCGCGTTCGTCGCGCGCTGCTGCTGCTATGCAAATGTGAACCCATGGGCGGGCTATGTCACCCTCCCCACGATCACAAACTGTCGCACTTGGGCGCCGTGAGGCTGACGAATCAGGAGACCGCGCCGATTGGCCAGACCAGTAGCAACATCGGTATGGCAACGGCCAGCACCACAATCTCAAGCGGCAGGCCCATGCGCCAATAATCTGAAAAGCGAAAACCGCCCGGCCCCATAATCAGCATGTTGTTTTTGTGCCCGATGGGGGTGAGGAATGCGCAGGAAGCCGCAATCGCTACACCCATCAAAAATGTGTCGGGGTTGGCATGCAGACTTTTGGCAAGGTCAACAGCAATGGGTCCCGTGATGACGATGGTGGCGACATTGTTCAGCATGTCGGACAAGGTCATCGTCACCACCATCATTACGGCCAGCGCGACAATGGGCGGATAGGCTTGGGTGTATGTGCTGATCGCGTTGGCAATCAGCGCAGTGCCGCCCACTTTTTCGAACGCAACGCCGATAGGCAGCAGACAGGCAATCATCACGACAACTGGCCAATCAATCTGTTCGTAAAAATCGCGTGCTGGTACCAGCCCCAATGCACCGTAAGCGGCAACCGCAATGGCGATGGCAACCGTGAAATCCAGCAAGCCCGTGCTTGCCGCGATAATGGCACCAGCGAACAGGCCGACCGTGAGTATTGCATCGCGCGGATGGAATTGATCCACGCTGACCCGGTTAATGGGGATCAGACCCAATTGGTCCAGCACGGCTGGTTTTTTTCCTGCCCGCCAGCTGAGCAAGAGCACATCACCGGATTCGATGCGGCGGCGGCGTACGCGTTCGCGCGTGACCGAACCAGCGCGGCCGATACCCAGCAGCATCAAGCCAAAACGCGGACGCAGCGACATGCCACCGGCAGAGCGGCCCACCAGATAGGAATCCGATTTCACCACCGCCTCAACAATTTCCGGTGGCTTTGGCGCGGGCTCCTCATCATCTTCTTCTATTTTTTCCTCTTTTTTATCGCCCTGCGATGTATTCGCAACGTTGATTTTGACTTCTGCGGGTGCAGATTCTTTCTCTTTTTCGTCGTCTTCGACCAGCGGTTCTTGCAAGCCCATCATTTTGATGAAAGCGGCGATGGAGTCGGTTGAACCGCGCACCATCAACAAATCGCCCGCCGCAATGCTCATGGCACGGAAATGTTGATGGCGCGTGGTTTCGCGCACAATGCCCATCAATGCGACATCGGCCTTTTCGGTTTCCTCATCCAGATCGGCGACCATGCGGCCAATGGCAACGGACCCTTCGGGCACCAGAAGCTCAGCCTGAAATGACGCGGTGCTCATTATCTCTGCGGCTTTATCTTGCCGTTTGGGCACAAGCCGCCAGCCGATCACAGCGACGAAAAGAATGCCGGCTATGGCCACCACGCCGCCGACCGGTGTGAAATCGAACATGCCATAGGGTTGACCAAGCTGTTGCTGGCGCACGGCAGAGGCAATGATGTTGGGCGGTGTGCCGATCAGGGTGACAAGCCCGCCCAGGATGGTCGCAAAGGCAAGCGGCATCAAGGTGACGCCGGGCGGCCGGCCAACCCGCCGGGCAGCCTGCACATCCATTGGCATCAAAATCGCGAGTGCCGCCACATTGTTGATGACGGCCGAAAGTGCGGCGCCAAGTCCGCCAAGCAAGGTGATATGGGTGCCGGTGGAACGATCATCCTTGATGGCCCAACGGGTCAGAACACCGAGCGCTCCCGTATTTTCAAACGCGCGCGAGGCCACCAGCACCAGCGCCACAATGACAACGGCATGGTTGGAGAAGCCCGAAAAAGCGTCGTCAGCTGACACCAGCCCGAGCACCACAGCAAGCAGCAACCCACCCGCTGCAACCAGATCGTGCCGCCATTTGCCCCAAAGCAGCATGCCAAGGACCAGCGCGAGCAGGCCGAACAATAATGTCTGATCGGATGTCATGGGGTTGCACCAAAAGAATGAGATGGGATCATTGTGGGCGGTTGGCCTGTTCTGCTTGGGTTTGTAGCGATAAAAGAGGTTTGTTCAATAAAGAGCGAGACGCGATGCCAGGGACACAGGATTACGCCGCAGATCCGCGCAATGCGGCAGTGAGGGTTTATCTTAACGGGAATCTTATCCCGCGCGATGAAGCAAGAATATCCATCTTCGATGCCGGCTTCGTATTGGGTGACGGTATATGGGAAGGGGTGCGCCTTCATAGGGGGCGATTGCTGTTTTTGGAGGCGCATCTCGACCGGCTTTTTGACGGCGCGCGCGCCATTGGTCTGGACATCGGTATGGACCGTGCTGCGCTGACGGCGGCGCTGCGCCAAACGGTGGAGGCCAATGCCATGCAGGATGGCGTGCATATCCGATTGATGGTGACACGCGGCCCGAAAAAGACCCCCAATCAGGACCCGCGCAATGCGTTGGGCAAACCCACCATCGTGATCGTTGCCGAATATAAAGAACCCAGTGACGAGATTGTGAAGCAGGGCATATCGCTGTTCACGTCGTCCATTCGTTGCACGCCTTCTGACATGTTTGATATGCGGCTGAATTCACACAGCCGTCTGAATTTGGTCATTGCGCTGCAACAGGCGATTGCCGCGGGTGCGGATGAAGCCTTGATGCTCGATCCGCATGGCTTTGTCTCAAGCTGTAATGCGACAAATTTCTTTTTCGTGAAGCGCGGCACGGTTTGCACATCACGCGGCACCTATTGTTTCAACGGCGTGACGCGCGCCAACATCATTGCGCTGTGCCGTAAAAACAATATTCCGCTGGAGCTTGGCGATTTCACCTTGCACGAGGTTTATGGTGCGGAAGAAGCCTTTGTCACTGGCACCTTCGGCGGGGCGATTCCCGTACGCATGATTGACGGGCGCGCATTGCCCAGTGGATTGCCGGGCCCGGTGACAACACGTGTGCGCAAACTTTATGGTGCACTGAAAGATGCGGACGCAGCCGCATGAGTGAGCCCATTCGTATCGCCATGTGGTCGGGTCCGCGCAATATCTCCACCGCGATGATGCGCAGCTTTGAGAACCGGCCAGATACAGCAGTGGTTGATGAACCGTTTTATGGCGCCTATCTGGCGCATACGGGGATCGATCATCCGATGCGCGCGCAATCGCTGGCCTCTCAGCCCAATGATTGGCGTGATGTCGTGCCGTTCCTGCTGGGTCCGGTACCGGGTGGCGCTACGATCTTTTATCAAAAGCACATGACACATCATATGTGTGAAGGTTTTGGGCGCGACTGGATCGGCCAATGCCGCAATGCCTTTTTGATCCGCGCGCCGGAAGATGTTTTGGCGTCGTACACTGTAAAGCGTTCCGAAGTTGCACTGGACGATATCGGCTTTGTGCAGCAGCGCGAATTGTTTGACCGGGCATGCGACAAAGCTGGTGAGCCACCGCCCGTGATCGAATCCGCCGATGTGCTGAAAAATCCGCGCGGCATTTTGCAGGCTTTGTGCAAGGCGCTCGATATTCCGTTTTCCGATTCCATGCTGTCCTGGCCAGCGGGGCGGCGCGCAACAGATGGTGTTTGGGCGCCGGTTTGGTACGATGCGGTGGAACGTTCGACAGGGTTTGCGCGGCCCAAAACGGACAAGGTTAAGCCGTTTTTAGGTGTTGAGTTGCTTGCCATAGCTGATGCTGCGCGGCCGCATTACGAACACCTTGCGCAATTTCGCCTCCAGGCGGTGTGATTGTTTGCAATATATGGGCAGTGAAAATTGCGTAGCTGCTGCGCCAAATTTGCGTGGCTTGGCGTTAGTGAAAATACCCCCCGCAATGCCCACGTTAATTTGATGGGGTTACGCGGCACATGTGTGCGCCACCGCTTGCCCTGTGTGCTCGCCACGCTCTAGATTTGTCCATCCATATTCAGGGGAGACTTTTATGATTGACCGTCGCAATCTTCTTTTGTCGGGCACGGCTACGGCCGGACTTGCAGCCTTATCGGCCACGGCTATGCCTTCACTGGCCAGGGCGGCTACGAAGGTAGCGGCTGCAACATCCAATCCGAAGTTGAAAGCGCTGTTTGAATCCTTCGTGCAGGATTTGTTTGATCATGCGCCAGAGCTGGTCACCAGCCTTGGGCTCGATACGGGCAAGCGTGCACACCAGCGCGGCGAATTAAGCCCGGCAACGATGGAAGAGGTCGAGCGGCAAAAGCGCGATACGGCAAAAAAGCTGGCGCAGCTCGAGGCCTTTGATCGCAAATCACTCACCGGGTCCGATGCCGTTAGCTATGATGTCGTGCATTATTCGCTAAAGACACAAAACGAGGCAGATCAACGGTATGATTTTGGCGGTGGTGGTGCCGGCGCGCCTTATGTTGTGAGCCAGCTTGGCGGTTCTTATCAGCAGGCCCCCAGTTTTCTGGATAATCAGCAGCCCATCGAAAACAAGGCCGATTGCGAATATTACCTTTCGCGAATGTCGGCCTGGGGCGATTTGCTCGATCAGGAAAATGGGTTGGTGAAGCACGATGTGGGTGAGGGCGTTGTGCCGCCCGATTTTGTTTTAAGTCGTACGCTTGAACAGATGAAACACCTGCGTGGAACGCCGGCGGGAAAATCGGTGATGGTCGAATCCATTGTCAGGCGCAGCAAAGAGAAAAAGATTGCGGGTGATTGGGGCACGCACGTCGAGAAGATTGTAACGGACAAGGTTTATCCCGCACTTGATCGCCAGATTGCCTTAATCGAAAGTTTGAAGCCCAAAACCAACCACGATGCCGGTGTGTGGAAGTTGAAAGATGGTGAGACTTATTACGCCGATTCCATCACGAACTGGACGACCACCAACATGAAGCCTGCAGATATTCACAAACTCGGGTTAGAGATCGTTGCCGATCATACGGCGAAAATTGACGCGATCATGAAGAAGAATGGGTTGACCAAGGGAACGGTCGGAGAGCGTCTTCGCGCCATGTACGATGACCCGAAGTTCCGTTATCCGAACACGGATGCGGGTAAGGAAAAGCTGATCGCGGACTTGAACGAAAAAGTAAAAGCCATCACAGCGAAGCTGCCAAAATATTTTGGCACGCTGCCCAAGGCAGAACTGGTTATCAAGCGTGTTCCGAAATTTATTGAAGCTGGTGCGCCGGGTGGTTCCTACAATCCCGGTTCGCTGGATGGCAAACGCCCGGCGATTTATTACATCAATCTGCGTGACACGGCAGAAGTGCCAAGCTGGACCTTGCCGACACTGACCTATCACGAAGGCATTCCCGGCCATCATTTGCAGCTTTCATTGCAGCAGGAAGCGCATCTGCCGATGATCCGCAAGCTCTCTTTCTTCTCGGCCTATATCGAAGGCTGGGCGTTATATGCCGAACAGCTTGCCGTTGAAATGGGCATGTACGAAGATGATCAATGGGGCCATATTGGCCAATTGCATGATGCTATGTTCCGCGGCGTGCGCCTTGTGGTGGATACAGGTATTCACGCAATGAAGTGGAGCCGCGAAAAGGCGATCAAATATTATGTTGATGCCTTGGGCGATCAGGAAGCCTCAGCCACAACCGAAATCGAGCGTTATTGCGTATGGCCGGGTCAGGCGTGTGCCTACATGCTGGGCAAGATCCGCTGGTTGGAATTGCGCGACAAGGCAGAAAAGGAATTGGGCGGAAAATTCGATATTCGCAAATTCCACGACGCAGGCCTGCTATCGGGCGCCATGCCGCTGGACGTGCTGTCGGATGTGATGAACGGATACATCAAAACGACCAAGGCGTAAGCATTCTGGCACATAGCAAACCGGCGTCCGCAATATTGGCGGGCGCCGGTTTGTTCTTACAAAACTGCTGATGCAGCTTGTTAGTGCGGGTTGGTGGCGGGCCGTGCAGCCGAAAGTTCTAGCGGGCCTTCGGTATCCCAATCACCTTCGCGGCGCAGAATGACATAAGGATCAGAGCGCAGGGTGATGGCTTCTGCGTGCGGCTCAAGTTCGGCAACGACTTCCACATATTCGTGATCAGAGAAGACGAGAGGGAAGTTTTTGTTGAGTGGCTTGAATCCGTAATTGGCCCAATAATCGGTCAGACGTTTTTGCGCATGGCCGTAAAGATGGCGATAGCCTTTGCGCCGCGCCACATCCATTGCCGCCTGCATAAGCGTTTTGGAAATACCGCTGCGCCGGAACCGGGGCAGAATTGCTACGCGCTCGAATTTTACAAATTCCGCAAAATAGCGAATGCGCATCACCGCGGCCGGTGCCTCATCCACATAACCAAGAATGTGTGTGCAGGAATAATCATTACCGTCGAATTCTTCTTCATATGGGCAACCTTGTTCGCTCATATAGACGGCAGCGCGCACGGCAAAGACTTTTGCCAGCGCATCGGCATTGGAAACGACGCCCGCTTTCAGTTCCATGATCGCCTCGGCTTGAAAGTTGGGTTACGCAACGGCTGACTTTTTGCGGGGCGGATCCAGACGGAACAAATGACCCAGACCGTCTTCGGCTTCGCGTGCGCCAGAAAACCCATAGGCCTTGATGGTGCTCAATCCGCCTTTGGTGCCAGCTGTCGCGTAAATCGGAACGCCACCATAAAGCTTGTGACCGAGGGCCCAAGCCACCAGAGGGCTTGAAGCGCGCACATGCTTGCGCGCTACAATTCCCCAGATGTAGATGGCGCTAGGCCGTGACCCGCCAGGAACAAGATGCTCTGTGGGCGGGTTGAGGGCGTCGAATTTGTCCGATTCAAGTGCGTCGCGGCCCGCCTGACTGAGATGCAGAAGGCCGTAATAGCCGACAAATTTTGCGTCTTTACGTTCCACGCCATCTTCGGCCCGGAATACACCCCAGAAGGAATCGGGGTTGTGGTTGAACACGCGCTGCACCACATCCAGTGGCGCAATCGTTTCTGAAATCTCGCTTTGAGTCAGTTGTACGATATTGGCGAGTTCGCCTTCGGAAGGATGCCGAACAAAGACAATGCCCCCTTCTGGAAGCGACGTCCATGGCTCCACATGTGCAGTTTCTGGCGCTAACTCTATGATATTCTTGAGCTTATCCTGCATTTTATCACCTTACCCAACTACGGCTCTATCTGGCCTTTAACGTTTTGCTAACGCAAATCTATCGTAAATAATTGGTTAATCATATTCAAAACTGCCGTAGTCTTCTTATTTGGGGGCATGATTTGGTGAACGCTAATACAGAAATTGAACAAGATAGGGTGGCGGAACTCGTCGATTGGGATGATTTTCGGGTCTTTCTTGAAATCGTGCGAGCCGGCAGCTTCAACCGCGCGGCCACCAAACTGCAGATGACACAGCCGACTGTGAGCCGGCGGATGGTGCGGCTGGAACAGACAATCGGTGTCAAACTTTTCGAACGGGATCGGCGCGGACCAACTTTAACCGCGCAAGGTCATCGCATTTTCAACGATGCAAGCGTCGCGCAGGCATCGCTGATGCGCGCGTCGAATGTGGGCAGGAATCCACCGTCGCTAATAGAAGGCGATTGCCGCATTTTGATGAGTGATGGTTTGGGATGTTACTGGCTGGCGCGTTTTTTGCCGGCATTTTTGGAGCGTCATCCCAATGTGGAGCTCAAAATTTTTGGTAATAGTGACGGCGTTGCCGAACGTCGTGAAAGTTTTGATCTGGAGTTTGTTTTTCGTGAACCGTCCGCGTCCGAACTGGTATCGGCAAAAATCGGTACGCAGCATTTTGTGCCATTCGCTTCGTGTGACTATCTGGAAAAATACGGGATGCCGCAATCCGTGGACGATCTGGCTCAGCACAAGCTGATTGATCAGACGATTTATCTGTCCGAAGCCGGTGTGTGGGCCGGATGGGCACAGGGCGATGCGCTGTCGCGTGTCGTGCTGATGTCAAACACCAGTCCGATCGTCGGTGAATCCATGCGTCATGGCGCTGGCATTGCATTGTTACCAAGCTATGCTGCGCTTGCCCACGACAATGTCATGCCTATCAATATTGGCGTACAATATCGCAGTCCGATCTATGTCACCTATCCGCGTGAGGTGATGCGCAAATGGCCGGTGCGTGCGACGCTGGATTTTTTGCGGAGCTATGTGTTCAACAGCAAAGCGATGCCGTGGTTTCGCGATTCCTATGTGGCGCCCAATGACAGTTGGAACAGGCTTCTGGAAGAAAGCCTGAAGGCCGCTATTGGCGGTGTACCGGCCGAGGCCGCGCAGGTGAAACATGTGCCCACGCGGCCCTAAACGATACAGAGGCTAATCTACGGCGCGCCAAATGGTCGAGCCCAACACCAGCAAAATCACGAAAATTGCGATAAAGATGAAGAACAGGAATTTGGCAATGGCAATGGACGCGCCAGCCACGCCGGTAAAACCCAACGCACCAGCAATAAGACCCAAGACCAGAAAGATGAGTGCCCATTTCAGCATTGCGATTCTCCCTCCAAGGTAAGATTACAGTGCTGCATCTTTGCCGTGCATCATGTTCAAAACATGTCTGAAAGATGCCCGTTTCCGGTCTGTCTTATTTTGGTGCGTCTTGTGAGAACCAGCGTCTGCACGCACGGCTGAAACTTGTGGCGTCGCGATAACCCAGGCGTTCGGCCATATCAGCGCGTGTAAGCGATGACGTGGCAAGCATTGCGGCAGCACGGGATTTAAGTTCGGCATCCAGAAGATTGCGAAATTGTGTGCCAGCCAATTGCAACCTGCGCGCCAATGTGCGCCGCGAGACCCCCAGTGCGCGGGCCACATCCGCTGCATTCAATCTGCCATCAGGCATTGTCTTTAACAGGCGTTCGAGGCGCGCACGCAAATCGCCAGGTGTTTCCAGCCTCTCCAGGGCTGCCTCCAGTTCACCAAGGGAACGTTCAAACAGCGACGCATCAGCAAACGCTGATGGCATGGAAATCCAGCTTTGTGGCAGAACAATTTTATTGATATCGCTACCGAAAATGAGCAGGTCCCCAAGTGTTGCGTGCAAACGCGATGCGTGCGCTGGCTTGTGGCACGCAAAATGAAATTGGGCTTCATGCGGTGCACGGCCAAGAACGGCTGCGCACATAGCATGAACCGCAATAAAGGCAATCTCAATCATCGGCCGCCATTGTGGCTCGTCAAGCTCTGCAGTCAGTTCGTAGGAAAGCTGGACGTTCTTGCGATGGCTTTGCATATGCATATGAAAGAATGGCGCGCGCACATGGCTGTAACGTTGCAACACGATCAGGCCTTCGCCCAAAGTGGGTGCCGAAAGCACCGCAACGCCAAGCGCACCATGCGCGGTAGGGTTCCACAATTCGGGTTGTGAAAGTGCCCAGCCTTCACCGCAAAGCGCATTGACGTTCTCAACCTGCTGCACTTGTTGGAACAGGCTGATTTCGGCCGCGGGATTAAGCAAATCGCGCTCGCTGACACCCGTGTTTTCCAACAGCAGGTGGCGTGATTGTGGATCAGCACCGAAGACACGCAGGATCAACCGGAAATATCCCAAGGTCATGGGCAAACGTTCGAGGGCGGCATTCTGGGCCATGTGGCGCAAAATGCCACATTTTTGGCGGGCTGTGCACTGGCCGAACGCAAAGACAGGTTTAGGCTGGCTCTATCGCGCCAGAGCGGCACCAAGCCGCCATATCAGGCAGCAGGGAGAGGCCTATGTCATTCAAAGATCTTTATGCACTGGGTTTGGAAGATTCCACCTGGTCCGTGAAACAAGATTACGACGCTGTCTTTAACTGGGATTATGACGATGGCCGCGCCGCCATGATGGGGCTTTATGCCAAGGGCAAGGAGATGCAGTGGGATGCGAGCTCGCGCATCGACTGGTCACAGGAACTGGACGAGGACAATCCCGAAGGCATGCCCGAGCAATCACTGCCGATTCATATGGCGCCATGCTATTTGAAAATGAACGAGAAAGAGAAAGGGCAAGTGCGCAAGCATTTTCAGGCCTGGCAACTTTCGCAATTCATGCAGGGCGAACAAGGCGCGCTGATTTGCGCAGCAAAAATCGTGACGCAGGTTCCCGATGTGGATTCGAAATTTTATGCATCCACACAAACCATCGACGAAGCCCGCCACGTTGAGGCCTATCGCCGGTTGCTTTCCAAATTTCAAATCGCCTATCCGATAACGCAGCCGTTGAAAGATCTGATCGACCAGACCTTGCGCGATTCACGCTGGGACATGACCTATTTGGGTATGCAGGTGGTGATCGAGGGGCTGGCGCTGGCCTCCTTCGGGCAAATCCGCGATCTTGCACAGAACCAGCTTTGCGCGCAGGTAAACGCCTATGTGATGCAGGATGAATCGCGCCATGTCGCTTTTGGACGTTTGGCGCTTCGTGATTTTTACCCGCATTTGACACAGACCGAACGTGACGAGCGCGAGGAATTCTTGCTCGAAGCTTCGTATTTGATGCGTGACCGGTTTGATGCGGTGGAATTGTGGCAAAACCTTGATCTGCCGATCGAGGAATGCGCGAAAGCCATGTATGAAAGCGGCTTTATGGAACGGTTCCGCAATTCGCTGTTCACCCGCATTGTGCCTATCGTAAAAGACATTGGGTTGTGGGGCGAAACCGTGCGCAACGGTTATGAAAAAATGGGCGTCATCGAGTATGCCAAGGCCGATGTGCAGGCGCTTCAGGATGAAGATGAAAACATCGCTGTGCAGTTTGATGCCCGTGCCAGAGACATCCAGCGTGTGATTGACCGTGCACAAGGCACAGGCGCGCAGGCCGCAGCGGAATAATACCAGAATACACGGACCAGCCCCGCAGGCGCTTGGGCGCGGCGGGGCTGGTCTGGCCCGGCCCTCATTGCCGCGGCGTCCCTGTTTTCGTAAACAGGACCGCAGCAGAGGGGACCGCCATGCCGCAAGTGCCGGACGACAGCGCATTCCATATAGATCACAAGAAACTCTCGAACCGCATTCTGCTGGCGCTGGTTCTGGGGGCGGTGTGCGGCGTGCTCCTCAACCTCACCATCGCACAGGTGCCGTGGGTGCAGGCGTGGATCACCGGGGGGCTGTTCCATGTCGTGGGGCAGATCTTCATCCGCCTGCTGTCCATGCTGGTCGTTCCTATCGTTTTCGTGTCGCTGGTCACAGGCGTAACCGCGCTTGGTGATCCGGCGCGGCTGGGCCGTATCAGCGCGATGGCGATCGGGCTTTATCTGGTCACCACCGGTATCGCCGTCACGCTAGCGCTGGCCGCAGCGTTGATCGTGCGCCCCGGTGCTGGGGCAGCGCCCGGAACCGTCGGCGCGGCGCAGACGATCGCGACCGCGCCGCCTTTCTCTCAGGTTTTGATTGATCTGGTACCGCGCAACCCGGTCACCGCCATGGCCCACGGCGACATGCTGCCGGTGATCGTGTTCGCGATCCTGTTCGGCCTGGCCATCACCTTCGCTGGCGTGCCGGGCAAACGCCTGGCTGCATTGTTTGAAGATCTCAATGCCGCGGTTATGAAGCTGGTTGATATCGTGATGCTGGCCGCGCCGTACGGCGTGTTCGCATTGGTGGCCACGCTGGCCGCCAACACAGGCTGGCATGCCTTTGCCGGGCTTCTGAAATATGTGCTGTTGGTGCTGGCGGTGCTGGCCGTGCATGCTGGCGTCGTCTATCCGGCGCTGCTCAAACTTCTCACGCGCCTCAGCCCGGTGATGTTCTATAAAAAGATGGGTGACGTGCTCGCCTTTGCATTTTCGACGGCGTCAAGCGGCGCAACCATTCCCGTCACGTTGCGCACGGTCGAAAAGCGGCTCGGCGCGTCCAATCGCGTGTCGTCCTTCACCATTCCGCTGGGGGCGACGATCAATATGGACGGCACGGCGATCATGCAGGGCATCGCCACGGGCTTCATCGCGCAGTACTACCAGGTCGATCTTGGTGTCGGGCAATACGCGATGGTGATCGGCATGGTCATCATGGCCTCGATCGGCACGGCGGGCGTGCCGGGCGTGGGCTTGATCCTGCTGGCAGGCGTGCTCAAACAGGTGGGTCTGCCGGTCGAAGGGATCGCGCTGATCCTGGGCGTGGACCGCTTGCTCGATATGGCGCGCACCGCTGTCAACGTGACGGGCGATGCGACGGTGACAGTGGTGGTGGCCAAGGCGACTGGCGATCTTGATGAAGCGGTCTTTTGCGATCCTGATGCCGGTGCGGAAAACCCGGCCCCAGCGTGAACCGAATGCCGGTGCGGGCCCACGCGCATTGCGCAGGCCCGCTTTCGGTTATGAGCGCTCGGCGCCGCTTACTCTGGCTTTTGGAATTTGTAGATGAACTGATCGGTGTGATGACGGATTTTAGGGTCGAACACTTTGAGTGTGTGATCGTCCTTTGGATTGCGTAGTGCGTTATCTTCGCCAGCGAATTTGAATCCGGCCGCCTCGACTTCTTTTTTAACAACAGCCGGATCGATGCGGTGCAAGGTGTCTGTGTCGGCCAGGCCAGTGCCCGCCTTTGCCGCATGATCGAGCACGACGAACACACCGCCCGGTTTCAACGCGTCAAACACCGCCTTGTTCACCTTTGCAATATCAGCCGGGCCCATGAAATCATCATGCAAATCGTGATAGTTCTGTGATGTCCAGATCACATCGGCCTTTTGCGGAATTGCAAAATCATTGATCGGTTTGTGAATGACCGTAATATTGCCGTAAGCCGGATCGTCGGCGACTGCGTTAATCGGCGCCGGTTTGCCCTTGTAGAATTTGTCGGTTTCGGTCGGCTGATAGGCATAAACATGACCGGACTTGCCAACTGCCTTGGCAAACACACGCGTGAAATAGCCGCTGCCCGGCATCATATCGACCACAATGCTTCCGGGTTTGACGCCAGCAAAGCGCAGCATCTCGGCTGGTTTGCGCGCAGCGTCGTTTTCGGTGTCTTTCGCCGGGCGATGACTGTCGGCGACCGCCACCTTGATCGCAGCAGATGGCGCGGCATCGGCCGCAAAGGCGGCACCGGAAAGCAGCAGACTGGTGCCTGCTGCCAGAATAATTGCACGAAACATGGGTTCCTCCCGTCGTGTTGCGTCACCTGGAATATGCCAGGTTGCACGAAACCGGATCATGACGCGGAAACGCAGCGAAGGGAACGTGTTGGGACGCGGCTGGCGCTGACAACAATGTGATGAATGGCGGGGGCGTGGCATTTGCATGCCTTTTCGCGGGTTCATATTTCTGGCAGGGGTAGGCAGACAATCAAACCGGGGCGGCATTTACGTGGCTGATCACAGGTCAGATTTGGGTTCACTCTGCAAAACCCTGTTGGGTGGTGCTCTGGCGGCGCTTCTTGCGGGCCCCGCGCCTGCCTTCGCTGGCGTGGAAGAGGTTGTGGTGACCGGCACGCGGGTCTTGCCGCCGGTCGGTCAGGCCGCCTTTTCCAGCGTTACTCTGAATGCCGATGCACTGACCCATGATGACCGGCTGGACGAGGCGCTTAGTCAGGTGCCGGGCCTTTCGCTGTTCCGGCGCAATTCCTCGATCAATGCCAACCCGACAACGCAAGGCGTCTCGCTGCGCTCTATTGCGCCGTCTGGTGCTGGCCGTGCGCTTGTGCTGCTCGACGGTGTTCCGATGAACGATCCGTTCGGCGGCTGGGTGATCTGGTCGGCACTTCCGGGCGAAGATTTGCAATCCGCAGAGGTGGTACGCGGTGCGGGCGCAGGCCCCTATGGCGCGGGCGCACTGACCGGCACGATTTCGCTGACCGAAAAAGATAGTGCCGATGGGTTGGCCATCGCGGATGTTTCCGGCGGAAGTTTGGGCAGTTATCGCGCGGCGGCGTCCGGTGGCACAACAATTGGAAAAGTGTCGTTGTTTGGCAGTGTTGCAGGCGAACGCAGCGATGGCTGGATACCTGTGCGTGCCCCAGATCGCGGTGCCGCCGACAATCATTTGTGGCTTGGTTCCAGCGCCGCGTCCTTGCGCGCGCAGACGCAATTCGGTGATGTGAACGCATCGGCCCGCATCGGCTTTTATGATGAAGCGCGCGGTTCGGGTTTGCTCAACACCGGCTCCACCGCAAACGGTATCAATGGCAGTTTGGTATTCGCCAAAGCGCCGCACGGCACACATATAGGCTGGCGTGTACAAACCTGGATCATCCGGTCCAATTTCACCAACCGTTCGGCATCCGTAGCGCCAGACCGCAGCAGCACCACACCGGCCAATGATCAGTTTGCAACACCAGCTTTGGGATGGGGCGCAAACGCAGCGATTATTGGCGTGAGTGGAAATTTCCGCTGGGAAGCGGGCGGTGATCTGCGGGTCAACACCGGCACATCCAAAGAGCATTATTTCAATCTGTCTGGCGTGTTTCAGAACGAACGCCTTGCTGGCGGGCGGCTGACCGTTGGCGGGCTCTACGGCGAGGCGGCGTATGATACCGGTGCATGGCTTTTAACGGGGGGCCTACGTGGTGATTATTGGGGTACGGCACAAGGCCATTTGATTGAACAAAAACGTTTTACGGGTGTGGTGCTGACCGATGTTACACCTCCTGGACGCAGCGGCATTGTGCCGACAGGCCGTGTTGGTGTGCGCCGCAATTTCACGAACGGACAATATTTACGCGTTGCCAGCTATGCCGGGTTCCGTCCGCCCAGTTTGAACGAGCTTTACCGGCCCTTTCGCGTTGGCAATGATGTGACTACGGCCAATGCCGCACTGACGCCGGAAAAACTCTATGGCGCGGAAATTGGTTGGGGCGGCACAATTGGCGCGACCGAATGGAGCGTGACCGGGTTCTGGAACGATCTGACCGATGCCATCGCCAATGTCACAATCGGCACCTCGGTTGCGGGCGGTGCGCAGCGTCAGCGCCAGAACGCGGGCGATATTCGCGCATTGGGTTTTGAAGGCGAAGTGAAACATTACATCAGAGATGTGCTGGCCCTTCGCGCCGCGATTTCGGTGACGGATGCGCGCGTGGCGGCGGGGGCAAACGCACCGCAGCTTGATGGCAAGCGTCCGGCGCAGGCCCCGCGCATGACGATTACGGGCGGTGCACAGTGGCTGATGTTTGCGCCGTTGAGCCTGCGCGCCGACATTCGTTATGAAAGCATGCGCTTTGACGATGATTTGAACACGCGGCGTTTGGGTTCCGCCTTTGTTGTGGATGTGGCGGCGCGCTGGCGCTTGCGCGATGGGTTGTCGGCGTTTGTGGCGCTGGATAATGCATTTGATGCCAATGTCACGACGGGGGTGACGGGCGCCAATGTTTACAGCTATGGCGAACCGCGCACATTCCGTGTGGAGCTGACGTATAATCCGTAGGCAAGTATTAACGCGCGACGAAATCGGCCCAGAAATTGTCTGGCCCGCGCTCAGCGATTTTGGCACCAATGGCATGCGCCCAGGGCCGATCATTGCCGCATTCGCTTGACCATGCCCAAAGGCGCCGCGTGAATCTCTGCAGATCATATTCTTTGGTGAAACCCATCGCGCCATGCACCTGGTGGGCGATGCGCGCACCGGTTTGGGCTGCTTCATTGGCCCGCAATTTTGCGCACGCCATTTCAAACGCGGCATCGTGGGTGTCGGCAGCGTGAAACGCGGAGGCCGCAGCCATATTTGCTGCCGCCGCTTCTTCAGCCAGCACGGCAAGCTGTTGCTGAATGGCCTGAAACGCGGCCAGCGCGCGGCCGAATTGTTTGCGTTCGCGCGCGTATGTGACGGTCAGGTCCAGCGCGGCATCCAGTGCCCCGCCAATTTGCGCGGCGCGGATCATCGCCAAGGTGCGTGTCAGACGCGCCGCATCCCAGCCGGTATTTTCTGCAGAACTTGCTGGCGCACGATCAAACCGCAGCACGTCGCGCGGTTCGCCCGCAATGTTTTCGCCAGTTTCTAGCGTGCCGTCATGTCTTGAAACGATGAAAAGATCATCGCCCGCCGCCGCGATAATCGCATCCGCTTCGCGGCCCCAGGGCACACGGCGCAGAATGCCAGTGAATGTGTCGCCGCCGACGGCGCCATCGCAGTTCGTGCACAATGTAATCGGCACAATATTGCCAAGCTTGAATGTGGCGTGCAGATGCGCTGCCAGAATGGCTTCCATCAGTGGCAGTGGCGCGCCATGCAGGCCGGTGAGGTGAGCGATGGCATACGCATCGTCCCAATCACCGCCAAACCCGCCATCGGCTTCGGAAACAAGAAGCTGGGTCAGCTCTGCATTTTTGGCTTTCGCCCATGCGGCAGAAAAATCATCACCCGCAAGATCGCCCAGAACGCGGTTTGCCGTTTCGCTGATAAGGGTTCGGCTTTCACTCATCGCAGGCCCAGCTCCCGCGCAATGATGCCGCGCAAAATTTCACGTGTGCCGCCGCGCAAAGAAAACGAGGGAGAAATCTGCACTAGGTAATCCAGCGTTTCGCGGAATGTTGTGTGAATTTCGCTGCCATCGTCATCGGGTGCCAACGCTTGAATGTCCAGTGGAATGCCTTGTTCAAAGCTGGTGCCGATGTCTTTGACAAAGGCTGCTTCGGTCGCCGGATTTTCGCCCGCACCCAACAAGCCTGTCACCGCGAGCGACATTTGGCGCAGGGTCCACATGCGCGCCGTGAGTTTTCCGATCAGGATTTTTTCCGCTTCGGTGGGATCGCTGCCAACCCGGCGTAGAAATTCCAGAAACAAACGTATGCTGGAAAGATAACGCTCTGGCCCGCTGCGCTCAAACGCAAGTTCGGCTGTCACCTGTTTCCAGCCTTCGCCTTCCTTGCCGATCATCATCGTATCGGGCACAAACACATTGTCGAAAAACACCTCATTGAAATGGCGTTCGCCCGCCAGATCCTCGATGGGCCGCACGGTAAGACCGTCGCTTTTCATATCGATCAGCATCTGGCTAAGGCCGCCATGGCGGTGTTCGGATTCGCTTGAACGCACCAGTGCAATCATGAAATGCGCGCGGTGTGCGCCAGAGGTCCAGATTTTCTGGCCGTTCACGCGCCAGCCGCCATCCACCCGCTCGGCGCGCGTGCGCACAGATGCCAGATCGGAGCCGGAACCCGGCTCGCTCATGCCAATGCAGAAATAGATTTCGCCGCGCGCAATGCCGGGCAAGATGCGCTGTCTTTGTTCTTCTGTGCCAAAGCGCAAAAGCAAAGGGCCACTTTGCCGGTCCGCAATCCAGTGCGCGCCGACCGGCGCACCGGCGGCCAGCAATTCTTCGATGATGACATAACGCTCGGCGGCGCTACGCTCGTGCCCGCCATAACGTTTGGGCCATGTCAGGCCCAGCCAGCCGCGCGCACCCAGGGCCCGGCTGAACGCCAGATCAGACCCGGACCACGATTGTGCGCGCTTCGGTGCAGGCATATCCGCAATATGTTTGGCAACAAAATCGCGAACCTCACCGCGTAGCGCGGCGGTGTGCGCTGGCAG
This sequence comes from Hyphomicrobiales bacterium, assembly GCA_040255365.1. Taxonomy (GTDB): domain Bacteria; phylum Pseudomonadota; class Alphaproteobacteria; order Micropepsales; family Micropepsaceae; genus Rhizomicrobium. The sequence continues at coordinate 50,605 of JBDZUY010000018.1, forward strand.
GTCGTAAGGCTGAAAGCGAAAGCTGGACAATGGTGCGCTCCTGTAGTCGCCCATTCTGGCCCGGAGATGCGCGCAAACGCAATCAGCCAAACGCCACGTCAAGTTTTGAAAGCGTCAGGCTTTGGAAGTTGCGGGAGCATGATCGTGCCGTCGCACGCGCTTCAGCATCAGGCGCGCAGCCTCAAAATGAATGGCCACAATGACTTTCACCGTCATCAAGGGGCGGCGGAGAAGCGCCGAGGCAAGACTACGCCCCGTCTGCAATATGGTGACCCGCGAATGTAACGATGAGCACGGGAATATCAGTCTTGGTTTCCTGGATGGAGATCAAAATGTTTTGCCCGGCGGCTGAATGCGAAACCGATAGGCGCAATCCATGGACAAAAGGGTGAGACGTAAAAATCCTTGTCGCAGCCATGCACCTGTTCGTGGGTATCCAGATTCAGCAGCATGAAAAACACGCGATAACGAAAATTATGCATCACAGGGCAGACGCGGCGGTACGCGACCCAGCCATCATAAATGGCGGAATTCCAGCCTTTGTCGTGTAAAGCCTGGCTTTTCGCCACATCACTTCTAGAGATTTGGTTCACCACCTATACGAGTGTTGTGAACACTTTAGATCAGATGGCCAAAGCGATGATCTGGCTGGCGTTTGGTCACGTAAATATGGCTATGATGGCGTATGCTCAGCCCCAAGTGGAACCGTGGCCTTCCCTTCGCTCCAAACGGTTGCGGTTTGTGGGTGGGCGCATGCGCCATCATCTTTTTCAACCCGGTGACATGACGCCGCAAAAAAATACCGATAGGGCGCAATGGAACGCCTGTATCTCGGCAATTAGCCAGACACGGGATCGTGCTGCCTTTGAAGCGCTTTTCATGCATTTTGGGCCGCGCGTAAAAGCCTATTTGATGCGGCTGGGCGCAAATGCGGGCCTGGCCGAAGATTTGGCACAAGAAGCGATGCTGACCATTTGGCGTAAAGCGCATTTGTTTGATGCGGCAAAGGCGTCGGCGGGAACCTGGATTTTTACGATTGCACGAAATTTGCGGATTGATTCCATCCGCCGGGAAAGGCGTCCTGAATTCAATCTGCAGGATCCCGCGCTGGTGCCCGAGCCCGAAACGCCGCCAGATATGCGGCTTATAAAAAATGATGAAGAAATTCGTGTACGCGGCGCGCTGAGCGATCTGTCGCCAGAACAAGTGCAAGTTGTTGAAATGTCGTTTTTTTCTGACAAAACACACAGTGTGATCGCCGATGAACTTGGCCTGCCGCTGGGCACCGTAAAATCGCGCTTGCGTTTGGCAATGGCGCGTATCCGTAGCAGCCTGGAAGAAACGTCATGACAATCATGCATCATCCGAGCGACGATGTGCTGATAGCATACGCAACTGGCGCAAGCGATGAAGCGGTATCGCTTGTCATTGCCACGCATTTGACCCTGTGCCCGCAATGCCGCCGTAGCGTCGCGGCCGCCGAAGCGGCTGGCGGCTCGTTGCTGTCTGGTCTTGCGCCCGTGTCACTCGGACATGATGCGTTATCATCTGTGTTGACGCGGTTGGACGATGCGCCAGCCGCCGCAGGCACGGAAACTGCGTTCATCGCGTCAGATGCTGCGATGACGCCTGAACCTTTGCGCCATTATGCAGGCGAACTGGGTGCCGTGAAGTGGATTTCTATCGCGCCGGGCATCTCGTTCCGCCCGCTTCTGAAGCGCGGCAAAATGCGCGTGCGGTTGATCCGGTCTGCGCCTGGAGCCGGTGTTGCGCCGCATACGCATTGTGGTATCGAATTAACCCAGGTACTTACCGGAGGATACTCCGATGTAACCGGGCATTATCGCCGTGGTGATTTTCAAACAACCGACGCGAGCATCATCCATGACCCCACGGCAGATGATGATGGTTATTGTATCAATCTGGCCGTGACGGACGCACCCCTCAAATTCCAGAATCTGGGAGTGGGGTTGCTGGCCAAGCTGTTCGGATTTTGAACACCTATTTCAAAAAGATCACGGCGGCCTGGGTGTCGGTTAACGAGCCGTCTTCTCTGGATGTAAAGACTGAAGCTATGGTGCCACTGGCGCCTACGAAGGCGCCTGTACCGCCAGTCACGCGCCAAATCACATGGCCGGAATTTACGCCGGCCGCTGGTGACGGGCCCATCGTGCCTGGTGTCGTGGGCTTGAACATCAAAGTGCCGCTTCCAAATGTAATGGTACCTTTTTCATAAAAGGTGCCGGGTTGCTTTTTCCGCAACGTTACAAGAGATTGAAAGCTGGCCGTGTTCAGGCCGCCAGCAATGGTCCGATTAAATGTTCTTGGTAGTTTTACCGATGTGCGTGCGGTAAAATGCGTGCCTGCTTTGCCGGGCGTCGCTTTGCCGGTAAAAATAAGCGCGTACCGGAAAATTTGCGGACCGGCATCTTTTGGCTTTGGTGGCGGAATGACGGCGGATGCGAAAGCCGCACCGCTTGCAAGCAACCCGGCTACCAATATTCCAGCTGTCCAAATACGCATGTTCACGCCCTCACCCAAAAAGATCAGAGGGCACGATAGCAGACTGCATGCGCCAGTTGAAGATTGGTAAGTTTTACGTTGTGGGGCGATGTTCTATGCTGGAGATACCCCTGATCGGAGGAATAGCCATGGAATTTACCAAACTTGGCGCGACTGGCCTGTCGGTTTCGCGCATCTGCCTAGGCACAATGACCTATGGCTCCCCGAAATGGCGCGACTGGGTGCTGGATGATGAAGCAAGCCGTCCTTTCATCAAGCGCGCGCTGGAGGCCGGAATAAATTTCTTTGATACCGCAGATATGTATTCGCTGGGCGAAAGCGAGGCGGTGCTGGGCCGTGCGCTGAAAGATTTTGGTGGCGGCCGCGAGCAATATGTGGTGGCCACGAAAGTTTTTAACCCGATGGGAAAGACACCGAACGAGGCGGGTCTTTCACGCAAGCACATTATGCATGCAATCGACAATTCGCTGAAACGGCTGGGCATGGATTATGTCGATCTTTATCAAATTCATCGCTTTGACCCGCACACGCCAATCGAAGAAACGATTGAGGCGCTGCACGACGTCGTGAAAGCGGGCAAGGCGCGCTATGTCGGCGCATCATCCATGTATGCGTGGCAGTTCGCCAAATATCTTTCGTTGGCCGATGCGATGGGCAAGACGCGGTTTGTCTCGATGCAGAACCATTACAATCTGGTCTATCGTGAGGAAGAACGCGAAATGATGCCTTTATGCGAAGACGAAGGCATTGGCGTTATCCCGTGGAGTCCGCTGGCGCGCGGCTTTCTGGCCGGCAATCGGCGCCGCCAGGACAGGGGCGAAACCACGCGCGCCAAATCCGATGCGTTCGCGCATATGATGTATTATGACGACAGCGATTTTGCGGTTGTGGACCGAGTCAGCGAGATTGCAAAGGCGCGCGGTGTGTCGAATGCGCAAGTGGCGCTGGCGTGGCTGCTGCACCAGCCCGGCGTAACGGCACCGATCATAGGTGCCTCGAAGCCTAGTCATCTGGACGATGCGATTGCTGCCGAGGATTTGAGCCTGGACGAAGCGGAACTGAAATCACTGGCCGAGCCATATACGCCGCATAAAGTGCTGGGGCACCGCTAATATTTTCCGCGCCGCGCCGTTTTATCCGTGCGAGGGTTTTTCTTTCGGTGCGGGCGCCGGTGCTGTGGAAGTGGCATGAGCGGCAACCGGAATGGGCTGCGTCGCATCATCCGGGTCCTCTGACCAGCCACCGCCGAGCGCGCGATAAAGCCCGATATCGGCCTGAATGCGTGCCAGCCGGATTTGCACCAGCCTATCCTGTGCGTTGAACAAGGTTTGCTGAGATTGCAGCACCGAAAGCAGATCGGTCACGCCTTCACGGTATTGAATTTCGGAAATGCGAAACGCTTCCTGAGCATTGTCGACCTGTATCTGGATCAGCCGTTGTTGCTCGGCGAGGCTGGACACTTGGCCCAGTGCTGATTCCACATCGGCAAAGGCGTTCAGAACCGTGCTGCGGTAATTGGCAATCAACTCTTCTTGTTGCGCGTGGGCCAGATCGCTTTGTGACGACAGACGTCCGCCGTCAAATATGGTCTGGAACAGCGAAGCACCAATCGAATAACCAAGGCTGTAGGGGTTGAATAAGGTGTTTAAAGCCGTGCTGGCGTAGCCACCAGAACCGGTAAGATTGATGGAGGGGAAAAACGCAGCGCGCGCAGCATCCACATTGGCGTGGGCCGCAGCAAGCTGGGCTTCAGCTTGGGCCACATCGGGGCGGCGGCGCAGCAATTCGGATGGCAAGCCAGGCGCAACCACTGGCGATTTTATGTCAGCCAGATTTTCGGCCTTGACATGAAAGCCTTCGGGGATTTTGCCCAATAGAATGGCAAGCGCGTAGCGCGTTTCGCGTTCTTGTTGCTTCAGCGCAGGAATGGTTGCTTCCTGTCCGGCAACAAGGGCGGTCTGCTGCGCCAGATCAAGCCGCGACGAAACACCGTTTGTCACTTTTGCATCGGTAATTTTCAAAATACGTTTTGCGGCGGCAACGTTTTTTTGTGCAATGTCCACACGCTCGCGCAATGCCAGCACAGCGAGATAGGAATTGGCCGTATCGGCGGTGACGGTGAGCGCCACCAATTGTTTGGCATAGCGCGCTGACTTCAAAGTTTCCAGCGAGGAGCGCACATTGGCGCGGATGCGACCCCAGAAATCGATCTCGTAACTGGCGCTGGCATTCAGACCAAACGAATTGGTGCCCTTGCCATGCTTGGCCCCTCTGCGTGATGCATCACCGTTCAGGCCAATTGAGGGGAAGAGGTCGGCTTCGGATATGCCAGCCCGTGCGCTTGCCTGTAACACGCGTGCGGACGCTGCTGCCAGATCGAGATTGTTCTGACGGGCTTGCACAATCAGATCATCCAACTCGTCGCTGGCGAAGCCCTTCCACCAAGCCTGCTTTGGCCACACATCGGCACCGGCTACGATAGGCGAGGTGAACGCAGCGGGAATATGTTGCGGGTCGAGTGCGACAGGCGGCGCGGTCGCGCAGCCAGTTGTGGCAAGCGCAAGCACAGCGACCGATGTGGACCTTAGAAACATGTTCATAAAAATCACTCGCTTGAAAGGGCAGTCACGGGATCGAGGCGGGCGGCCTTCATGGCCGGGGCAAATCCGAAGACAAGACCTGTACTCACAGCACAGGCAAACGCAAGAATAATAGGTGTCGCAGTAAAGGAAATGGCTGTTCCGAAGGTAGAAATCAAGAGCGCGACACCAACACCCACCAAGACACCGACTGTGCCGCCAAGGGCGGAAACCACTGTCGCTTCGGTCAGGAATTGCTGAAGAATATCGCGGGTTCGCGCGCCTGTCGCCATGCGAATGCCGATTTCGCGTGTTCGTTCAGTAACGCTGACCAGCATAATATTCATGACGCCTATGCCACCAACGAGTAGCGAAATAGCAGCGACAGATGCCAATAGCATGGTCAATGTATTTTGAGCTGTTGTGGCCGTTTCCAGGATCTCCGCCATGTTGCGGATAAAGAAATCTTCGGCCCCATTGTGGCGTTGCTGCAACAGCGCCGTCACGCGATTTTGAACGGCATCCATTTGGCTCAGATCATCCACCGCTATTGTGATGGAGCGCAGATAGCGTTGGCCAAACACACGAAGCATGCCGGTGGAAAGGGGAACAAAGATCACATCATCGGCGTCATCGCCGCGCGATGTTGCGCCTTTCACGCTCATCGTGCCGATCACTTGAAACGGCACGCTGTTGACCAGAACAAATTTTCCGATCGGATCACCCCCATCGGGCAACAGGGTTTTTGCAACGGTCTGTCCCAGTACCGCAACCGCGGCATAGCTTGTTTGATCCTGTGGCCCGACGAAAGTGCCGGTTGCGACTGGCCAGCTTCGCACCTCCATGAAGTCGGCCGTCGTTGCATCAATCTGGGTTTGATAATCGATATTGCCGAGCCGTACAGTGGCATTGCCGGTGATCTCGGGCACCGCGGCGGAAATGTTGGGAAGTTTGGCGATAGCCACAGCATCTTCGGGGGTCAGCGTTGCGATGGCGCCACTATAGCCGCGCATGTTGCGATGGCTGGGCCGCACGACAAGCAGGTTTGTGCCCATCGATCCGATCTGATCGACCACGCGCTGTTTTGCGCCTTCACCGATTGCCATCATGGCAACGACAGAGGCCACACCGATGACAATGCCAAGCAATGTCAAAACGGTGCGGAAGATGTTGGTGCGCAGTGACCGCACCGCCATGTGTGAGGCTTCACCCAGCCCGGAAAGCGAAAACCCGCCGTCACCATCTTCGGTATTCAACTTCAGCACATCAATGACATTGGCACGCGAGGAATCCGCACCAGAATCGGAAACGATTTCACCGTCGCGAATTTCGATGGTGCGGTTCGCCTTCGCTGCGACTTTCGGATCATGGGTGATCAGGACGACGGTGTGGCCCTGTTCGGCGAGATCGGCCAGCAGTGCCATGACTTCCTGGCCGCTGTGTGTATCCAGCGCGCCGGTGGGCTCATCCGCCAAAATGATGCGCCCGCCATTCATCAGCGCGCGTGCGATGGAAACGCGTTGTTGCTGGCCGCCGGAAAGCTGGTTGGGGCGGTGACTCAGCCGGTCGCCCAGCCCCAGCGATGTCAGCAGTTCTTGTGCGCGGACATGCCGTTCGGCCGGCGATGTGCCCTTGTAGATCGCAGGGATCTCAACATTCTCAGTAGCGCTTGCGGTGTTTATGAGATTGTAGCTTTGGAAGACAAAGCCAAAGCCCTCACGCCTGAGCCATGCCAGCGCATCGCGGTCCAGATCGGCAACGTCATGTCCCGCAAAGCTGTAATGCCCGCCGGTGGGTTTATCCAGACAGCCCAGAATGTTCATCAGCGTGGTTTTGCCGGAACCGGATTGACCCATTATGGCAACGAATTCACCGGCGTGAATATCCAGCGTGACACCGCGCAGCGCATGCACTTCAACCTCGCCGCCGCCAGTGACAAAGGTTTTATCGACCTCTTTCAGAGAGATGAGCGGTTCGGTTTGCGTTGCCTGAACGCTGTCCGGTTTGATGTGTGTGTTCATTATAGCCGTGCCCCGCGAGAGCGGCCACCTTGGCGGCGCGAACCACGGTCATTGGCGGCGGGCACGGCACCGCTCTGTTGTCTGCCGACAACAACTTTCTCGCCGGGTTCCAAGCCCGACAGTACAGCGGCTGACACACGATTGCTGACACCAACCACGATACGCCGCCGTTCCACGCTGCCGTCCGGCAGCATGACCAGAACCATGGCGCGCGCTGCATCATCGGCTTGCATTGCTTCGCGGTTGGCGGCGGCATATTTGCCTTTACCGCCCGCGCGATTGCGGTGGTGCTGCGCGGGTTTGGCGTCTTCAGAACCGGATACGGAATCGGACACGGCCGAAGCGGGCCGTTGGTGAAGTGCGGCAACGGGCACGGTCAAAACATCATGGGCTGAGGCGGTGACAAAGAAGACCTGCGCAGTCATCTGTGTCATCAAGGTTTTGTTGGGGTTGGCGACATCGAATGTGGCGGTGTAGAGCACCACATTGTTGACGACTTCCGGCGTTGGCTGAATTTGCGTCAGCTTGCCGATGTATCGTTTGTTCGGCTCGCCCAGCGTTGTGAAATAGGCCTCTTGGCCGATCTTCAGCTTTGGCACATCGGCTTCGGAAACCTGTGTCCACACCGTCATGGTCGAAAGATCGGCAACGCGCATGATGATCGGCGCGGTCTGGTTGGCATTCAAGGTCTGGCCCTGTTTGGCGGCAACGGAAACCACTGTGCCGTCCATCGGTGCATAGACCTTTGTATAACCCAGCGTAACCACATCGCCGTCCAGTTTGGATTGCGCTGCCGCCATTTGTGCTTTCAGAGCGTCCACCTGTGCGGCGGCGGAACGCGCGGCCTGTAATGCGCTCTCATAATCGGTGCGGCTGGTGGCATCGGCCGCCATCAGGCGTTTCTGACGAGAGAAATTGGCGTTGGCGAGCGCGACTTGTGCCTGCTTGTCACTAAGCTGTGCCTTGATGTTTTCCAGATCGGCCTTGTCGGCTTCTACTTTGGCGTCGAGCACTTGCGGATCGATCTCGGCGAGGAGCTGGCCTTTCTTCACCGTGTCGCCGATTTGGACATAAAGCTTCTTCAATTGGCCAGAAACCTGCGCGCCGACATCCACGTAATCGCGCGGCTGCAAATTGCCGACGGCGGTGACGGTGTCTTCGATGTCGCCCTTGGTGACGATTGCCGTGGTGTATTGCGGCGCGGCCGTGCTCTCGGCGGTGTAGGCGAGATAGCCAAGCCCCAGCATCAGCGCAGAGCCGCCCAGGATCAGCGCCCAGCGATGGGTGCGCGCGGCGGCTTTGGCTCTTGTGAGCAGCTCCGCCAGTTGCAGGCGGTGAAACAGATTTTGCGCTGTTTCAGTCAGCCTGCTTTTCAGGCTTGTTGTTTCCGCGATTGCCATATCCGCCTCTTGAATTCCTGAATTCGGTAAAGACTACAGAACCAAGAATGGAGGGCGCGGATAGGGCAATAAAGGGCACAAACCGGCCCATTTTGTATCAAGGTGTCGCGAGGCGGCAGGCTTTGCAGATCTCGCGAAACAAATCTGCGGGGCGGGGCAGGCGGCGGCGGGTGAGACGGTGGCGGGCGAGGGCGCGCAGATCAGGCCCCGTCATTGTGTTTGCGCACCACTTTGAAGCGCTGCAATTGCTCGATGGCCAGGGTGAATTCCGGCTCCAGCTCCACAGCCTTCTTGTAGTCCTCATACGCCCCGCGAACATTGCCTAGCGCTTCGTATGCGATGGCGCGGTCGTAATAGGCGATGTGGGGACGTTTGGCGCCCAGTTCAATGCCGCGATTGATGTCTTTCACCGCTTCCTTGTAACGCTTCAGAACGATCTTTGTGGCACCGCGATCTACGTACCCTTCCGCGAGGGACGCATCGATAGAAAGGCCCATGTCGTAATCACGCAGCGCACCCATCGGGTCGTTGCCACGCGAGCGCAAGATACCGCGATTGATGAAGGTTGCGGCGCGGTCGGTCGGCGTCAATGCCGTCACCTCGATAGCCTGGGTGCAGGTTTCGATGCCGCTGCGTGTATCGCTGGCAAACTCGGCAGACTGAAAACAGCTTTGTGCAAGGCCTGTCCCGATCACACTGATTGCGGCCTGTGCGTGCGGCGCCGTCATCACCAATGCAGCGGCGGCGGCCAATAGGGTTGTGCAAATGATGTTCGATTTCATGTCAGCCTCCCGGAAGGTGTGGCGCATAGGCCTGAAAGTAAAAGCCCGTCACTTAGTCTCGCACCAGCCGGATGTTCCGTCTATGTCCGTAAGGACAGAAAGCTGTAGTCTGTGCCTCTTTTCCGGTTCACTTCATCGTGAGGGATTTCATGCGCTGGGCAGCACTCGCACCAATCGTTCTTCTGAGTATCTCCAACATTTTCATGACTTTTGCCTGGTATGGCCAGTTGCGCTTTCCGCATGTGGCAACCTGGAAGCTGGTGCTGATCGGCTGGTCGATTGCGCTTTTTGAATACAGTTTTGCGGTTCCGGGAAACAAAATCGGTTACACGGTGTATTCCGCGGCACAGCTCAAAACCATTCAGGAGATCATCACGCTTGTCGTGTTTGGAATTTTTTCGGTGACCTTTCTGGGCGAACCGCTGAAATGGAATCAGATGGTCGCTTTTGGTCTGATCGTGCTGGCAGCGTTTTTTGCCTTTGAGAAATTCTAGATGTCTTTCCCTCCCACTTATTTGACTGATGGATCGTCGCTGAAATCCTTGACCCTGTGCAATGTCACGCGCACCGATGGATGCGTGCCGGGATAAAGGATCAGCACAATATCACCCGAACTTTTGTGCCATTCCATTTGCGGAGCGATGCCGCCGGGCTTGCGGAAAATCTTGCCATCGAAATCGAATTTGCGCGGCTCCACATTGGCCCAATGCGTGGCAAGATCGGCTGCCAGACGCGCGCGAATTGCGGCGCGATCTTCGGGGGATGAATTTTCGAGGGTCATCGCATTGGGTGCACTGATCGTGACCATGCCATCGCGCGCGAGTTCCAGGCGCGCCATCACGATCATGTCGCCGGCATCATAGGCGCCTTCCCAGCGCCCGACCGGAGGCGCATCGGATTGTGAACAGGCCACGGCAAATGCCAGAACAAGGGCCCCGGTGAACAAGGCCAAAAAACTACGTAACCGCATTCTTCGCCCTCCCGCACAGAGAAGTTGGAAGTCTTATTTTACGCCCCGGCCATTGCGAAAAGGTAACAGGGCCGGGCCCATGAAAAAAGCCGGCCTTTTTCGCAAGCGCCTGCGTCGCCGCCGCGCTTGCGCCGGGGGGCCAGCCCTTGTTACGCCTTGCTGCAGATTTGACGGAGTGACCGCCATCGTGACCGAACCACGCCAAGCGCTGCCAGCCGGCTTTTTTGCCGAATCGCTGGGCCGCATTCAGCCCTCGCAGACCATTGCCGTGACGCAGAAGGCGCGCGATTTGAAGGCCGCGGGGCGCGACGTGATCGGCCTGGGCGCGGGCGAGCCCGATTTTGACACACCGGACAACATCAAACAGGCGGCGATTGCCGCGATCAAACGCGGTGAAACCAAATACACGGCGGTTGAAGGCATTCCCGAATTGCGCGCGGCGATTGCGGCCAAGTTCAAACGCGAAAACGGGCTGGATTATACGCCCGCGCAAACCTTTGTGTCGCCGGGCGGCAAACCGATCATCTACAACGCGATGATGGCCACCTTGAATCCCGGTGACGAGGTGATCATCCCCGCACCCTATTGGGTCAGCTATCCCGACATTGTGTTGCTGAGCGGCGGCACGCCGGTCGTGGTCAAAACAACGCTGGAGGATGGTTTTCGCCTGACGCCAGCGGCGCTGGACGCGGCGATCACGCCGAAAACGAAATGGATCATTTTCAACCAGCCATCCAATCCGTCGGGCGCATGTTATACGGCGGCGCAATTGAAGGCGCTGACCGATGTGTTGCTCAAGCATCCACAGGTCTGGATTTTGACCGATGACATGTATGAGCATCTGGTCTTTGGCGGCTTTGAATTTCGCACCATCGCACAGGTCGAACCAAAACTTTACCCGCGCACATTGACAATGAACGGCGTGTCCAAAGCCTATGCCATGACGGGCTGGCGCCTGGGCTATTGCGCGGGCGACGAACGGCTGATCAAGGCGATGGCCAAACTGCAATCGCAATCGACATCCAGCGTGTCGTCCATTTCGCAATGGGCCGCGGTCGAAGCGCTGAACGGCACACAGGATTTCATCCCCGGTTTTCAAAAAGTGTTTGAGGAACGGCGCGATCTTGTTGTCTCCATGCTCAATCAGGCGAACGGCATGGAATGCCCCACGCCGGAGGGCGCATTTTATGTCTATCCATCGGTGCGCAAGCTGATCGGCAAAAAAGCGCCATCCGGCAAAATCATTGCCAGCGACGAAGATTTCGCCAGTGAATTGCTGGAGGCCGAAGGCGTGGCCGTGGTGCATGGCGCGGCGTTCGGGCTTTCGCCGTTTTTCCGCATTTCTTACGCAACGTCGAATGCGTTGCTGGAAGATGCCTGTGCCCGCATCCAGCGGTTTTGCGGAAGTTTGAAATAGGGAACCCCCGTTTTTCGCAAAACGCGAATTCAATTCGGCGGTTTGGCACGTAGGCGATTGATGGGCCTTGCAAATTCCCGTTCGCCGCGATGACGCGAACCGACATTGAGGCGACATATGCGGCAGTATGAAGTGATTTCTCCTCCCCTGTTTACGGGGGAGGTGTCCGTCGGCGCGAAGGCGACGAAGGACGGAGGGGGATAATCCGGCGTTCGCCCCCTCCGCATCGCGCGCAAGAGCTTGCTCTGCACCTCCCCCGTAAACGGGGGAGGACAATAACTCGCGCGCGTCGGCTTTAGATGTTGTGGTCACAAGAGCCCGCACCACATCGACTTGTTTTTCACATTGGCGCCACCCCCTCCTTGTGTTGCGAACAGGGCCCGCGCAAATCCTTGATCGCAATCGGTTTGGCACGGGACAGGAGGTGCGTTCTTTCGAT
>JBDZUY010000053.1:0-13158 GCA_040255365.1 Hyphomicrobiales bacterium
GATGCCCAAATAGATCACGACAGCGCGCGCAAATCGGCACGCACGCGGTCGGGGCTGGAACGGCCCAGCAAGGCTTCGGCTTCGGCCTGTGCGCGCGTCCATATAGGCAGCGCTGCCGCCAGCACTTTGCGCCCCGCTTGCGTGAGCATGAGGTGACGGCCGCGTTTGTCATCCGGGTTCGTTACAATTTTCACCAGCCCGCGCCGTTCCAGCGGTTTCAGATTGGCGGTCAATGTTGTGCGGTCCATCGCCAAAACTTCGGCGACCGCGCCCATTCCGGCGGGCTCTGGCCGGTTCAGCGAAACCAATATCGAAAACTGCCCATTGGTCAGATCAACGGGCCGCAACGCCTCATCAAAATGACGCGCCATCGCGCGCGCCGCGCGCTGTGCATGCAGGCACAGGCAGGTATCGCGAATGTGATGTGAGGTTTCCAGCGAAACGGTTTTTGCGTTTGACATGATTTTATTATGTTGATATCAACCTATTTTGTCAAGGGTGCCGCGCGACAAAGACTATGGAGACAAAGATGATCACAATCACGGCTTTCAAATGGGTGCCGCCATTTGCGCAAGGGTTGGTGCGCGATCTGCGCGCGCGTTGGGCCCTCAATGAAATCGGCGAACCATACGAAGTGCGCCTGCTCAATATGGGAGAGCACAAACAGCCCGCGCATCTGGCGCACCAGCCATTCGGCCAGGTACCAACCTATGAAGAAGACGGGTTGTCATTGTTCGAATCCGGCGCAATGGTTTTGCATATCGCCGAAAAGAAACCCGGCGTGCTGTTGCCCGAAAAACCGGCCGCCCGCGCGCGCGCCATCACATGGATGTTTGCCGCGCTCAATTCGGTGGAGCCCTATGTGCAAACTGCCGCCATGTTCGATGTCTTCGCGGATGGCATGCAGAACAAAAGCCAGGCAAAGCCCGCTCTTCTGGACATGGTGCACGACAAGTTGAGCAAACTGTCGAACCATTTGGGGACGCGCGACTATCTGGAAGACGGCGGGTTTACAGCCGGCGATCTGTTGATGTCGGCCACATTGCGCATCGGGCCGGAATTCGTAACGCCCTACCCCAACCTTGCCGCCTACCGCGAACGCTGTGAGGCGCGTCCGGCGTTTCAGAAAGCATTGGCCGATCAATTGGCGCCATTCGAAAAATACGCCCCCGCCGCAGCATAAGGAGCAACGCAACGATGATCTTGCCCCACCGCATGCAACCTTGTTTGTGGTTCGACAATCAGGCCGAAGAGGCAATGAATTTTTATGTCTCGATCTTCAAAAATTCGAAGAAAGGTATCATTGCACGCTACAGCGAGGTTGGCCCCGGTGAACCCGGCAGTGTGATGACCGTGACATTTGAACTGGACGGTCAACCGTTTGTCGCGTTGAACGGCGGGCCGATGTTCAAATTCAATGAGGCCGTATCGTTCCAGATCTATTGCAAGGATCAGGACGAGGTTGATTACTACTGGTCCAAACTCACAGACGGCGGCGAAGAAAGCCAATGCGGCTGGTTGAAAGACAAATTCGGCCTTTCGTGGCAGGTCGTGCCGCAAGAGCTTCTGGACATGGCCGTGAGCGAAAACGGTGCGCATGTCAAACGCATGACCGAAGCAATGTTCACAATGAAAAAACTCGACATCGCAGCCTTGAAGGCCGCTTACAACGGCTAACGCCCCCCCAAAAAGGATCAAACCCATGCAAACCAGTGTCTATCTGTTCTTCAACGGCAATTGCGAAGAAGCCCTCAATTTTTATGCAAAGACCTTCGGCGCGAAAATCGAAGCGATGATGACGTACGAAAGCGGCCCGCCGATGGACAACATGCCCGCAGATTGGGGCAAGAAAATCATGCATGGGCATTTGATCGTTGGCGACACGCATGTGATGGCGTCTGATGCGCCGCCGGGCCGTTACAACAAACCGCAAGGGTTCGATGTTTCACTGAGCACCCAAACCCCGGAAGAGGCCGAACGCGCCTTTGCTGCGTTATCGCAAAAAGGCAATGTGACCATGCCGATGGCGGAAACATTTTTCGCCCCGCGCTTTGGCTCGGTAACCGACCGTTTCGGCATCCCGTGGATGGTGATTTGCGATCACCAGACGTAGCCGATCAATCGGCCCAGTAAAGCCGCATCGGATTATCGACCAGCAATTTTTGCTGCAATTCCGGCGTAGGTGCGATTTTGGGGATCACGTCCACCAATGCGCCATCATCGGGCACATGATTGGTCATGTTGGGGTGCGGCCAATCGGTGCCCCACAAGACGCGGTCAGGGAAGCGGTCCACCACCGTGCGCGCAAACGGCACCACATCATCATAGGGCGGGCCCTGAACCGACAGCCGTTCGGGGCAGCTCACCTTGCTCCAGATATTTTCGTGCGCGTCCAGCAGATCGAGGAAGCGGTGAAAATCCGCATGATCCACGCCCTTCGCCACATCCGGGCGGCCCATATGATCGACAATCACCTTGGTTGGTAGCGCGGTGAAAAACGGCGCGAGGTCTGCCAAATCCGCCGCCTCGAAATACACCACGACATGCCAACCGAGCGGCGCGATGCGGTTCGCAATGTCCAGCAAAACCTCGCGCGGCGTAAAATCCACCAACCGCTTGACGAAGTTGAAACGCACACCGCGCACGCCAGCCTCATGCATCCTGTGCAATTCGGCATCGGTAATATCCGCCGCGACCGAGGCCACGCCGCGCGCCATGCCGCCGGAGGATTGGAGCGCGTCGATCATCGCCGCATTATCCTGCCCATGGCAGGTCGCCTGCACAATCACATTGCGCGCAAAGCCAAGATGGTCACGCAGCGCAAACAATTTTTCCTTCGGCGCATCCTTCGGCGTGTATTTGCGCTGCGGCGCATAGGCAAACACATCACCCGGCCCGAAGACATGGCAATGCGCATCCACCGCACCGGGCGGGGGCACAAATTGCGGCGTGCTGGGCGCGGGGTGAAACTGGTGCTGCTTTGGGTCGATCAGGCTCACCGCGACGCACCCAATATTTGCGCAAGCCGCGGATAAACCCGCATCGCATTCGTCTCGAATATGCGCGTCTTGTCCGCCGCGCTCAAAGACGAGCCATCAATATAGCGTTTGGTATCGTCGAAATAATGCCCGGTTTCCGGGTCGATGCCGCGCACCGCGCCCACCATTTCCGAGCCGAACAAAATGTTTTCAATCGGGATCACTTTCAACAGCAAATCAATGCCCGGCTGATGATAGACGCAGGTATCGAAGAACACATTTTTCATCACATGCTCATGCAAGGGCGGGCGTTTCAGCATATCGGCCAGCCCGCGGTAACGCCCCCAATGATAGGGCACGGCCCCACCGCCATGCGGAATGATAAAGCGCAGGCTCGGAAAATCCTTGAACAGATCGCCCTGCAAAAATTGCATGAAGGCGGTCGTATCCGCATTGATGTAATGCGCGCCCGTCGCATGAAAACATGCATTGCATGATGCGCTGACATGCACCATGGCAGGCACATCCAGCTCTACCATTTTTTCATAAAGCGGATACCAGATTTTGTCGGTCAGTGGCGGCGCGGTCCAATGACCGCCCGACGGATCGGGATTCAAATTGCAACCGATAAAACCCAATTCTGTGACGCAGCGTTCCAGCTCCGCCGCGCTATGGGCGGGCGGCACGCCGGGCGATTGCGGCAACTGGCAAACGCCCGCGAAATTTTCTGGATAAAGTCGCACAACGCGCGCAATCAGATCATTGCACAGCCGCGACCAGACAAGGCTGGTGTCTTCATGGCCGACATGATGGCCCATCGCGGAGGCACGCGGGCTGAAAATCGTAAGGTCCGTGCCGCGCGCGCGTTGCAGTTTTAATTGCGCGCCTTCCAGACTTTCGCGAATTTCATCATCGCTGACATTGGGCAGCGCCAGCGCCGCCGTCTTGTGCGGATCATCAAGGGCCGCAATCTGCAGTTCACGAAATTTGTTATGCGGGGCGGGCGCCGTTGTGTAATGGCCGTGACAATCAATAATCATTGCTTGTTTCCTTCCCGCGCGGCATGCATGTTTTGCAAAATCATATCCAGCATCGCACCCAGATCAGGCGCGGACAGCGCGGCTTTGTGCCCAGCCGCCCAATCCTGGCGGTTCGCGGTGGCTGCACTCATCAAGGGCGAAACGCCCGCATCGTGCACCGTTTCGGCAACTTCGCGCATTTCTTCGGCGCGGCGCGTGCCATGTTCCAACGAGCGCGAGATCATGTATTGCGCCAGTTTTTCCCAATCGCCCACCGGCAACAGATCAGACAAAGATGCCAGCACTGTTTTCTCCACGCCGTAATGGCGGGCGGATAACATCGCTTCGGTCAACAGCGCCTCGATGCCCTTTATCATCACGCTGCGGCACATTTTTGTGGCCGATGCCTGACCCAATTCGGTGGAGAAGACTTCGCCCCTGAACCCCAGCGGTGCGGCCAGCGTTTGAAATTCCTGCGCATGTGCGCCACCCAGCAACATCGGCGATGCGATGCGCTTAGGCGCGATGGGCGCCATCACTGCCGCCTCGACATAGCGCCCGCCCGCACGCTCAATAATGGCGGCGGCCTTGCGTTTCACATCCGGTGAGGCGGAGTTGAAATCGACATAGAACGCGCCGCGCTTCAGCCCCGGCACGACCGAATTCGCCGCGCCCAGATCAGACGCCGCCGTCACCGCACAAAGCACAAGATCAGCGTCATGCGCGGCGTCCGGTGCCGATGCGGCGGCGCGCACATTTCGTGTGCTTAGCGCAAGGTTGGGCGCGCTATCCGGCGTCGCAAACAAAACATCATAGGCCGCAATATGCGCGACACCGGCGGCGGAGAGATCATCCGCCAAAATCTGGCCCACTTCACCAAAGCCGATCAAACAGATGCGTTCAAAGCCGTTCATCGTCCTTCCCACACATTTGCGGGCACATAGACCTCGCCCGTCATCAATTTTCGCGCGGTGCGCAGCAGCGCCGAACGATGCACATGAATTTTCCCGCCGTCCAACGTGACATCCATCGCCACGGTGAAAAATCCCGTGGGGTGTTCAATATCCAGACTTGTCACCGCCGTCACATCATCAATGCCCGCCATCTCAGCCGCGACGGAACCGGGCGTCACGCAAGCCGTCGCCACACTGACGGCGCCGAACACGCCAATCGCTTCATGCACACGATGCGGGATGAAATTGCGGGTGCAGATGGCGCCGCCCTTTTGCGCGGGCGCGACCAGACACATTTTCGGCACGGTCTTTTTGGCCACATCGCCCAGATTCATTAGTGGTCCGATTTTCAGACGGATGGATTCGACACGCGCTTTCAATGCCGCATCGGATTCCAGTTCCTGCGGCGTCTCGGTGCCGGTTTTGCCAAACGCATCGGCGCGCATCACCACAACGGGCATGCCATTGTCGATGGCCGTCAATTCCACACCGTCAACACAATCGCGCGCGTTGCCCGTGGGCAGCAACGCACCGCAGCTTGAACCCGCAACATCCAGAAAATCGATGGGGATGGGTGCGGCGGTGCCCGGCACACCGTCAATACGCGCATCGCCCTGATAATTCACAATACCGCCCGGCGTTTGCACAGAAGCGACCGCGATAGAGTTGGTATTGCGCATGTGAATGCGCACATCGGTAACGCCGTATTTCGCCGCCATCATGCCGTGTTCAATCGCAAAGGGACCAATACCGGCCAGAAGATTTCCGCAATTCTGGGAATCGCTGACCAGTGCCTGATCCACCGCGACTTGCAAAAACAGATAGTCAACATCCGCATCATCGCGGCTGGGCGGGGAGACAATCGCGACTTTGCTGGTCAGCGGATGCGCGCCGCCCATGCCATCAATCTGGCGCAAATCGGGCGAGCCCATCACCGCCAGCAACACCGCATCGCGTGTTGCAACATCGCCCGGCAAATCCTGCGCGCGGAAATACAGCCCCTTGGAGGTGCCGCCGCGCATGATGGTGCAGGCAATTGCCGTTTGCATGTCAGTCCTCTTTGGCGGCGTCGATATATTTGAGCCCGCGTTCGGCCAGCCGTTCACGCATCTTGTAAATATCGAGGCCGAGTTCCCCGGCCTTCAACCGGGCGCGCACACCGGCTTCTTTTTCTTCGCGTGCAATGCTGGCTTTCAATACAGAGCCCGCATCTTTGCGCGCGACAACGCATACGCCATCATCATCGGCAACAATAAGATCACCGGGGCGGATCATCTGTCCGGCGCACACAACCGGCACATTCACGCTGCCCAATGTTTCTTTCACCGTGCCTTGCGCGGACACCGCTTTGGACCAGACGGGAAAACCCATGTCCTGCAATTCAGCAATGTCGCGCACGCCCGCATCAATGATAAGGCCCTTTACCCCGCGCGCCGCGAGTGACGTGGCTAGCAATTCGCCGAAATAGCCCGCATCGGAAAACGATGTCGGCGCCACCACCAGAATATCACCGCTGCGGCATTGCTCCACCGCGACATGGATCATCCAATTGTCGGCGGGCGCGACCTCTACCGTGACCGCGGTGCCCGCAATGCGCGCGCCGGAATAGATCGGGCGCATGTTTGGCGCGAGCAGACCCTTGCGCCCTTGCGCCTCATGCACGGTGGCCACGCCAATTCCGGCATAGCCATCAACGATGGCGGTTTCGACGCGGACAATGTTTTGCACAACCACGCTCATGCGAGCATCCTTTTCAATCTTGCGCCTTCAAATCGCGTTCCAGCCGGTCCAGAACCTGCATCGCAGGCAGGCATTGCGCGACGCTGGCATTTGGTTCGCGCCCTTCGCGGATCGCGGCAAAAAATTCTCGGTCCTGTAGTTCAATACCGTTCATCGAAACATCGACCTTCGACACGTCGATTTTGTTTTCCTTGCCATCGACCAGATCATCATAGCGCGCGATATAGGTGGCGCTATCACCGATATAACGAAAGAAGGTGCCCAGTGGCCCGTCATTGTTGAACGACAGCGACAGGGTGCAGATCGCGCCGGATGGCACTTTCAGCTGGATGCTCATATCCATCGCGATGCCAAGTTCGGGATGAATAGGCCCCTGAACCGCGCGCGCAATGCTGGCAACCTCGCCGGTTTGATATTGAAACAGATCAACCGTGTGACAGGCATGATGCCACAACAGATGATCGGTCCAGCTGCGCGGCTTGCCCAGTGCGTTCATGTTCTTGCGTCGGAAAAAATAGGTCTGCACATCCATTTGCTGGATATGAAATTCGCCCGCCTGAATCCGTTTGCGTACAAATTGGTGACTGGGGTTGAAGCGGCGCGTATGTCCGGCCATCGCCACCAGCCCGGTTTGTTTTTGCACCGCGACGAGCCGTTCGGAATCCGCCAGATTGTCGGCCATCGGAATTTCGATCATCACATGCTTGCCCGCGCGCATGCATTGTTCGCCCTGGGCTGCATGCATCTGTGTTGGCGTCGTCAAAATCGCAGCTTCCACGCCGGGCTGGGCCAGGCTTTCGGCCAGATCACAGGTCCAGTGCGCAATGCCAAAACGCTCTGCCACATCTTTGGTCGTATCCGGGCTGCCACCGGCCAGCGACACCACCTCGATGCCGTCAATCTTTTTGATTGCTTCAAGATGTTTGATGCCGAACGCACCCTGCCCCGCTACACAAATTTTCATAACCACCAATCCTTACCGGCTTCACCGCCGCTTTAGTTTTTGTTTTCCAGAATAATGTGCCCCACCGCCGTGTTGGACGCGGGCACATGATAAAACCGATAGACCTCGTTCACATCATCGTTCATCGCGCCGCGCATCACATGCCACATCACCAGTTCCACACCTTCGGAACCGGCTTCGCGCATATATTCGACATGCGGCATGGCGCTGAGCCCAACCGGATCGGATGTCAGCCGGTCCAAAAAGCGCGTATCGAAATCGCGGTTTATCAAACCGGCGCGCGGCCCCTGTAATTGATGTGACATGCCGCCGGTACCAAACACCAGCACACGCAAATCCGCATCAAAGCTTTGCACCGCCTTGCGCAGCGCCCGGCCCAGATGAAAACAGCGGTTGCCGGTTGGCGGCGGGTATTGCACCACATTCACGCACAGCGGGATCACCGGGAACGGCCATGCTTTGGGCGAACCGCAGGCCAGATTGAGCGGCACGGTCAGCCCGTGATCAACATCCATCTTGTTGACGATGGTCATGTCGAATTCATCAAGGATTGTGGATTGCGCGATGTGCCATGCCAGATCGGGGTGGCCCTTCACCATCGGCACGGGGCGTGGGCCCCACCCTTCATCGGCGGGTGCAAATTCTTCCGCACAGCCCAGTGCGAAAGTCGGAATCATTTCCAGCGAGAATGCGCTGGCGTGATCATTGTACACAACAATGGCGACATCGGGCTTTAACTCCGCCACCCATTTTTGGGAGAATGCAAACCCGTCAAACAAGGGCCGCCAATACGGCTCCCCCGTTTTGCCATTGTCGATGGCAGCCCCGATGGCGGGCACATGCGACATGGCGATGCCACCAACAATTTTAGCCATGTGTTTTGGCCCATTCCGCTTTGGTGCGATTGCCAACAATGCTGCGCCCACCCGCCAGCATCATTTTTGCGTATTCGTCCTGGCTCATGCCGGTCATGCTGGCGGCAAGCTGTTGAAATGAGCGGCCATCCGTCGCGCCCAGTTTGGACAAATAATAAATATTGCCGCCGAGCGCGATCATCCAATTGTAATCGCGCGCGCGAACGGCGGCGCGCTGGTCATCGCTCATTGCAAAACTGGCCATATAGGCGGCTTCGTCTGCCTTGAATGCGGCGCGATTGTCCGCCTTCATCAACGACATGCAAAACATGTTGAGATGATAGCCGGCGCGCGATTGGCGTGTGTCGAACACCGTGGTGCCCGGTATGTCGTGATAATCGTCTTCGCCGCTCATATCTGACTGTTCCAGGCCCCGCTGCGCCGAGCCGCGAGCCACCGTAACGTAAGCATAAAACAGAACGAAAACCGCCCGCTGACGCTTTTGGCGCAAATTCCTAAGTACCTGAAGCAATAGCACCTTGCAAGCTTGCGGCGGTGCAGGTGCGCGGATTAGGCTCGGCCTTGAAAAACATTAGCATTCTATACATGGGGCAAACAGCACGATGGAAAATCTGGAAATCCTGGCCGAGAATCTGCAATTCCCCGAAGGCCCCGTCTCTATGGCGGATGGCTCGGTTCTGGTGGTAGAGATCCGCCGCCAAACACTCACGCGCGTTCATCCCGATGGGCGCGCTGAAATTCTTTGCAAAACTGGCGGCGGACCAAACGGCTTGGCCATTGGCCCCGATGGCGCGGTTTATATTTGTAACAATGGCGGGTTTGAATGGCATCAGGCGGGTGAACTCTACCTGCCCGGTCATCAGCCGCCCGATTACAAAACCGGCTCCATTCAGCGTTTTGATCTGAAGACCGGCGAATTGACAACGCTTTACACAGACTGCGATGGCAAAAAGCTGCGCGGGCCGAACGATCTGGTGTTTGATGATGCGGGCGGCTTCTGGTTCAGCGATCACGGCAAATCGCGTCCCGATTCCCGCGACCACGGCGCGCTTTATTATGCAAAGGCGGATGGCTCACACATTGCCTGCGTGCGCGCGGACCTGACATCGCCCAATGGTGTTGGCCTGTCGCCGGATCAGAAAGTTCTGTATTGGGCGGACACGATCACCGGCCGTCTGTGGGGTATGGAGATTGAAAGCCCCGGCCAGCTTGCGCCGCAACCGGCACCATGGGCGCCGGGCCGCGTCATTTCTACCTTGCCGGGCCATCAGGTTCTGGACAGTTTGAAGGTGGAAGCAGGCGGCAAGATCTGCGTCGGCACCATTATCAATGGCGGCATCACGACATTCGATCCCGATGGAACGACCGAACATACGCCCCTGCCGGAAATCGCCATCACCAATCTGTGCTTTGGCGGCGCGGACATGCGCGATGTGTGGATCACCGGCTCCAGCCTTGGCCGGCTTTACAAAGCGCGCTGGCCGCGGCCCGGCCTGAAACTCGCCTTCAACGCATAAGGATTGTGCCATGGCAAAACTGACCGGCAAAGCCGCACTGATTACCGGAGCGGCCAGCGGCATCGGCCGTGAAACGGCTTTGTTGTTCGCGCGCGAGGGCGCAAGCGTTGTGGTCAGCGACATACACGACGCGCAAGGTGAAACCGTCGCCGCACAGATCAATACCGCTGGCAGCAAGGCGATCTTTGTGCATCTGGATGTCGCCAGCGAAGACGATTGGGGCGACGCCATCGCCGCAGCAAAATCCGCATTCGGGCGGCTCGACGTGCTGGTCAACAATGCGGGCATGGTGATTGCGGGCGACATTACCCAGCTCAGCCTTGCCGATTGGCGCAGGCAACAGGCCGTTAATCTGGATGGGGTATTTCTGGGCATCAAACATGCTTTGCCCCTGATGCGCGATGGCGGCCACGGCGGCTCCATCGTCAACATCTCGTCCACCACCGCCATGGTTGGCACGGCGAACCTTGTGTCCTATTCCGCGGCCAAGGGCGGCGTGCGCGCGCTGACAAAATCGGTGGCGCTGCAATGCGCGGCGGCGAAAGACGGTATTCGCGTCAACTCCGTTCATCCCGGCGTTATCAACACGCCGATCTATGATGCGGTGGAAGGTTTGCCATTGCATGGTGATGGCGGCGCAAACACCAAACATATCAGCCGCGATCCTGTTGCGCTGGGCGCAATGGTGGCGCCACTGGGCATAGCCGGTGAACCGTTTGATATCGCGGCGGGCGTGCTGTATCTGGCCAGCGATGATGCGCGCTATGTGACGGGCACCGAATTGGTCATTGATGGCGGTCTGATCGCACGCTGAGTGCGAGCGCATGATTGGTGCTATAGTGGCGGCAATCTGACAGGAACCGCATCATGAAATCAGCCCTACAGCCGCTCAAATACGCCTTTCTTGGTATGGGTTTTGCCCTGCTCGCAGGCTGTGCCGCCCAACCTGCGGGCGATACCATTGATGCACCAGGCTTCTTTATGGGCCTGTTTCACGGGTTCTTTGCGCTGATTTCGCTGATCGGCAGCATCATTCTGCCGGTCTATGTTTATGCCGTTCCCAATAGCGGATTTTGGTACGATGCGGGGTTTCTGCTGGGTTTTGCGCTTAGCCTGCTGACCATTGTTCTGGCCCTTCTGCCGCGCATTGGTGGGTATTTCTCCTGAAAGAGGGGGAAACCAGCCGCAGGCCTTGAACTTTAAATATATGTAGCTACATATCAGTCATGATGTTCCAGAATTCACGCCGATCCACACTTCGCGCGGGCCGCCTGCACTCAGGCGATTAGCCCGGACGCCGTTTTTTTACGCGTCCGGGAACGGAACTTTTTTTCAAAATTTTCGCCAATGTCATCTGCGAGCCCTTTGCCGCGGATGCGAAAGCCCATGAGGTGTGCAGATGTTTCCTCCATTGCCCGCGCTTTTTCTGTCGGCATCGCAAATGCCGCCCCTGCTATCCACGGTGCGCGCCGCGCTTGCTGAGCGTCATCCCAACGCGCCCTTTTTGATGTCGGAATTGCAGCGGGCGCATGTTTGCGCACCCGAGGCTTTGCCAGCCGACACCATCGCCATGAATGATTGGGTGCATTTCAACGTGGATTGGGATTCGCCAAACCGGCCCTGTCAGCTTAGCTATCCGGCGGATTGCCAGGACGACGCAAAG
The DNA here is from genome assembly GCA_040255365.1 of Hyphomicrobiales bacterium. GTDB lineage: Bacteria > Pseudomonadota > Alphaproteobacteria > Micropepsales > Micropepsaceae > Rhizomicrobium. The sequence goes on from JBDZUY010000053.1 coordinate 11,710, forward strand.
CAATTGTCTGTGCTCACCCGGCTTGGCGCCGCGCTTTTGGGTCTGCGTATCAATGATCGCATGCCGTTTATCGATGATGACGGCGTGTTCCGTCTGGTTACGCCGATGGAGCGGTTGTCGTTCAAAACCATTCTGCCACTCGCAAGGCGGCAACGCCGTGCAACACATAATTTTTCAGCGCAACGCGTTCCGTCACCAGACCCGCATGATAGCGGCCCCGACGCCGCATAACAGGAGGATGATATGAATCACTCTGCACAATTGCCGCCGGTCTATATTTCGCCGTCGGATTTCGAACGCCTGCACAATATCGGGCAGACCGGCATGAAAGCCTCTCCCATCGCGGCGGAGTTGCTGCTGCGTGAGCTTGACCGCGCAACCCTTGCACGGCACGGCACGCAAAAGGCGGTCGGGATTGGCACGCCCGTTCTGTTCCGTGATGAAAGCACGGGGCGTGAGCGCAAAGTTCAGGTGGTGTTCCCCAATGAGGCCGACCCGATGGCGGGCAAGATTTCGATTCTGACGCCCATCGGTGCCGCGCTGATCGGGCTGACCAAAGGGCACAAAATGGCCTGGCTGGACGGCCGCGGAAACCGGCGCGAGTTGCGCGTGCTTGAGGTCGATGCGGAAATTGAGCCCGCAGGCTACATCAACGTGTAATGCGTGCCCTGCAATATGCGCGGGCAGATAAAGAATTGTCTGCCCGCCATACCCACCATGATTTCCTGCACCAGCACATCTATCTGATCGCCGCTTAGAACCAGACCCGGATACCCCCTACAAACCGCACTTGATGGACCGTCTCGCCATGCGCCCGCGCGAAATCGGCGGTCTTGCCGAATTTGCTTTCATAGGTCACGCCAATATAGGGCGCGAATTTGCGGGTAAATTCATAGCGCAACCGCAACCCCGCATCGATATCGCCAAGCCCGGAACCGACATGGCGCGATGCATCGGATTTGGAATAGAAATTCATTTCGGCCTGCGGCTGTAAAACCAGCCGTTGTGTTATCAGCAGATCGTAACTGGCCTCGAACCGGGCGGCCATGTGCCCGCCATTGCTGACAAAGGCGTGCGCGCCAACTTCAAAGAAATACGGCGCCAATCCTTCCACACCAATTACAGCCCAGCCGCGCGATGGCACCGGACCGACATCGTAACGAACGCCAGCCTGCAAATCGAAAAATTCGGAGATGGCGCGAGAATACAGCGCCTGTGCTTCACCGTCTTCAAGCGCACCTGTTTTGGTGTTCACATCGCCTTCGGTCTTGAACCATGCGCGGTTCAGATTTCCGCCATACCAACCCTCACCTTCCCAGCGGTAGGAATCATTGCCATTGCCGGTACGAAATTCGTTTTGATTGAGATAGACATGTCCAAGAATGGGATTGGTATGCATCGGTTGCGGCCAGCCGGGTTGTTCGGGCTGTTGCTGGGCGGCGGCACTGG
>JBDZUY010000019.1:0-6979 GCA_040255365.1 Hyphomicrobiales bacterium
AGTTGCGGCCAAATAAAGAGTTTAGAGCATCAATGCGATTCCAAAGGAACGCATTGATGCTCTAGAACTTCGCAAGCGCAATTTTTTGTGCCTTGCGTGTTGAGCAACCCCGTTCTGCATCACGCATGTGTGAGAGCGGCGGGCCGTTTCCTCTGCTACCGCTATGGTTTTCGTGGGGGCTCATGTTCCGCCCCCAGCCAACATATTGAAGGTGCAAAATGCGCAAATCGATTGTCATCGTTTTCTCGCTGTTTGTTGCCACATCTGCGCTTACAGCCAGGCCCACATTCGCGGCGGGTCAAAAATATTCCGAAGCAACCCAAACAACACAGCAAATCGGTGAGAAATATTTCACCGCCTATATCGCCCGTGATTGGAACACCATCGATCCATTGCTCGCGGATAACGCAAGCTTTCGTGATGGCACAGCCGAGCTGGTGTTCGGCGGCGTGATTCAGCACGGCAAGCCCGCGGTGATAAAACTGTTCTGCGACGGCTACGCATCCATTGACTACATGCGTTTTCAAAAACTTCGCAGTTACTTCGCGGGGAATTACGCGATTTTTGAAGGCTCGCTTGATTGGGCGTTGAAACTGGATGATGGCCGAGTCGTCAAAACCGTTATGCCGTTCAGCACCATCCTGCGGATCGAAAAGGGCAAGATCGTGGAGCATCGCGATTATGCGGATTATGCACAGTTCATCGCATCCATGAAAAATACGCCCAAACCGGAGTGAGGGCGAAGGCGCATCTGAACTTCGCAAGCAGACCGGTACTAAACTGCCTCGACTGTCGAAACCCCCGGCAGTGATTTGATCGCACCGCGCAGCGCGGGCGAAATCTGGTGCTTCTTTGCCAGCTTGATCTCAACCTCCTGACCATCAGAGCCGGGCACGATCAAGGTGACAATCCCCTTGCCCGGTTCACGCAAATGCGTGGCGATGGCATTCAGCGGGCGCGCATCTTCCAGATAGACGCGCAAACCTTCGCCAGCATTGGCTGCCGATTTGTCCAGATCGGCCACCGCAATGGCGCGCAGTTTCAACTCGTCTTCGCTCCATTCGGCAACCGCCGTCAGCAAAATGGATTTGCCGCCCTCCAGAAAGGGCCGCGCCGCCACCAGCACTTCGGAAAACACCATCACCTCAAACATGCCCGTGGGATCGGACATCGAGATGAATCCATAAGGCTGATCGTTGCGGCCGCGCCGCTCCTGTTTCTTGATGATCGTCCCGGCAAGCACAACACGAAATGCGGAACGCCGCTGATCTTCCAGCAACGCCGCATAAGTCACAGCGCCGAGCCGTTTCAGCGCCGCTTCATAGCCATCGAGCGGATGGCCGGACAGATAAAAGCCCACCGCGTTGAATTCTTCGCCCAACCGTTCATGCGGCAGCCAGTCATCAATCGGCACAAGCGGCAGATCATCCACATCGTCGATGGTTTCGCCGAACAGCGAGACCTGCCCGCTTTCGCGTTCGCGCGCACTGCGCGCCGCATCGCCCAGAATAATGTCGGACGATTCCACCAATTGGCGGCGGTTCGGGTTCAGCCCGTCAAACGCGCCCGCGCGCACCAGACTTTCAAAACAGCGCTTGTTGACCAGTTTCGGATCCACGCGGCGCGCAAAATCAGCGATGCTGCGGAACGGGCCGCCATCCTTGCGCAATTGCACGACATGCTCCATCGCCTGTTTGCCGACGCCCTTCACCGCGGCCAGCGCATAATAAATCACGCTTTTGTCGTGATCGCAGGTGAACTCCGGCTGCGAGACATTGATGTCCGGCGAGAGCACGCGAATGTTCAGCCTTTGCGCTTCCTGACGGAAGATATTCAACCGGTCGGTAACCGTCATATCCAGGGTCATCGACGCGGCCAGAAATTCGACCGGATAATTCGCCTTCAAAAACGCGGTCTGATAGGCGACCTGCGCATAGGCCGCGGCATGCCCCTTGTTGAAACCATAGCCCGCAAATTTTGCAGCCTGATCAAAAATCTGTTCGGCAATGTGTGGCAACACACCATGCTCGCCTGCACCTTTCAAAAAACGGTCCCGGTGCTTGGCCATTTCCGAGACAATCTTTTTGCCCATCGCGCGGCGCAGCAAATCGGCCTCGCCCATCGTGTAGCCGCCCAGTTCGCGGGCGATGCGCATCACATCTTCCTGATACGTCATCACGCCAAACGTCTCGTTCAGGATCGGCTCCAGCGCAGGATGCAGATATTCCGGTGCCTCACGTCCGCGTTTGCAGGCAATGTATTTGGGGATCGAATCCATCGGGCCCGGCCGGTAAAGCGCCACCAGCGCGACCAGATCGTTGATATGGTCAGGCTTCATCTTGCGCATCAGATCGCGCATACCGGCGCCTTCGAGCTGAAACACGCCAACGCTTTCGCCGCGCGCCAGCATTTCAAACGTGCCTGCATCGTCAAAATCAATGCTCTGCGTGCGCACGGAAACGCCGCGCCGCTTTAGCAAGGCCTCGGCCTTGGCGATGACGGTGAGTGTTTTCAGGCCCAGAAAGTCGAACTTCACCAGCCCGGATTTCTCTGCGTCTTCATAATCAAACTGCGTCACAGGCATTGTCGAACGCGGGTCGCGATAAAGCGGCACGATTTCGTTCAGTGGCCGGTCGCCGATCACCACGCCTGCGGGATGGGTGGAGGCGTGGCGGTAAAGCCCTTCGATCTTGCTGACGACCGAGAACAGGCGCTGCGCAATCGGCTCAGCCTCGGCGATTTCACGCAGGCGCGGCTCGCTTTCGATCGCCTCTTTTAATGACACCGGCTTGCCCGGCGGATTGGGGATCAGCTTGGCGATGCGGTCCACAAGCCCCAGCGGCATTTGCAACACACGCCCGACATCGCGCACTGCAGCACGTGCCTGCAGCGAACCTAGCGCAATGATATGCGCCACCCGGTCCACGCCATATTTGTGCTGCACATAATGCACCACCTCGTCGCGCCGTTCCTGACAGAAATCGATATCAAAGTCCGGCATCGAGATACGTTCGGGATTCAAAAACCGTTCGAACAACAGGCCAAACCGCAACGGGTCCAGATTGGTAATATCCAGCGCCCACGCCACCAGCGAGGTTGCGCCCGACCCGCGCACGCCAACGGGGATACCTTGCGCACGCGTCCATTTCATAAAGTCAGACACGATCAGGAAGTAACCGGGAAAATCCATGCCGTTGATGACGCCCAGCTCATAGGCCAGCCGTTCGTCATAGACATTCCTGTCCACATACAGACCATGTTCTTCCAGCTTGCGCGCCAGCCCCGCCTCGGCCTGCGCCTTCAATTCGTCCACCGGGCTCAGACCGGATTCCGGTTCAAACTTTGGCAAAATGGGATTGCGCTTCTTGGGCCGGAACGCACAACGCTTGGCAATTTCCAGCGTGTTCTCAATTGCCTCTGGCAGATCGGCGAATTGCGCGATCATTTCGCTGGCGCTTTTGAAGCGATGCTCGCGCGTCAGCCGCCGCCGGTCTTCCTGTGAAACATAGGCGCCATCGGCAATGCACATCAGCGCATCATGCGCCTCATACATGTCCGCGCCGCCGAAATGCACATCATTGGTGGCAACCAGCGGCACGCCCTTGTCATAGGCAATGTCGATCAGCCCGTCTTCGGCGCCGCGTTCTTCGGGCAGGCCATGACGCTGCAATTCGATATAGAGCCGGTCGCCAAACATCGTCTGAAGCCGGGCCACCATTTCGCCGGCCGCTTCGGGTTGGCCATCAACAAGCAGGCGGTTCACCGGCCCGCCCGGCCCGCCGGTCAGCGCGATCAGCCCATCGGTATGTTTGGCCAAAAGGTCTGCTTTCACATGCGGCCAGTCGCCCGCTTCGGCATCCAGATAAGAGGCGCTGAGAAGTTTGGAGAGGTTTTTGTAGCCCTCCTGATTTTGCACCAGAAGCGCAATGGAAGAAGGCTTGCGCCGGACCATCTGCACCGAGGTGCTGACCACGGCATCAAGATCGACCGGCAACAGCGCGCCCACAATCGGCTGCACCCCGCGCTTGGCCACGGCATCGCTGATCTCGAACACACCGAACAGATTGTTGACGTCCGTGACCGCGACGGCCGGCATGCCCCCATCATAGGCAAGAGCGGCCAGTTCATGGGGCCGCACCGCCCCTTCCAGAAGCGAGAATGCGCTTTTCACCCGCAAATGAACAAAGCCTGCGAGGCCACCTGGGCCTGTGGGTTTGCGCGTATTCGCCATGATCCGGCCGATTCCCGCTTGTCTTTACGTTTGGGAGTATCCGCATGGGGCCAACCCGGCGCGACCCGCAAATCCGCGTATCCCCAGAAAGGTTTGCCCGGTCAGGTCAGGCGGCGAGCACCATTGCCTGCGCCACCGTGGCCAGAACGAACGAACAGCAGAAGAAGAAAACCAACCCCGCACACGCCGCTATATCTTTGATCCATACATTCATTGCCGCCTCCATCGTTGGACGGAAACGATATATGTTCTTTATTTGTTCTGTCAAGAACACAAAGAGAACATTTTGAACGGCCACGTTCGCGCCGCCGTAAGCAAAGCAAAATCAAAGGATTACTGCCCGGCGTGAACCTTTGTGCCGTCGATCAACAGACCGTCCTGCAACATCAGTGTGCGGTCCATCTTGGCGGCAAGCTCGATATTGTGCGTCGCCACCAGGGCGGCCAGCCCTTCGGCGCGCACCATATTGACCAGCGCATCAAACACCCCGCCCGCCGTGCGCGGATCGAGGTTTCCCGTCGGCTCGTCGGCCAAAAGGATGCCCGGTCTGTTGGCCAGCGCGCGTGCAATCGCGACGCGTTGCTGCTCCCCACCCGAAAGCTGCGAGGGCCGGTGATCCAGTCGCTTGGCCAGACCCAGCATGGTCAGCAAACGGCGGGCCTCAACATCGGCTGCCTTGCGCGATTTGCCCGCGATCAATTGCGGCATCATCACATTTTCCAGCGCATCAAATTCCGCCAGCAGATGGTGCGCCTGATAGACAAAGCCGATTGTGTCACGGCGCAGGCGCGTGCGCTCCTGCTCGCTCAAGGTTGCGACAGATGCGCCGCCGACAAACACCTGCCCCGCGCTGGGCGCTTCGAGCAGGCCCGCCATATGCAGCAAGGATGATTTACCGGAACCCGAGGGCCCGACCAGCGCCACCAATTCGCCGGGCCGCAAAGTCAAACTGACATTGGAAAAAATTTCGAGCGCGCCATCGCTCTGTCCATAGACGCGCGAAACCCCTTGTAAGCGCATCGCCGTGAAACCGCCGTCACTCATAGCGCAGCGCCTCTACCGGATCGAGCTTGGCCGCGCGCCACGACGGATAAAGCGTCGCCAGCAGCGACAGGAACAACGCCATCAGCACAACCAAGACCACTTCATGCGGGTTCATCTCCGCTGGCATGCGGCTAAGGAAATAGATTTCCGGATTGAATAGCTGCGTGCCGGTGAGCGAGGACAGGAACTGGCGGATATTTTCAATGTTGCTACAGAACAGCACGCCAATGATGAAACCCAGGAAGGTTCCGATCACCCCGATAGATGTGCCCGCAATCAAAAACACGCGCATCACCGCGCCGCGTGTCGCGCCCATTGTGCGCAAAATTGCAATGTCGCCGGATTTGTCCTTCACCAGCATGATAAGACCGGACACAACATTCAGCGCCGCCACCAGAATGATGAGCGTCAGGATCAGGAACATCACATTGCGTTCCACCTCCAGCGCGCCGAACAGCGATGAGTTGATGTCCTGCCATGTAATAATCCGCATGGCCGGGCCCGCCGCCGCACCGATGGGGTTGACCATATCCTTCACCTGATCGGGATTGGCCACCATCACTTCGATGCCGCTGACCAGATTGGGCATGTTGAAATAGAGCTGTGCCTCGGCCAGCGGCATGAACACATAGGTCGCGTCATACTCGCTCATACCGATGCGAAATGTGCCTGCGACTTTATAAGTCTTGATGCGCGGCGTTGTGCCGAACGGGGTGACATCGCCCTCCGGTGCAATCAGGGTGATGTCCATGCCCGGCACAATGCGCAATTTGTCAGCCAGCCGCGCACCGATAATCACGCTATCGCCGCCCTGAAACCTTGCCAGCGCACCGCTGGACAGGGTGCTGGATACCTCTTTCAGTTTTTCCAGATCGGCGCGGCGCATACCGCGCACCAGCACGCCGGAATTTGCGCCATTGGCGGTGGCCATCACCTGACCGTCAATAATCGGCGCGACGCGGACAACACCGTTCACCTTGCGCACGCGGGCGGCCACCGCATCATAATCTGGCAGGTTGGAATCCAGCGCCTGCACAACGACATGGCCGTTCAGCCCCAATATGCGTTGCAGAAGTTCGTGACGGAAACCGTTCATTACCGCCATCACAATGATGAGGGTCGCCACCCCCAGCGCGATACCGATCAGCGAAATGATCGAGATGACGGAGACAAACCCCTCTTTGCGTTTGGAGCGTAAGTAACGCGCCGCAATCATCCATTCAAAGGCTGCGAAAGGCCGCGTTGCCGCGCCCGGTTTGCGTGCGGGCGCGCCATTGGGGGGCGCTGCCGATGACTGCGCAGATGCGCGCGCGGGCGATGGCGCACCGCCAGTGTTGCGGCCGAAGGGGTGGCGGGGTTCAGGCATTCAGGCGGCCACTTTCAGCTTGAGGCCCAGGGCCTGAACGACTTTGAGGACTGTGCCGATCTTTGGGTTTCCGTCTTTGGACAAGGCCTTATACAGGCTTTCGCGGCCAAGGCCGGTTTTCTTTGCAATCGCGGCCATGCCTTTTGAACGCGCGATATTGCCCAGAACTTCCGCGATGAGCGCCGTATCACCATCTTCCAACGCAGCGTTCAAATAGGCCGCCACATCTTTTTCGGTTTTGATGTGTTCAGCCGGATCCCATTTATAGGTTTTTATCTTGGCAGGTGCCTTGGTCTTCGCAGATGTCTTTTTTGTCATGGCTTACGCCTCAAATTCCC
>JBDZUY010000019.1:7079-18499 GCA_040255365.1 Hyphomicrobiales bacterium
ACTGCGCGGGCCCACCACGATCTGATGCGGGATGCCGATCAAATCCATCTTGGCAAATTTCGCACCGGGCCGCTCATTCGTGTCGTCATAGAGCACGTCGCGCCCCGCAGCGCCCAGCTTTGCATACAGTTCTTCGCAGGCCGCATCCGTCGCCGCATCACCGGCCTTCAAATTCACAATCGCAACATCGAATGGCGCCACCGGTTCGGGCCAGATGATACCGGCATCATCATGGCTGGCTTCGATGATCGCGCCCACCAGTCGCGACACGCCCACGCCATAGGACCCGCCATGAACGGGCACATCCTTGCCGTCGGGACCGGTCACGCTGGCCTTCATCGGCACCGAATATTTGTCACCGAAATAAAACACCTGCCCCACTTCGATGCCGCGCGCGCTCAGCCGCTTGGCCTCAGGCACTTCGGCCTCGAACCGCGCCTGTTCATGGACGTCTTCGGTAGCCGCATAGAGATTCGTCCGTTCACGGATGATCGGTTCCAGATCATCCTGTGCATACACATCTTCGCCCGGTATGGGCATATCAACCAGATCTTCGTGCAGATAGACCTGGCTCTCGCCCGTCTTGGCCAGCACAATGAATTCATGGGAAAGATCACCACCAATCGGCCCGGTTTCGGCGCGCATCGGAATTGTCTTCAACCCCATGCGCGAGAACAGGCGCAAATACGCGACATACATCCGGTTATAGGATTTGCGCGCCGCCTCCTTGTCCACGTCAAAGGAATAGGCATCCTTCATCAGAAATTCGCGGCCACGCATCACGCCAAAACGCGGACGCACCTCGTCGCGGAATTTCCACTGGATGTGATAAAGGTTCAGCGGCAACGCCTTGTAGGATTTCACATAGGCACGGAAAATTTCCGTCACCATGTCTTCGTTGGTCGGCCCATATAACAACTCGCGGTCGTGACGGTCCTTGATGCGCAGCATCTCCGGCCCATAGGCGTCATAGCGCCCCGTCTCTTTCCACAGATCAGAGGGCTGCAAGGTCGGCATCAGAATCTCGATGGCGCCGGACTTGTCCATCTCGTCGCGCACAATGGCCTCAATCTTCTTCAAAACCTTGAAGCCCATTGGCAGCCAGGCATAGATGCCCGCCGCTTCCTGGCGCACCAGACCGGCGCGCAGCATCAGCCGGTGAGAGACGATTTGCGCCTCGGACGGGGTTTCCTTCAGAACGGGCAGAAAATAACGGGAAAGGCGCATGGCACGGCGAATCCAAAAAGCGTGGTGTGTCTCACACCTTCATATGGAATCGGAACGCCAAGGGCAATTGTGCCCGCATGTTAAGGCGGTTTAATGCCGGGCTTAATGACCCACCGGGGTCATGCCTTCAAAGCTGACCTGCGGGCCAATGCCGTCAATCAGGGATTTCACATCAACCGGCGGCGGATCGTCGATCCCCGTGCCCAGCTTGTGATCTTCCAGATCGCTGACCGAGAAATTCATGCTCACGTCATAGGTCCGGTCAGACTGATTGCGCAGGCGCTGCTCGGCCTCATACCAGCGGGTTTTGCTGCGCCCATCGGGGCAGGAATCCGCCTCTTTGCCGCTCGCACCCCAGCGCCGCTCGATGCAATCATAGGGATCGAACGACAACCGATAGAGCCGGTGTGCCATGTCATCGAACGTGATCGGCACGGGCCGCTTATCCGAGCTGAGATAGGTGATGGTGCAGGCTTTGGATTCCTGCGCATACGCCTCCGCCAAATCGCGTTTCAAAAACTGGCCGTCATAGACCACGCGCTTGTCGCGATTGACCCACATGCCGATCATGTCTTTCATGTCGCGATAGAATTGCTGGAACGCAGCCTTGATGCGCGCATCGCGCGACGGCGTGGAATAGGTTTCCCACTCCACATTCGACGAACCGTAAATGTTATCCGGCAGCCGCGGCGGGTGCGCCTTGTTCTGCAACCGCTCGGCAATCGCCTGATCGACATATTGCGCGCGGTCTTTCAAATCATTGCACAGGGTTTTCATCGTCATGTGCAATTCATAGATCGGGTTGAATGTCATCTTGCCGCCCGATACCGCAACCCGCACATATTCATAAAAACCCAGCGGCACACCATTATAGTCGAACACCGCCTTCTTCACATCGTCCTTCGGGTTAGGTTCTGTGCCGGTATATTGAACCAGCGAAAAATCGGAGATGGCGTCATTTTCCGCAAACACCATCTTGCCGCCGATGTAATCACCGGCCGCGTTGCGGCGCGCGCCTTTCAACACAAAGGGCCGCCAGTTTTTGAAACCGCCGCCCAGCCGCGCCGGGCTTTGGCCGAATTGCGCGCCATAAACACTGCGCGACACCGAAAAATCGGGATGCGCATCCATGTAATAGGCGCGGCCATCCGCATCGACCTTGTAGATGATGCCGACATGCCCATTGATGTCATAGACAATCGTGCCCGGACGAATGGAGCCCGGTTGCAGCGCGGGCGAATAAAAATCCGACAGCACGCCCTTGCTCTCACGCGCATCGGTGCGATAGGTCGCCGAATACACCGAATTGATGGTTTCGCGCACGGCGCGCGGCCCGTTTATGCCCTTGCCGTGGTCGATGAAATCATGGCGTGAGACGGCGCGGTTCGCCGTTTTGGAATAGCGGATGTCACCGCCCTTGCCGCTGACCGCATTGACGATGCTGAACGGCAAGCCGTTATGCCAGGCATAATAGGCGCGCAACATATAGGGCCATTTCGCGCAATCAGCATCGATGTCGAACCCGCGCGGATCCAGATGGCGATAGGGGTTGGCGGGATTGCGCAGACAGCTTTCCGACGAACTGCAAATGCTTTCGCCAATCGCCTGGACGAAATCGCCAAAGCCTTTTTCATCGGCGGCCGACCAATGGGTTTTGGTGATGCGCCAGACATTTGAACTTTTGGCGAATGCAGGCGCGCTCGCGCCCAAACTGACGCAAACACCCAAAAGAGCCGCAAAGCCCACGCGATACGCCGAACCCACCATGGCTGAAGCGTCGGCGGCGCGCTGTCCCAAGTCAAGACAGGCCGAATAACGCGCTTAATGCTGAGGCGGCGGCGGGCAAGCGGGCGGCGGGTTCACGGCCTGCGCCAACCCATCCACATGGACCAGCACCTGGGTATCGCGGATCGCCCTGTTATGGCTGCGCAATTCGGGCCGCACGGTTTCGCTTTGCAGGCGCACATGAAACGGGCTTTCCGCATCGGCAGACACCACCGGATTGCCATTCACATCCGTGCCGCCAACATAATCGGCGTGGGAACCGCCCGTATAACAGGGACCATCGGGCGCTGACGGCCCCATCAGGATCGGATCAGGCGCAGCACGGACAATATCCGGGCTACCGACAGCCAGCATACCGCCCAGCAATGGCGCCAAAAGACAGTAGGAAATCGCCGCGAAAGCCGCCCGGAAGGGGAATTTTCGCCGGCCCTTCGCCTCAGAATAATCTTGCGTACGACGAGCCATCATCCACCCACTAATTACGTGACAACGTCATGGTTTTTCAGTATGTATGAGCCTCATAAACAGAAGGTTTCTGGTCACACAGAAACGGCCACAAAGAACGGCCAAGTTTGGGGAGAGTTTCCGCGAAGGCGGATGAAAAGGCCGGGCAACCGGCCTTTTCTATGTACCGTTATGATGCGCCTGAACTTTGGAATCCTGATTTGTCGTGCAATCTAACGGAAAACCGGTTTCCACTTTTCCGGATTGCGCTTTAAAGCCGGATCACGCCGGTCAGGACTAGGCTGTAAAAGCCGCACCACAGCGCAGCGGCAATGAATGTCGCCAGCCCCATCTTTGTGCGAATGGTCAGACGCGGCGGCGTGCGCTCGGCTTTTGGTTTGGGCACGGCACCGGGCGTGAACTGCCCCGGCGGATCATCTTCATCGTACATGCCGATGGGCAGCAGAATAAAGAACGTCATCCACCACAGAATAATAAACGCGCCGCCGACCGCAGCCCAATAAACAATTTCATGTTCCAATGATGGCATCACCAGTTCAGGCTTGTTCGAGTTCGACAAGCGTGCCGACGAAATCCTTCGGGTGCAGGAACACCACTGGCTTGCCATGCGCACCGATGCGCGGTTCGCCCGTGCCGGTGATGGTGGCACCCGCTCTTTTCATTTGCGCGACGGCAGCGTGGATATCAGGCACCTCGTAGCAGACATGATGCATGCCGCCATTCGGATTTTTTTCGAGAAATTTTGCAATCGGCGAATTTTCGCCCAGCGGTTCGAGCAACTCGATCTTGGTGTTGCCCAGATCGACAAACACCGTGGTTACACCGTGATCGGGCTGGGCCACCTCGCCCGAAACATTGCCGCCCAGCGTATCGCGATAGATCGCGGCGGCTTTCTTGATGTCTTTCGTCGCGATGGCGACATGGTTCAACCGGCCGATCATGGTGTTCCCCGTTCTGATTGCTGTTCGGCACCAGAATAGAGTCCGTACCGCCCAGAACAAGTCTCAACCCGTTTTTCCTCCCCTGTTTACGGGGGAGGTGCCGAGCATTCGCGAGGCGGAGGGGGCACACGCGGCGTTATCCCCCCTCCACCGCTTCGCGGTTCCCCTCCCCCGTAAACGGGGGAGGAAATTCGCACCACTACACCCACACCACTTCGACCCGCGTGATGGGCTTTTTGCCCCATCCATTATGGGCCGCCTTGCGCACGGCGCGGCGCACCTGTTCCTTCAGCCCCTCTTCATCGGTCTTTTTCGGGTTGTATCGGCGCAGGGTTTCTTCTGCCGCCAGCCGCAGGCTTTCATGCAGAACCTCCGGTACGCCCTCACAAAACAGCGCCACCTCGCTGGCGACATGGCCTTTTTTGTTGATGCCAAATGTCACGCCGATGAAGCCAGCAAACGCCATCGCCCGGCGGTCGCGGCCATGGCTGGCCGCTTCATCGACCAAAATCCGGCCGTCCAGATAAAGCCGGCCAGATGGCACCTCGTCGATAATTTCGGCGCGGCCCGGCGCAAGGCGCAGCATCTGCCCGTTCTCGATCACCACTGCTTCAGGCACCTGCAATGATTTTGCCAGTCGCGCATGTGCCGTCATGTGACGCAATTCGCCATGCACTGGCACCGCAATGCGCGGGCGCACCCAGCGATACATCTGTGCCAGCTCATCGCGGCAAGGATGGCCCGACACATGCACGAAATGATCTTTCTCGGTAATAACTTCGACGCCCAACGCCGCCAGCCTGTTTTGCAAGGCAAAGATCGACAACTCATTGCCTGGAATGATGCGCGAGGAAAACACCACCGTATCGCCCGGCCCCAAGGACACGTTTTGATGATCGCCTTCGGCAATGCGTGACAGTGCGGCGCGCGCTTCGCCCTGACTGCCGGTGCAAAGATAAAGCACGTTCTGCGCGGGCAATTCGGCGGCTTCTTCTTCGCTGACCAGCGGCGGCAAATCTTTCAGATACCCCGTCTCGCGCGCGGCACCGACAATGCGGTGCATGGAGCGGCCAACCAGCGCGACCGAGCGGCCATGCACATGCGCGGCTTTCACAATCGTTTCCAGCCGCGCGACGTTGGAGGCAAACCCGGTGACGGCCACCCGCCCCTTCAACGTGCCGATCAGTTCGGTCAGGCTTTCGCGCACGCTCGCTTCCGAACCGGAATGGCCCGCGCTGAGTGCGTTGGTGGAATCGCACACCATCGCAAGCACGCCCTCATCGCCCAGCGCCTTGAATGCGTTTTCATCGGTCGCCTTGCCGATCAGCGGATCGGGATCAATCTTCCAATCGCCGGTATGCACGACATTGCCCAGCGGCGTGCGGATCGCCAGCGCATTGGGTTCCAGAATGGAATGGGTAATCGACAGAAATGAAATCTCGAACGGGCCAAGCGTCAGTTCGCCGCCAAGCTGCACAATGTTGACGCGCAATTCATCGGCAATGCCCGCTTCGATCAGCTTGTCCTGCATCAACCGCGCGGTAAACGGCGTCGCATAAGCGGGGCAGCGCAGCTTGGGCCACAAATGGCCGATGGCGCCGATGTGATCTTCATGCGCATGGGTCAGCACCATGCCCAGAACATTTTCCGCCTGCTCTTCCAGAAAGCGGATGTCGGGCATGATCAGGTCAATGCCAGGTGTCGTGCCCTCGCGCCCGAACAGCACGCCGCAATCCACGATGATCCATTTGCGATTGTGCGCCGGGCCAAAGCCATAGGCGTTGAAATTCATGCCAATCTCGCCCGCGCCGCCAAGTGGAAGCAGCACAAGCTCATTGTCTTTTTTGGAAGATGCCATCAGGCGGCGGGCTTCGCGCGCTTTGCGGCGTTGCGATAATAAATCTGCATCAGTCCGCGAATGGTCAAATCAGGATCGACATGATCGATGGTTGGAATGTCGGGTTGAAACAGATGTGCCAGCCCGCCGGTCGCCACCACACTCATCGGTTTTCCATATTCTTCCTTGATGCGGTCAATCAGCCCGCCAATAAGGCCGACATAGCCCCAATAAATACCGGATTGCATGGCGGGAACGGTATCGCGCCCGATTACTTTTTGCACACGATGAATGGCAACACGCGGCAACATGGCCGCGGCCTGATGCAGGGCTTCAATGGAAAGGCTGGCGCCGGGTGCCAGAACGCTGCCATCGAAATCACCATTCTCGGCGACGATGTCAAAATTTGTCGTGGTGCCGAAATCGACAACGATCACCGCGCCCTTGTAACGCTCATGCGCCGCCACCGCATTGCAAAGCCTGTCCACACCCACTGCGGATGGCCGGTCGGCATTGATCCCGATTCCCAGATCCATCGCGCTGTCCACAATCAGCGGTTCGCATTTGAGATAGTTACGGCACAGCGCGCGCAGATCAAACAATGTCGCGGGAACAACGGTGGCGATGATGGCATTGCTCAAATCCGCGAACGAAAGCCCCTCCAGCGCCAGAAGCTGGCTGAGCCAAACGGCATATTCATCGGACGTGCGCGCGGTTTTGGTAATCGCGCGCCATTCGGCACGAATATTGGTGCCGTCATAAACAGCAAACACGATGTTGGTATTGCCGGCATCAATGGCAAGCAGCATGACGAACCCTCATCCCCCGAAAAAAATATCACCAGCGGCAATGGTGCGAATTTTGCCGCCCGCCTGGCGCAGGATCAATGCGCCGCCATCGTCTATGCCTTCAAACACGCCGCTCGCCTCCTCGGTTGAAAGCCGCGCCGTGATGCGCTGGCCCAAACCGCTTGCGCGCGCCAGCCAGCCATCGCGAATGGGGGCAAAACCATCGCGCGCCCAGATGTCATACCATTTCGCAAAGCTGCTCGCGAGTTGGCTCAGCGCCGCGTCCGGCGTGGCCACCGCGCCATAGGCGCCAAGCGCGGTGGCCGGGTATGGCGTATCGGCCGGGTGCGTGGCCAAATTGACGCCAACACCAATCGCCAGCCATGGTGCAGCGCCGCCGGAACCGCTGGCGGACTCCAGCAATATGCCGGAGATTTTCTTGCCATCGGCCAGCACATCATTGGGCCATTTCAGTTTGAACGCGGCGCGCGGTGCCAGCGACGCCAGCGCATCACTGAGCGCCAGCGCGGTCACAAACGAAAGCTGCGCACATTCGGCCGGCGGTTTATCGGGGCGCAGCAAAAGCGTGGCGAACAGATTGCCATTGGGCGAAACCCATGTGCGCCCGCGCCGTCCGCGCCCGGCACTTTGCATATCAGCATAAAGCCAGATAGGCCCCGCCTCGCCCGCCAATGCACGGCGGCGCGCCTCTTCATTGGTGGAATCAATCGTTTCGAAATGTTGCTTTGCATAGCCTGCGGGCCAGCCTGCATCCATGCTCACGGCAGTAAGGCTTGCGCCGCCGTCGTTGCCGCCGCTACCAGCGGTGCTGCGCCAGCAACAAAGCCCAGGGTAAAGACGACGGAGGCGGCAAGAACAATGTTCATGCGCGCGCCCAGCCTGCCTTCAATTGTCGGCACCGGGCTATCGAAATACATCACCTTGACGACGTGCAGATAATAATAGGCGCCCACCACACTCGCCAGAACACCGATGATTGCCAACCCATACAGATGCGCCTGAATGGCAGCGAGGAACACGTACCATTTCGCAAAGAATCCGGCCAAGGGTGGAATACCCGCAAGGCTGAACATCATCACGCCAAGGGAAAAGGCAAGCACCGGCCGCTTGTGCGACAGACCGGCAAGATCGGAAATCGCTTCGACCTGCTGACCATCGCGCTTCATCAGCAAAATGCAAACAAACACGCCCGCATTGGTGATGAGATAGAACATCAGATAGATCAGCACGCCCTGCATACCCGCCGTCGTGCCCGCCGCCAGACCCAGCAGCGCATAACCCATATGACCGATGGAGCTATAAGCCATCATGCGTTTGATATTTTTCTGGCCAATCGCAGCAAACGCGCCAAGCGCCATCGACAGCACAGAGATCACCACAATGATCTGGCGCCATTCGTCAACCGCGCCGGGAAAGGCGATCAGCATGGTGCGCACGAATAGCACCATCGCCGCCACCTTTGGTGACATCATGAAAAACGCGGCAATGGGTGTGGGGGCGCCTTCATAAACATCAGGCGCCCACATGTGAAACGGCACCGCCGTAATCTTGAACGCCAGCCCGACGATCAAAAATACGATGCCGACAATCAAACCGATACCAACACCGCCGGAATGAATGGCGGCAGCAACGCCGGTAAACTGGGTCGTGCCGGTGAAGCCATAGATGAACGAGATGCCATAAAGCATCATGCCCGACGCCAACGCGCCCAGCACAAAATATTTCAGCCCCGCTTCGGTAGACCGCACGGAGTCGCGATGGAAGGATGCCAGCACATAAAGCGACAGGCTTTGCAGCTCCAACCCCATGTAAAGCGCGATGAAGCTGTTGGCCGAAACCATCAGCATCATGCCCACAGTCGAAAGCAACATCAGAACCGGGAATTCAAACTTGTCGATCTTCGCGGCTTTGAAAAAATCTGGCGCCATGGCCAGCGTGGCGATGGTGCCAAGCAGGATCAGCACCTTTGCAAAGCGCGTGAAATTGTCGGCCACAAAGCTGCCGCCAAAGGCGCTGGCAGAACCGGAACCGGCCGACAGCATCACATAGCCGGCCACCACCATGGCCAGAACGGCGAGCGCGGAGACCACGCCCATCGCACGGTCGGTGCGAAACACGCCGACAATCAGCAGCAGCATGGCACTCACCGCCAGAATAATTTCCGGCAGCATGACGGCCAGATCATTGGGCAATTGGGCGGATAGTGCGCTCACCGTGCCGTCTCCTTGTGCTGTGCGGCTGCGGCGATTTTCGGTGCCTGATCTATCACAAGCGCCTGTCTATGCTCGCTCAAAAGATTGGCGACCGACACACTGGTAACATCGAATATCGGTTTGGGATAAACGCCCATAAGAATGGTGATGATGACCAGAGGTGCCAAAATCGCAATCTCGCGAGGGGACAAATCCTTGATCGCCTGCAGGCTGGGTTTGGTCAGCGCGCCAAAGACAATGCGCCGGTACAGGTAAAGCGCATAGGACGCGGACAGGATGATGCCCGTGGTCGCGAAGATCGCCACCCAGGTGTTGACCTGAAACGCCGCCAGCATGGTCAAAAACTCGCCAATAAATCCGCTCGTGCCCGGAAGGCCGACATTGGCCATGGTAAAGACCATGAAACACGCAGCATAAATCGGCATGCGATTGACCAGCCCGCCATAGGCCGCAATCTCGCGTGTGTGCATGCGGTCATAGATGACGCCAACACACAGGAACAACGCGCTGGAAACAATGCCGTGGCTCAGCATCTGAAAAATGCCGCCATCCAGACCCTGTTGCGTCAGGGTGAAGATACCCATCGTCACAAAACCCATATGCGCAACGGAGGAATAGGCAATCAGCTTTTTCATATCCTCCTGCGCCAGCGCGACCAGCGAGGTGTAAATGATGGCCACGACCGACAGCACAAAGATCAGGGGCGCAAAAAAATCCGTTGCGCTGGCAAACATCGGCAGCGAGAAGCGCAAGAAGCCATAGCCGCCCATCTTCAACAGAACACCAGCCAGAATGACCGAGCCCGCCGTCGGCGCCTCCACATGCGCATCAGGCAGCCATGTATGAACCGGCCACATCGGCATTTTCACGGCAAAGCTGGCCAGGAATGCCAGGAACAGGAATATCTGCATCGCTGGCGGGAAGTGCGAGCCATGCAGCAGCGTCACGATATTGGTGGTGCCCGAATAGAAATACATCGCCATGATGGCAAGCAGCATCAGCACCGAGCCAAGCAAGGTATAGAGAAAGAATTTGAACGTGGCATAGACGCGCCGCTTGCCGCCCCACACACCGATGATGATGAACATCGGGATCAGGCCGCCTTCGAAGAAGACATAGAACAGTAACAGATCAAGCGCGCAGAACACGCCGATCATCAGGGTTTCCAGAACCAGAAACGCGATCATGTATTCGGGCACGCGATCCTGAATCGATTCCCAACTCGCCAGAATGCAGAACGGCATCAACAGCGCGGTCAGCACCACGAACAGCATCGAAATGCCATCCACGCCCATGCGATAGGTAATGCCGCCGCCAAGCCAGGCATGCTCTTCGACAAACTGGAATGCGGACGTAGAGCCGTCGAAATTCAGCCACAGCACAATGGACAGAACCAGCGTGATGAGCGTGGTGATCAGCGCAACCATGCGGGCATTGCGCGCAACCGTCGCGCCATCCCCGCGCGTGATCAGTATGAACAGCGCGCCAACAAGCGGCAGAAACGTAATCAGGCTGAGAAGTGGCCAATGGCTCATGGCGTCACTCCCCAATACACAAACCATGTGGTGAGTGCGACCACGCCTATCAGCATCGCGAATGCGTAATGATAGAGATAACCGGATTGCAGACGCATGGCCGCGCGCGTCGTATCCAGCACACGGGCACTAACCCCATCCGGGCCAAGACCATCAATGACCGCGCCATCCCCCTTCTTCCACAGGAAGCGGCCCAGCGCATGGCCACCCTTCACGAACACAAAATCATACAGCTCGTCGATGTACCATTTGTTGTAGAGGAAGGTGTAAAGCATGCCGCCGCGTGCTGCGAGTTTGGGCGGAATGTCCGGGTGCAGCACATAATAATAAAACGCGATGGCAAAGCCGATGATGGTCAACACCAGTGGCGCAAACTCTACCGCCAGCGGCAGATGGGCATGGCCTTCTGCACCGTGCCCGGTAATCGCGGTCACGGCCCCCTGCCAGAACCCGGCCGCGTTGTGACCGATAAACAGGTTCTCGAAAATCGCACCGGCAAACAGCGCACCCACGGCCAGAACGCCCAGCGGGATCAGCATCGTCTTTGCCGGTTCGTGGCAATGTTCCAGCACATGCGGATCGCCGCGATAAGGCCCGTGGAATGTCAT
>JBDZUY010000019.1:18599-32157 GCA_040255365.1 Hyphomicrobiales bacterium
CCCATTTTGCGCATGTCCTGTTCATGGTGCATGGCGGTGATGACCGCGCCCGCCGACAGGAACAAAAGCGCCTTGAAAAAAGCGTGTGTGAACAGATGGAACATGGCCCCGCCATAGGCCGAAACACCGGCGGCGGCGAACATGTAACCAAGCTGGGAACAGGTGGAATACGCAATCACACGTTTGATGTCGTTCTGGAACAACGCAACCGATGCGGCAAAGAACGCGGTGGTCGCACCGATAAAGGTGACAAAGCCGAGCGCGATGGGCGCCTGTTCAAACAAGGGCGATGCGCGGCACACCAAAAACACACCGGCCGTCACCATCGTCGCGGCATGGATCAGCGCGGAGACCGGTGTTGGACCCTCCATCGCGTCGGGCAACCATGTGTGCAAAATAAATTGCGCCGATTTGCCCATCGCGCCAACAAACAGCAACAGACACAGCGTCGTCAGAATATCGACATTGTGGCCTGCGAACATAAATGTCTTGCCCGCAAAGGCGGGCGCGGCGGCAAACACGGTATCGAAATCCAGCGTACCAAAAACATGGAAAATGCCGTAAATACCGAGCGCAAACCCGAAATCGCCCACGCGGTTGACGACAAACGCCTTGATCGCGGCGGCATTGGCCGACGGCTTGTTGTACCAAAACCCGATCAACAGGTATGACGACAGGCCCACCCCTTCCCAGCCAAAAAATAGCTGCAGGAAATTGTTGGCCGTCACCAGCATCAACATCGCAAAGGTGAACAGCGACAGGTAACAAAAGAACCGCGAGCGGGACGGATCGTCATGCATGTAACCAATGGAATACAGATGCACGAGCGCCGATACGCCCGTCACCACCACCAGCATCACGGCCGTCAAACTGTCGATCCGCAGCAC
Organism: Hyphomicrobiales bacterium; assembly: GCA_040255365.1. Lineage (GTDB taxonomy): Bacteria > Pseudomonadota > Alphaproteobacteria > Micropepsales > Micropepsaceae > Rhizomicrobium. Next base: position 19,487 of record JBDZUY010000019.1, read on the forward strand.
CCAATCCACCGCGAAATCGCCGCTGTGTATCCATGTACCAACGGGCACGATCTGCGCATGGCCCATAAGCGCAACATCATAAAACGCAACGCATGACAGCGCCGCCGAGACGAACAGCAACGCCGTGGTCACAATTTCTGATGGCCGCGCGCCAATGATGCGTCCGCCCAGACCGGCGATGAGAAAACCCAGAAGCGGAAGGAAAACAATTGCCGTGTACATAGACGGGCCCCTCAGCCTTTCATCAGATTGACGTCTTCCGCCGCGATGGTGCCGCGGTTACGGAAATAGACGACAAGAATGGCAAGGCCGATGGCAGCTTCCGCCGCGGCCACGGTAAGAACGAACAGCGCGAAAACCTGTCCCACCATATCGCCAAGAAAGGCGGAAAAGGCGACCAGGTTGATATTGACCGCCAGCAGGATCAGCTCGATCGACATCAGCATCACGATCACATTGCGCCGGTTCATGAAAATGCCGAACACACCGATAGTGAACAATATGGCGGCGACGCCAAGATATTGGCCAAGCCCGATTGTCATCACGCCCCCTGCCCCGGTTTGATGTCCACGACTTCCATCGAATCTTCGACTGTGCGCGCGTTCTGCTGTGCGATGGATTGGCGGCGCACGCCCGGCCGGTGGCGCAAGGTCAGCACGATCGCGCCGATCATCGCGACCAGCAGAACCAGCCCCGCGGTCTGGAAGTAAAAGACATAGTCAGTGTAAATCAGATGGCCCAATGCGGCGGTATTGGTAACACCATCGGGCGCGGCATTTATAATGGAACCAGCCGCGCTGGGGCTGATCGCCATGCCGCCAAACACCGCCACCAATTCCAGCACCAGAACGAGCCCGATCAACAGACCCAGCGGCAGATATTGCACCGATCCACGTTTCAGCTCGGCAAAATCGATGTCGAGCATCATCACGACAAACAGGAACAGCACCGCCACCGCGCCGACATAGACAATGACCAAGATCATCGCCAGAAATTCAGCGCCCAACAGCACGAACAAACCGGCCGCATTAAAGAACGCGAAGATCAGAAACAGCACCGAATGAACCGGGTTGCGCGCAAACACAACCATCAGCGCCGCGCCGATAATCATCGTCGAGAAAAAATAGAAGGCAATCGCCTGTAGCATTACAGCACCCCGCCCGTGTTGATAATGATCCCGCTCATCGGTACGGCGCGTCCAATTCCAGGTTCTGCGCGATCATGCGCTCCCACCTGTCGCCATTGGCCATCAGGCGGTCCTTGTCGTAATAAAGTTCTTCGCGCGTTTCGGTGGCGAATTCGAAATTCGGCCCTTCCACAATCGCGTCCACGGGGCAGGCTTCCTGACAGAAACCGCAATAGATGCATTTCACCATATCGATGTCATAGCGGGTGGTGCGGCGGCTGCCATCGGCGCGCGGCTCGGCCTCGATGGTGATGGCCTGTGCTGGGCAAATCGCCTCGCACAATTTGCAGGCGATGCAGCGTTCTTCGCCGTTCGCATAACGGCGCAAGGCATGTTCGCCGCGAAAGCGCGGCGAAAGCTGCCCCTTCTCGAACGGATAATTCAAGGTTGCCTTGGGGCCAAAGAAATAGCGCACCGAGAGCGCAAACGCCTTCACAAATTCCCAAAGGAAAATGGTGCGCGCCTTTCGATCAAGCCAGATCATATCGCCTCACAGTCCCGAGCCGTGGAAAACGAGCACCCAGCCCGCCGCCAGCACGACCCAAACCAGCGACAATGGCAGAAACACTTTCCACCCCAGCCGCATCAATTGGTCATAGCGGTAACGCGGCACGAACACGCGCACGGTCGCCATGCAGAAGAAAAAGAAGCTGGCCTTCAGCGAAAACCAGATCAGGCCCGGCACGGCATTGAATGCCGACACCACCCAGGGAATTTGATCCAGCGGCCAGAACAGCGGCGGCAGCCAGCCACCAAAGAACAGGATGGTCAGCATCGAGCACATCAAAACGATGTTCACAAACTCGGCCAGGAAGAACAGCAGGAACAGGGTCGAGGAATATTCGACCATGTAACCGGCCACCAATTCGGATTCCGCTTCGGGCAGGTCAAAGGGCGGGCGGTTGGTTTCCGCAATCGCCGAAACAAAGAACACAATGAACATCGGAAACAACAGTGAGAAGGCGAACCAGCCATCCTTCTGTGCGTTCACAATATCCGAAAGGTTCAATGAGCCCGCGAACAGCAGCACGGTAATCAGCACAAAGCCGATGGAAACTTCATAAGACACCATCTGTGCCGCAGACCGCAGCGCAGACAGGAACGGGTATTTCGAGTTGGAAGCCCAGCCGCCGATGATGATGCCGTAAACGCCGAGCGAGGAAATGGCGAAGAGATAAAGGATCCCGACATTGATGTCGGATACCACCCAGCCATCGGCCACCGGCACCACGGCCCATGCACCAATGGCGAGCGTCGCGCTGATCATTGGTGCTACTACGAACAGCACCTTGTTCGCGCCTGCCGGGATCACGCTTTCCTTGAACACAAATTTGAAAAGGTCGGCAAAGCTTTGCAAAAGGCCGAACGCGCCCACCACATTGGGTCCGCGCCGCATCTGCATGGCCGCGAAAATCTTGCGATCCGCCAACAACACATAGGCGACGATCAAAAGAAGCGAGACGACGAAAATCAAAATCATCGAAAGCTGCGAAAACAACCACGCCAGATCATACGGCAGGGTCACGCCGATAAGACCGAAAAGCCATGTCCAAAAACCGATCAGCGCCATCGCCCTACTCCGCCGCCATCTGCACCGCACCTTCCACAAATAGCCGCGAACATTCGGCCATTGTGGCGCTGGCGCGCGCGATCGGGTTGGTGAGATAAAAATCTTTTATCGCCGGGGCAAGCGGCACGCCTGCATCCACCGTGCCGTCTGCGCCGATGGCGTTCCAGATGGCCGGGTCTGCGCCCGGCGGAACCGGCACTACATCCAGCACCGCGAAATGCGGCACATCGGCATAAAGCGCCGCGCGCAATGCCGCCAGATTGTCGTATGGCAAGGTCTTGCCCAGCACTTCGGACAGCGCGCGCAAAATGGCCCAATCTTCTTTGGCATCGCCCGGCGGGAAACCGGCGCGCGCCGCCATCTGCACGCGGCCCTCAAAATTCACGAACAGCCCGCTTTTTTCGGTATAGGCCGCACCCGGCAACACCACATCGGCGCGGTGCGCACCGGCATCGCCGTGGCTGCCCTGATACACAACAAAGGCACCGCCCAGCGCGCTCATATCAAACTCGTCAGCGCCGAGCAGATAGACAAAATCGATCTCGCCCTTGCCCGCGCCGCTCAAAATGCCCGCCATGTCGCGCCCGCCATCACCGGGCACAAAACCCAGATCAAGCGCGGCAACGCGGCTGGCCGCAGTGTGCAACACGTTAAAGCCGTTCCAGCCGCCCTCTTCGGCGCTGCCGCCGGGGCCGATCATGCCGGTTTCGCCCGCGATTTTTGCGGCCAGTTTCAACACAGCCGCACCATCAGCGCGCGCCGCTGCGCCCGCGCCAACAATCAGCATGGGCCGTTTGGCGTCTTTCAAAACCTTTGCGAACGCGTGGCTGCCATCGGCAATCGCGCTGAGCGCGGAAACATCGCTGCCCAAATCCTGGACCGGATAGGTCTGATCCATGCCGACGCCAAGCCCGGCGATTTTCACATCGCCCGCCAGCCAGGTTTTGCGAATGCGTGCATTCAGCACCGCCGCTTCCCAGCGCGGATTGGCACCAATCAGCAAAATCGCATCGGCATCTTCGACGCCCGCAATTGATGTGTTGAACAAATAGGATTGGCGCGGCGCGGCCGCAAACTTCGCACCGTCCTGCCGGCATTCCAGATTGGTCACGCCATGCGCGCCCATCAAATCTTTCAGCGCCTTGATTTCTTCGGCCGCCGCCAGATCGCCAACAATCGCGGCCATGCGCTCCGGCTTTGCCGCGTTCACGCGCGCGGCAACCGCGGCAAAGGCTTCGGCCCAGCTTGCGGCAACCAGCTTGCCATTTTTGCGAATGTAAGGTGTGTCCAGACGCTGACGGCGCAAACCATCACAGGCATGGCGCGTCTTGTCCGAAATCCATTCCTCGTTCACATCATCGCTCAACCGCGGCAGCACGCGCATCACTTCGGACCCGCGCGTATCCACGCGGATCGCCGATCCCATCGCATCCATCACATCGATCGACATGGTTTTGCGCAATTCCCAGGGACGCGCCTCAAACGCATAGGGTTTGGAGGTCAGCGCGCCCACCGGGCACAGATCAACGACATTGCCGGACAGTTCAGACGCAAACGCCTTTTCCAGATAGGTCGTGATTTCCATATCTTCGCCGCGGCCCGTCGCGCCCAAATCGGGCACGCCCGCGACCTCGGTGGCGAACCGCACACAGCGCGTGCATTGAATGCAGCGGGTCATGATCGTCTTGATCAGCGGGCCCATATATTTGTCTTCGACGGCGCGCTTGTTCTCGTTAAAGCGGTGGAACGCGGCGCGGCCATAGCCCATCGCCTGATCCTGCAAATCGCATTCGCCGCCCTGATCGCAGATCGGGCAATCCAGCGGATGATTGATCAGCAGGAATTCCATCACGCCTTCGCGCGCTTTTTTCACATAGTCCGAGTCGGTGTTGATCTTGGCGGGTGTGCCATCCTTGTTCGGGAAGATATCTTTGACCTGCAACGCGCAAGACGCCTGCGGTTTGGGTGCGCCGACCCATTCCACCAGACACATGCGGCAGTTGCCCGCAACCGACAGCCGCTCGTGATAGCAAAAACGCGGAATCTCCGCCCCCGCCTGCTCGCATGCCTGCAACAGGGTGATGCTGTCATCGGCTTCAAATTCATGGCCGTCGATGATGAGTTTGCGCGTTGACATCAGAGCATCCCGTTATCATTCACGGATTTTGCCGGAACCGCTTCGCCAACATCCCAATGTTCGGCAATCTTTCCGTCGGCAACGCGGAAAATATCGACAATAGCCTCACCACGGTCAGCCGGTTTTACCTTGAAAAGATAATGCACGGCGACAAGATCACCGTCGGCCAGCACATGGCTGATCTTGATCGTTGATGCGGGATGGCTTGCGTAAAACGACTTGAAGAATTTGCGAAATGGTTCAGCACCTGTCGCAAATTGCGGATTGTGCTGAATGTAACCCGGCGCGAAATATGTATCGACCGCCTTGTCCACCTTGTGCTGGACAAAAAGCATCTTCACCGCTTTCACCACCAACGCCTTGTTGGCTGACGTACTGGCATGAGCAAGCGGCGCCGCGGCGAGAAGGCCCGCGGCCATTGCCGCCACAAAGATCGTTTTATGTGTGCGCATATTCGCCCCTACTCCGCCGCAACGCGCGGGATTGCCGCGCTTTTACGTTCCGCCATGCGCCGTTCCAGCTCTGGCCGGAAATGGCGGATCAAACCTTGTACCGGCCACGCCGCCGCATCGCCCAATGCGCAGATCGTGTGGCCTTCGACTTCCTTGGTCACTTCCTGCAACAGGTCAATTTCTTCGGGGCGTGAATCGCCCTTTTGCATACGCGTCAGCACGCGCCACATCCAGCCCGTGCCCTCGCGGCAGGGCGTGCATTGGCCACAGCTTTCATGCTTGTAGAAATAAGACAGCCGCTGGATCGCCTTCACCACATCGGTGCTCTTGTCCATCACAATCACCGCCGCAGTGCCAAGGCCGGATTGCACCGCTTTCAGCGAGTCAAAATCCATCAGCACATCATCGCAAATCGATTTTGGCAGCAGCGGCACCGATGCACCGCCCGGAATGATCGCGAGCAGATTGTCCCAGCCGCCGCGCACGCCACCGGCATGTTTTTCGATCAGTTCTTTTAGCGGGATGCCCATTTCTTCTTCGACATTGCAGGGCCGGTTCACATGCCCCGAAATGCAGAACACTTTGGTGCCCGCATTGTTGGGACGGCCAAGCCCTGAAAACCATTCCGCACCGCGCCGCAAAATCGTCGGCGCAACGGCAATGCTCTCCACATTGTTCACCGTGGTCGGGCAACCATACAGACCCACATTGGCGGGGAATGGCGGCTTCAGGCGGGGCTGGCCCTTTTTGCCCTCAAGGCTTTCGAGCAGCGCGGTTTCTTCACCGCAAATGTAAGCGCCCGCACCATGATGCACATAAAGATCGAACGGCCAGCCGTGGATATTGTCCTTGCCGATCAGCTTGGCGGCATAGGCTTCATCGACCGCGCGTTGCAGCGCCTCACGCTCGCGAATGAACTCGCCGCGAATATAAATGTAGCAAGCATTGGCACGCATCGCGAAGCTGGCGATCAGGCACCCTTCGACCAAGGTATGCGGATCGTGGCGCATGATGTCCCGGTCCTTGCATGTGCCGGGTTCGGATTCATCGGCATTGACGACCAGATAATGCGGCCGCTCTTTCACCTCTTTGGGCATGAACGACCATTTCATGCCGGTCGGGAACCCCGCACCGCCGCGCCCGCGCAAGCCCGATTTTTTCATAACATCGACAATGGCTTCCGGGCCCATCTCGATGATCTTTTTGGTGCCGTCCCACGCGCCGCGCTTCTTGGCGCCTTCCAGCCCCACATCATGCAGGCCATAGAGATTGGTGAAGATGCGGTCTTTATCCGAAAGCATCAGCCGATCTCCTTCAATGTCGTGGCACCGCCAACCGGCTCGGACGAAAAACGGTCCACGCCTTGCGGGCCAGCCTTTGGTGTTTCACCGCGGCGGAAGGCCTCCAGAATGGCCTCGGTCTTGGGCCCGTCGAGGTCTTCATAAAAATCTTTGGAGATTTGCAGCATCGGTGCATTCACGCAGGCACCGAGGCATTCCACCTCTTCCCACGAAAATTTGCCGTCAGCAGAAATCGTGTTCGGCTTTTCGTGAATGTGCTTTTTGCAGGCAGCAACCACAGCGTCCGATCCGCGCAGCCAGCATGGCGTCGTGGTGCAGACCTGCACCACATGTTCGCCCGACGGCTTAAGATGAAACATCGTGTAGAAGGTCGCGACTTCGAGAACGCGGATAAAGGGCATGTTCAAGATGCGCCCCGTCTCCTCGATCATCGCTTTGGTGACCCAGCCTTCCTGGTCTTGCCCGATCCACAGCAACGCGATGACCGCGGAGGCCTGACGGCCTTCCGGATATTTCGCGATCTCGGCTTCAACGCGCTTCATATTTTCCGCGCTGAAGGCAAAGCTGTCAGGCTGTTCGTGATGTAAACGGCGCAGGCTCACCGGTCCACCTCCCCAAACACAATGTCGATGGAACCCAGGATCGCCGATACGTCGGCCAGCATGTGCCCCTTGCACATAAAATCCATTGCTTCGAGATGCGCGAATGATGGCGCACGGAATTTGCAGCGATAGGGTTTGTTGCTGCCGTCCGCGATCAGATAGACGCCGAATTCGCCCTTAGGCGCTTCCACCGCCGCGTAAACCTCGCCCGCGGGAACGTGAAAGCCCTCGGTATAAAGCTTGAAATGATGGATCAACGCTTCCATCGATTTCTTCATCTCGGCGCGGCGCGGCGGCGTCACTTTTTTGTTTTCGGTGACGACCGGCCCGGACGGCATTTTTGCAAGGCACTGCTTCATGATTTCGTTGGACTGGCGCATTTCTTCCATGCGCATCAGATAACGGTCATAGCAATCGCCGTTCTTGCCGACCGGGATTTTGAAATCCAGCTCGTTATAAACTTCGTAAGGCTGATTGCGGCGCAAATCCCATTGCACGCCGGTGGAGCGCAGCATCACGCCGCTCATGCCCCAGGCTTCGGCTTGTTCGCGGTTGACCACGCCGATATCAACATTGCGCTGTTTGAAAATGCGGTTGCCGGTCAGCAGAACTTCGATGTCGTCCAGCACCTTGGGGAAATGTTCGCAGAATTCGCCAATGTCATCCAGCAGATCAGGCGGCAAATCCTGATGCACGCCGCCGGTGCGGAAATAGGCCGCGTGCATACGGCTTCCGCTGGCGCGTTCGTAAAAGATCATCAGCTTTTCGCGCTCTTCAAAACCCCACAGCGGCGGGGTCAGCGCGCCCACATCCATCGCCTGCGTCGTGACATTGAGCAGATGATTCAGGATGCGGCCAATCTCGTTATATAATACGCGAATGAATTGCGCGCGGCGCGGCACCTCGATGCCCAGCAAGCGTTCGGTCGCCATCACAAACGCATGTTCCTGGTTCATCGGCGCGACATAATCCAGCCGGTCCAGATAGGGCAGCGCCTGCAAATAGGTTTTGTGTTCGATCAGCTTTTCGGTGCCGCGATGAAGCAGACCGATATGCGGATCGACGCGGGTGACAACTTCGCCGTCCAGATCCAGCACCAGACGCAACACGCCATGGGCTGCGGGATGTTGCGGGCCAAAATTGACGGTGATGTGATTGCTGTCATCCGCCGGCGTTGCGCCGGTATCAAATGCGGGCGTGTTCAGCGCGTCAGATACATCAGGAGAACTCATCTCATGCGTCTCCCTTGCTGGCTTTTTCATCGCCCGGAATAATATATTTCGCACCTTCCCACGGGCTCATGAAATCAAAATCGCGATATTCCTGCACCAATTGCACGGGCTGATAGACAACGCGCTTTAGCTGATCGTCATAGCGCAATTCGACATAGCCGGTGAGCGGGAAATCCTTGCGCAAGGGATAACCGGAAAAGCCATAATCGGTCAGCAGGCGGCGCAAATCCGGATGGCCGGAAAACGCAATGCCAAACATGTCAAAGGCTTCGCGTTCAAACCAGTTCGCGACCGGAAACAAGTTTACGCAAGACGCCACGGCCGCTTCGTCTTCAACCGCGATTTTCACGCGGATACGCTGATTGTGCTTCAGCGAAAGCAGATGATAGACGACATCAAATCGCGCAGTCCGTTCGGGCCAGTCCACGCCGCAAATATCTATCAATTGCGTGAAATGGCATTTGGGATCGTCGCGCAAAAATTCCAGCACGCGCAAAATTTCCGCAGGCTCAACCGCGATCGTCAACTCGCCGCGGCTTACGCCATGGGTGTGCACCGCACCGCCAAGCGCGTTTGCGATATGATCGCCAAGGCCGGCCAGAAAATCGTCGGTCATTGCTTGTCCCGTTCCCGCCATTTACCGGTCGATATTGCCGGTGCGCCGGATTTTCCGTTGCAGCAGCATGATGCCGTAAACCAGTGCTTCCGCCGTCGGCGGGCAACCGGGCACATATATATCCACCGGCACGATGCGGTCACAGCCGCGCACCACGGCATAGGAATAATGGTAATAGCCGCCGCCATTGGCGCAGGAACCCATCGAGATCACGTAACGCGGCTCTGGCATCTGGTCGTACACTTTGCGAAGCGCGGGCGCCATCTTGTTGGTCAGGGTACCGGCGACGATCATCACGTCGCTTTGGCGCGGGCTGGCGCGCGGTGCAAAGCCGAAGCGCTCCAGATCATAACGCGGCATGTTCGCCTGCATCATTTCAATGGCGCAGCACGCAAGGCCGAACGTCATCCACATCAAGCTGCCGGTGCGTGCCCAATTGATCAGCGCATCCGCATTGGCGACAAGAAATCCCTTGTCCTGCAATTCGGCATTCATTGCCTTGAAATAGGGATCGTTGGGCGATGCGTCATGGCCGCCTTCAACACCGGCGCGGCCCGCTTGGCCCTGCTGGATCACTCCCATTCGAGCGCTCCCTTCTTCCATTCGTAAATAAAGCCGACTGTCAGCACGCCCAGGAAAACCACCATCGACCAGAACGCGAACTGTCCCGTATCGCCCAGCGTGATGGCCCAGGGAAACAGGAACGCAACCTCAAGATCGAAAATGATGAACAGGATGGCAACGAGATAGAACCGCACATCGAATTTCATGCGCGCATCGGAAAATGCGTTGAAGCCGCATTCGTAAGCGGACATCTTTTCCGGATCGGGTTTGGACGGCGCAATAATAAAGGGCGCCACCGCCAACGCGACGCTGACAATCGCACCGATGCCGAGAAACAGCAGGATGGGCAGGTATTCCAGCAAAAGGTCATCCATGTGCTGCGTCCCCAAAAACTCAACCGTGAAATCTGGCGTATAATCTGGAACGCCGCATACGCGCGCCGTTTCACACAAAACCAGACAGGGCTTATTTCGCGGGCGCAGTATAGGTTTCGCTGCCCCGCATGCAACGCGGGTTTAGCCCAAGATTCGCCGCCAATACAAAGGCTTTTTTACAAGATTTTGCGGGACCAATTGCCCTCCCCCCAAAAGGGGGCTGCATGCCACCCGTGACTGCCGCGGCAGCGAGGGGTGGCGGGAGCGACGGGGCTCGAACCCGCGACCTTCGGCGTGACAGGCCGACACTCTAACCAACTGAGCTACGCCCCCATGAATGGCGGCTTTTCTTCGCCGTCACCCTGGAAAGAGCGCCCGTGTAAGGCCGCTTGCATACCCTGTCAAGCAAGGGGCGCACATATGGGCGGCAATGAACGACTTATATGCCGTACAACACATATTTTTGCAATGTCAGCGGCCGCCGGGGTGGCGTCTCTGGCCGCGATCTGGGTAAGGGCTGCTGCTCTTTTTCTGCTTTTTTGCACCGGGGTGTTGCCCGCGCAATTCCTGCGGCGACAAAATCCCATTGCCGTCACGATCCAGTTGATCAAACAGCGAGCGCGCGGTGCCCGCAAATTCGTCAAAGTCCACGACCCCATCGTGATTCCAATCCACCAACGGCGATGCGGTGGATGCATCGGCCCGCCAGCGTGCCTCATTGATGGGGCGCACCTCGTCCAGATCCAGCGTACCATTATGGTCTTTGTCGGCAGCGGCAAAATCGGCTTTCAGCCCCGCTTCCATCTCGGCGCGGGTTACAGAACCGTCATGATTGGCATCATAGGCCAGCAACATCGCCTGCGGTGGGCGAAATTGCTGTTCGGTACTTTGGCGCGGATGATGGCGTGCGCCGCCACTGCTGCACCCGGCAAGCACAAGCGCCGCGCCTGTAAGCAGCGCAATCTGAAGCCCCGTTTTCATGCCACTACAGGGACAGCGTGCGCCGCGCAGGTCAAGTTAAGCTCTGTCGCAATGTGTCGTGCGCGGGGTTGGTGGGCGGCGGATTTGCTCCACAACAACACTGACGGCTCCACGCAAACCACCAGCGTTTGTCATCACGACGATTAGTCCAAGAACGTGTGGATATGCGCGATCCCACTCACAAGAAGAACAATACCACCTACCGCAAGGCCCACAAGCGCAATGATGAGCCCCCAAAATAGTAGCGGACGCTCTGCGCGATAGGTGCCACCAAATATGTATGGAAACGCGCCAGACTTGAGCGCCGCCCATGCGTTCCAGCTGCCCGTAAGGACAAGAAAGAGACCGAACGCGACCTTCCCATTATCGCCGGATAGCATGTCAGCGCGCCTCGTTTTGGTTGCAAGCCCCAGTGAGGGTAACGCCAAATAATTCCATCAGTGCATCTTCAACGCAAAAAGAGAGACTGGACAACTTTAGCTGCAACGACCACAAAGATGACGACCGCTCCCACCACTACGGACAAACCAATCGCTTCTGTCGTTGCAAAGCCATGCGCTATCAACGTTGCCGTGACTACGGCGATAAGGATGAATAGCCAAATCGATATATTCACTATCGGCTTAGCAAACATTTCCTTTAATATTACGCGCATGGAACATTCGCTCCCATTCTGAACCCATACACAGATGTTTTGATCTGAGTAAATTCCACGATTCGAAAGGATAGGAACCCCCTGACGATCCAGATGCAATTGATGAGTGGCCGATTGACGATTGGAAAAGATTAGCCCCGAATTCAGGTACCGTTTCGCGATTGTAGCGCAATGCCATTTGCCAAAATGCTGATGCGAACTGGCGTGAATTCACCTGTCTTTTCGTCACCGGATGCTATTTCAATATGGAAAATATATTTGGTTTCCTGCGTTGGGCACGGTTCGAAAGGTAGAGCGATCATTGCGTCGTTAGGAATTCTATTGTTGGAATCCCACTCTATTTTCTTCGCTCCCTCTAAAACGATAATGCCGTCCGGCAAATCTTCGTCTCGATAATAATTCCACGTGTCCCCTCTAACACGCGAGATACAATCTAACTGCAACCGGACTTCCGCTTTCCACCCGTCTATGACGATGGACTTGCAAGTACGGTCTCCCATGTAGACAGAACGAATGAATTGTGATGGGTCCATGATGCTCGACGATATCAGTTTATCCGCCAGAGTGCGTCAGACTCGAACTTCAACGCGATGAAAGACAGGGCACAGGTTTGCACCTACCGCTTACGAAAGACGGTGGCCGTAATAACAATCACAATCACCATTATCGAAATAGGCCACGACACCTCCTCCATTAACGAAACAGCGTCTGCCCACGGAAACTTCTGAGCCGGTGAGATTAAATAAACGACCACCCCGAACATAGCGGCAATGCCACCAGAAATGAAGAAAGTGCACACTGTAGTTATTATTAAGTAGGTTACAATTTCAACAATATAAGACCACAGCCTCTGCATTGCATGTACCACCGGTTCTCGCGCATCGGTCTTTCTTACATCATCGCCATAAATTTGAGTTGGCGACACGGCAATACGCAAAATAAAAACGACGTGCCGAGGCGTAGCCTGCATAAAAATAAAATTCGGCATGCCGAGGCGTAGC
>JBDZUY010000019.1:32257-42552 GCA_040255365.1 Hyphomicrobiales bacterium
GACGTGCCGAGGCGTAGCCTGCATAAAAATAAAATTCGGCATGCCGAGGCGTAGCTCACGGAAACCAGCCCGCCTTCGCCGAGATCATGTTCACTGTCGCGCCCGCCTTGTTTCGCTGACGCGCGGCGGGCACGCGCCGGGTTGGCTGGCGACGGCGCGCAAATAAAAATGGTGGGCGGTGACGGGTTCGAACCGCCGACCCTATCGGTGTAAACGATATGCTCTACCAGCTGAGCTAACCGCCCGGTTATGTTGCCAGCGGCCGGGTTATAGCAGCGTCCGGCCAAAATGCTGCAAAAAATTATTCCTGCATGCTGCCGGTGGGCATGACCGGCTGGGCATCGCGATCCGCGCACAAGACCACCAGCAGATTGGAGACCATCTGGGCCTTGCGGTTCTCGTCCAGCCTCACGACATCATGCTCACTCAGCAATTGCAGCGCGTTCTCGACCATGGAAACCGCGCCCGTCACGATCAGCTTGCGTGCCGCGATAATCGCCTGGGCCTGCTGGCGGCGCAGCATGGCGCCCGCAATCTCTTGTGCATAGGCCAGATGGGAGATCCGCGCCTCGTCAATCGCGATGCCCGCCACCGCCACGCGCTCCTGTAATTCGTCGCGCAGCTTTTGCGAAACCACATCGGCATCGGCGCGCAAGGTGGGTTCGGCCTCCTCCCCATGATCATAGGCATAGCGCGAAGTGATATCGCGCAGGCCCGTTTCGATCTGGATGTTGATGAAGGAGGCGAAATTATCGACATCGAAAACCGCCTGTGCGGTATCGGCAATGCGCCACACCACATTGACCGCGATCTCTATCGGGTTGCCGTATTTGTCATTCACTTTCAGCTTGTCGGATGTGATGTTGCGCACACGCAGTGAAACCTTGCGCCGCGCATACAGAAAAAACACCCAGCGCAGTCCCGCCGAACGATCGGTTGCGGTATAGCGGCCAAACAGCGTGATGACCGCCGCCTCATTCGGCTGCAATGTGTAAAAGCCGATGACGATGACAAAGGCAATGAAAAGCGAAAGCCCGCCAAGCGCAGTCAGCGCTGGCGAGCCTCCGGTCAAAAACACAATCGCAATAACGCCAAGTGCCAGCGCGATGAACGCCATAACGACGCCGCTGGTTCCACCGCCATGCCGTTCGGCGGAGGATTGAATTGCGCGATGGTCAGCCATGACGCGCACCCTTATGCACTCGTCCTGCGCACCCCCAAACCGGGGCGCGCCGCTTCGCGAAACAAACCAGCAAAACTAGTTCAAGGCATCCTTGAGCTGTTTACCGGCGCGGAAACGTGGCTGCTTTGACGGCTTGATAGTGATTTCTTCGCCGGTCTGCGGGTTGCGGCCTTTGCCGCCTGCCCGGTCATGCACGGCAAAAACACCGAACCCCGTCAGCCGCACTTCGTCGCCAGCCTTCAAGGTGGCCGTGATAATGTCAAACACGCCATCGACGGCCTTGGCGGCATCAGTCTTCTGTAATCCGGTTGTCTCAGAAAGCTGGTGGATTAGATCGTTCTTGTTCACAGGCGCGCTCCTCTGCTGCTGCGATTCGCTCCCAGTCATGCTGACTTTAGGGCCTCGCTGCTTTCGCCGCCAAGCCCAAAAGCCCATAAAATCGTGGGTTTTCAAAGAAAAACGAGCCCGAATCAGAAACGACTCGGGCTCGCATGCTTAATCCTGGTTCATCTGGCCACGGTTCGGCCATATTCGAATCAATACGCCGTGCATCACGGCGTCATGAATCAATGTGTCATCACCGTATCGGCATCGCCGTCGTCCAGCGCCTTGGACGCAACCACGTCCTCCGGCTCCTCCCATGTGATGGGGATGAGCGGTTTGGTCAGTGCAATTTTCATCACTTCCTCGACATGAGATACCGGAATGATCTTCAGCCCGGCTTTCACATTGTCGGGAATGTCCGCGAGATCTTTCTCATTTTCTTGCGGGATGATCACCGTCTTCAAACCGGCGCGGAGTGCCGCCAGCAATTTTTCCTTCAAGCCGCCGATCGGCAACACACGGCCGCGCAACGTAATCTCGCCGGTCATCGCCACATCGCGCTTCACGGGAATACCCGTCAGAACCGAGATGATGGAGGTGGCCATCGCCACACCCGCCGACGGGCCATCCTTTGGTGTTGCGCCTTCGGGCACATGCACATGGATGTCACGCTTGTCGAATGTTGGCGGTGTGATGCCAAACTTCGTCGCTTTGCTGCGCACATAAGAACGCGCCGCGTCGATGGATTCCTTCATCACATCGCCGAGTTTTCCGGTTGCCTGAAAGCGGCCCTTGCCGGGCAGCATCACCGATTCAATCGTCAGCGTTTCACCGCCCACTTCGGTCCACGCCAGGCCGGTCACAACGCCAACCTGGTCCTCGCCTTCCATCTCGCCATAGCGGTGTTTCTGCACACCGGCAAAATCACCCAGATTCTTGGTGGTGACTTTGATTGTCTTGGCTTCACCGGAAACGATTTTCTTCACCGCCTTGCGCGCCAGGTTCGCAATTTCGCGTTCCAGACTGCGCACGCCCGCTTCGCGCGTGTAATAGCGGATCAGATCATGGATCGCTTCGTCATCAATCGACCATTCGTTTTTCTTCAGGCCGTGCGCCTTGACCTCTTTGGCGATCAAATGGCGCTTGGCGATCTCCACCTTTTCATCCTCGGTGTAACCGGGGATGCGGATGATCTCCATGCGATCCATCAAGGGCTGCGGCATGCGCAACGTGTTGGCCGTGGTGATGAACATCACGTCCGACAGATCGAAATCAACCTCCAGATAATGATCGTTGAAGGTGTGGTTCTGTTCTGGGTCCAGCACTTCGAGCAGCGCCGATGACGGATCACCGCGCCAGTCGGCACCCAGCTTGTCCACTTCGTCCAGCAGGAAAAGCGGATTGGCCGCTTTCGCCTTCTTCAGCGATTGAATGACCTTGCCCGGCATGGAGCCGATATAGGTGCGCCGGTGGCCACGGATTTCCGCTTCGTCGCGAACGCCGCCAAGGCTCATGCGCACATATTCGCGGCCCGTGGCGCGCGCGATGGATTTCGCCAGCGATGTTTTGCCCACGCCCGGCGGGCCGACCAGACACAGGATCGGTCCCTTCATCTTGCCCGCGCGTTGTTGCACGGCCAGATATTCCAGGATGCGTTCCTTCACCTTGTCGAGGCCGTAATGGTCCTCGTTCAAAATGTCTTCGGCCAGCTTGATGTCTTTTTTGACTTTTGACTTTTTGCCCCACGGCAAGGCCAGCAGCCAATCCAGATAATTGCGCACCACGGTCGCTTCGGCGCTCATCGGGCTCATCTGGCGCAGCTTCTTCATCTCGGCCTGCGCTTTTTCGCGGGCTTCCTTGGAGAACTTGGCTTTGCGGATGCGCTCTTCGAGTTCGTTCAGCTCGTCACGGCCATCATCGCCCTCGCCCAGCTCTTTCTGAATCGCCTTGAGCTGTTCGTTGAGATAATACTCGCGCTGCGTTTTCTCCATCTGCCGTTTCACGCGGCTGCGGATTTTACGCTCCACCTGCAACACACCGATCTCACCTTCGATCAGTGCAAGCACGCGTTCCATGCGCTCGGCCGCGCTCAGCGTTTCCAGCAAATTCTGGCGGTCAGAAATTTTCACCGAAAGATGCGAGGCCACGGTATCGGCCAGTTTGGCCGGGTCATCAATCTGTGTGACCGAAGCCAGCGTTTCCGCCGGAACCTTTTTGTTCAGCTTGATGTATTGCTCGAAATTGGTTTTCACCGTGCGCATCAACGCTTCGGTTTCTTTCGCGTCGCTGCCGGTTTCCGCAATCGGTTCAATCTTCGCCTGAAAGAAATCATCGCGCGGCACAAAGCCGGTGACTTTTGCGCGGCTCTTGCCCTCGACCAGAACCCGCACGGTTTGATCCGGCAGCTTCAAAAGCTGAAGCACCGTCGCCATCGTGCCAATGGTGTGCAGGCCGTCGGCCGCCGGCTCGTCATCGGCGGCGTTTTTCTGCGTCAGCAGAAGAATCTGCTTTTCTTCGTTCATCACTTCTTCGAGTGCGCGCACAGATTTTTCGCGCCCCACGAAAAGCGGAACAATCATATGGGGAAACACAACAATGTCGCGCAAAGGCAGCACGGGCGCCAATTGGCCGCCGCTCTCGTCCTTCGGCTGGGTCACGATGTCTTTATCGGACATTCCATACTCCTCGCCCGGCGTTGTACTGACGCCTGGGTGTTAAAATGACAGCCATATCCCTTATGGGCCTATGGTGTCTGATGTGAGCCTCCCGTAAATGGGCCGACTCTGCGATATATTAACGTGGGCCCGGCGGCAGGCTGTTTCAAGGCGTAACACGGCCACGCGCCGGATTTGGCGCATTTGTGTGCGTCAAAGCGTGATTCGCCATCAGCTTGCCACATTATGACGCGGTCTGTTCGCGCGCCTGATCTTTGTCGGAATAGGTGTAGAGCGGGCGGGCCCGGCCTTCGACCACATCGCCGGTGATGACCACTTCCTGCACGCCCTGCAAGGTCGGCAGCTCATACATCGTATCGAGCAAGATGCCTTCCATGATCGAGCGCAGGCCACGCGCGCCGGTTTTGCGCGCAATCGCCTTGTGCGCGATGGCAAAAAGCGCCTCGTCCTGGAAGCGCAACTTGACGCCCTCCATTTCGAACATGCGCTGATATTGCTTGGCCAGCGCGTTCTTCGGACGGGTCAGAATTTCAATCAGGGCTTCGTCGGACAATTCGCCAAGCGTCGCCAGCACCGGCAGACGGCCGATGAATTCCGGGATCAGGCCGAATTTCAAAAGATCTTCGGGTTCGATTTCGCGCAGGATTTCGCCGGTGTTGCGATCTTCGGCCGAGCGCACCTGTGCGCCAAAGCCGATGGAATTGCCTTGTGTGCGCGCGGAAATGATTTTGTCCAGCCCGGCAAACGCACCGCCAACGATAAACAGGATGTTGGTCGTATCCACTTGCAGGAATTCCTGCTGCGGATGTTTGCGCCCGCCCTGCGGCGGCACAGAGGCAACGGTGCCTTCCATGATCTTCAACAGCGCCTGTTGCACACCCTCGCCCGACACGTCGCGCGTGATCGACGGGTTGTCGGATTTGCGGCTGATCTTGTCCACTTCGTCGATATAGACAATGCCGCGCTGGGCGCGATCCACATTGTAATCCGCCGATTGCAGCAATTTCAGAATGATGTTTTCGACATCCTCGCCCACATAACCGGCTTCGGTCAGCGTGGTGGCGTCGGCCATCGTGAACGGCACATCCAGAATACGGGCCAGCGTTTGCGCCAGCAAAGTTTTGCCGCAGCCGGTGGGGCCGATCAGCATGATGTTCGATTTGGCCAGTTCCACATCGCCGTTTTTACCGGCGGCGTTGATGCGCTTGTAATGATTGTGAACGGCGACCGCGAGCACCCTCTTGGCGTGCTCCTGACCGACCACATAATCATCCAGAACCTTGAAGATCTCGGCCGGGGACGGCACGCCCTCACGGCTCTTCATGAACGAGGTCTTGTTCTCCTCGCGGATGATCTCCATGCACAATTCAACGCATTCATCACAGATGAACACAGTGGGGCCCGCAATCAGTTTGCGCACCTCATGCTGGCTCTTGCCGCAGAACGAACAATAGAGCGTATTTTTGGACTCGCCGCCGCTTGCCTTACTCATGCGCTATCTTTCGGACCTTCGAGCCCGCCCTTGTTTGTTTTACCGCGCCCAACGCGCGGCCCCGAAACCCATTGCACAGATCGCGCCAACCGGATTCGGCCATTTACGCCGCGATCATTCGACCACGATAGCCCCGAGCGGATCAACATTTGTTTAATCGCGGGAATGGGGACAAATTGTGTGTCTCCCAAACACTTATCCGCCATATTTCGGGGAATTAACGCAGTATGCCTGACAAAAACGGGCCCGGTGGGGTCTGTGAAAGGCTTCACTTGTTCTCCGCCGCCATATCGGGCCGGGTCGTCAGCACTTCGTCAATCAGGCCAAAATTCCTGGCTTCTTCTGCTGTCATATAGGTATCGCGATCCAGCGCCTTTTCAATGGCAGCGACCGTTTGCCCCGTATGTTTGGCATAAATCTCGTTCAGCCGGGTCTTCAGCTTGATGATTTCCTGCGCATGGCGGGCAATATCCGCCGCCTGGCCATAATAGGAGGCCGAGGGCTGATGCACCAGAATCCGCGAATTCGGTAGGCAGAAGCGCATATTCTTGTCGCCGGCACACAGCAACAGCGAGGCCGCGCTGGCCGCCTGCCCCACGCACATGGTCTGCATGGCGGGGCGGATATATTGCATCGTGTCATAGATCGCCATGCCGGCCGTCACCAACCCGCCGGGCGAATTGATATACATCGCAATCTCTTTTTTGGGGTTTTCAGCCTCCAGAAAAAGCAACTGCGCGGTGATCAGGCTGGCGCCATAATCCTCGATCGGCCCTGTCACAAAGATGATGCGCTCTTTGAGCAGCCGGGAATAAATATCGAACGAGCGCTCGCCGCGTGCGGTCTGTTCGACCACCATCGGCACCAGCGTGTTCATGTACACATTGCGCGGGTCCTGCATGGGTCCCAGAACCTCCTGATTCGTTCGGTTTGAGCGTAGGGCGCGCTTACGCCCTGTCAATTACATTGATAGCGTCAATCGCACATATAACCTTAACATCGTGCGAAGGCGACCCATCACGTAAAGGGGTTATTCCTGGAGGGTTATTCGCCCTTCAGCTTTTCCGCCGCTTCATCGGGGTCGAGGAACAATGTTTCCTTATCGACCTTTTTGTCATTGATGGTCGCAAGCTCGGCGATGAAATCCACCACCTTGTCCTCAAACAGGGGCGCGCGAATCTCGGCCTGCGCCTGCTGGTTCTTGCTATAGAACTCGAATACCTGCTGTTCCTGACCGGGGAACTGACGGGCGCGCTGTGCGATGGCGCGATTGACCTCGTCGGCACCGATCTGAATGCCGTTCTGTTCGCCAATGCGCGCCAGCACCAGACCAAGTCGCACGCGGCGCTCGGCAATTTCGTGATATTCGGCTTTCAGCTCGTCTTCGGTCTTGCCTTCGTCTTCGGGCTTTTTGCCTTCGCGTTCCAGCTCCTGCTCAACCTGCTTCCAGATACCCTCAAACTCGCCTTCCACCATGGTCGGCGGCAGCGGGAATTCATGCGCCTTGTCCAGCGCGTCCAGAATGCGGCGCTTCAGATGCAGGCGGCTGGCACGGTTGAAATCGGTCTTGAGTTGATCGCGAATGCGGTCTTTCAACGTGGCAAGATCATCCAGCCCGAACTTCTTGGCCATCTCGTCGTCAATCGCCGCTTCATCCGGCTTCTTCACCTCATGCACCGTCACTTTGAACAGCGCGGGCTTACCGGCCAGTTTGGGTTCCTGATATTCTTCGGGAAAGCTGACATTCACATCGCGTTCGTCGCCGGGTTTGACACCAATAAGCTGGTCCTCAAAACCCGGAATGAACTGGCCCGACCCAAGCACAAGGCTGAAACCTTCGCCCTTGCCGCCTTCAAATTCTTCGCCGTCGATGCTGCCGACAAAATCAATCGTGACCTGATCGTCGGTCTGTGCGGCTTCGCCTTCGTCGCGCGCGGTATAGGTGCGCGCCTGCTGGGCCAAACCCTTCAGCGTTTCGTCCACCTCGGCATCACTGACATCGGCAACCAGCCGTTCGGCTTCCAGTTTGGAAAGATCGGTCAGTTCGAAATCAGGCATCAGATCCACCTTCACGGTGAATTCGAGATCCGATTTGCCATCGACAACCTGTTCCATCTCGCTGACCAGATCGACGCGCGGCGGAAAGGCCGGCTTCAACGCATTGTCGGTGACAGCCTTCTGGCTGGATTCATTGACGGCGGCTTCGATGATTTCGCCCATCATGGATTTGCCGAAGGTCTTTTTCAGATGCGCGGCCGGAACCTTGCCGGGGCGGAAGCCCTTGAGGTTCATGCGCGGCTTGATCTCCGCGATCTTGCCGGTCAGGCGCGCTTCGAGATCCTGAACGCCAATCACCACCTTGTATTCGCGGCGCAGGTTTTCGGAGACGGTTTCGGTGATTTCCATTGGACGTCCTAACTTCCTCAAAATCGATCACATCACTCGCCCGCCTTCGCCTTCGAGCTACGGCGCGGCAGTCTTCGCTTCGGCTGGCTTGCCAGGTCGAAGCTTCCGCGAAGCGGAAGCGAAGACTGGTGCGGGCGGAGGGACTTGAACCCCCACGACTTTCGCCACTGGAACCTAAATCCAGCGCGTCTACCAGTTCCGCCACGCCCGCCTCCGGGCCTCCCGAAGCGGGGCGTATATAAAAGACGAACCGCACCGGAAGGGCGCCCCTATAACAGGGGATTTCCCGGCTTGCTAGACCTTCAGCCCATGGCGCGCAGATAAAGCGCCACATCCCAGAATTTGCCGAATTTGCGCCCGATCTCGGGGTAGGTTCCGGCAAGGGCAAAACCCATCGCCTGATGCAGGGCCACCGAGGCCGCATTGGGCAGGGTGATTCCGCCAAAAGCACGATGAATATTGTTGCCGGACACCGCTTCGAACAGCGCGGCGTAAAGGGCACGGCCATAGCCCCGCCCGCCCTCGCCCGGTGCCAGATAGATCGAGGTTTCAATCGAGCTGTCATAGGCCGCCTTTTCCTTGAAGCGGCTTGAACAGGCCCAGCCGATGGGCACGCCGCCCTTCACCGCGGCCAGACATTGATGCGGCCCACTGGTTTTGAACCCGGTGAACCATTCGCGGCGCTGGTCCAGACTGCGCGGTTCAATGTCAAAGGTGACGGGCGTATTCAGAACATAATGATTGTAGATGCCAAGCAGCGCAGGCAGGTCGTCCTCCTGCGCATGGCGGATTGTAAAGCCGCTCATCCAATGTCGTCCCGCAAAGCGGTCAGGACCGCCGGCAGCAGTTCCGGCAAATCCTCCGCGATCAAGCCCTGACCGAAAAGGGCCCCCGCCGCCCCGTGCAGCCACACCGCCGCAGCGGCCGCATGAAACGAACCCATCCCCTGCGCCAAAAGCGCGCCGATGATGCCGGCCAGCACATCGCCCGCCCCCGCCGTGGCCAGGGTGGGCGGCGCATTGGTGTTGACGATCACATCCCCGCGCGGATCGGCGATCACCGTGTCCGCGCCCTTGAGCAGCACCGTGCACCCGGCGCATGCCGCAGCCTCACGCGCCGCGTCTATTCTGGATTTGCTGCGTTCCAACAGACCGGGGAACAGCTTTGCAAATTCGCCCGCATGGGGTGTGAGCACCGCCGGTTCACGCAATTGCGCAAACAAATCGTGCGGCGCACCGGCAAACGATGTCAGCGCATCAGCATCCAGCACCGCGCCCGCTTTTGATGCCAGAACATCGCCCACCATGTTTTGTGTTGCGGGGCCGACACCAACGCCGGGGCCAATAACGACTGCGTTGAGCCGCGTATCTTCCAGCAGCTTGGCCAAACTGCCGGCACCGGCCAGCGGTTTGATCATGATCGCGGTCAGATGCGCCGCGTTGACCGGCAACGCATCGCGCGGGCTGGCCACGCTGACCAGCCCCGCACCACCGCGCAATGCCGCCATCGCCGCAAGGCGTGCCGCCCCGGTGGCATGCGCCGGGCCGCTGACAACAACGCAATGCCCACGTGTGTATTTGTGACCCATCATATGTGTGCGCGGGAATTCACGCCCCCAAATTGCGGGGCCGTTCTCAAACATCTGTGGTTTGATTGCATCCAGCGCGGCAAGCGGGATACCGATATCCGCCACCTCTACCGCGCCGCACATGGCGCGGCCCGGAAACAACACATGCCCCGGCTTTTTGCAAAAGAACGTCACCGTCAGCGCGGCATGGACGGCGACACCGCCAAGCGCTTTTCCCGTATCACCGGACAGACCGCTTGGCACATCCACCGCGATGAACCGATCCGCATTGTGCACTGACAGTTCGGCGATGCGCCGCGCTTCGCCTTCCAGCGCGCGCGACAGGCCAGCGCCAAACAGCGCATCAATATATAAATCCGCTTCGGGATTGTTCTCGGCCAGCTTCATCGTCTTGCCGGTCCAGCGCGCCGCCATCACCGCCGCATCACCCTTCAGCGCCACGTGATCGACCAGCGTTTCGACCCACACATCAAACCCGCGCTCAACCAAAAACCGCGCGGCAACATAACCATCGCCGCCATTGTTGCCCGGCCCGCACAGCACCGAAATTTTGCAAGGCGTCCAGCGCGCGGCAATCGCGTCGGCCACCGCGCGGCCCGCATGTTCCATCAAATCGAGCGAGGCAAC
>JBDZUY010000019.1:42652-45873 GCA_040255365.1 Hyphomicrobiales bacterium
GGCGTCAAAAGATAATCATAATCTTCCATGAACACGCGCATCTTGCTGCCATAGACACCGCGCGCCGCATTCGCCGCCTGAAACTCGCGCAAGCTAATCTTCGCACCCTGCTCCACCATGTTGGCCAGGCCGGGATCGAGCATCGCCTTTTTATCATCCGGCAAATCGCCAAGCAGAAACGTGGCACCGCCCCACCACAAATCGCGAAACATCTCGCTGGGGTTGCCGAAATCGGGATCGACCTCCTCCACCTCTGCACCCAGTGCCGCAAATTGTTTCACCGCCGCAGCTACCAGTGCATCCACTTGCGGCATCACTTTCTGCACAAAGCCGAGTGTCTTGCTGTAGGCAACACGTTTGCCTTTCAGGCTTTCGCCAAGGCGCGCGGTGTAATCGGTGCCATCATACGGCAGCGCATGCCAATCGCGCGCATCCGGCCTTGCAATCACATTCATCAGCATCGCGGAATCGCGCACCGTGCGGCTCATCGGGCCGACATGCGCCACCGTGCCAAACGGCGAAAGCGGCCACGCCGCGACACGGCCAAAGCTGGGTTTCAAACCATAACAGCCGGTGAAACTCGCGGGGATACGAATCGAGCCGCCACCATCGGTGCCCAGCGCCAGCGGCGCAAAGCGCGCCGCCACCGCCGCGCCAGACCCGCCGGACGACCCACCCGGCGTCTTGTCCAGATTCCACGGGTTGCGCGTCACCCCGGTCAACGGTGAATCGGTAGAGCCCTTCCAGCCGAATTCCGGCGTCGTGGTTTTGCCGATCAAAATTGCGCCCACTTCTTTCAGCCGCGCAACCGTTGGCGCATCATCATCCCACGGCCCATACCGATCCACGGTTTTGGAGCCGCGCAAAGTCGGCCAGTTTTTCGTCAGCAACAAATCCTTGATCGCGACGGGCACACCATCCAGCGGCGACAGCGCCTCACCCGCCATCCAGCGCGCCTCTGCCTCTTCGGCTTTTTGTTGCACCGCATGTGTATCGACAAAACAGAACGCGTTGGTGCGCGAATCCAGTGCATCAATCCGGCCGAGACAACTTTCCACCACTTCCACCGGAGAAAGATCTTTGGCCGCAAACGCCGTGGACAATTCGGCGGCTGTCATTTCATGTGGTTCGTGCATTGGCATACCCCAATCCAAATCTGTCATCCCCGGCCGAGCGTTGCATCAGCAATGCGAGGGGAAGGGGACCCAGGTGGTATTGAAACGCGCAGTTGGTCACAATACCAATCACAAACTTCGACCAGATGGTTTAGCAATCAACCAATGGCATCACCTGGGTTCCCTTCCCTCACCGCGCGCCGCGCGGTTCGCCGGGAATGACAATGTTTTTTAATTCACCTTTGTCAGTTGCGCCTCACGCCCTTTTTCGATCAGCGACAGTGTTTCGCCATCGGTTTCCAGCACCGTGACCGAACAATTGTCCGGCGAGAAACACACAACATTATCATTCCCGGTCGCCGCGCCCATCGCCACATTGATCGCGACATAATGCGAAAAAATCACCGTGTCGTGATCAATCGCCGTCAGTGCCGCGATGCAGCCCCGCCGCCACGCCATCAGTTCCGGCGGCGCATCATTCCATGACCCGGCCATCAAACCGCGCAGCCAGACAACGCGTTCATCCAGCGACAAATCGGGCGACGGAATTTCCGCCACTGCTTTTTCAATTCTGGGCTCACAGGCCCAAAGCCCCGCCAAAGGGGCCGCGGTTTGCCGTGTGCGCGCAAGCGGGCTCGACACAATGGGCAGCGGCCCCAGCGGCGACAGATCATTGGCCACGGCATCGGCCTGTTTGCGGCCCAGATCGTCCAGCCCCGGATCCATCGCACCGCCAAAACCGGCCTCTGCCTTGCCGTGCCGCACCAGATACAATTTCGTCATCAAGAATCCTTTTTATTTGCGATCAGGATAACTGACCGCCATGCCGGCGCGCACATCCTGTTGCACGCCATATTGCGCGAAGGGATAGCGAAAGCCATTTTTTGACAATGCCTTCATCCCCACAATCGCTTTTTCGAAATGTTCCGGCGGTGCGGCCATCAGCATTTCATCATCCAGCACGCCGCCATAACGCCGTTCCGCAAAACACGGGATTGACAGGCTGGGTTCGCGTTTGGTCAGCGCCCGGCCCCACGAATCCGCACACGCACTTTCGCCCACCACCGACCAGTCGAAGCGTTTGTAACCGGACCATTGCAAGCCATTGATGAAATAGATCATCGCACCCGGCGTGGCATAAAACAGCGCGATATCCGGCGGGTCCAAACGTCCGCTGGCCAATGGCGCAACGGCCAGTGCTTCATATTGCCCATCGGGCACACAATGCATCGCCGCCTGATGCGCGCTGGCATCGGCACCGCTGGAGAACCACACGCCGTTCATATGCTCGCCAGATTTCCATTCATCGGTTTTTGCACCGCCAAGGCCAACCACCGCGCGGCATTGCGCGCCGACCAGATCTTCCGATGTAATGCCAACGGTCCAGCCCAGACGCGAAGCCTGCCCCACGATCTGATCCAGCGTATGCACCGATTGCGGACGGCGGATTTTGGCTATCGCTTCCATATCCGCGCGGTGTTCAAACATCTTCATCGCAAACGGAATGGTGCGCAGCTTCAACAGGCCCTGCAATTCATCGGCAAGTGCAGACCGATCTTTGCTCATCATTTTTTCTTTCACATGGCTTCAGGTGAACTGGAACAGATTGGTGGGCGTGCCAGGCGTCACGGTGCCTTTGCGGCCCAAGATTTCTTCGCGCATCATCATGTCGAGTGTGGCCGCATCATCCGGCGAATTGGCAAGAAAGCGCGCGCCGTTTTCCAGCCGCCCGACAATAATGCCAAAGCGATTGCCCTTGCGGTCGGTGACGACCGTATAGGTTTCGACGCTCGCCGCACCGTCCGGCTTTTCCACCACTTGCGGATGCGCCATCGCATCAATCTCGCGTTGATAGGTTTTGGGGTCTTCGCGTTGCCATGCGCCGCGCGTTGGTTCGGTCGAATAAATCCCGGCCGAATGTTTGGTGACATACCAGCCATTGCCTGTGCACAGACCGAACTTGCCCGGCGCGCTGCGCAATTTTTCCATCATCGTGACGATGGAATGCATCACATAATCGTTCCCCGCGCCGCCGAAATAGGGCAAGCCGCCCGTGATCGTCAGACCGCGCGGATCATTTTCGGCGATCTCCAATTCCTGACAGCC
>JBDZUY010000019.1:45973-60727 GCA_040255365.1 Hyphomicrobiales bacterium
TTCGAGAATGGTGAGAAAAATTTGCCCAGCCATTTCAGATGTTGTTCCGGGCTATGCCCCTTTTGCCCGCGAATGGCATTTTCAAACAGCGGATAGGCATTGACCGGGAAATGCAGACCATAGGCGCGCTCATATTCATTCGTGCCCGCGCGCATATCGCCAATCTCGATGGGATCGCTGCCGGGATCGGCATCCGCGCCCTTGCCCCAGCCCAGATCGACACCATTTTTCATCGCGCCCAAAAGCGAGGCGAGATATTCCGCCCCCACCAAAAGCGCAACGTCGCATTCGCCCTTGGCAATTTCTTCCGCCGTGCGATTGACCAGCCATTGCGGCGTGTTGCCGCCCGTCGCGGTATAAATGGCGCGGCGCGGATTCGCATGCAGTTTCTGCGCCAGCGACAGCGGCGGGTTGCGATACATGCGACGCGGCAAGCGGCCCTGATCGCCCGGCGAATCCGCGGTAAAGCGCACGACCGATATCGTATCGAGTGCATCGGTCAGCGTCTTTTCAGCGCCGGTATCAGCCAGCGCCAGACGCGCCGCCTTTTCCAGCATCGCGATGGGATCAAGCGATTGCCCGAACTTTTTCTCGCGCGCTGTGCGCTGGGTGAATTGGCCCGCGCCAATCAGGATCGGTGTTTTGGGATCAGGTGTGTTTGTCATGATGATGTGCCCGTTATTTTGAGTTGTCGAAATATTTGGTCAACCGCGCCAGCGCATCATCGATCACGGCGCGGCTTTTGCAAAAAGCAAAGCGCACCAAATGATCGGGTTTTCCGCCGTCAAAGAACGGGCTGAGCGGGATCAGCGCGACACCGGCCTCGCGCACCAGACGTTCGCAATAAGCGCGGTCATTCTCGTTCGTCAGATTGGCAATGCTGGCGGTGAGAAAATAGCTGCCTTCGCAGGGCAACAATTCAAAACCCAGCTTGGCAATGCCGCTGGCCAGCACATCGCGGTTGGCCTGTAGCTGCTTGGTCAGGCCCAGCGTGAAATCCATTTCGTTGGTCAGCGCGTGTGCGATGCCAATCTGCAACGCGGGCGATGTCGTGAAGGTCAAAAACTGATGCGCCTTGGCAATCACATCGATCAAAGGCGCGGCACCCGTGACCCAGCCGATTTTCCACCCCGTTAGCGAAAACATTTTGCCCGCCGAACCAACGCGCACCACGCGCTCCGCCATGCCGGGGAATGTAATCAGCGGTTCGTGGCGTTTGCCGTCAAACACCAGATGCTCATAGACCTCGTCGCACACCACCACGGCGTTTGATTTCGCGGCCACGCGCGCAATTGCGGCCAGTTCTTCGTGATCGAACACCCGGCCAATCGGGTTCAACGGTGTGTTGATCATCAGCACGCGGGTTTTATCGCTCACCGCTTTGGCCAGCGCCGCTTCATCCAGCCGCCAATCCGGCGCGGTCAGTTTCACGGTTTTGATGCGCGCACCCACAACTTGCGCAATCGGGCGATAGCAATCATAGGCCGGGTCGATCAGCACCACTTCGCCGCCTGGCCCCGCCAGCGCCATGATACAGGCGCTGAGTGCCTCCGTCGCGCCGGAGGTGACGAGCACCTGTGTATCCGCATTGAAATCCAGATCGTAAAACCGCTTTGCGTGGGCCGCGATGGCGCTGCGCAAAACTGGCAACCCGCGCATCGGCGGATATTGGTTGGGCCCGTCAATCAGCGCGCGCGCTGCCGCTTCGCGAATCGCAACCGGCCCGTCCGCATCCGGAAACCCCTGCCCCAGATTGACGGCACCGTGCTGGCTCGCCAGCGCACTCATCACCGTGAAGATGGTTGTACCTTGCGCGGCGAAGACCGGATTGAAAGTTTGTTCAGCCATGAAACCACCATTACAGGGCGTATCGCCGCCCTCAAGTGCTCCATCCATATCGCATACACAGGCTTACGGAGCGGAAACCGCGCGTTGCAAAAACCACTTGCCAAGCAGGGTGCCTGCATTATCCTGACAAAAAGTCATTGTGGGAAGAGATCATGAGCGACGCGGCATCCAAGACTGACGAGTTGGGTTTCGACCCGGCAGCCCTGAAAGCGAAATACCGGGCCGAGCGCGACAAACGTGTGCGCAATGATGGCAACGAACAATATGTCGAGATCAAGGGGCAATACGCGCACTACCTCGAAGACCCGTATGTCGCGCCCATCGTGCGCGCGCCACTGAGCGATGAAACCGAAGTGCTGATCGTTGGCGGCGGCTTTGGCGGCATGCTGGCGGCCGCGCGTTTGCGCGAAGCCGGTGTGCAGGACATTCGCATCGTCGAAAAGGGCGGCGATTTTGGCGGCACCTGGTACTGGAACCGCTATCCCGGCGCGGCGTGTGACATTGAAAGTTACATCTATCTGCCGCTGCTTGAAGAGGTCGGCTACATGCCGGTCGAGAAATATACCCGCGCGCCGGAAATCCTGGCCTATTGCAAGCGCGTCGCCAACCATTACGACCTATACAAAAGCGCGGTGTTCCAGACCGAAGTCACTGAAATGCGCTGGAATGATGATGCGCAGCGTTGGATCGTATCCACCAACAAGGGTGATGCGATTCGCGCGCGCTTTGTCATCATGGCGAACGGCCCGCTGCACCGCCCCAAACTGCCCGGCATTCCCGGCGTGGAAAGTTACAAGGGCCACTCCTTTCACACGTCGCGCTGGGATTACGCTTACACCGGCGGCGATTCCACCGGCGGCCTGACGAAACTGAAAGACAAAACCGTCGGCATCATCGGTACCGGCGCAACAAGTGTGCAATGCGTGCCGCATCTGGGTGCGGGCGCCAAACAGCTTTATGTGTTTCAACGCACGCCCTCGTCCATTGACGTGCGCAACAACCGGCCCACCGACCCGGACTGGGCCAAATCGCTGAAGCCCGGCTGGCAGCAAGAACGCATGGACAATTTCAACGCGCTCATCAGCGGCATCCCGCAAAAAGAAGACATGGTGAATGATGGCTGGACCGACATCATCGTCAATCTGGGCATTGTCGCGCGCAAGCGCAGCGGACAGGCCGGTGCGGCCAACCCGGGCGAGCTTTTGGAGCTTGCGGATTATCGCAAGATGGAACAAATCCGTGCCCGCGCCGAAGCGATTGTCAAAGATCCGAACGTCGCGGAATCGCTGAAGCCGTATTATCGCCAGTTCTGCAAGCGTCCCTGCTTCCATGACGAATATCTGGATGCGTTCAACCGCCCCAATGTCACCCTGGTCGATACGCAAGGCAAAGGCGTGGATCGCATCACCGAAAGCGGCATCGTCGCCAACGGCACCGAATACAAACTCGATTGTTTGATCTATGGCACTGGCTTTGAAGTCGGCACCGGCTATGCGCGCCGTGCGGGGTATGAAATCTATGGCCGCGGCGGCCAGTCATTGACCGACAAATGGAAAGACGGCGTTGCCACCTTCCACGGATTTTTCAGCCGCGGTTTTCCCAACATGTTCATCGTGTCGCTGGCGCAGTCAGGCTTCACCGCGAACTTCCCGCACATGCTGAACGCACAGTCGCAGCACATGGCCTATATCATCAAGCATTGCGCCGAGCATCAGGTGCGCGTTCTGGAAACCAGCGAAGAGGCGGAGAAGGACTGGATTCAAATCATCCTGGACGTGGCGATGATGCGCCAGAGCTTTCTGGAGGAATGCACCCCCGGCTATTACAACAATGAGGGCAAGCCATCGGTCGCCGCCGTGCGCAACGGCCCCTATGGCGCGGGCTCCATCGCCTTCATCAAGCTGCTGGAAGAATGGCGGGCGGAAGGCTCGCTGAAGGGTTTGGAGTTGAAAAGCGCGTGATGGGGATCACTCGAACAACTCCGCATGCGTTCCAGCGCGAACAAAATTGAGCAGATTTCCATCGATCTGATAGATCAGCAGAAAATCGCCACCGATATGGCATTCACGGTGATCGGCCCAATCGCCCTTTAAAGCGTGGTCGAACCATTCAGGCCCAAGCGGTGCATCATTGGCTATCAGAAGAAGCATGGCCTCCTTCAACTGGCGCATGTCATAGCGCCCGCTTCGGGAAAGCTTCTGCCAATCCTTCGCGAACTGCCTGGTGTATGCAGCCGCGCGTGGAAAATTTGCCCGCTTACCGCTTGCGGGCATTTTTATCGAGCGCCTTGAAAATATCCGGGGCGTTATTGAAGCGCGCATTATGCGCCTTCATCAGTGCACGCGATTCCTGCATTGCGGCGCGGGTCTCGGCATTGGGGACTTTCAATTCCAGGGGAACGGCACGATCCAGCGCGACACGGGTCAATGTCATGCGCACAATATCGGATACAGTCAGCCCGAATTCCGCGAGAACCTCGCTGGCTTCATCCTTCAGCTTTTCATCAATGCGCGCCCGCACAAAGGCCGTCGCCGCCATGTCATCACCTCCATATAACTGGACAAACGTAGCTCATTTGAGCAACAGTTGTCAATACTTGGAAACCGCCGGTCAGGCGCCGCATCCAGAGATTGGAAGCACAAAAAATGTGCAGCCCGCTTAAACCATAGGCACTTCTGCTCGCGCTCTATCGGACGGCCTTATAACCCATTGATTCTGCTTGTGGATAAGCCGCCCAAAACTGGCACGACCCCTGCTAACACATTAAGACTACGGATCGTCCGGTCAGGGCCATCCGAGCGGGAGTATGTACATGAAGAAGATCGAAGCCGTCATAAAGCCGTTCAAGCTCGACGAAGTGAAAGAGGCGCTGCAAGAGGTGGGCGTTCAGGGCATTACCGTGACCGAAGCCAAGGGCTTTGGCCGCCAGAAAGGCCACACCGAACTCTATCGCGGCGCCGAATATGTCGTCGATTTCCTGCCCAAGGTGAAAATCGAAATCGTGGTGTCCGACGATCACGCCGAAGGCGCGGTGGAGGCCATTCAAAAGGCCGCGCGCACCGGGCGCATCGGCGACGGCAAGATTTTCGTTCTTGATGTTCTCGAAGCTATCCGCATCCGCACCGGTGAAACCGGTGGCGACGCGCTCTAACACCCCCACTCAAATCTGGCTCACTCGGGCTGCCTCACTAGGGAAAGACTAATTGTCATGGCCGATGCAAATTCCATTCTCGAACTTATCAAGGACAAAGAGATCAAATTCGTCGATCTGCGCTTCACCGACCCGCGCGGCAAGTGGCAGCATGTGACATTCGACCTGTCGCTGGTTGACGAAGAATTCCTCACCGACGGCACGATGTTCGATGGCTCGTCCATCGCCGGCTGGAAGGCGATCAACGAATCCGACATGACATTGCTGCCCGATTGCGACAGCGCGTTCATCGATCCGTTCTTTGCACAAACCACTTTGGCCATCGTTTGCGATGTCGTGGAACCCACCACGGGTCAGCGTTATGGCCGTTGCCCGCGTTCCATCGCCAAAGCGGCGGAAAAATATGTTGCCTCATCGGGTGTCGGTGACCAGGTGTATTTCGGACCCGAAGCCGAATTTTTCATGTTCGACGATGTGCGTTTCGATACCGGGCTGAACAAGGGCTATTACTTCCTGGATTCCATGGAAGGCCCCTATAATTCGGGCACCGAATACGAGATGGGCAATATGGGCCACCGCCCGCCGGTCAAGGGCGGCTACTTTCCCGTACCGCCGGTGGATTCGGCACAGGACATCCGTTCCGAAATGCTGGCCATCATGGGCGATCTGGGCCTTGAGCCGGAAAAGCATCACCACGAAGTCGCCGGTTCGCAGCATGAGCTGGGCTTCAAGTTCAAACCGCTGACCGTTTGCGGCGATGCGATGCAGCTCTACAAATATATTGTGCATCAGGTTGCCGCCGCTTACGGCAAATCGGCCACCTTCATGCCCAAGCCCGTCTATGGCGACAATGGGTCGGGCATGCATGTGCATCAGTCAATCTGGAAAGGTGGCAAGCCGCTGTTTGCCGGTTCTGGTTATTCGGATTTGTCCGATACCTGCCTGCATTACATTGGCGGCATCATCAAACACGCCAAGGCAATCAACGCCTTTACCAACCCGCTGACCAATTCCTACAAGCGGTTGATCCCCGGCTTTGAAGCGCCGGTTCTGCTGGCCTATTCATCGCGCAACCGTTCGGCGTCGTGCCGTATTCCGTTCTCTGCGTCCCCGAATGGCAAGCGCGTCGAAGTGCGCTTCCCCGATCCGGGTGCAAACCCCTATCTGGCCTATGCCGCGCTTTTGATGGCGGGGCTGGACGGTATCGAGAACAAGACCCACCCGGGCGATCCGATGGACAAAGACCTTTATTCCCTGCCGCCCGAAGAGTTGAAAGATGTGCCGACCGTGTGCGGCAGCTTGCGTCAGGCGCTGGAAAATCTGGATGCGGATCGTGCCTTCCTGAAAAAGGGCGGCGTGTTCTCGGATGATTTCATCGATGCATATCTCGAACTGAAAATGACCGAGGTTTATGCCTTTGAGCACACGCCCCACCCGATCGAATTCAAGATGTATTATTCGGTATAGAAATTAGGGGTGAAACACATCTCTTACCGTCATGCCCGGCACCCAGTCCGCGCATAGCGCGGCCGGAGCACAAGCCATGTGCCGGGCATCCAGAGGCACCATTCCACTTCGTGTGAATGGATCGCCGGAACAAGTCCAGCGATGACGGTTTGAGAAAAGTCTGCACACCCATATCACTACGCAAAAGGCCGGGAGCGATCCCGGCCTTTTGTTACATATGATGCCAAGCTTCAGGCCACGGCCGCCGTACGCGCCGGTTCAGCCGGTGCCACAGTACCGTTTGGCGACATGGGGAACAGAACATAGGCGCGTGCGCCCTCGCCCGGTTCGCTTTCTATCCAGGCGCGACCGCCATGCAGCTCAGCCAACCCGCGCACCAGCGCAAGCCCCAGCCCCGTGCCACCGGCCTGCCGGTCATAGCGATTGTCCACCTGGCTGAAGGGCGTGAAAATCCGGTCCAGTTTTTCGGGCGGAATGCCGGGGCCGTTGTCCTCGACCATGATCTGAAACGCACCGCAACTGGCTTTGCTCGCAATGATGGCAATGCGCCCGCCTTCCGGCGTGAACTTCACCGAATTGGAAGCCAGATTGATAAGTATCTGTTTGAGCGCGCGCTCGTCGGCATACAATTCCGGCGCATCAGGGCGAACCTCGATGACCAGTTCCTGACGGCGTTCGCGCGCCTTGGCACCAATAATCTTCAGCGCACCTTCCAATGTGCTTTTCACATTCAGCGGTGTCGGCGCAATTTCCATGCGGCCGGCCTCGATCTTTGCAACATCCAGAAGATCATTGATAAGGCTGAGCAGATGCGAGCCCGACGAATGAATGTCGCCTGCATATTCCACATAGCGCGGGGAACCGACGGCGCCAAAACATTCCTTGGCGATAATTTCTGAAAAGCCCAAAATCGCATTCAGCGGCGTGCGCAATTCATGGCTCATATTGGCGAGGAACGCCGTTTTGGACGCATTGGCGGTTTCGGCTTCAAAGCGTTTGCGCAAAGCCTCGTCACGCGCTTCTTCCAATTCGCGGGCCAGATCTTCCACTTCAAAACGCAACCGCGAATCTTCGTCCATCCGCGCGGTCAGGCGTTTGCCGTCATAGAAAAGCTGCAGCGCATAAATTACCAGTACCACCGCAACACCAAAATCGATCAGCGTTTCGCCCATGATGAAACGCATCACGGTCAAACCTACCAGCGGGCAGATACTGGCCAGGAACATATCGATGTGATTGGCGCGGCTGACCACCAGCCATGACAGCGCCGCAAACACGGCAAGCGCGAGCGCAATATTATTTAACAGATTGCCGTCTTGCCACAGCAGCCAGGGCATGATTCCCCACGACGCGCTGATTGCAATCTGGATTGCGACAAAGCGCATGAACCAGGGTTGCAGTTTTTCCGGATTGGCATGCGCCTCTGCATCGTCCTGATAGACATGCGCAATCCACGACCCTGAAAAATTTGCGGCACAAACAAGGATTGGAAGGATCAGCGCGGTGTGGAGCGGTGTGTCGCCAAATACGCCAACGCTACCGGACAGCAGCCAGGCGGCAAGCAGTGCCCAAAGCGGCGCGACAAACCGCGCCGAATGCACCACTTCGGCAATCAGATCGAGTTGCGCCTTCAGCACACGCACATCGGCGCTGCGCTGCATTCGCAATCTTTGACCATACCCAACCGCAGACACTTCGAATCCCCCAATGCGCAGCGCCACAAGCGCATTATATTAGACAGCGTCCCCTAAAATTTCCTTAGGGTTGTATGCTCAAGCGCTCGCGCGCAGTTCATTCTGCGTTACCATTTCGGCAAGATGTCCTGCCGGCAGGTAAACATAGGCCCGCACGCCAGCGCCAAGCTCGCTTTCAATCCATGCGCGCCCGCCATGCAGTTCGGCCAACCCGCGCACCAGTGACAGGCCAAGGCCTGTGCCGCCCTCCTGGCGGTTGTAACGATTATCCAATTGATTGAAGGGCGTAAAAATGCGTTCGAGCATGGCTTGAGAAATGCCGGGGCCATTGTCTTTCACACACAGCAGGAACCCGCCATCGGCTGTGTGTTCGCCACTGATCGTGATCTCGCCATTATCCGGCGTGAATTTCACCGCATTGGCCATCAAATTGATGACAATCTGTTTCAGGGCGCGTTCGTCGGCCACAATGGTTTTGTGCCCGTCTGAAAGATGCACAGCGACAATCTGTTTCTTCTCTCGCGCGCGCCCCATCACCACCGCGACAGCCTTATCAAGCGCCAGACGCGGGTCCATCGCGCGCGGCTCGATCGACATTTTCCCGGATTCAATTTTCGCGATGTCCAGAATGTCATTGATGATCGCGAGCAGATGGCTGCCAGAGGCATGAATATCACCGGCATAATCGCGATAGCGCGGTGTCCCGACCGGGCCCAGCGTTTCATGCGCGATCAATTCGGAAAAGCCCAGTATGGCATTGAGCGGCGTGCGCAGCTCATGGCTCATATTGGCGAGGAATGTTGTTTTGGACGCGTTGGCCGCTTCGGCCTCAAAGCGTTTGCGCAAGGCATCGTCATGCGCATGGCGCAGATCATTGTTCAGATCTTCGTTTGCCGCACCCGTTCTGACCAGCTGATTGACCCGTCCGTGAAGGGCCCGCGCAAGAATGAATGTATAAATAAAGCTGATGACCAGCATATAGAGCAGCGCTGACGAAACCAGACTTGGCGACATGGCGATACGAACCGCCGATATCAGCACCGCCGGAATAATGGCCGCCAGATAGACCGACATGTGCATGGCCCGCGACATCGCATAAGACCAAAGAACAACGGCGACATTGGCAAACAGCAAAACATTGTTGGCCGCGTTCTCGTCCAGCCACAGCGTCCAGGTGAGCAGACCCCAGCTAATTCCCACCAGGCCAGAGAACAGTGACAGACGGATCAGCCAGGCCTGCGCCGAGCCGGGGTTCTTGCGATATTGGCGCAGCATGACAACGCCAATAATGCTGTTGAGGATTTGCAGGGACAGGACGAACGCAATATGCGAAAGCGGCACGGTTCCGACGACCGGAAACAAACCGCCCAGCGGCAAGACTGCAACCAGTGCCCAACTGGGATTGATCCAGATCGTGCCGGGTAATGCATCAACGACCAGATTGAGCTTCGCCCGCAACAGGCGCTCGCTCTGGCTCTTTTGCTCGTCATGACTATGTATGTGCTGCGCGTTCATCCGGTCCTGATGGTCCTTTGCCCCAAGGCAGAAACTTGCCGCGAGGATCGAAGGGAATTTTACGGAACGGGCATTAAGAAATGGCTGCGCTAATAGGTACCGTGCGCATCTGCGTACTCTTCGTTAACGTATGCTTACCGCGAATCGCGAATTGCCATTTATGGTTGTGTGTATGAGTTGATGGCCAAGTCACCAGACCTTTTCGATAACGCCGCCCCGGCGGTAAAGGGCTACACCGCCAAGGACATTGAGGTTCTTGAGGGGTTGGAGCCCGTGCGCCGCCGCCCCGGCATGTATATTGGCGGCACGGATGAGCGCGCACTGCACCATTTGGCGGCGGAAATCGTCGATAATGCGATGGATGAGGCCGTGGCCGGTTTTGCCACGCGCATCGAAATTGAGCTGGCGGCAGGTGATGTTCTGACCGTGCGGGATAATGGCCGCGGCATCCCCACCGATCCGCACCCCAAATTCAAAAACAAATCCGCCCTCGAAGTCATCATGACCACCCTGCATGCGGGCGGGAAATTCGGCGGCAAGGTCTATGATACGTCGGGCGGGCTGCACGGCGTCGGCTCGTCCGTGGTCAATGCGCTGTCTGAATGGATGGAAGTCGATGTCGCGCGCGACCGCCAGGGCCACAAAATGCGGTTTGAACGCGGCATACCCACCGGCAAGCTGCAATCGCTTGGCGCGGTCAACCGGCGCGGCACGATTGTAACATTCAAGCCGGACACAAAGATTTTTGGCACGGAACCGCATTTCTCGCCCGCCGTGCTTTACCGCATGGCCCGCGCAAAGGCTTATCTGTTTCGCGGCGTGGAAATCCGCTGGGCCTGTGACCCCGCCCTGATCGGCGCCAAATCATCGGTGCCGTCCGAGGATGTTTTGAAGTTTCCCGGCGGGTTGCTGGATTTTCTGCAAGGCGAAATCGAGGGCAAAAAAACCGTCACGCCGCGTGCCTTTTCCGGGCGCACCGAAAACAAGGGCGGCAAGGGGTCTGTCGAATGGGCCATCGCGTGGGCGCCCGAAGCCGATCCCTTTCTTTATTCTTATTGCAACACCATCCCCACGCCCAATGGCGGCACGCATGAACAGGGCCTGCGCAATGGCCTGGTCAAGGCGCTGCGCAATCATGGCGAGCGGGTCAACAACCGCAAAACCTCGCTTGTCACCGCCGATGATGTGATGGCCGCGGCCTGTGCCATGCTTTCGGTCTTTATTCGCGAGCCGGAATTTCAGGGCCAGACCAAAGAAAAACTTTCCACGGCCGATGCACAGCGTCTGGTGGAAAATGTCGTGCGCGATCATTTCGATCATTGGCTGGCGGCCAGCCCGGCAGAGGCCGATCAGCTTTTGAACTTTGTCATCGACCATGCGGAAGACCGGTTGAAGCGCAGGCACGAGCGGGAGGTTTCGCGCAAAGCCGCGACGCGCAAATTGCGCCTGCCCGGCAAGCTGACCGATTGCACACGTGACACGCCCGCAGGCACCGAGATTTTTCTGGTCGAAGGCGACAGCGCGGGCGGCAGCGCCAAACAGGCACGCGACCGCACAACGCAAGCCATTCTGCCCTTGCGCGGCAAGATCCTGAACGTCGCCAGCGCGGCTGCGGGCAAGCTGGCACAAAATCAGGAACTCTCCGATCTGGTGCTGGCCTTGGGCTGCGGTTCAGGCGCAAAATATAATAACGACCTGCTGCGGTATGAGCGCGTCATTATCATGACCGATGCCGATGTCGATGGCGCACATATCGCATCGCTGCTGCTCACCTTTTTCTTTCGCGAGATGCCGGAGCTGATTGCCAACGGTCATCTGTTCTTGGCAATGCCGCCGCTTTACCGGCTCGCGCATGGCGGCACCACAATCTATGCGCGCGATGATGCGCATCGCGAAGAATTGTTGAAAACTGCATTCCGCGCCAATGCCAAGGTCGAGGTTTCGCGCTTCAAAGGCTTGGGCGAAATGATGCCCGCGCAACTGAAAGAAACCACGATGAAGCCCGGCAAACGCACCCTTATTCAGGTGCAGGTGGCCGAGGATGAGCAAAAAAGCACGGGCGCACTGGTCGAAGAGCTGATGGGCAAAAAACCGGAATTGCGCTTTCAGTTCATCCAGAAGAATGCGCAGTTCGCTGAGCAGATAGATATTTAATCTCTACATCCGTGCTTTACCGATGATCAGTGTCGTATCACCGCTTTGCGACGGCACGGCATTTTGCGGACGCGCCGCCTGAAGCGCCGCCCCGCCCGGTGGCAGGCCAAAATGCAATTCGCCGATCGTCACATCCGTCAGTTCCTGCGTGGAAAATTGCAAGCGCACATTTGCGCCCGCGCAATCAGCCGACATGCAGCCGATAAAAATATTCTTCGTATCGTCAGACAGTTTGGGCGTTTCAAGCACCTTGCCGTTGATCGTAATGCCGCTCAGTCCTGCTTTTGCGGGAATGGACAAAAACATTTGCGCCGTGCCCGCCGACCCGCGCAAATTGAAGCTGGCGACGTGCCCCTTGCCCGCACGCATATTGCTGATCATCTGTGCCTGCGGCGGCAAAAAGCGCAAGGCCCCAGCAGGCGCGACATAGGAAAGCCCACGCGACAGCGGTGTTACCCGCGTTGGCGTGTTTGAGAAATCCGCAACCTTGCGCAAGGATTGCGGCAGCGGCGCATCAGCATCCGCCGCCCACATGGCTTTGCCGGTGATATGGTTCTCGACATAATTGATGTTGAGGCGCTGCGGCGACACCGCGCTATAGGCGGGCATAAAAGCAGCGCCCACACTGGTCACAAGCGCCAGAACAAGAACGCCCACTGCCGAACGCAGCCACAGCCGCGACGAAGGTGGCCGCGCCGCGGCAAACGGCACCAATGTCATCGCCGCAAAAGCCGCCGAGATCGTCACCAGCGGATGCAGCTTCAGCCCCATCACCTGTTCACCGGCAACGCTCAAGCCCAGCCAGATCACCAGCGCCATCACCGCGCCCGCAAACAGCAATGCTTCACCACCAAACTCGATGGCGCGCGACGGTGCGCGCATCGCCACCAACGCGCCGATTGTGGCAAGGAGTGTTGGCAACAGGAAATAGGGCGAAAGACCGGGCACAAAAATCGCCGTCACAACACCCAGTGCGGCGAACCATAACCACACCGCCATCGCCAGCGCATGCGCGTGCGCAAAGCGCATCACCAACAGCGCGCTGAACACAACGCCAAGCCCCAGCGACCAACGCAAAACCAGCGGATACGCATAGGACGGGTCCGGCATGCCCGAAAGAAGCGCGGCAATCGTGAACAGCAGCCAGCCCATCAAACCCGCGGCGAGCAAAAGCGCGGGCGGCATGGCAAACGCGGCCAGCCATTGCAGCGGCGAGTTTTTTCGCGCACGCGCAAACAACGTGGCCACAATCAGCAACAGCAACAGAATGATCGCGATGGGCAGTGCCCAGCTTGCAGGCATGCGCGGCAAAAGCACACCCTGTAAATCCAGATACACCGCATTGCCCGCAGGTGCGAGCGATGCAAAATCCGCCGTCATCAAGGCATGAGTGACATCAAAAAGATTGTCGCCCTGTTGCTGCAATGTTGCCGCACTCAGATTTTCACGCCGGTCAAGCGGCGTATGATAATGCGCAACGCGGCCCGTAAACGCGAAATTGAACGCCGGCATGCCCTTGCCCAGAAACAGGGTCAGATCCGTGTCGTTCGGCATGCGCTTGTAGATTTCTTCGTACAGCGAACTGGAGGCATAACTGCCCGCGCTTTTGGCATAGAGCGCGATCAGCGGCGCGTTGCCCGCGCTGGTCTGAAACAATTGGCTGCGGCCCTGATTGCCGCGCGCCTCGACATTGACCACCGCGCCGGTGTGGCCCAGCAGTACAGAATTATCGACATAGGCGGCAGCGCCGAGCAGCCCCGCTTCTTCGCCATCGGTAATGACGGCCAGCACCGGATGTTTGCTTTTCGTGCCGCTGGCGCGCAACGCGCGCGCGGTTTCCAGAACCGAAGCCACGCCAGAGCCATCATCCGCCGCGCCGGGACCGGCCGGCACGGAATCATAATGCGCCAGCATCACGATGGCTTTGTCATTGCTGGCACCCTCGCCACCACTGGCAGGCAGAACCGGCGCCAGAAGATTGGTCACCGTGCCGCACAGCACCACCGCGTAACGCTGCGATGTGCGGCAGCCAAACGCACGATAGGGCTGGGCCGCGATGCCAAGGCTGGCGAATTCGCGCACGATGCGCGCACGCACCAATGCGTTCTCGTCACTCGACAGAGGATGCGGGATTTCGGGGCCAAGGATACGGCCCAGCGTGGCGTCGGCGCGTGCGGCGGAAAACACATTGGCCGGCGCGGCAAGGCCCAAAGGCTGCGGCACATATTGCGCATATTTCGCCGCGCCCCAAACCGCGAGCGCCAGCACCGCCAGCAAGACAAGGCGCAAACCAGCGCGCCGGTCGCCTCGGATCATTTTCTCACCCCCCATAACCGGCATGGGCCAAACGCGCACCCACCGCGCCAAACTTCACAGCCCTTTGCGGCCTTGTCGAGTCTTCAGCCAGCGCGCCAGCGCCCGCCAGGGACCTTCATCCCAATGGCCGCGCGCCGCACCCGAAGGCGAAGGCAGCGCGAAAACCGGCGCAAAATCGGGCGCATAATCCAGCGGCACACCCAGCGGCACTTTCGCCGATGCGATGCCCAAAAATGTGCTTGCGCCCTTTTTGCTGGTGAAGACGACGGCGCGCGGCCGAAACTTGCGGAGCTTCGCGGCCAACCCGGCGACATCAAAATCACCCCGCACCAGAACATGATCCATACCCGAGCGCGTTTTGCACAGATCGGTCAGGCCGATGCCGAATTTTGGCACCTCGCGAAAGCGCGCGCGCTCAAACCCCACCGGGATCAGGCCAATGGCCTCCAAGGTGGGCCAGAATTTGTTGCCGGGATGGGCGTAGTAAATACCCTCGCGCGCCGAACGGTCGCCCGCCGCTGTGCCAACGAACACGACATCCAATCCGGTTTGCAAAATATCGGGCAGCATGAGGGCAAGTGTAACCCAATGCGGCATTACGCAAAGCCA
>JBDZUY010000020.1:0-23008 GCA_040255365.1 Hyphomicrobiales bacterium
GCGTTGTTACCGTCGTTTCCTGCGCCATCAATTTTTTCAGCGCCGGAATGTTGCGCGGCGTGGTGGTCAACAGGCTGCGCGGATCATCACCCAGACGCAGCGCCATCAACGCCATGTCGAGCGCAGCTTGCGGCGCGGACCATTTGCAAAATTCGTCGCCCCACACACGATCAAACTGAAAACCGCGAATCCCGTCCGGTTCTTCGGCGCTGAGCACATGGGCAATCGCACCACTGGGCCAAATCAGCCGCCGGTTGGAGGATTCATAACGCGCCGACGGATCAACCGAGAGCAAACCGGATTCGCCTTCAATCATCACTGCGCGCGCTTCGTTGTAAGTCGCGGCGATGAGCCCGGCCCGGCGCACGGTGCCGTCGCGCACACCTTTTGCGATCCACTGCGCACCGCTGCACGTTTTTCCGGCGCCGCGACCGCCGAGGAACAGCCAGATGCGCCATGCGCCTTCGGGGGCACATTGTTCTTCGCGCGCCCAGAAATCCCAGGCGGCCAAACAATATTCGGCTTCTTCATGGCTCAGACTTTCCAAAATTTCTTTCTGCGTTCTCGCGCGCAATTGCTTGAGCCACGCGACGTTGAAGCTCGGCTTTGACATCGGTGCCTTTCATCTTTTGGGCCTGACGCACAACGCTGCGTTGTTTTTCCAGTTGCGTCAGCCGTTCCAGGGTGCGTTCCAGCGAGGCAAGCGTGCGCGCATGACGTTCTTCATCACCGGCATTTTGCGGTGCGTCGGATTTTTCGACATGCTTCAACTGGTTTTCGATTTCGAGAAAAAGACGCCTCACCATGTTGTCCAGCCAATCGGGCAAATGCAGCCGCAGCCATTCTTCGGTTTCCTGTTTTGCAATATCTTTTTCGGTGCGCCTTGCGCGGCCGAGCACTGGGTCGGCCTCAATCGGCATAGCCGCCTCGCTGTTTGCTAATTCGGGGATGTAAGCGATTTGGGGTTTGCAGCGTCACGCTGCAAGGGGCAGCTTGGGGCCGGGCACGATTTCCATGGGTCGGTTTTTCGGGAATGTTAAACGCTGTCCATGCTAAGGCCTTGAAAGCGCCGCAAATATCCGCCAACACAAAAACTCACGCCGGGCTGACATTATGAACGATATCCTCGACCGCTTGCGCCGCGCCTTTGCCTCGATTGGCGCGTGGATGGGCGATCACCGCCGCGGGCTGGGCTGGACCGGCGCAATTTTCGGTTTCGTTATCATTGCGCCGATTGTGCTGTTGTTCATGTTGCCCACCATTCTGGGCTGGTTCGCACCCACGATCGACATGAGTCAGGATCTGTATGCCGCCAACCGGCCGGTGGCCTATATGTTCATCGATGCCGATGGCAACGAGATCGGCCATCGCGGCGCAATTGTCGGTGCGCGGCTTTCCGTCGATCAGATGCCGGCCTATCTGCCCGCCGCCTTTATTGCGATGGAGGACCGGCGTTTTTATTCGCATCAGGGTATCGACATTCGCGGGCTTTTGCGCGCGATGTGGCTGAACATTCGCGCCGGTCATATTGTGGCGGGCGGGTCCACTATCACCCAGCAGACGGCGAAGATCGTGTTCCTGACGCAGGATCGCACCTTTGCCCGCAAGTTCGAGGAATTGTTCGATGCGGCGGCGCTGGAAAAATCGCTGAGCAAAAAACAGATCCTCGATCTTTACCTGAACCGCATCTATCTGGGCTCTGGCGCCTATGGCGTGGATGGTGCGGCGCATGTCTATTTCGGCAAATCGGCCACCGATGTCACTTTGCCCGAAGCGGCGATGCTGGCCACCCTGACCCGCGCGCCAAGCGTGTTTTCACCGCGCCGCGATCTGGCCAAGGCGCAAAAGCGCGCCGCCCATGTCTTGCAGGCGATGGTAGAAACCGGCGCGATTACACAAGCCCAGGCCGATTGGGCGCGCGCCCACCCCGCCATCGTTACCGACCGGTCCTCTATCAATGCGCGCAATTATTTTCTGGATA
The DNA here is from genome assembly GCA_040255365.1 of Hyphomicrobiales bacterium. Lineage (GTDB taxonomy): Bacteria > Pseudomonadota > Alphaproteobacteria > Micropepsales > Micropepsaceae > Rhizomicrobium. Next base: position 1,982 of record JBDZUY010000020.1, read on the forward strand.
CCGCAGCAGACATTGCCAACAATCTGGTCAGTGTGAACGGCAAACCGCCCAGTTCCGATTTGATTGTGCATGTCACGTTAAAGCCAAAGCTGCAGGACGCGGCACGCAAGGCCATTGCCGACACGCTGAACAAAAGCGGCAAGGCCCGCCACGCCAGTGAGGCCGCGCTTGTGATGATGAAACCGGATGGTGCGGTGGTCGCGCTTTTGGGGGGCCGCGATTATGAAGACAGCGTGTTCAACCGCGCGACCATGGCGCATCGCCAGCCCGGCTCGGCGTTCAAGCCCTTTGTCTATCTGGCCGCATTGGAAGGCGGCATGTCGCCCCTGGATACGCGCACCGACGGGCCGGTGGATATCAATGGCTGGTCGCCAACCAATTATGGCAATGAACATTTTGGCACGGTCACACTGGCCACCGCGCTGACCCATTCGATCAACACGATCACCGCCTCGCTGGCACAGGAGGTTGGCATCTCCACCGTGGTGGATGCGGCCAAGCGCTGCGGCATTACTTCGCCGCTGGAGCAGAACGCATCCATCGCGCTGGGCACATCGGAAGTTACCCCGCTGGAGCTGACCACCGCATACGCCACCTTTGCCAATGGCGGGCTTCGCGTGAATCCCTATTTCGTCACCAGCATTACCGATGGCGCGGGCAAGGTGCTTTACATACGCAAACCCCCGCCGCAAAAGCGCGCCATTGCCGCCCATGTGGACCGTGATCTTGTGGCGATGCTGCATCAGGTGATGACCGATGGCACCGGGCGCGGGGCGGCCTTGCCGGGGCGGCAAGCGGGCGGCAAAACCGGCACAACACAGGATTATCACGACGCGTGGTTTGTCGGCTTCACCACCGATTATGTGACCGGCGTATGGGTGGGCAATGATGATTCCTCGCCGATGAAGCGGGTGACGGGCGGCAGCCTGCCCGCCCATATCTGGCGCGCGGCGATGACAGCGGCGGAAAAAGGTGAGCCCGTCAAAGCGCTGGATATGAGCGATCTCAGCGCGATGGTGAACGTCAATGATTTCTATGGCTCTGGCATTGATAGCGAAGCCGGCGGCTATAGCAGCGGATACCCGCGCCAAGAGCAGGCCCCGCCGCCACAGTCGCAAAGCCGCGATGAAGGCAGTTTCTGGGATTGGCTGTTTGGCCGCGATGACAGCCGCGAGCCTGACAGAAACGGCCGGCGCAGCGAACAACGCTATGACCAGCACCGGGACGCGCCAGCGGTTCAGCCCTATCAGCGCGATGAGCGATACGACAATCAGCCCGCCTATCGCGACCCGCGTTATGGCGGCGATGATCGCAGCCGCAGCTATGAGCAGCCGCGCGCCGATTCACGGCGCTGGCAGCGCGTGCCCCCGCAAAGCCAACCGGCCCAGCCTGCGCAACAATACCAGCCTGCGCAGCCATCACAGCCTGCGGTAAATGGCACCGAAGGGCGCAGCTATGGCGATTGGTATCAAAACCGCCAGAACGACCCATCCCCCTATACCGGCCCGGCCAGTCCGGACGGGTATAACGGCGATGATGGTAACAATGATGGGCCCAACTGATCGTGTGATATGCTGCGCCTCTTGCATAAGCAGCGGGGGCGGCGGTCATGCGGACATCTGTGAAAATCCTGACGGTGCTGGTGGTGGGCAGCGCGCTTGGGCTTGGCGCCACCTATGTCACCGCGGTGCACGCCTCGCTTCCCGGCGGAGTCTGCGACGGGGTCTGGCACACCAATCTTTCCATCGGTTCCAGCAGCGGCAGCCCCTATACGCGCGCGCGTGTTGCGCTGCATGGCCTGCTCGCACTGAACCGCAGCGAGACGATGTATTACACCGCCACCACCGACGCGGCTGGCGATCCGCTGGACGGCGCCTGCACTTACAAATTGAAGGGCCGGATATTGGACGCGCGCTGGTGGTCGATCACCGCCTATGGCGCGGATGATTATCTGATCCCCGGCACCGACGGGCATTATTCATTTTCACTCAACGACGTGCGCAACAATGCGGGAACCAATTACACCGTAAAAATCTCGGCCAAAGAATCCGGACGCTACTGGATTGCGGTGAAACCGGGCCGCTTCAGCCTGACCTTGCGGCTGTATAATCCGGATGCACCGGTTGTCGCCGATCCGGCCCATGCTGATCTGCCCAGCCTGACAAAGGAGAGCTGCGCATGAACCGCGTTCTTTCCATATCCCTGTGGGTTGGCGCCACGCTTTTGCTGGCCGCTGCCGTGCATGCCGCCACGCTCTATGCCCTGCCCAACATCGTGATGCGCACTGCCATCGCGCGCATCGGCGCACCAAACACGATCCATCACGTAAAGCGCGCAGATGCAACATCGCGCGGCGTGGTGCGGCCAAGCCCGGACTTATTATATTCGATATGTCCGTTTGATCTCAGCGACGGGCCTTTGCGCGTTTCCGCCCCGGTGCCAGCCGATACCTATTGGTCGGTGTCCGCGTTCGACGGACAGACCAACAATTTCTTTGTGAAGAACGACAAACAGATCAGCGGCAAGACCGATTTCATTCTGGCCGGACCGGGCACAGATATGAAAACGCTGCCCGCCAATGTTGTACACGTCCAGTCACCAACAATGAGCGGGCTGGTGCTGTTCCGCACCCTGATTTTCAGTGAGCGCGATTTTGCCCGCATTGACACGCAGCGCCGTCAGGCGACATGCGCGCCGATGCGTGCGCGCCCGCCCGAGCCAAACAACGGCGGCTGACCGGCATGAATCAGCACGCTATCAATCGCGCTATAAAGCCGGCTGGGTTCCAGCGGCTTCAGATAAAGCCCGTCGAAGCCGCGGCGGCGATATTCGTCCGCATCCCAGCCATGCTCATTTAAGGTCACCGCCAGAATAGGCGTTTTCGCCTTGCGGCCCGGCGTGCTGCGCATCTGTTCAAACGCGGCCAGCCCATCGACATGCGGCAGGTTCATATCCAAAAGAACAATATCGACCGGCACGTTGCGAAACAGCGTCACCGCCTCGGCCCCATCGCACGCCAAAATACATTCCGCGCCGACCACCTGCATGCAGGCCTCGATCAATTTGCGCTGGATCGGGTGGTCCTCCACGCTCAGCACACGAAGCGGGCGGTGGCGGGGGGCCAATTGGGGGATGGCGTTCATCTGCGTTCCTACAACTATAGGTTGCTTACGCACTATGATACACGCAGATTAAGCAATGGTTTCCGCCGCCCCCGCAGTCGCGAAATCGCCCGCGCTGCGCTACATCTGCCATCACCATTGGGGAGAGAATCATGCGCCGGATCGGAATTTTGCTTTGTGCGGCCGCCATCATTGCGGGGCTGAGCGCGTGCGATAACAAGGATGCGGCGCAAAAAAAGGCAGCCGCCCCGCCCCATGAGATGACGCGCATCATCTTTGTCACCGACTGGAAGGCACAGGCCGAACAGGGCGGCTTTTATCAGGCACTGGCCGAAGGGCTGTATGCCAAGGCCGGGCTGGATGTGCAGATCATGCAGGGCGGGCCGGGCGTGAACGTGCCGCAATTACTGGCGGGCGGCGCGGCGGATTTTGGCATCGGTTCCAACGGATTCATTCCGCTGAACATGGTGCGCGAACATGCGCCGGTCAAAGCGGTGATGGCGGTTTTTCAAAAAGACCCGCAAGTGCTGATGACCCATCCGCGCGCCGATGTAAAAAACCTGGCCGACATGAAGGGCAAGCCGATCATGATTTCGGATGCAGCAACCAGCGCGTTCTGGCCCTGGCTGAAGGCGAAATTCGGTTTCACCGATTCCCAGATCCGCAAATACACCTTCAATCTGGCGCCGTTTCTGGTGAACGATAAAGCCATTCAGGAAGGCTATGTCACCTCCGAACCCTATACGGTGGAAAAGGAAGGCCATTTCAAGCCGCAGGTCTATCTGCTCGCCGATGCGGGCTATCCCGGTTACGCCAATATGGTGCTGGTGCCGCAAAAATGGATCGACGAAAAACCCGAAGTGGTGCAGGCCTTTGTCAACGCGACCATTCAGGGCTGGATGGATTATTTGTATGGCGATGCGAGCGCTGGCAATGCGTTGATCAAAAAAGACAACCCGGACATGAGCGATGATTTGATCGCGCAGGCGATAGCCAAGATGAAATCCTATGGCCTTGTGATGAGCGGCGATGCGGCCACGCTCGGCCTTGGCGCGATGAGCGATGCGCGCTGGAAGAATTTTTTCGACACGATGGCCGATGAAGGGCTGTATGACAAAAGCCTGAACTATCGCGCCGCCTATGATTTGCAATTCATTGACAATGCCGCGGGATTGAAAAAGGCGACGAAGGCAAAACAATAGTCACCTCCCCCGATGTGGGGAGGTCGGCGCAAGGCGCACAGCGAATTGCGACGGGTGGGGGGCGGTGCATGTTCAAACGCGCAAACAAGGGAACCATCAGTAATGCGCGCCGCCTGCGCCGGGATGCGACGAAGGCCGAACAGCGTTTGTGGTGGAAATTGCGTGAATTGAAGATCAAGGAATTACACTTTCGCCGCCAGGTACCATTTCAAACCTATGTGCTGGACTTCGCAGAACATAATGCGCGCCTTGCAATAGAGTTGGATGGTGGGCAACACGCACAAGCCCCTCATCAAAAGCACGATGCGATGCGTGATCGGGTTCTTTCACAGCAGGGCTATTTGACTCTAAGATTCTGGAATGTGGACATTGATGAAAATCTGGATGGTGTTGTGGAGACCATTTTGACAACGGCGCAAAACCGTTTACAGCGCCCCCCACCCGGCTCGCTTTGCGCGCCGACCTCCCCACACAGGGGGAGGTAAATGGACTTGCTTTCTCTTTCCGGCATCACGAAAATCTTTGGCAATGGCGTGGCGGCGCTGGGGCCGATGGATCTGTCCATTGCGCAGGGCGAGTTTGTTTCGCTTCTGGGGCCCAGCGGTTGCGGCAAATCCACCGCGCTTCGCATCATCGCCCAATTGCTCAGCCCCAGCGCGGGCCATGTGAATTTCGCGCATGGCAGGCCGGAAACCAGTTTTGTGTTTCAGGAACCAACCCTGATGCCGTGGGCCGACGCGCTGACCAATACGCGCCTGCCGCTGGAGCTTTTGCACAAGCCCCGGCGCGATGCCGATGACGCGGCGATGCGCGCGCTTGCCCGCGTGGGGCTGGCCGGGTTTGAGCACGCATTCCCGCGCGAACTTTCCGGCGGTATGAAGATGCGTGTCTCGCTGGCGCGCGCGCTGGCCGCGCAGCCAAAATTGCTGTTGATGGACGAACCCTTTGCCGCGCTGGACGAGATGACGCGCCAAAGCCTGAATGACGACATCATCAAACTGGCGCATGAAGATCATCTGACCGTGATCTTCGTCACCCATTCGGTGTTTGAAAGTGCCTATCTGTCCAGCCGGGTCGTGGTGATGAGCCCGCGACCGGGGCGCATCACCGCAGACTTATCGCTGAACCCGCCGCCAAACCGCGATGCCGATTACCGCATGAGCGCGCATTACAGTGATAACGCCAAACAGATTTCGGCGGCGCTGCGCGACGGAATGGAGCGCGCGGCATGATGATCGCAATTTCCTTTCACCTCCCCACAAAGTGGGAGGGAAAATAATGGATCGCGCCTTTCGCATCCTCATCCCCATCGCGCTGGGCATTGCCGTTTTGATCGCGTGGGAAGTATTGGTGCGCGCGCTGAACATCGCGCCGTTCGTGCTGCCCGCGCCCAGTGCGATCTGGGCCGCGTTTATCGGCGATTTCGCATCACTAATGGCATCATTATGGACTACGCTTTCGATCACGCTCGAGGCCTTTGTTCTGGCGGTGATCGGCGGCGTCGCGCTGGCGGTTCTGTTTTCGCAAAGCCGGTTGATCGAAACCGCGCTTTATCCGTACGCCGTCGTGTTACAGGTGACGCCGGTTGTGGCGATTGCGCCGCTGATCCTGATCTGGGTCGGGTATGAGCACATCAACACCGCGCTGTTGATACTGGCGTGGCTGGTTGCGTTCTTTCCCATTCTGTCGAACACGACATTGGGTTTGCGTTCCGCCGATCACAATCTGATTGATCTGTTCCGGCTTTATGGCGCATCGCGCTGGCAGATTTTGACGAAGCTGCAATTTCCCGGTGCGTTGCCCTATATCCTCGGCGCGATGAAAGTGTCGGGCGGGCTGGCGTTGATCGGCGCGGTGGTGGCCGAATTTGTCGCCGGGTCCGGCACCGCGACGGGGCTGGCGTGGCGCATTGTCGAGGCGGGCAACCGTTTGCAGATCGCCAAAATGTTTGCCGCGCTTGGTCTGTTATCGGTGCTGGGGATCGCGCTGTTTTTCGCGCTGACGTGGCTGGAATGGGCGCTGCTGCACCGCTGGCACGACAGCGCGGTGAAAAAGCAGGTGTAAAAGCGCTACTCCTCCCCCGTTTACGGGGGAGGTCCGGCCATTGGCCGGGGAGGGGGCGCGAAACGCATGATGGCCTCAAGCAGATCATCAATATGTTTGGTCACGTTCTCGTTCGTCACACGCAGAACGCGCCAGCCGCGCGCTTGCATATAGGCCGTGCGGCGCGCGTCGTGTTGTTGTTCTTCCTGAGTGCTATGCGTTTCGCCGTCCACTTCAACAACAAGCTTTGCGGCGGGGCATGCAAAATCGGCAATGTAAGGCCCAATCGGATGTTGCCGCCGAAAGCGAAGCGCAGGAAATATACGCGGTCGCAACCGCGACCACAGAATCGTTTCCGCGCGTGTCAGCGCACGCCGCAATGTTTTCGCACGAGGAATGGATTTGCGTTCCGGATCGCGCATGCCCCCTCCACCGCTTCGCGGTCCCCCTCCCCCGTAAACGGGGGAGGAGCAGGTCACAACATAAAACCAATACGCAGTTTATATATCATTATCTTTACTGTATAATATCAAGAATTACACTCAATCTGTGTAATCTATTGCATTTCCCGGCCAGAATTGCGAAATAGGCAGCATGGCCCAGAAAACCAAGACCGGATTTCAGATTCTGACCGCGAACCGCCTGCGTGACGGGGCGGTTCTGTATTGGAAGGACGGCGCCTGGGTCGATGCGCTGGCCGACGCTGATGTGTTCGAGAGCGCAGAAGCGGCCGATGCCGCGCTGGAAGCAGGCCGCGGTTTTGTGCGCAATCAATATGTCGTGACGCCGTATCTGTTCGATGTGGTGCTGGACAAGGGCACGGTCAAACCTGTGCGCGAACGCGAAATCATTCGCGCCGCGGGCCCCACCATCCGCACCGATCTGGGCAAACAGGCCAAGCCGTCGCTGGAGGCCTTTGATGTATCGATATGACGAATTTGACGCGGCCTTTGTGCGCGAGCGCGTTGCCCAATTCCGTACCCAGGTGGAACGCCGCCTTGCCGGGGAACTGAGCGAAGACGAATTCAAACCACTGCGCCTGATGAACGGGCTGTATTTACAGCTTCATGCCTACATGCTGCGCATCGCAGTGCCCTATGGCACCTTGAGCGCCAAACAGATGCGCATGCTGGCCCATGTCGCGCGCAAATATGACAAGGGCTATGGCCATTTCACGACGCGCCAGAACATGCAGTTTCACTGGCCGCGTCTGGTTGATGTGCCCGACATTCTGGCCGATCTGGCGACGGTGGAAATGCACGCGATTCAAACCAGCGGCAATTGCATTCGCAATGTAACGGCCGATCAGTTTGCGGGCGCGACCGCCGAAGAAATCGAAGACCCGCGCCCCTTGTGCGAAATCATTCGCCAATGGTCGAGCCTGCATCCCGAATTCACGTTCCTTGCGCGCAAGTTCAAGATCGCGGTGGGCGCAACCGAGCATGATCGCGCAGCGCTGCAATATCACGATATGGCGGTGCAGGTGGTGCACAATGCGGAAGGCCGCCTGGGTTATCTGGTGATGGCGGGCGGCGGCATGGGACGCACGCCCTATGTTGCGCATGTGATGCGCGAATTTGTCGAACGCGAAGACATTCTGGCGTATCTGGAAGCGGTGCTCCGCGTGTACAATCAGGACAGCCGCCGCGATAATATTCACAAACAGCGCATCAAGATTTTGATCAACGCGATCGGGCCCGAAGAAATGCGCCGCCGCGTTGCGCGCGAGTTCGACGAGATCAAGGCGAGCGGCTCGCTGCAATTGCCCGAAGAAGAATTGCAACGCATCGCCGCTTATTTTGCGCCGCCGGAATTTGAGGCGCTGCCTGACACATCGCAAGCGTTTGAGGCCGCGCGCGCCCGCGATCACGCCTTTGCCCGCTGGGCCGATACCAATCTCAGCGCCCATCGCGCGCCCGGTTATGCCATCGCCACAATCTCGCTAAAGCCGATTGGCGGTGTGCCCGGCGACATCAGCGACAAACAGATGGATGGTCTGGCCGACATCATGGACGAATTCGGGCATGAAGAAATTCGCGTCACCCATGAACAGAACATGGTCATGCCGCATGTAAAAAAGGACGACCTGTTTGCCATTTATACAAAGCTGAAGGCGCTGGATCTGGCGGCGGACAATGTCGGCCTGATTACCGACATTATCGCCTGCCCTGGTCTGGATTATTGCGATCTGGCAAATGCGCGCTCCATTCCGGTGGCGCAGGCGATTGCCAAACAATTTGCCGATCCCGACCGCCAGCGCGACATTGGCGAATTGAAGATCAAGATTTCCGGCTGCATCAATGCCTGCGGTCATCATCATGCCGGCCATATCGGTATTTTGGGCGTCGATAAAAAGGGCGTGGAATATTACCAGCTTCAGCTTGGCGGGTCGGGCGCAGAAGACGCCGCCATTGGCGAGATCATGGGTCCCGGTTTTGATGAGCATGAAATAGCCGGCGCGGTAGAGCGCGTTGTCGATGCCTATCTGCAATTGCGCGAAGATGGCGAACGCTTCCTTGATACCTATCGCCGCCTTGGCATGGAGCCGTTCAAGAACGTCGCCTATCAGGAGCAGCTACATGCCGCTTATTAAAGATGGCGCGTATGTGGACGATGCGTTTGTCACCGTGGGCGATGACGACGCGCTGCCCGACACTGGCGTGATCGTGTCATCCAAACGCTTTGCCGCCGAGCGCGATGCGCTGTTGGCACGCAACACACCGCTGGGCGTCGCGCTGGCCGCCGGGCAATCGCCCGAAGAATTGGGCGATGATGTGCACCGCTTTGCCGTGATCGCGCTGGATTTTCCGGTGTTCAAGGATGGGCGCACCTTTTCCTGGGCGCGCATGTTGCGCACGCGGCTGAAATACAAGGGCGAAATTCGCGCGACCGGCGGCTTCCTTTTGGATCAGGTGAATTTCATGTGCCGCGTCGGCATTGATGCGTTTGACGGCGATGCGCGCATCACGCCCGAAGGCATTGCCGCGGCGCGCAAAGAAATGAGCAATGTCTATCAGCCCGCACAGGATGGCCGCACCACCATCCGCGATCTGCGGGCAATGCGCTAACCCCGCATCCTTCGACAAGCTCAGGATGAGGGGTTGCTCTCTTTGCCTCATCCTGAGCTTGTCGAAGGACGAGGCAAAGCGCATCTAAGCAAAAAAGATCAGCGCCAGAACAACGCCCGCAGCAACAGACAGCCCGACAGAGATTGCCAGCACATAACGCGCGCCATCGCCGGTGTGGCCTTGCCGTGCATCCTGCGTACCCAAGCTGGGTTTCGGCTTTGTATCTTCCGTATTCAGACTCATCGAAATTCCTCCTGCAACGGTTTCCCGAACAGTCTAACAGGACGGGTGAGGCTTTCGAGTGCTGACGCAAAATGACCTTATTTGGATAACCAGCCTGTGTGCGCGGCGTTACGGCCGCGCTTCGCCCTTGACCCTTGCTGGCAAACGGCCCTAAGACGCAAACCTTGCTTGCGCGCGAAACGGCGGATTTTTGCACATGAACGTATTGTCTCCTGACTCCAAAGACCTGCCGCGTTTTGCCAGCGCGGAAGCCGCCATTGAATCACTGGTGCCCAACGCGCCGACCTATCTGTTGCACCCGCAAAAATTTCGCGACGCCGCCGAACGTTTTTTGACGCGGTTTCCGGGCGACACGCTGTATGCCGTCAAAGCCAATCCGGCGCCGCTGGTTCTGGACGAAGTCTATGCCGCGGGCATCCGCCATTTCGACACCGCCTCGCTTTACGAGATCGAACTGGTCAACGGACGTTTCAAAGACGTGCAATGTCATTTCATGGCCCCGGTGCGCAGCCCCGGCGCCGCCAAAGCCGCATTTGAAAAACACAATGTGCGCGACTTTGTCGTTGATTGCGATTTCGAACTGGACAAATTGCTCAGCGAAACCGACGCCAAACAAATCCGCATCTTTGTGCGCGTTGCAACACCGCTGGGCGGGGCGGTGCTGGAACTATCCTCCAAATTCGGCACCACGCCGGACAATGCCGCGCGTCTTTTGCAGCGCGTTGTGGAAGCGGGCGCAACACCGGCACTCACCTTTCATGTCGGCTCGCAATGTCTGTCGCCGTTTTCCTATGCGCAGGCCATCGAGATGGCGCGGCGCACGGCTACGATTGCGGATGTGGAGATTGAAGCGCTGGACATGGGCGGCGGTTTTCCCGGCCCCTATCCGGGCAATGATGTGCCGCCCTATCATTGGTATTTCGATACCATCATCGAGGCGCTGGACACCTTGCCCAATCCGAACATCAAATTGATGTGCGAGCCGGGCCGCGCGCTGATTGCCGAGGGGCTTTCGGTCATCACCCGGGTGATCCTGCGCAAGGAAGACAAGCTTTATATCAATGACGGCATCTATGGCAGTTTTGACGAGTTGAACCTGCCGGGCTGGACCGCCGATTATCCCTTGCGCAGTTTTATGCTGGATGAAGACGGCAAAGCGCGCCCACGCATTGGCGAGGCCGTGCCGTTCCGCGTTTATGGGCCGACCTGTGACACGCTGGACGTGCTGCCGCGCCCGATCATGCTGCCCCACGGCATTGGCCCGGGCGATTTCATCGTGTTCGACGCAATCGGCGCCTATTCGGTGGCGCTACGCACCAATTTCAACGGCTTTATGCCGGATTCCTGGGCTTACGTCGGCAATTAAATCACGGTCTATAAAAGATTAACGTCTTTTGGATAGCGTGGGTCTCCCGATAAACGGGGGAGCCGCTTTTGTCCGCACCGACCGCAAAAGATCGCCTGCGCCATCTGATCGAACTGGCCCAGAGCGAGGAACCCGCCGACCGCCGCACTTTGGCGGGCGCGCTGTGTGATTTGTTGCTGGACTGGCCGCAAAATTATCCCGCAAACATGCGCGAACCGTTTGAGGCGTTGCTGGAAAAAGCCGCCCGCGATGTGGATGCGCAAACCCGCCGCGCATTGGCCGAGCGGTTGGCACCGTTCCGTGCCGCGCCAATGACGCTGCTCAACGAATTGTTTTTTGATGCCCCCGCCGAGGCGAAATCTTTTATCCTGGCGCGCAATGCCGAGAATGAAGCCGCGGAACCAGCGACCAACACTGCACCGGCACAGGGCGACGAACAAAATCTTGTCGCGCTGATGCGCAAGGCCCGCGACGATAATTTTACCCGTGCCTTTGCCAAGCTGCTGGGCGTGGAAACGGGCACGGCCACGCGCATCCTGCACGAACAATCCGGCGAGGCGCTGGCCGTGGCGTGCAAGGGCGCGCATCTGGCGCGTAGCACTTTTTCCACATTGGCGCTGTTGAACGCGCCAAACGATGACGCCACGGCGGATGCAAAATATGCCCGTCTGGCCGCTTATGATGCGGTGAGCCAGGACGCAGCCGAACGCATGGTGCGGTTCTGGCGCGCGCATTTCGCGCAAGACAGCGCGTCTGCGCGTGTGGCGTAGGGGATTACCCCTGCACGCGCGCCCCTATACGCCCTGACGTTCGCGGGTTTTGGAAAATGTAATGCTCGTGAATTTGTCGGACGCATAGCCGACTTCCCACGCGCTTTTGGCCAGAAACACCGGCGCGCCGTCGCGATCTGTCGCGCATTGGTTTCGGTACACGCCATAGAATTTTTCCAGATCGGCATCACTGCCATCAATCCAGCGCGCGGTTTCATAGGGCGATTGCTCCAGATCGGCGTCCAGCCCATATTCGGCGCGCAGGCGCGAGCGCAAAACCTCCAGCTGCAACTGGCCCACCGCGCCGACCACCCATTGCGCGCCCAGCATGGGGCGGAACACTTGTGTCACCCCCTCTTCGGCCAGGCTTTCCAGCGCACGGGTCAGATGTTTCTGTTTCATCGGATCGCCCAATCGCACACGGCGCAAAAGCTCCGGCGCGAAATTCGGGATGCCGGTGAACACCACCTGCCCGCTTTCGCTCAAAGTATCACCAACACGCAGCACGCCATGATTGGGGATGCCGATAATATCGCCGGGCCAGGCTTCGTCCACGGTCTCACGCTCCTGCGCGAAAAACAGGATGGGATTGTGGATGCTGATCTGTTTACCCGTGCCCGATTGTTTCAGCCGCATACCGCGTTTGAACTCGCCCGAACACAACCGCAAAAACGCCACGCGGTCGCGGTGGTTCGGGTCCATATTGGCCTGCACCTTGAAGACAAACCCGCTGACTTGCGCATCGCCCGGTTCCACATCGCCGCTGGCGGTGCTTTGCGCGCGCGGCGGCGGCGCATATTCACACAGCGCGGAAATCAATTCCTTCACCCCGAAATTTTTCAGCGCCGAGCCGAAATAGACCGGGGTTAGATGCCCCTCGCGATAGGATTTCAGATTGAACGGCGTTGCGGCGCCGCGCACCAGCTCCATCTCGTCTTCAAACGGCGCAATTTCTTCTTGCGGCATCGCGTCCGCCAGACGGTCACGGGCAACACGTTTGGCCGTCTTGCCAAAGGTCACAAATTCCTCACCCGCGAAATCATAGACGCCGCGAAAATTCAGCCCCATCCCGGCGGGCCACATCATCGGCGCGCAATCCAGTTGAAGCTGGTCGGCAATCTCGTCCAGCAATTCCATCGGGTCGCGCGCTTCGCGGTCCATCTTGTTGATGAAGGTGATGATGGGAATGTCGCGCAGGCGGCACACCTCGAACAATTTGCGGGTCTGCGCCTCGATGCCCTTGGCCGCGTCGATCACCATCACCGCGGAATCGGCGGCGGTCAGCGTGCGATAGGTATCTTCGGAGAAATCTTCATGGCCCGGCGTGTCGAGCAGATTGAAAATTGCCCCGCCATATTCAAACGTCATCACGGCGGATGTGACAGAGATGCCGCGTTCCTGCTCGATCTTCATCCAGTCGGAGCGAGCGCGCCGCGCCTCGCCGCGCGCCTTCACCGCACCAGCCGCACGAATGGCCCCGCCCAAAAGCAACAGATGCTCGGTCAATGTCGTCTTGCCCGCATCGGGGTGGGAAATGATGGCAAAGGTCCGCCGCCGGGCGGCTTCGCCAGCGGGGGTTCCGTGTTTGGGGGACTGGATGTGCGCCGTGCTCATAAGGCGCCGGGGGATAGCAGGGGCGAAGGCCCCCGGCAAGCGCGGCCCCGGCCTGCCCTGCCAATGGCATGGCCCTTGCGGCGCAGGCTCAGCAGCGGCGTGTTTCCGTGGCAGGAAAGGCGCAACCGTACGCAAATGACATGGAGGGGACAGTACAATGTCTTATATTGGCACAGATGGGCCACAAATTGCGCGCGAGGCCGGGCATCTTTCCTGGCATCAGGCGCTGGTTGAGGCGTTGCGCTTTCCGCCCGAACGCTCCGCGACCATGCTGGTTGTGGCGGCGCTATGCCTGACCCTGTTTGATCTTGCGCTTTATCAGATTGATCCACTCGCACATTGGCGCTTTTGTGCCGAGGACGGGCTGGTCGAAAATCTGACGGTCGTGTTCTGGCTTGTTGGCGGGGTTTATATCCTGTCCACCCTGAAACATCGCCGCGCGCGCTGGCTGTTTGTTGTGCTTGCCATCATGGCGATCTGGGTGGCGGGCGAGGAAATTTCCTGGGGTCAGCGGCTGTTCAACATCGCAACACCAGCCGGGTTGAGCGGTATCAACGAACAGCACGAATTCAACATGCACAACATCGAAGGCGTGCATGAGAACATCAAATGGATCGGGCTTACGCTCATTCTGTTTGGATCGGTTGCATTGCCCTTCATGCAGGTGATGTCGCGCACATTGCGCAATCTGTTTGCGCGCTTTGGCTTTCCGTTTGTGCGGCTGGATGCCATCGCGATGGTTGTGCTGTCGGTTGCCCTGATGGCGGTGCCGCGCGCTTTGGGCATGGACAATGTGTTCGATGAAACCGGCGAGATGATCATGGGGCTGGCGTTCATGCTGTTCGCGCTGGACACCTCAGGGTTTGTGGAGCCGACGCGGCGCCGGGCATAGCGTTACACCACCGGCTCATCGACAAAGGCGCGCCCTTCGCGATCTTCGATTTCCACGATCCACAAATCAGGATCAAATTTCATCTGCTTGTCAAAGTAAGGCTGGGCGGCGGCATCATCTGCGTCATCGCCCAGCGGCTTCATCCACACCAATTCGCCGTCGCCGCGCCGTGCCTGATTGAGCACGGTGCAGGTGCCATCCAGCTTCGCGATTTTCAGGAACACGGCACCGGCTTCCTCGCTGCCCTTTTTCACCACCATCGCATGGCTGCCCGCCACCTCGACCCGGCGTATCAGGGCGCGCACGAACAGCCCGGCTTTCAGGCGCGGCGTGCTCACGCCGCCTCGCTCTGGCAAAAATCGTTCGCGGTTATCGTCACTCTTACAACCCTCGATACGTCAATATAAATAGCCCACATCCGGACAAGGGGTATATTATCCGCCCGCTTTATGGAGGGCACGCCTATGCTGTCACGGATATTCATAACGCTCTACGGACTTGTCTGTTACGCAATCGGGATAGTCGCCATCGCCTATGCTGTCGGGTTTGTTGGCAATCTTGTTGTACCAAAAACCATTGATTCCGGCGAACCAGCCGATTTGCAAACGGCATTGCTGTTCAACCTGCCTTTGCTTGGCCTGTTTGCCATTCAGCACAGTGTGATGGCGCGGCAAGGTTTCAAAGCATGGTGGACGCAGGTTGTGCCAAAAGCGGCCGAGCGTAGCACTTATGTTCTGCTTTCCGGGCTTTCCCTGATTTTGTTGTACTGGCTTTGGAAGCCCTTGCCGCAAACGGTTTGGATGGTAACAAGCGAGCCGCTCTATACCGGCCTTTATGTTGTGTATTTCATAGGCTGGGGGCTTGTTCTGCTCAGCACATTTCTCATCAATCATTTTGAACTGTTCGGATTGCAGCAGGTGTTTGCCAATCTGACGGGCCGCGAACCGGCCGCGGCCTCGTTCAAAACGCCGCTGCTCTACCGGATTGTGCGCCACCCGCTTTATATGGGCTTGTTGATTGCGTTCTGGGTCACGCCGCATATGACGCAAGGCCATCTGCTGTTTGCCGTGGCGACGACAGGTTACATCATCATCGGCACATGGCTGGAAGAACGCGATCTGGCAACGGTGTTTGGCAATACCTACCGCCAATACAAACAGCGCGTGCCGATGGTTGTTCCCTTCACCCGGGTACGGCGTATGCGCAGACCAGACTGAGCTTATGCCGCGCCGCGAAGCTGTGCGGTGTCATCCGGTGTTTCGGCGCGTAACGGCGCCATGCGTTCGCCATTCTCGCTGACCGCTGCGAACGGCAGACGCACACGCACCGAAGTGCCTTCGCCCAGTACCGATTCGATGGCCGCATCGCCGCCATGCATCGCGGCGAACGCCTTGACCAGTGCCAGCCCCAGTCCCGTGCCCTCCTGTGAGCGCACATGCTCGCCCTCGACCTGTTCAAAGGGCTGGCCCAGTTTTTTCAGATCGCCCGGCGCAATACCGACGCCGGTATCGCGCACCAGCACTTCGATGCCGCCCGCATCGCGCACCGCACTGATGCGCACGTCGCCGCCGCGTGGCGTGAATTTCACGCCATTGGTGATGAGGTTGACCAATATCTGTTTGACCGCGCGCTTGTCCGCAAAGATGGTATGTGCATCCGGCGAAACTGAAAGTTTCAGCGCAACCCCCTTGCGATCAGCCGGCAGTTTTACAAAGCGTACCGCTTGCGTGGCCACTTCATCGAGATCGAACAATTCCTCAGACAATTCAAACTTGCCAGCCTCGATCTTCGACATATCCAGAACGCCGTTGATCAACTCCAGAAGGTGTCCGCCGGATTCATGTATCAGCCGCGTGTATTCCAGATAGCGCGGGCTGCCCACGGGGCCGAACATTTCGTGTGTCATCACTTCGGAAAATCCGATGATCGCGTTCAGCGGCGTGCGCAATTCATGACTCATATTGGCCAGGAAACGTGATTTGGCGCGGCTGGCTTCCTGGGCATTGTCGCGCGCTTCCACCAGCGCACGTTCATGCGCCTTGCGTTCGGAAATATCGCGCGTCACCGCAACAATGTCGGCGGCCTCGCCGCGCACCGGGGCGGCCGGGCGGCAGCGGATTTCGGTCCAGACATAATGACCACCGGCATGGCGCAGGCACACTTCAGCCGATGCGGCGCGGCCAAAATAGCTGGCCTCCACAAAGGCGGCCTGCAAGATTTTCAGATCTTCGGGGCGCACCAGCGCAGACAGCGCCTGTCCGGTCAGGCTTTCCGGCGCACGGCCCAAAAGCGCATCGGCCGCCGGGCTGGCAAAGCGGATGCGCCCATCGGCGCTGTGCCGGGTAATCAAATCCATCGCATTGTCGGCCAGAAAACGATACATCGCCGCGCCCTGGGCGGCGGCCTGATCGGCCTCGCGCTGGCGGTCCTGGGCGGAGGCGGCGATCAACGCGGCCTGCACGACCGCGGCAAAGGCGGAAAGCGCATAAATCTCCCACCCCGGTACGGCCAGACGCGATGCGGGCAGAACATTCAGCCCCTGAAGCGCGGCCACCACCAAAAGCGACAGCGCAGCCGCAGCGCCCGCGCGCAAAACCGCAGGACGCGCCCCGGCAAGCGCGGCCTCGGCCGGCACAAGCACGAACCAGACAATCAGCGGCGATTGCATACCGCCGGTCACGGCCACCAGATAACCAATGAGGACCGCGAATTGTGCCAGCGCCAGCCCTTCGAGCAGCGGCAGCGAAAGCCGTGTGAAGGCAAGCGCCGCAAAAATTACCGGCAAAAGCAAACCGGCCAGCGCAATCCATTCGATTGTGCCCGGCGGCCCGGCCACGGCCACAAAGGCAATTGCGATTGCCGCACCAACGCCGGCCTTGCCCGCCTGCACGGCGGCGAAGCGGCGGCGCTGTTTGCGCAAATCCCCTTCTGGCACAAATGTTACGGCCCCGGTGACATTCATTAACAAGGAACCCTACAAATTGATGCGAATCCCGGCCAAATCGGCGGTTGCGCGCATCGTGACGCGCCAAACTTAACGAACCTTGAACGTCACGCCGACTTGTTCAGATATTCACAAGCTTTGTGGCGGCTCACGTTCATACGAACTTAAGGATGATGGCGTGATTCCGCCCAAAAACGGGCATGCATTGCACAAAAGCGGCGCGGCGAAAGGTTTGAGCAAGCCGGTGCAGGCAAACTTATCCACGGGTAAAGGGGTGGTATGCCGTGCAGAATGCGCAGCTTTTCGTCGCGCCGGGCGATTTCACAGCCACGGGCGATTCGCAAAAATACGATTCGTATATTGCTGATTCGCACATTGTTGAATCGCGTCACGATGCGATCTTTGCCGCGCTGGATGGTTTGCGTGTGGCGATCACCGTGTTCCGCCCCGACAACACGCTGCTCTATGCCAACCAGCACTACAATTACATGTTCGCAAGCCTGCCTCATCGCGACCGGCTGTGCGGCACCACCTATGAAGAATTGATCCGGCATGAGCTGGCGTGCGGCGAGATTGCGCTGTCCGATCTGGCGGATGGGCCGGAAGCTTTTGTTGCGCGGCGTCTGCATCAATTGCAGGCGATGGATTATCACCCGTTCGATGTGCATCTTGCCGACGGGCGGATCATCGAGATCAAGGCGCGGCGCGCGGGTGACGGCACATCCATATTGCTGTGGAGCGATGCCACCCATGCGCGCCATTTGCTGGGCCGGCTGGAAGACGCGATTGCGCTGTCGGCCGATGCGTTTGCATTCTGGGACAAAAGCGACCGGCTGCTGCTTTGTAA
The DNA here is from genome assembly GCA_040255365.1 of Hyphomicrobiales bacterium. Lineage (GTDB taxonomy): Bacteria > Pseudomonadota > Alphaproteobacteria > Micropepsales > Micropepsaceae > Rhizomicrobium. The sequence continues at coordinate 20,093 of JBDZUY010000020.1, forward strand.
TGATGCGTTTGCGCGATTGCACGGCTATCACAGCGAAGCCGATGTCACCGGCGTTACGTTTGCCAGCCTGATCGACGAGGCGCTGAAGCGCGAACGGCTGACAATCGAAGGCGATGCGGCGGCGTGGCTTTCGCGGCGCATGGATGCGCATCGCGCGCCCGCGGGGGCGTTGACCGTGCTGATGTCAGACGGAACCGCCTATCTGGTGCGCGAGCGGGCCACGCGCGATGGCGGATCGGCGACCGTGTATACCGATGTGACCGAACGGCACCGCGCCGAATCGGCACTGAACGAACAAAGCAATGCCTTGCTGCGCACCAAGCGCGCATTGGAAAAAACCAAAAGCGCCGCGAAAAAGCAGACCGATTATCTGGCCGACATGACAGCCAGGCTGGATGCCGCCGAGGTCGAAGCCGATACCGCCAAGACTGCGTTGCTGCGCACGATGAGCCATGAACTGAAAACGCCGCTCAATGCGATTTTGGGCTTTTCGGATTTGCTGCGCAGTTCGCCCGGTGCATGGAAGCCAGATCAGATAGGCGAATATGCCGGGCTGATCCATCTGGCCGGTGGCAATTTGCTGCGGCTTATCAATCAGATTCTCGATCTCACCAAAATCGCGGCGCGCCGTTATGTGTTGAACCGCAGCGTCATCGAAGCCAATTCGGCGCTTTATGCCATGGCCGATCTTTACAATGGCCGCGCCGATGACAGGCACATCAAGCTGCACATTGCGTCCTGTGCGCCGGGCCTGTGCGTCAATGCCGATGAAGCGGCGCTGAACATGATGCTGGGCCATCTCACCGAAAATGCCCTGAACTTCACGCCCCCCGGCGGCACCGTTCATTTGAGCGCCGATGCAAACGCTGGGCAGATACGCTTTCGCGTCGAAGACAATGGACCCGGTGTCGCGGAAGAAGATCTTGCACGCATCATTGAGCCGTTTGAACAAGTGGCGCGCGGCACGGATGAACACGAATCCGGCGCGGGGCTTGGTCTGCCGCTGGTCAAAGGCTTGGCCGAATTGCATGACGGCAGCCTGGATATTCAAAGCGCAAAAGGCGAAGGCTTCAGCGCCATCGTGTCTTTGCCCGCCGCATAATTTTCCCGATTTGAAACAGGTGTCCGCATAACGCACGCAATTGCGGCATGCGTTGCTATTGATGAAAATTTTAGTCGAACAAAACTTGTGTTTAAATCTGTTTTGTTTTGAAACAGCGCAGTAGTTGAAAGCAGTTATTTGCGCTGAATTGCGGCATTTCGTGATTTAACCCAATTGCATTCAAATTTACCGATTGGTTTCAGAACCCGGCAAATCATGCAGGGTATCCTTCTTGCGTGGGAGGCAAGAGGAGGAAGCCATGATGATTTTAAGAGCGATATTCTGGATCGCACTTGTGTCGGTTTTCATGCCGCACGAGCCGGATCTGGGACTGGGCCGGCCCGGCGCGCATTTTACGCTGCCTGCGCCGATTGCCTCGCTTATCGGTGTCAATGATGTATCGCTCGGCGATATGAGTTCCCTGTGCAAGGACCGCGAGAGTGCCTGTGCAAGCGGCGTGAACATGGCCGACAATTTCCAATCGGTGATGGTCGCAAAGCTGGATCAAGTGCGCGAACAGATTGAACGCAGCCGCCGCGAACGCGAGTAAGGCTGAGCCGCCGGGTGTGTGGCTTCCCCCCGTTTCCACACGCCCAGCACCCTGACAGGATGGCCGGCATATGCCCGACAGGAGGTGTTCCTCCCCTCCGCTTCACCCGGCAGCCCCGTGCCGGCCATCCGTCTCTTTTTTGTTTCCAAAGATTTGACAGAATCGCGATTGCGCGCGCGAAATAGCTCCGCAGAATTTTTGCGCATCGCGAGGCCATGACCGACACCCCATCATCGTTTGATCCCAAGGAGCACCGCGTCGCCGCCCTTCGCGGCTTTTCGCAATTGCGTATCGGCGAGGTTTTCAACGCGCCATCGCGCACCATCGATGCCGCGAACTTTGCCGCGTTTCAGGCCGTCAGCCTGGACAATCACCCGATCCATTACGACACCGAATATTGTGCGCGGCTGGGCCATCCAGCCCCGCTGGCGCATGGGCTTCAGGTTTTGAGTTTCACCGCCGCCGGTGCTGGGCTTTTTCCCCATGTCATTGGCGAAAGCCTGATCGGCTTTATCGAGGTGAACGCAAAATTTCTGAAAGCGGTTTATCCCGGCGACACGCTTTACCCCGCGCTGGAAATCACAGAGCTGACACCCCAGCGCACCACCGGCATCGTGGCCATGCGCGCCAGCGTGCACAACCAGAAACGCGAATTGGTACTGGATGGCACGCACCGCTATCTGTTGAAGCTGGACAAAGCATAAAATCACTCCACCTCCATCTGCCAGCCGCGTGTTTTGGCGCGCGCGGGGCTGCGCATCGCGATGCCGTAATGGATGGCGAGCCGGTCCAACGCGATTTGCAGCACCACCTTGCCCGCACGCCGCGGCCATCCTTGCGCGCGTTCCACCTCTTCCAAGCCGTTCAGATGGCAACACACATCGAACAAAAGATCCGACAGCCCGGCGCCCACACCGCGCATCGCCGCCGCAAAGCGTTGTTTGGCGGCCAGCACCGTTTCGGGCAACGTGCTGATGGATTTTGCGCCGCGCGAACCCATCACGATGGGGGCGGAATAATCCACGCCCATGCGCGGCGTAAGCTGGGCCAGGGTGAAATCGCGGCGCAATCGCTCGCCCGCTTCAAACTGTGCCGCGCCGATCAGCTTGCGATGATAGAGCCAGCCAAGCGGAGATTCGCCTTCGTTGACGGCAACGCTGCGCGCCGTGCCGTCTTCGTGTTCGATTGTACGCGTCACCATGGCGCGGTGCTGGGCGGCAAAGGGATCGCCCTGCTCTACCGCTTCGCGCAAGAGCCAGCCCTC
>JBDZUY010000020.1:23108-38444 GCA_040255365.1 Hyphomicrobiales bacterium
GCTGGGCGGCAAAGGGATCGCCCTGCTCTACCGCTTCGCGCAAGAGCCAGCCCTCACCCGCATCGCTGAGCGCATAGGTTTGCGGTTCGCGCTCGCGCGGGTGCAACCAATCGCGGTTTGAAAATTCGCGCACCAGCGTTTTGGAAATGGGCGCAGCGCTTTGCAAGACGCGCCCGCGCAGCACCAGCACATAGGTTTCGTTGCCATCCGCCGCCAGCCAGGAATCATCGGCGCAGAGTTTGCGCAAAATCCGCCGTGCTTCGCGCACCAGCTCGGCCTCGCAAATGCGCGCGCTCATAGCCGTGCTCCCGCGGCGCTGCGCACAAAGGATTCCAGCCAGCCAAGCGTGCGATCCATTGCCGGGTCTTCGCGCAAATCCTCGATATGGTGGCAGGCATAGGAGGCGGTGGAGCGATCGCGGCCGAATGCGTCGGCCACTTCGCGCAAACTGAGATGCAGCACGACATGGCTGAGATACATTGCCACCTGCCGGGCGCGCGCGGCGCGCGGCGTTTTGCGGGTGGCAGCGCGCAATTCCTCCAGCGCAACGCCATAGGTATGGGCCACGACGGCCTGGGTCATACTGACGGCGCTGGGCGCAGAGCCCGCCGCAGGCTGGTACGGTGTAAGCGATTGATGGTGCATGTTACGTCCCCTTGAAGCCCCATCCCCTGACGCTTTGCGCGTTTGGGGATTTCGGCCGTTGAACAGACCGGCGTCTTCATGGCGCCGTTTGTAGGATCATTATCCTATAATCGCCAAGGGGTGGGATAAGTTTTCTCGCACAGGTTGATATATTTTGCGATACACGCAAATTGTGGGCTTAGGCAGGCGTCAGAATTAGCTATATTATATAGTTATATCAATTATTTGATAAACAAGGCACACGCCCGCACTGCCCCGTGCGGCCGGGGAGAAGGTTCAACAGCGTCGTGGATTACTATCCTATTCCGGGACGTGGTCCCGCGCTGTGCCGCCCACGGCATCATGTTCGGTTTCGCTGTCCGCTTCGGCCCGGACATGGCGCGGCAGCGCGACCTTGCGGGCCTTGCGGCTGCGCTTGTCCTGGCCGTTGAAAGCGGGGCGGCGGGGGGAGCGGCGATCGGGCCCGAAAAAATCACCGCCCACGATAAAAGGGCGGGGATTGGTCAACACCGCCTGCAATTTGCGTTTGACCGTATCAATGCTGACAGGCCGGGCGATCACATCGGTAAAGCCCTCGTCGCGGGCGCGTTCAACCGAGCCGCGGCTGGGATGATTGGCCATCAGGAATATGGGGATCAACGGGTTGGCCGCATCGTCGCGCTCGCGCGCGGTCAGAATCAGCGGGCGCTCGCCCTCCACATTGATCTCGGAATCAAAGAACGCGACATCGAAATGTTCGCGGCGTAAAAACTCGCTCGCTTTGCCCGGATTGGTGGCGATATTTATATCCCTCACCCCCAGAACAGAGAAAATCTGCCGCAAAAGCGAGACCGTACCGCGCGAGCCCGCGGCCACCAGAACACGCAATGGCTTGATATTGGCTGTATCGTTCATCCGCACCACCACCTTGCCCAAAAACTAAGCCAGATGGCCTTAATCAGCGGTAAACCGAGGCGAAAATCGGCTGCTTTGCCAGCGCTTTGCCTTGCAGGCGGGACTGTGTGGGGGTAGAGCAATTTGCCTCAATCCTGGCGTGCCCCCACTTATGCGCGGTGGCTGCCCTGCTGCCCCGGAGAATTGCCCATTGCCCTGTTCAGCCATTATGACGGCCGCCCCGCTGACGATCAACGAAGCCGAGAGCGTGGGCCGGGCCGCAGAGCTGTTGATGCAGCACCGCTATGTCAATCTGCCCGTGGTCGATTCCAGCGGTGTTTTTATCGGCATGTTCGGCATCTATGATTTGCTGAGTATGCTGGTGCCGCGCATGGCGCTGGCGGGGGATCTGATGCCGAATTTGCGCTTTGTAAATGACGACCCGGCCGAGCTGCGCACCAAGTTCGCCACGGTGAAGACAAAGCCCGTGGCCGATGCCGTGAACCGTACGGCCACCGTACTTCACCCCGACACACCAGAGATCGAGGCCTTGCGCCTGTTCTGCCGCAACCACACAACATTGGCCGTGGTGGAACGCGAAACCGGAAAACTTGCCGGCATCGTGTCCCATTGGGATGCGATTGGCGCCATTACCGGCAACAGGCCGCCGCACAGGACCGCCACATGAGCGCACATGAAGCCGCAGATGCGGGCAATTTTTTACTCGTCACCTCCACCGCCATTCTTTTCATCACCTATGCGCTGATTATTTCGGAACGGATCAACCGCTCTGTTATCGCGCTATTGGGTGCGGGTTTCACCATTGCGCTGGGCGTTCTCAATCAGGAACAGGCGATTGCCGCGATTGATTTCAACACGCTCGGTCTTTTGGCCGGAATGATGATGATTGTCGGTGTTTCCAAAAAAAGCGGCTTGTTTGGCTATGTCGCCATTCGCGCGGCACAAATTGTGCGCGGTTCGCCAGCCGGCATCATGATGGCGTTTGTGATTGTCACGGCGATGTTTTCGGCGCTGCTGGATAATGTCACCACGGTTTTGCTCTTGGTGCCGGTGACGTTTGTGGTTTGCGGCGAATTGAAATTGCCGGTCTATCCCTTTCTTTTTACCGAGATTTTTGCAGGCAATATCGGTGGCACCGCCACCCTGATCGGCGACCCGCCAAACATCCTGATCGGATCGGCAGCGGGGCTGAACTTCAACGATTTTGTCGTCGCACTGGCGCCCGTAGTGCTGATTATTCTGGTGTTACAGATGATCGCCAATCATCTGATCTGGGGTATCAAACTCAAGGCTTCTGCCGAAGAACGCGCGCGTGTGATGAGCCTGAACGCACGCGAAATGATCGTAGACAAATATTTGCTTGTTTGCTCACTGGGCGTGATTTCGATGGTCATGCTGGCGTTCACGACAGCGCATTTCATCAAGCTTGAGGCCGCAACCATCGCGATGTTCGGGGCCGCAATTCTTTTGCTTCTGGAAAGTTTTGCGCACAAGCCGCACAAACATTCGGAACTAGTCACGCACGCGTTTCACGAAGTGGAATGGATCACGCTGTTCTTCTTTGTCGGTCTGTTCATTGTGATCGGCGGCGTGGAACATGCCGGCCTTTTGAACATGGCGGCGAACAAGCTGCTTTCGGTAACTGGCGGCAATCTTGAAATCATGACCTATGGGATTTTGTGGACCTCGGCCATTCTGTCGGCCATCGTCGATAATATCCCCTTTGTTGCCACCATGATCCCGCTGATCAATTCGGTCGCACCGGTGATGGGCGGCGAACACGTGATCATGCCGCTGTGGTGGGCGCTTTCGCTGGGCGCCTGTCTGGGCGGCAATGGCACCCTGGTTGGGGCCAGCGCCAACCTTACGGTTGCGGGTCTGGCCGAGAAAAACGGCGTGCATTTCAGCTTTGTGAAATTTACCGCGCTGGCCTTTCCCATGATGCTGGCCAGCATTGCAATCGCGCATGTTTATTTGATGTGGCGGTTTTTCTAATCGTTTCTGGAAGCGGGCGTAATCTGCTAGGCTGGCGCGTCTTTTGATGGTCGAGGTGTCATGCGCGCACGTCCCGTAATTCTTTGTTCTGCCGTCATTGCTGCAAGCCTGCTGGTTTCAGCCTGCGCGCTGGTGGGCGGCCCTGAGGATCGCGCCATGCGCCGCAGCCCGGAATTTCGCGCCGGCTATTCCGATGGCTGCGCGGCGGCCAATGCTGCCGGTGCCGATTACCGGCGCGGCCCGCACAAGGAAGACGATGCCTATCGCACCAGCCGCACATACCGCCAGGGTTGGGCCAGCGGGTTGCAAACCTGCCGCCGCGGCATTGCATCACCGGGCTCGAACCCGGTGCGTGACCCATCGCCCGGTTATCAGGGCCATTAGAGCATGATTTTATTATGTCGAATCAAATCATGCTCTAGATTCTTTGATTGGCGCGCAATTTATCGGGTGAACCGCTGCACACTTCACCCGATTGCGCTCTAAACAATTTTTTCGTGACCATATTTCGGGGGAAACATGATCCGCGCGCTTGTGATTTTGCCGCTGCTGCTGATCGTTGTGGGGATCGGCGCAATGTATATTTCTTACGGCCAGATTGATCCGTGCCGGGCCTTGGCGGTGGAACGCGCCGACCGCGCGGCCGATGCCATCGGGTTGGGCATTGGCGGGGCGATTGAAAAATGGACCCGGCTGGAAACCAGCCAGATGACAACTGGCCAATGCGTCACCGGGCTGTTGGATTCCTGGGGCGAGCGCGCAAAGGCGCATACTGAATAGCGCGGCTTACGAGTACGGCTTTTCTTGCCACCACGGGAAATAGCGCGGCATGTCTTTGGAGACGACATCCGGGAATTTGGCCGGGCGTTTTTCCAGAAAGCTCATCACGCCTTCTTTCACGTCGGCAGATGCGCCGCGCGCATAGATGCCGCGGGAATCGATTTTATGCGCTTCCATCGGATCGTCAGTGGCCGACAAACGCCACAGCATCTGGCGGATCAGTGCGACCGATACCGGCGCAGTGTTGTCACGAATTTCGCCCGCGATTTCATAGGCGCGCGGCAAAAGTTGATCGGGCGGCAAAACCTCGCTGACCAGCCCGCCCTTCAGCGCTTCGTCTGCCGGGAATACTTTGCCGGAATAGCACCAGGCCAGCGCCTGTGAGATGCCGACAATCTTGGGCAAAAACCAGCTTGATGCCGCTTCGGGCACAATGCCCCGGCGCGAGAACACAAAACCAAACCGCGCCTTGTCAGAGGCCAAACGAATATCCATCGCCAATTGCATCGTCAGACCGATGCCAACCGCCGCGCCGTTCACCGCCGCAATCACCGGCTTCAAACATTGGAAGATGGCCAGCGTCACCCGCCCGCCGCCATCGCGAATGCGCTCATCCGACCAATCAACGCTATCCACCGATCCGGCATTGCGATCCTGCCGGTCGGCGCGTTTGGTGGCATCAAACGTATCAGCGCCGGAGGACAGATCGGCACCAGCACAGAACGCCTTGCCTTCGCCCGTTACCACCACCGCGCGCACATCATCGTCACCGTTCACTTTGGTGAAGACGTCGATCATCTCGTTCATCATCGTCGCGGTAAAGGCGTTCATCTTTTCCGGGCGATGCAAAGTGAGCGTCAGAATCTGATCCTTCACTTCGGTTTTGATGTGTTCATACGGGCCGTAGGACATGGGTGTTTCCTCTATTGTCTCAATTCTTCACCTCCCATTTGTGGGAAGGCAGATAATTAAGCCGCCTGTTTTTGTGGCGCGAAGCGGCCATAGAATGTTTCGCCCTTCGCCGCCATATCTTTCAGCAGCTTGTTGGGTTTGAAACGGTCGCCATATTTTTTTGCAAAATCCTCACAGCGCGCGACAAACGCTTTCGTGCCCACCGTGTCGATGTAGGAAATCGGCCCGCCGGTAAACGGCGCATAGCCCCAGCCCAGAATGGCGCCGACATCGGCATCACGCGGATCGGTGATCACGCCTTCTTCAAAACAGCGCGCCGCCTCCAGCGCCTGAATGGTCAGAAAGCGCTGTTTCAACTCTTCCACATCCGCATCAGTGTTCCAGTTGCCGCCCTTATAGGAAAGCAATTCCGGCCACAGACGCAGGCGCTTGCCCTTGTCGTCATAATCATAGAAGCCCTTGCCGGTTTTGCGCCCCGGACGGCCCGCCTTTTCCACGATCCAGGCAAAAAATTCTTCGGATGGATCGGTGCCGGTCTGGCCCAGATCTTTCTTGGTCTGGCGGCGCACTTTGAGCGCGGTATCTGAACCAATGGAATCCATAAGCTCCAAAGGCCCCATCGGCATGCCGCACATGCGTCCGACATTTTCAATCATCGCAGGGTGAATACCCTCCATCAGCATGGCCATGCCCTCGCCCGGATAGGTGCCGACGCAGCGCGAGGTATAAAAACCGCGAGAATCATTCACGACAATCGGGGTTTTGCGAATTTTGCCAACATAATCGATGGCCATCGCCAGCGCGTGATCGTCTGTTTTTTCACCGCGGATCAATTCGACCAGTCCCATACGCTCCACCGGCGAGAAGAAATGCACACCGATAAAACTTTGCGGCCGGTCAGACGCCTCTGCCAATCCGGTTATGGGCAATGTGGAGGTGTTGGAGCCAAACACCGCGCCCTTTGGCATGACGGCACAGGCTTTTTTCGTCGCCTCGGCTTTGACAGCGCGGTCTTCAAACACCGCTTCGATCAGCATGTCGATTTTTTTCAGATCGGCAAAATCGGCGGATGCGTGAATGCGGTTGAGAATTTCCGCTTTCTTTTCCGGTGTGGATTTGCCGCGCGTAATCTGTTTGTCCAGAATCTTTGAGCAATGATCCTTGCCCGCATTGGCTTTTTCGATCGTCGTGTCGATCAGCACCACGTCAATGCCCGCCAGCGCAGAGACATAGGCAATGCCCGCGCCCATCACGCCCGCGCCCAGCACACCAAGGTTCTTCACCTCGGTCGGCTTTTCGTTTGCGGGGCGGCGCGCGCCCTTGCCCAATTCCTGCATCGACAGGAACAGCGAACGGATCATGTTGCGGCTGGCCGGGTCCATCAGCAGTTTCACGAAATAGCGCGCCTCGATGCGAAGCCCCGCATCAATCGGCACCTGCAAACCTTCATAGACGCAGGACATGATGTATTTCTGCGCCGGGTAGTTTCCATAAGACTGTTTGCGCAGCATGGAATTGCCCATCGTGAACACCTGGCTGCCGCCCGCCGAATAGGGCCCGCCGCCGGGCACCTTGAATTCCTTTTTGTCCCAGGGCTGCTTCGCCTCTGGTTTGGATTTGATCCACGCCTTCGCATCGGCCAGCGGGTCTTTCGACACCGCATGAATCATTTTCAGGCCCAGCGCCTTCTGCGGATCAACCGATTTGCCCTGCAAGATCAGCGGCAGCGCATTCTGCGCGCCAATCAGACGCGGAAGGCGCTGTGTGCCGCCGCCTCCGGGCAAAAGGCCCACTTTGGCTTCGGGCAGACCAAGCTGAATTTTGGGATGATCGGTGACAACGCGGTAATGACAGGCAAGCGTTACTTCCAGCCCGCCGCCCAGCGCCAAGCCGTTGATCGCGGCAGCCACCGGTTTGCCGCATGTTTCCAGCTTGCGCAGCGCATGATGAAACTGCATCACGCCATTGTAACGCGCGGCAATCGCATCGGTTTCAGACGTGGGCTTGCCGCTTTCGGATGCGTTGCCTTCCATCTCGTCCAGCGCGGCACCGGCGCAAAAGCCGTTTGCCTTTCCGCTCGTGATGACAAGGCCGGTAATGGTCTCATCGCTGGCGACTTTGTCCGCCGCGCTTGCGATGTCCGCGATGCCCGAATTGGTCAGCACGTTCATCGAACGCTTTGGCACGTCCCAGGTCAGGGTGACAATGCCGTCTGCGTCCTGATCCCATTTGAAATTGGTGAGGTTCATGTTCGTGTCTCCTCAGACGCGTTCGATGATGGTGGCGGTACCCATGCCGGCACCGACGCACAGTGTGATAAGAGCGGTGTTCAGATCGCGCCGTTCCAGTTCGTCCAGCACCGTCCCCAAGATCATCGCGCCGGTTGCACCCAGCGGATGGCCCATCGCAATCGCGCCGCCATTCACATTGGTTTTTTCGTGGGGAATGTTCAGCACTTTCATAAAGCGCAAAACAACAGAGGCAAACGCCTCGTTCAATTCGAACAGATCAATGTCGCCAACTGTCATGCCCGCGCGTTTCAGAACTTTTTCTGTTACCAGCGCCGGGCCGGTCAGCATGATGCAAGGCTCCGACCCGATGGACGAAAAGGCGCGAATGCGCGCGCGCGGTTTTAGCCCTGCCGATGAACCCGCTTCTTTTGTGCCCAGCAACACAGCCGACGCGCCATCAACGATGCCGGATGAATTGCCCGCGTGATGCACATGATTGATTTTTTCAACCTGCGGGTAACGCTGCTGCGCCACCGCATCAAAGCCCGCGAAATCGCCGATCTGTTCAAAGGCGGGGCGCAAAGATGCCAGCGATTGCATCGTCGCATCGGGGCGCATGTGTTCATCCTTGTCCAGAATGGTTTGGCCCAGAATGTCTTTCACCGCGATTACGGATTTGTTGAAATACCCCTTCTCCCACGATTTGGCCGCGCGCTTCTGGCTTTCCACCGCAAACGCATCAACATCGTCACGCGAAAAGCCGTCCATTGTCGCAATCAGGTCCGCACCGATTCCTTGCGGCGTGAAATAGGATTTGATGGCGATGGCGGGATCGGTGGACCACGCACCACCGGAGGCACCCATGCCAACACGGCTCATGCTTTCCACGCCGCCGCCAATCGTCATGTCCGATTGGCCGGACATGATCTGCGCCGCCGCCATGTTGGTGGCTTCCAGACCGGATGCGCAGAAACGATTGATCTGCACGCCCGCAACGCTGTCATCATAATCGGCGTTCAGCACCGCGATGCGCGCAATGTCCGAGCCCTGTTCACCGACCGGATCAACGCAGCCCAGCACCACATCATCCACCAGCGCGGTGTCCAGGCCGTTGCGGTCGCGAATCGCCTTTAGCGTTTGTGTGGACAATTCCAGCGCGGTGACTTCATGCAGGCTGCCGTCTTTTTTGCCCTTGCCGCGCGGCGTGCGCACGGTGTCGTAAACAAAACAATCGGTCATGGAAAATTTCCTTCCCTAATTCTCACCTCCCCCTGTGTGGGGAGGTCGATCCGTTGGAGCGAAGCGAGAGCGGATCGGGTGGGGGCGATGCGTGACATCAATATCCACCCCCATCCGGCTCACTGCCGTTCGCCGACCTCCCCACACAGGGGGAGGTAAAAACTCACAAACTCCGCGAGATCAGAAGTTTCATGATCTCGTTGGTACCGCCGTAAATCTTTTGCACGCGGCTGTCGGCATACATGCGCGCGATGGGATATTCGTTCATGTAGCCATAACCGCCATGCAATTGCAGACATTCATCGACGATCTCGCATTGCGTATCGGTTAGCCACAGCTTGGCCATCGAGGCCATCGTCGCATCCAGCTTGCCGCGCAGGTGCAAATCCATGCAGTGCTGCACAAACACTTTGGCGATGGTGGCTTTGGTTTTCACTTCAGCCAGTTTGAATTGCGTGTTCTGAAATTCGATGAGCTGCTTGCCAAACGCCTTGCGCTCCTTAACATAATCGGATGTCACGGCCAGCGCGCGTTCGATCACCGCCAAGGCCTGACACGCAATGATCAGCCGTTCCTGCGGCAATTGCTGCATCAGCTGAATAAAGCCCTGGCCCTCATCCACGCCGATCAGATTTTCGGTTGGCACACGCACATCATCAAAGAAAAGCTCGGCCGTGTCGTTCGATTTTTGGCCCAGCTTGTCGAGGATGCGGCCGCGGCGAAAGCCGTCTGTCTCATCGGTTTCGACACAGACCAGCGAAATGCCCTTCGCGCCTTTTGTCGGATCGGTCTTGCAAACCACGATAACAAAATTCGCGGTGCCGCCATTGGTGATGAAGGTTTTGGAGCCGTTGACCAGATATTGATTGCCATCACGTTTGGCCGTCGTTTTCACGCCTTGCAGATCAGAGCCGGTGCCCGGTTCGGTCATCGCAATGGCGCCGACCAGTTCGCCGCTTGCCAGACGCGGCAGCCAGCGCTTTTTCTGTTCATCGGTGCCGTAGTGCAAAATATAGGGCGCGACGATGGCGTTGTGCAGAACAATGCCCCAACCATCAATGCCCAGTTTGCCAAGCTGATCAATCAGCACCGCTTCATGGGCAAAGGTGCCGCCCGCGCCGCCAAATTCTTCGGGCATGGAGGCGCACAACAATCCGGCCTGCCCCGCCTTGTTCCAAAGCTCGCGATCCACCTGATGGTTTTCGATATAGCGCGCATTGTGGGGAACCGCTTCGCGTTCCAGAAATTTTTCGACGCCGCCTTCGAAGATTCGCAAATCCTCGGTCATGTAGTCTGGCGCTTCAACCTGTAGCGGATTGATCGTCATGAAAATCTCCTATGACCCTTGTGCCGGAACACAGAGCCTCATGCTTTGGCAGGCGCAGCAATAAGGGGCAAGCGCAGCAATAGAACAGGCGCGGCAATAAGGATTTATTCGCCGGCGGGCATTACCGAATAGCCGGTCATGCGCGGGCGCGGCGTCATCTCGGCATGGCTTTCGGCCAATTGATGCTCAAGCCGCGCAACACCCAGCCGCAATTCGGCAATGGCTTCTTCGATGTCCTGTTTCTGGCGCAGCAGGGCCTCGATCCGCTCCTTGAACTTGCGCAAGGAATGCTGGTTCTGGGCGACCGCGCCATCGCCGCGATCATAGAGATCAAGAATTTCGCCAATCTCGGCCAGCGAAAAGCCGACCCGGCGGCCGCGCAAAATCAGGGTGAGACGGGCGCGATCCCGCTGGGAATAGATGCGGGCAAGTCCCCGGCGGGCGGGTGCCAAAAGCCCCTCATCCTCGTAATGACGCAGCGTGCGTGAGGTGACATTCAACTCTTTGGTGAGATCACGGATTGTATATGTATGGCTCATCGGCCCAATCCGGCGGGGCTATTTACCCTCTGTCCGGCCTTCCCTTGTTTCCAAGTCAAAGGTTAAGCCGCCGCTTACGTCAACGTCAAGATTTACGCCCCGTCAAGATTGAATAGGTCACAGATCGTTTTGCTGGCGCAACTTTCCGTGAAAAACTGGTGCCCATACGAAACCGGCCGCAGGGCTCTCACCCGCGGCCGGTTCCAATTCTTATGACGTAAGCCCGTTTCAGACGGCAGAGCGGACCGGGGTGCTTTCCTTGGCCAGATTTTCGGCCGCGTAGTTCCAGTTGATCAGCTTGGCCAGCACCTCTTCGAGATATTTGGGCCGCGCATTCTGATAATCCAGATAATAGGCGTGCTCCCAAACATCGATGGTCAAAAGGCAATTGGTGCCCTTGCCCATCGGGTTTTCGGCATTGAGTGTTTTGTCGATGGCAAGACGGCCACCATTGGAGGTGAGCCAGGCCCAGCCCGAGCCGAACTGGCCCGCACCGGCAGCGGCGAATTCCTTGACCAGCTTTTCAACGCCGCCAAAGTCCCGCTCGATCGCCTCTTTCAGCGCGCCCGTGGGCTTTGTTTCCTTGGGGCTCAGGCTGCGCCAATAAAAATCATGGTTCCAGACCTGACCGGCATTGTTGAAAATCTTTTTGTCGCCCGCGTCTGACGAGCCCGTTGTCGCCTTGACGATTTCTTCCAGCTTCATGTCGGCAAATTTTGTGCCTTCGACAAGATCGCTCAGCGTGTCGACATATTTTTGATGATGCTTGCCGTAATGAAAACTCAGCGTCTTTGCCGAGATCACCGGTTCAAGCGCGCTTTGTTCGTAAGGCAGAGGGGCGAGAGAAAATTTCTTGGCCATGATGAAAATACTCCTGACAGACAGTTTATGACAAACAGGCTAGGTGGGCAGGTTACGCGGGCGGATTACATAAGGGCGCAGCCAGCAAAGGCGGCACCCCAAAATTCCGGGCCCAAAATTCCGGGGCGAAACTCCAAGGATGCGTGAACATCGCAACTACTGACATAGGATGATTGGAGCGCGGTTTCACGGCCCAATTAGGGCAAAAGCGCGCATTGCTCTGCGTCAGATATTCGCGCCCTGTTTATGGGCTCATTCCAGACCGGCATCGAGTGCGCGGGTAAAGCGATCAAACAATTCATCAATTTCGGCTTCATTGATGATTAGCGGCGGACAGATTGCAATGCGGTCGCCCATCAGCGGGCGCACGATCACACCTTCATTTTCCGCAAATTTCGCGATTGTTGCCGCGGCGGCTTTGGTTGGATCAAAGCTCGCTTTGGTTGTTTTGTCTGTGACAATTTCCAGACCACCGATCAGGCCCACGCCGCTCGCGTCGCCCACCAGCGGATGATCGGCCAGTGCGCTCAGTTTCTTTTGAAAATGCGGTGCGACCGTGCGCACATGATCCATAACATGGCGCGATTGATAAATCTCGATCGTCTTCAGCGCAACCGCTGCGGCAACCGGATGGCCGCTATAGGTAAAGCCGTGGCCGAAGGTTCCGATTTTGCCGGACTCTTCTTCCACCACCGCGCACAATTCCGGTGACAGCACCACCGCGGAAATCGGCAGATAGGCCGATGACAACGCCTTTGCCACTGTCATGGAATCAGGGCGCATGTCATATGTTTCTGCGCCAAACCAGTTTGCCGTGCGGCCAAAGCCGGTAATCACTTCATCGTCGATCAATGCGATGTCGTATTTTGCCAACACTTTGGCGATGGCGGGAAAATAGCCCTTGGGCGGCAGGATCACTCCGCCCGCACCCTGTATCGGTTCGGCGATCATTGCCGCAATCGTTTCGGGCCCTTCATCGATAATGAGCTTTTCAAGATTGGCCGCCATGCGTACGGTGAATTGCTCCTCGCTCTCGCCAGCTTCTGCGGCCCGGTAATAATGCGGGCAATCGGCAAAGCGCACAAAGTCGAGCGGCAAATCGAAACTTTTGTGATTACCGGGAAGGCCGGTCAGGCTGGCACTGGCGATGGTAACGCCGTGATAGGCCTTGGTGCGGCTGATGATTTTTTTCTTCTCCGGCTTGCCGCGCGCATTGTTGATGTACCAGAACAGCTTGATCTGTGTGTCATTGGCTTCTGATCCCGAATTGGCAAAGAACACTTTGCCGGCCGGGAACGGCGAAATTTCTTTCAGCTTTTCGGCCAGCGCGATGCCCGGTTCATGGCTGCGCCCGGCAAACAAATGCCCAAAGGCCATCTGCTTCATCTGGCGCGAGGCAACCTCCGCAAGCTCGTTTTCGCCCCAGCCGAGCGCGGTACACCACAGCCCGCTCATGGCCTCGATGTAATCCTTGCCGTTCGTGTCAAACACACGCACGCCCTTGCCATATTCAAAAATGACAGGGCCAGTTTCGCGGTGCTTCACCAGATTGGTATAGGGGTGAAGAATGCTTTCGACATCGCGGGTCTGCATATTGGTCAACGGCATGGGAAATCTCCGGGCGGTTTGATGGCGAACATTCGCGCTTATGCGCGGCCCGCGCAACCATGGATGATCAGGAGATCTTGTCTTTTGCCATCAGCTTCACCGGCGCGGTTTCGCGCATCATCGCCATCGCAATGACACCGATCACGCCGCTGCCAATGGCATAAAAGGCGGGGGCATAGGGGCTGCCGGTAATGTGGATCAACCAGGTCACGACCACCTGTGTCGTGCCGCCAAAAATCGCGATGGCGGTGGCATAGATGGTGCCAAAGGCGCTGCCGCGAATGGCTTTGGGCAGGCTTTCGGCAAAGGCGGAATAAAACGCACCAAAGCTGACAATGCCGACACAAGACAGAACCGCCGTGCCCAGCAAAAGCGCGGTCGCGCTGCGCGCCGACACAATCCACAAATACATCGGATAAGCCAATATCAGATAGGCAACACGCGGCCACACCATGACATGCCAGCGGCCAATGCGGTCTGACAGCCAGCCGCCAAACAAGGACGCGACAATGCCGGTGACGCCGATGACGATGGTCGCGGCCAGCGAAATGGTCTCGCCCATGTGCAGAACCGTCTGCGCAAACGTCGTCATGTAATTGGTGACATAGGTAAAGATTGTCGCGCTGGCCAAAATCACCAGCCCCAGCACGATGACGCGCAGATGTTTGCGCGCCAGCGCCAGCCCGCTTTCTTGTAATGCTTCAGAAACCGCTGCCGCCTTATCGGTGAGGTGCAAGGTTTCGGGAAGGCTGCGCCGCACGATCAAACCGAACGGCAATGTCAACGCACCGAGCAGGAACGCAATACGCCAGCCATAGGCGCTGAGATCCGCCGGTTCCAACAGCGCCGACAAAATAACACCGACGAGCCCGCCCGCGAGCGCCGCCACATACTGGCTGCCGCCCTGCCACGACGTGT
The DNA here is from genome assembly GCA_040255365.1 of Hyphomicrobiales bacterium. GTDB lineage: Bacteria > Pseudomonadota > Alphaproteobacteria > Micropepsales > Micropepsaceae > Rhizomicrobium. Next base: position 37,058 of record JBDZUY010000020.1, read on the forward strand.
AATAACCGCGCTCGGCGGTGGGCGACGCCTCCAGCAAATACGCCGTGGTCGAACCAACCTCGCCGCCCAGAGCAAAGCCCTGCGCCATGCGCGCGATGACAACCAGCACGGGCGCGGCAAGACCGATCATCGCGTAAGAGGGAATGAGCGCCATCGCAAGAATGGCGACGCCCATGATCGCAAACGACAGCAGCATAGCCGGGCGGCGGCCCACACGGTCCGCATATTGGCCCAGCACGATACCGCCAATGGGGCGCATCGCGAAGCCAGCGCCGAACGTGCCCAGCGACAGCATCAACGAGGCATAGGCGCTATCGGAGGGAAAAAACGTGTGCCCGATCTGCACCGCAAAAAATGCGTAAGTAATGAAATCATAAAATTCGAGCGCGTTGCCAACAACGGCGGCGGCGACATGACGCTTTAACGGGCGCGTTTCCGCGTGCGCGCTCATGCGCTTAAAAATTCGCGATAGAGTTTTTCGGCGGCGTCCGGTTCGTCGCGGTGTACGCCATGGCCCGCGCCTGCGATCACCTCCAGCCGCGCCACGCTCTTTGGCATCGCCTCGAATATTTCCTGTGAGCACGACACCGGCGTGATCGGATCATAACCGCCCGCAGTAATCAGCGTTGGGCACGTTACGTTTGCCAATCCGGGGCGCGCATCCATGGTTCGCATTTCGCCGGTGGAGAAATAGCGCATTACATCCCCGCGCAGGATGGCGCGTTTGCGTCCCTCTGCCACTGCATCGGCGTTCGCGCCCGGCGGATTGTAGAACGGCATGCAGACGCGCAGATAATCGGCAATCGCCGCATCATCGGTGGTGGTCCAAAACCGCTCCGCAACCGCGCGCGCTTCGGCACCGCCACGCTGTTCCATGATGGCGTATGTCTCATCAAAATGCATGCGCGCCGCCGTGGATGACAGAATGAGCTTGGACGGGTGCGCGGGGTGGCGCGAGCCATAGGCCATTGCCACCATGCCGCCGAACGAATTGCCATAGACGACCGGTTTTTCGATGCCCAGCACATCGCAGAATGCTTTTACATCATCGCCCCATTGCGCGAGCGTGCAGGATTCCAGTGTGCCGGTGGAGCGGCCATTGGCGCGATGATCGATATAGATCACCTGATGCGTATCGTTGAAGCGATCAAAATAGGGCCGCATCGTCGAATGATCGAAGCCCGGCCCGCCATGCATCACAATCAGCGCCGGTTTTTCGCGCATGACCGCGCCGTCTATTGCCAGACCGGGCCCCACGACATCGAAAAAGATTTGCGCCGTGCCGATATCAACCAGCATGCATGCCCCCCTTAGTTATTGTGCAGGAACGATAACCGCTCACGCCCGTGACACAAGCGCGCCAGCGATTATTTTGGTGCTACGCCCG
>JBDZUY010000020.1:38544-51361 GCA_040255365.1 Hyphomicrobiales bacterium
AACCGCTCACGCCCGTGACACAAGCGCGCCAGCGATTATTTTGGTGCTACGCCCGTATCCACCGCACATTGTTTCAGTCAGGCAGAGTGCCGGTCAGCTAAGGATTTTATCCGCCCCAATTCCGATTTCTCAGACTGGGTAAGATAGAGGTGCGATGCAATGGCAAACTGCTTTTCTGCGCCTGCTTTATCGCCGGTGTAGAAAAGCGCTGCAGCCCATTTCAGATGCAAGCGGCCCCAATTGGGCGTGTATTTGTTCGCTTCCGCGAATTTGACGAGCGCCAGATCGGAGCGGTTCTTGAGCATCAGTGCCTCACCCCACATTTCGAGCGGATCAGCGAAGTGCGGGCCTTTCTGGTTGGCGAGGGTGAATTTGGCAATGGCCCCGTTGTAATCGCCTTTGGCCAAGAGCATTTGCCCCCAATCGGCATAGGCGAAGGGGATCGACGGCGCCTGCTTCACCGCGCGCATGAACCAATACCCTGCACCGCCCCAGTTGCGTTCGCGCCAGTCGATCGTGGCATGGGCAAGAAGACACGCGTAACAGTCGAGGGGCTCGTCGTCGGCGGCCTTATGCGCACCGGCGAAATCGCCTGCCCCCGCCAGCGCCTGCGCCAGCAGCGGTCCGGCCCGCGTGCGCGCGAGAAGCGCGCGATAGGCCGGGCCGATCCCGGTTTCTGCCTTTATCGCATCGACATAGGCGCGCGAGTCGGCCGCCGCCGCCCGCCAGTCGCCGCGCGCGATATCGATGAAAGTGCGCACCCGCGCCATGTCGGACGGATCAAACGCATCGCCCGGCAAAACGGCGATCGACCTCTGCTGCGTGATCGCCGCCAGCGCGGCCGCCGGGTCGTGAAGCCGTGCCAGCGCCTCGGCGTGCGTCGCCGTCGCGTCACTGGGCGAGCAGTCATAAATACACGGCAGGGTCGACAGGTTGGTAAAGTCGCCAGTCTCGCGGTCGCGCCACTCCGCGCCCAAATGCTGCACATAGTCAAAGCCGGTGCTGACAGCGGCCCGCCACGACCCGACATTGTCGCCGCGCTTGAGCAGAGGAATCGCCTGCGCCTGAGTGAGCACATCCTCGTCATGACCCAGCGCGCGTGACGAATTGAGCAATTCCATGTGCTGCGGCGCGGCCTTGGCATCCAGCGCGATTGCATACCGGGAGAGCATTGCCGAGCGCCGCGCATTGCCGGTCACGCCGCGCAATATATTGGCGTACAACCCGTAGGCCTCCGCGTGATCGGCGTGGCCGGTAGACAGAACAATATTGTGCCTTGCAGCCTCGAGTGCCTCGGCTTTGCGACCCTTGGCGATCAGATAAAGCACGACGTTGTCGGGGTCGGTGGTTGCGAAGACCCGTTCCGCTGCCGTTTGTTCCAGCGCATCGAGATTGCCAGCTTTGCCCGTAACGGTGAAGCTGCCGGCGCCGCTGAGCGACAGGGTAAGCGCGACGCGTCCGTCCTCCAGCGTGCGCAAATTGCCGGAGAGATGCCGCTCATGGCCGAGCCCGAGCTTCAGGTAGCGCCAGGCCTCGGCGAGCGAAATGCCCGTGTCCGGGATTTCGACCTTGACGTCCTGCTGTCGGTCCTCGCGCACGGCATTGGAGCCGGCCAAAGAATTGGCATTGGCGAAATCGCGGATCGCGGAGATCTTCGCGGTCATGTCGTCGGCAACGACATCGCCGCCGACGCCGGCCTGAGCGTAGGCCGGCGGCACCGAGAACGAATCCACCACCAAGCCATCCGCCTGGCTCGCGCTCCAGACCGCCCAAATAATGCCGCCAACAACGCAAAGGCCCAACGCAACCAGTATGATCTGCAGCGCGCCCTTCATCTGGTCGTTGAAGCGGCGCCAGCGAAGGTGAGAGAGTTCGTAAGTATCCTGATCACGCAAGGACTCGTTCTGCAAACGCACCTGCTCCAGTTGCAGGTCGGCGAGCGCGCTTTGTTTGTCGAGGAAATTATCGGCCTTTTCGCGGCTGGCGGCGCCGAGTGACATTGCAACGGCGGAGGGATCCGGCGATTCAATACCGTCCGGCGTGCGCGCGATGTGGTCGTCAGTGCCGTCAGCCATGGCGCACCTTTGCGAGTTGTAACTTTTCAGCAGGTGTCAGATCGCGCCTGGCGGCGTCGTCTATTGCCAGACCGCTGCCCACGACATCGAAAAAGATTTGCGCCGTACCGATATCAACCAGCATGCATGCCACCCCAATTATTGGGCTCGAGCGATAATCGCTCACGCCCGCGAAACAAGTGCGCAAGCGAGTATTTTGGCGCCGCGCCCGCATCCACCGCCAGAACGCGAGTGAGCGGCAAGGCGTTCAAGGTAGAGCTGGCGCAATGGAGCGGCGGTGCCTTCCTGCCCAATAGAAAAACAGGCCCACCGCCGCCGCGGCCAGCGCGGACAGCACGATCTTGAGAAATGTCGTCAGCGGATGCGCATCGCCGCTATCGGGCACAAGCGTGCAGGCAATGGCGATCAAGGTTGAAACCAGACCGACATAGCCGATGAGGCGGCGCAACCCGACACCGCCGGGCGCAACCCACACACCGGGCGCCCGCGCAACCGGCACACGCTTCAGATAGGCGGCGAACATGAACACATAAGGGATCACGACGGTCAGCACGCTCATCGAGACCAGAAAATCATAAGCTGCTGCCGCGCCTGCGCCCGCCTGGCTGATGAACACCATCAAAAGCGTCAATGTTCCCAGCAGAATGATTGCCGGCCCCGGCGCGCCCGTGACGGGGTGGCGGCGCGCGAAAATTTTGGGCAAGGAGCCATCGCTGGCGGCGGCAAGTGTAAGCCGCGTACCAATACCGAACCAGGCGGTGAAACCGCCCAATTGGGACAGCCCAAGCAAGCCAATCGCAACCACCGCGAACGCGCCGTAACCGGCGTGATCAAAGGCCGCGCGCACCGCATCGGGAAGGCCCGTCAACCGTGTCAGAGCGGCCGTCGGCAACAGCAACAACATCGCCGCGGTGCCCACGCCATAGATCAATGTTTGCGATAATCCGACAGCGGCCAGCACGCGCGCAATGGTACGCACGCCGCCTTTGATCTCATCCTGCAGGAAGGCGACGCTTTCCACGCCGCAAAAGGCGAAGATCACCGTGCCCCACAGAATCGCAGAACTGAAATTGGCTTTCGGCAACCATGATGCATTGTGGAAATTGCCCGCCGTTTCACCACGCACTAACAGCACGACGGCCAGCGCGATCAGCGCGAAGAAGATGACCCAGCTTCCCGCCGCACCAAAATTGGTAAGCCATTTGTTGCCGCGAAGTCCGGCGAACTGAAACGCTGTGACGAAACAGGCCAGCGTGATGGAAAGCGACAGATAAAGCGTGGCGTCTTTGCCCGCGACGCCAAACGCCGTCAAAATCACGCCGCTGATGAAATAGACGATGCCTGCGAAATACGGCAGCAGGGAAACCCAATAAAACCAACTGCAAACAAAACCGGCAAGCGGGCCATAGGAATCAACAACCCAGGTATAGATCCCACCCTCGCCCGGGTACTGCGCGGTGAGTTCGGTGGTCGCCACCGCCAGCGGGATGAAAAAGGTGACAAAGGCCAGCACCCAAAGTGGCAGCGAAGCAGGGCCGACGGCGGCGGCCACCGGCAGCCAGCGCAAACCCACCGTCATCACGATGGTGTAAAGAACGGTGTCGAGGAATCGCAAATGTGGCAGCGGCTTGACTGGCGTCGGCTCTGACATGGACGTTCCCCCGCAGGATGGGCGAGATTAGGGCAAGCCCCTACCAACAGCAATTGCGGTCCGCCCAACCTTTCGCGCAATTCATGTTCGCTGCACGGTGCCCTTCCCGGCGCGCTTTTTCATCTGCGCAAGCTCGGATTTTTCTTGCGGCGTGAGATGCAGGTTGGCTGCAATGGCAAACTGCTTTTGTGCGCCCGCTTTATCGCCGGACCACAGCAGCGCCTCGCCCCATTTCAGATGGAGGCGGCCCCAATTGGGTGCGTCTTTGCTCGCTTCCGCGAATTTGGCTAGCGCCAGATCAGAACGGTTCTTGAGCATCAACGCCTCGCCCCAATAGACAAGCGGGTCGGCGAAGTGCGGGCCTTTTTCATGCGCGATTTTCAGTTGGGTGATGGCACCGTCCGCATCACCTTTTGCCAACAACATTTGCCCCCAATAGTTTGGGACAAAGGGCGAGGATGGCGCCAGCGTGGCGGCATGCGCAAACCAATGCTCCGCGCCGTCCCAATTGTCCGCCAATGTTTCAATGTTGCCGCGTGAGGTGACACATGGCACGCAATCGGCTGGCGTTTTGGCGATCAGATCGCGTGCATCAGCAATCTTGCCGCTCATGGCCAGACCCAACGCCTTGAACGGCCACACCTGCCGGCTGAGAACAGCGGCAGAAAGCGGCCCGATTTTTTTGATGCCGGCCTCAAATTCATCCACGTCGCGCAACAACGGCCCCGGATCGCCAGTGAAAAAGATGCTGACATCGGCGGCGCCCAAACGGCTCAATTTCACCTGATCGTTTGACGGCGCGGGCCATTGCGCAATGCTTTGGCGCATCGCCTTTACATCATGGAGCCGGGCATGAGCCTGCGGAATTTGCTGACGCGCGGTTTCGACAATACCGCCAAATTCCGGGTGCTGCATGATTTCGCGATTGACCTTGATCTGTTTATTCAGATCGGCGGTATCGAACGCAATCGCTGCCTTCGCTGCCAAAATAGCAAGGGGCACCGTATCGGGATTCATATCAGGTGTTGGCCCATTGCCAAGCAATGCAACAACCTTGCGCTGGGCCGCAAGCTCTTGTTCGTCGTGCGCCAATTGGCTTTCAACGCCAGCCAGATTGATATAGCCCATCGCGAAATCGGGATTTTCGGCAAGGGCGCGCTTGATGTAAGCCAGATTGCCCGACAAATCGCCGCGCAACTGTGCCAGATTGCCAAGCCCGATCGCCGCCCAACCACGTTCGGACAAATTGCCGATCTGATAAAGATTTTCGTACGCGGTCTGCGCTTCGGCGTTGCGGTTCACCGCCATCAGATAGACTGCGTAACGATAGGGCTGCGTCACCGCGTAGACTCTTTCGGCAGCCTTCTGGATCAAATCGTCGAAATCGCTTTCCTTGCCCGTGAAACTGCCATTGGCACCGCTACCAACGCGCGCCGAAATCGTAAGCCCGTCGCCGCTGTGATACACCTCGCCCGAAATTTGCGTTTCATGCCCCAGCCATTCGCGCAAATACCGGCCCAGTTCGCCGATAGAAACGCCGGTCTCGGGAATCTGCACCTTGATGTCATTGCCCCAATTGTTGTCATAGCTGGAGGGAGCGCGGTTCGAGGCGGTTTGCGCCTGCAATGCCGACAGACGATCCAGCAATTTGGAGGCCACGACCTGCCCCGTCAGGCCGCGTTCGGCCAAAGACGGCGGCACCGAAAACGCTTCGATGACGAGGCTGTTGCTGCTGGCCGCGTTCCACACAAAGGCGCCAAGCCCGATGACAATCGCCAGCCCGATCACCGCAATCGCAAATTGAAATGACAGCCACAACACGTCGCTGATATGGCGCACCCTGAACGACCACACGCGCAAACGCTCATCGCGCTGCATATCCTCGATCTGAAGGCGGGTCAGCCGGGTCTGTTCGTGCAGATATTCGTGCGCATGGCCTGCGGCGTCGTCATCCCCCAGGGCTGCGTTCATGGCCAGTGCCGCCGCAGATGGCGGCGCGCCATCCTGATTTTGCTCTGAAGCCATCGTTGCTCCATCCTGCGCGCAGCCGCTTTTTGCGATGTTTTGCGAAAGCCTGCAAGATTTAGACGTTACGGCCATCCATTGCCCAGCGCGTCTACCATTCCTATGATGGTTCAATATTTTCGGGGTAAGGGAGCAAAATGCAGGGTTTGATGCAGGATTGGCCGCTGTTGGTCCACAAAATCATGGATCACGCAGCGCTTTATCATGGCCAGCGCGAAATCGTTTCACGCAGCGTGGAAGGACCGATCCACCGCACCAATTATGCCGAAATCGCCAAACGGTCCAAACGCCTTGCCAAGGCGCTGGATGGGCGCGGTTTCAAACTGGGTGAACGCGTTGCCACAATGGCGTGGAACACATGGCGGCATCTGGAATCCTGGTATGGCATTACCGGGATCGGCGCGATCTATCACACGTTGAACCCTCGCCTGTTTCCCGAACAGATTGCCTGGATTGTCAATCACGCCGAAGACCGCGCAATTTTTTTCGACATTACATTCGCACCGCTGATCGCCCAGCTTGCTCCGCAAATGCCCAAGGTCGAACTGTATGTGGCGATGACCGATGCGGCCCATCTGCCCAAAGACAACATTCCCAATCTGATCGCCTATGAAGATCTGATTGCCGAAGCGGATGATGATTTTGCGTGGAAAGAGTTTGATGAAAACACCGCCTGCGGGCTTTGCTATACCTCTGGCACCACCGGCAACCCCAAGGGCGTTCTTTACAGTCACCGCTCCAACGTCCTGCATGCGCTGATTGCCGGACAGACCGATGCGATGGGCGTGGGCGGCGCGGATTCCATTTTGCCAGTTGTACCCATGTTTCATGCCAATGCGTGGGCGCTGGCCTTTGCCGCGCCGATGATCGGCGCCAAGCTGGTGATGCCCGGCGCAAAGCTGGACGGCGCATCGGTGTGCGAATTGTTGCAAACCGAAAAAGTGACGATGACGGCGGCAGTACCGACCGTGTGGCTGGCGACCCTGCAATATCTCGAAGAAACGGGTCAGCAATTGCCGCATTTGCGCCGCGTCGTGATTGGCGGATCCGCCGCGCCGCGCGCGATGATCGAAACATTCGAAACCAAATATGATGTCACTGTCGTGCATGCCTGGGGCATGACCGAAATGAGTCCGCTGGGCACACTGGGCACATTGAAATCGGGCATGGAAGATCTGCCGTATCAAAAAAAGCTCGATTACAAATGCAAGCAGGGGCACCCGCCCTTTGGCGTGGAAATGAAAATCACCGATGATGACAATAAGGAATTGCCGCGCGACGGTGTTGCATTCGGCCGCTTGAAAGTGCGCGGGCCATCGGTGGCCAAGGGCTATTACCGCGGCGATGGGGCAGACGCGTTTGACGCCGAGAACTGGTTCGACACCGGCGATGTCGCCACGTTGGACGAGCGCGGATACATGACCATTACCGACCGCGCCAAAGACGTTATCAAGTCTGGCGGCGAGTGGATCAGCTCCATCGAAATCGAAAATATCGCTGTAGGCCATCCCGATGTGGCCGAGGCCGCGGTGATCGGTGTCGTTCACCCAAAATGGGATGAGCGCCCGCTGCTGATCATAGTACGCAAACCAGGAAAAACACCGGAAAAAAGCGGCATTCTGGATTATCTGAAAGGCAAAATCGCCAAATGGTGGATGCCGGATGATGTAGCTTTTGTCGATGAAATCCCGCATACCGCTACAGGCAAAATTCAGAAGATGGCATTGCGCGAGCAATTCAAATCTTACCGTTTCCCCGATCAGGAGACGGAAAAAAAAAGGGGGTAGCGATGCGCTTTCAACCAACGCTCGCAAAAGTTTCGTTTTGGGCTTTTGTCATCGCGCTCGTCATTGCACTGGGCGCCGGATTTGGCACGCGGCTTGGCGTATGGGGCTTTCAAATCGGCCTTCTGAAGATTTTCCCCTGGGCGCTTGGCATCGGGGCAATTGCGCTTTTGGCCGGGGCGATCTGGGCCATTACCGCGTTGGTAAAAAACGACAGCACCGGCAGCCGTTTTGGCATTATCGGGCTGGCAGGCGCGGTGGTTATGCTGGCGCTGCCGGTTTATAGCATTTATGTCGCGAAAACCGCGCCGCCGATCCACGACATTTCGACAGACACCGAAAACCCGCCGCAGTTCAAGGCCGTGTTGCCCCTGCGCAAAGGCGCGACCAACAAGGCGGAATATGACGGCGCAAAAACTGCGGCGGCGCAGCGCAAATATTATGGTGACATCCGTTCCTTTGCCGTCCTGATCCCGCCCAAAAAATTGTTTGACCGCGCCCACCGCGCAGCCGAAGCCATGGGCTGGAACATTGTGGCGGTGAACCCCGATGAAGGGCGCATCGAAGCGACCGATACCACGCTGTTCTTCGGCTTTACCGATGACATCGTAATCCGCGTGAAACCGGCGGGCATGGGCGCACGTCTCGACATTCGCTCCAAAAGCCGGGTGGGCGTTTCCGATGTTGGCAAGAACGCCGCGCGCATCCGCGCCTTTTTCGAAAAGCTGAAAAACACGAAATAGGGCACGCCAAATCACACAAGCGCGTAGTGCCCGCCCGTTTCGGTAATGCGGCCCTCGTCGGCCAACTGAATCAGGTGTGCCAACACCGAGCGTGACGCGGCAGGGTGCAACCGCTTGTCCACATCCACATACATGCGCGCCACCATATCGGGAATGGTGACCAGCCCGTCTTTGATGCAGGCCAGAATCTGCTTTTCGCGATCAAGGCGATGCTCAAGATACGCAGCCAGAAAGGGCGCGGGCTCGCGCACCGGCGCGCCATGGGTTGGCCACAGCACTTTATCACCGCGCGCCTGTAATTTGCGCACGCTGGCCATGTATTGCGCCATGTCACCATCGGGCGGTGTGACCACCGTGGTGGACCAACCCATAATGTGATCGCCGGTGAACAGATAACCGGGCTCGCGCCAGGCAAAGCACATATGGTTGGAGGTGTGCCCCGGCGTATAAACGCAATCAAAGGTGAAGCCGTTTCCGGCAATCACATCACCGTCTTTCACAAACACATCGGGCACAAAATCCATATCGCCGCCCGCTTCCATTTTCACACTGTCATCGGCGATGCCCGATCCGTGCGGCCCGAAGCCATAGGTTTTGGCACCCGACCATTCTTTGAGTGGAGCGGCGGCGGGCGAATGATCGGAATGGGTGTGCGTTATCAGAATATGCGTCAGCCGCTTGCCATCCAGCGCGCGTTTCAACGCTTCGATGTGATCGGACATATCGGGGCCGGGGTCGATCATCGCCACATCCGTCTCGCCGATAATGTAAACGCCGGTTCCCTTGAAGGTAAACGCGCTGGGGTTGTTGGCCAGCACACGCACAAGGCCCGGCGCCACCTGTTCGGCCACGCCATAATGCGCATCAAATTCGCGGATAAAGGGAATGGCCATAAATCTTGCGCTCCGGGTATTTTATCGTGTGTCATCCTGCCATGTGATTGACCGGGAGCGAAGGCGCACCTACCGTTCGCCCCATAAAATCATCGACAAAACGCCGCACAATGCGGCTTCAGGAGGTTGCCATGAAATTCTACAATTCGGTTGGGCCCAATCCGCGCGTCGTGCGCATGTTCATGGCAGAAAAGAACATCACCATCCCCACCCAGGATGTGGATCTGATGAAGGGTGAGAACCGGCAGGAGGCGCACCTGAAGCGCAACCCGCACGGTCAGATGCCCTGCCTGGAATTGGATAATGGCAATTTCATCTCTGAGATCACGGTAATTTGCGAATATCTGGAAGACAAAAATCCCAACCCGGTTCTGATTGGTGCCAATGCCGAAGAAAAAGCCGAAACGCGCATGTGGACACGCCGTATCGATTTGAACATTTGCGAACCCATGGCGATGGGCTTTCGCTTCAGCCAGGGCCTGCCGCTGTTCAAGGACCGCATTGTCACCGTGCCCGAAGCCGCCGATGGCTTGAAGCGCATCGCGCAGGACCGTCTGAAATGGCTGGACGGGCAATTGGCGGACAAGGAATTTGTTTGTGGCAAGCGCTTCAGCCTGGCGGATATTATGCTCTTCGTGTTTCTTGATTTCGGCAACACGGTAGGCCAGCCGATGAATCCGGAATTCAAAAACATTGCGGCGCATTTCGAACGTGTGAAAGCGCGCCCGTCAGCAGCGGCCTGATGCACCGCACCGCCCAATGACACACGCGGCAACATTGCGTCTTGCAGGCTTTGGCCTTGGCGCAATGTTGTGCGCGGGCGCGCCCCCGGCCGCTGCCTTTGTTTATGCGCCGGGTGTTTCAGAAAATCAGGTTGTGGTGGCCACCCATGCCGATTTGTCAGGCCCGCTTGCGCCCGTGGGCCACAGTGTCGTCAACGGGCTGACCATGGCCTTTGACGAGGCGAACAAGGCCGGCGGTGTGCGCGGCCGCACATTGAAACTGATCGTCAAAGACAATGGCTATGATGCGCAAAAAGCTGTGGCTGTCCTTGCGCCAATCCTGAAACAGCGCGAAGCCTTTGCCGTTCTGTGTCCCGTGGGCACGCCGCCCGTTGCTGCAACCATGCGCATGGTTTTGAAACGCGGCGTGCTGCATCTGTTTCCGTTTTCATCATCCGCCGAAACCTATGTGCCGTCACAACTTTTGGAATTTGCCAGCGATCTGCCGGTTGCCGATCAGATTTCGATCGCACTGGCCGCATTGCTGAACCAGCGCGGCGCGCTGCATGTCGGCGTTTTGTATCGCGATGATTCGCTGGGCCGCGCGGCACGGCTGGGCGCAATGAAAGAACTGGCACGGCGCGGTCTGCCTCTGACAGCCGATGTCGCCTACAAACCCGGCACCACAAACTTTTCCAAACAAATCGCAACGTTACGCGAAAAAGGTGTGGAGCTTGCCGTATTGGGATCGGTGGCAACCGATGTGTTTACCATTGCGCGTCAGGCCCGCGCCGCGCGCTTTGGCCCGGTGATGCTGTGCCCCGCCACCTGTCATGTTCCCGAAATGCCAGCGCTGGGCGGGCGCAGTGTGGACAAACTCTATGCCACAGCCATGACGCCCATTGCCTATGTCAGCAAAGACGCCAATACACGTAATTGGGCACGTACATATGAACGCCGTTTCGGCGGCCCCGCTTCGGTGCAGGCGTTTCGTGCCTATCTTGACGCGCGGCTTTTTGTGGAGGCGCTGAAACGCAGCGGGTCGCGGCCAACACCACTGCGCTTTGCCCGTGTTCTGGAAAAGATGCCGCCCTGGGTGGACCCGGTTTATGGCGGTGTGCCGATGAATTTCTCAAAACGGAACCATACCGGCCTGACGACTGTGTTTCTGGCACAAATTCGCAATGGCCGCTGGACTGCGCAATCGGGCCCGCTCAACCGTCCAGCGCAATAAACTAAAGCCGTAATGCGCGATGACGCGGCTGTTAAGCATCACAACAAGTTGCCCGCGCCGCGTGGCACATAAAGTGCTTAACATCGCATTATGCATGACTTCGAACCCGAAACGGCCGTTCCAAAACGGTCCCGCGCCATCAAATTCTGGGCGGTGTGTGCGGCCCTTCTGGCCGGGCCATCGCTTCTGGTATGGCTGGTGCGCGCCGTCGGTTATGGCTTGCAATGTGCGCCGGGCCCGGGGCTTTGCCACGGCATTGCGCTTGGTGGCGGCTTGCGCGATACGCTGCATCTGGCGTGGTTTGCGGGCACTGATACCACGATCACCCTTGCCATCGCATTTGCCGCCGCTATCGCAGCCCTGATCGCGCGCCGTCCGCTTCTGGCGGGTTTGAGCCTTTTGATATTGCCGATTATCGGGCTGGTGTTGCCGGTCCTGGCGGTGTTCTTTTCCAGCTATGATGGCTGTGAGGTCAACGAAGCCGGTGTCGGGTCTTGTGTGTTGTGGGGCGCGCATATGGGCACCGCATTTCATACCGCCGCCGTTGCGCCGTGGCTGATATATGCCATTGTGCCATACAGTTTCGCGTTGGCGCTGATGGTGGGTGTGATTGGCTTTTTGTTTTTCCGCCGCCGCGCGCCCGTGCCCAAACACAATGGCACCATTACCGATACACGCCGGTTCTCGGACCAATAAGGTTTAGCGGTACGTCTTTGCATCCACTGCACGCAGCAACCCGGAAACAGTGCGAAACAAAAACCACACCAGCGCCGCCAGCGTGACCAGATAGACCGCTGGCAAAAGTAGCGCCAAAGACACCGTATTCAGGCCCGCGCCAAACACGGCCAACGCAATACCGGTAATACCCCAGACCAGCGCCGACACAAACGCCACAAATACGACAAGCGCCAGCCAGAAGATGGAAATCAGATTGTCGAAATGGCTCTCATAAATGGTGCCGCGCGCTTCGCCCCGTTTGACATAGGCGATCACCACACCGATCAGCGCAGTAATCCCGTTCAAAAGCGCCGCAAGGTAAAGTCCATAACACAGAATTGCGAACAGCCGCAGATTGCCGGTTTCATGCACGCTTGCAGTTTTAACATCGGTTTGCGGTGTAACATTTCCCCCGGTATTCATCGTCAAAAATAAGGTCTGGCATCAATCGCACGCACCAGCCCCTTGATTGTGCGGTAAATGAACCAGATGAACAGGCCGATGAAAATAATGACGCCAACGCCGAACCAGATGGTCAGCATGGCAACGATGGAGATGACCAGCGAGACCCAGAACACTTCGATCGCATTGTCGAGATGGCTTTCGTAAATCGTGCCACGCACATCATTGCGTTTCACATAGGCCAAAATCACGCCGACAATGGCCGTCAGCCCATTGATCAGGGCAGCCAGATACAGCCCGTAAACAATGATCGATACGGTGCGGGCGCTCTCAAGATCGCTGCGGCCTGCTGACACGGGTGTTTCCGTCATTTTTGTTCTCCCTCCCCGGAGGTCTTATCCGAATGTGGGAAGCCATGTGCCCGGTGTCAATGAACAGCCCGTAATGCGGGCGAATTATATCCCCGCCCACCAGCTATAGCCGCGATCCTCCCAATAGCCGCCCATGCCGCCCTCGATCCCGGCGAAACTTTCGACCAATGCGATGCGCTGCACGTATTTCGCCATTTTGT
>JBDZUY010000020.1:51461-57329 GCA_040255365.1 Hyphomicrobiales bacterium
ATCCCGGCGAAACTTTCGACCAATGCGATGCGCTGCACGTATTTCGCCATTTTGTAGCCAAGCTGACGCTCGGCCCGAAGACGCACGGGAGCACCATTTTTCACCGGCAGCGGCGCGCCATTCAGATCATAGGCCAGAAGGGTTTGCGGGTGTGTGGCTTCCAGCATATCCAGACTTTCATAATAGAACGCGGTATCGGCTATCCCGTCACCATCAGAATCATCCATCGGATCGGCGCAATAAAACACCACATAACGCGCATTGGCTTTGGGCCTGGCCGCGCCCAGAATGAGATTGAGCGGCGCACCCGTCCATTCACCAATACAGCTCCACCCCTCCACGCAATCATGGCGCGTGATCTGTGTACGCGCCGGAAGTTTGCGCAAATCGGTCAGCGATAACGTCAGCGGATTTTCCACCAGCCCGCCGATCTCGATTCTCCAATCTTTGAAATTGCTTCGCACATGCTTCAAATAAGAGATTGTCGGCGGCGTGGTTGTGCCATTGGCACGAAAATCCGGTGCGATGTCAGCTTTGGTAAATTCGCGGGCCAACGCATGGGAGCCCGCGAACAGACGCTGGGCCGCTATGCTGACATCTTCGGCGCTGCGCAAAATATTCGGGAACCATGTTGTTTGCGACAAGCCCTTGCAGCCTGTCAGGAACAGCGCACCAAGGCTGGCGCAACCACGCCACAAAAAGGCGCGGCGATTGTGCGTACCGTTATTGGGGTCTGTGCGCTCAGCCATGATCGCCTCCCGCCTTGCCGGTTTCGATCTCATAGTGCCCCGTAATCATGGATCGCAAATTGTTCCAGGTGCCGGACAGCACGACCATGATGATGTGCACGATGAAGAAGCCAAAAAACGAAAAGGCACAAATGAAATGAATCGTGCGCGCCGATTGGCGCCCACCAAACATCCACAAAAGCGGATGTAGCGCGGCCGCCATTGTGGGCGACATGGTCAGCCCCGTCAGCACGATCAGCGGGCCCAGCACAAAGATCACGATGAAATAGGTCAGCTTTTGCAACGCATTGTATTCGCGCGCTTTGGCGCCGCGCGCAAACCGCAGGCGCGCATGATCGGCAATTTCACGCGGCAGATGTTTGATATCAAGCCATCGCGGTACAAGTGCGCGCAGATGGCCGCGCCAAGCCGCATAAATCACGAACGCCGCCGCATTGATGACGAACAGCCACGCAAAGAAGAAATGCCAGAGCCGTCCCATCGCCAGCCATTGCGGGCCCGGCAAAGTCATCCAATCGGGAAAGCCGCGCGCGTTCCACACACCATCAACTTTCGATGCGCCGAGCACACCGGTGGTGTCGAATTTCCAATTGCCGATTTGCGTGACACCCTTGGGCTCTCCATTTTCCATAAAGCCGGTCATGGAAAGCGCAGGCGCATCAAAGTTGGAACCGCTGCCCCAATAAAGCGCAGGGTGCGCATTGAAAATCTGTAACCCGCTCATGAACATAATGATGATGATGCCGGCATTGACCCAATGCGTAATGCGCACCATCACCGGGTGTCGGAATATGGATATGCGTGGTCCCCCGCCTTGCGGACCATAGCTCAGAAAACGCAGCACTGCGGCCCAGACACCGCCCGTCATCGCGCCGCCGGTTTTGTGCGCAGCACCGGTTTGCGTATCTGCGTGCACCATAAACGGATTACGCTCCTCTTGGTTGCCCTATTGGATGATGGCTCTCGCGTTACATCCATGTGCGAACATCCTGATACCAATCGTGAACTTTATGACCGCAAATGTCATTCGACTTTAAAGCATGAAGCGCCAATATAGAACGTGCGGGTGGGCGCATGGAAACAAACAGGAGCCGCCCATGATGTATCCCGCCACGACTGCCAGCACAGCCCGCACATCCCAAGCGCATACCGGTTCCACCCTTTATGAGATATGCTTCCGCAAGGCCGATGGATCACTGGCCCGCAAAATTTCCACACCTTGCGAAAGCGAATTGAAGGCAAAAATCCTTGCCCATGCCCTGCGCGAAGCGGGAACGGTGCAATTGGAAGTCTGGGCCGGTGAAACACTGGTCTATGCGCGGGGCGAGCAGGGCGGCGGCTTTCACCGCCATTAAATTGCCCTATTTGCACCAATCGGGCGCATCTTGTTGACAGCATGGTGCCAGCACGCGTCAAACTGTGCATCCCTTAGCCTCATCTCAAATGCCAAGGAGTGCCCCCATGCTTATTCGACAGAGTGCAAAACATATTTCAATGAAGCCGCTTGCAATTGCCGCGGCCCTCGCCGCCGCCACCGCATTCTGGCCCATGGCCGCCAGCGCCGACAGCGCATCGGAAACCGTAACGGCCGCTACCCATGCAGGCCTTGCCGCAAAGGCCGGTAATATCGAAGGCGTACACACCCATCTTCATCACGCGCTGAATTGTCTGGTGGGGCCGGGCGGTACCGGCTTTGACAAAACAAACATCAACCCGTGCGGCAATGCCGGCAAGGGTGCGATCCCAGATGCCACCGATGCGGCAACCAAAAAAGCGCTCGAAGCGGCAGCGGACAAGGCACGCGCTGGTATTGCGGCAACCGATTTCAAAACTGCCAAAAATGACGCGACCAGCGTTGAAGAAATGCTCAAGGCAACGAAGTAACAGACAGGCGTGCGTGCGGCGGCTTTGTGTTCACAAAGCTGCCGCGGCATGGGTCAGCGTCTCGCCCGGCATCCGCACCCGCCATTGCGGCAACACAAAGGTGGCGCACGTACCCTCGCCCGGCGCGCTTTCTATTTCCAGCCGCCCGCCATGATGCTCAATCAGCGATCTTGCGAGCGGCAGACCAAGCCCGGCGCCATCGAATTTCTTTGTCACATGATTGTCAGCCTGACCAAAGGGTTGCAACGCATCATGGATGCAATTCTGTGCCATCCCGATTCCCCTGTCGATCACCGCAACACGCAAGGACCCGCCGCCATCCAGCGTAGCTTTGATGCGCACATCTCCGCCATCCGGTGTGAATTTTATCGCGTTGCTCAAAAGATGAATCAGCACCTGCTTTATGCGCAATGGATCGGCCAATACGGGCGGGAAATCCGGCTTCACCTCAACATGGACCGCGATATTGTTTTTCGCGGCGCGCGCGCGGCATAGCGCGACGGCACCGGCGATGGTTGCGGCCACATCCATACGTTCTTCGCGCAATTCCAGACGCCCGGCCTCGATGCGCGAAAGCTCCAGCACATCATTGATGATAGCCAGAAGATGCTGACCGGAATCACGAATGTCGTGCGCATAATCGCGATAGCGCGCATTGCCAATCTGGCCCAATACTTCACCTTCGATGATTTCCGAGAACCCCAAAATGGCGTTCAAGGGCGTGCGCAATTCGTGACTCATGTTGGCCAGGAATGCCGATTTGGCCTTGTTGGCGCGCACCGCTTCGTCTTTGGCATGCGCCAATGCTTCTTGCACCTGCACCGCCTTGGTAATCTCGGTGCCCGTGGTGCGATAGCCATTGAAGGCACCGTCCGCATCAAACACCGGCTTGCCGCAGAACGACCAATAGCGCACCCGCCCCTCTGGCGAGGTTTGCTTGAACCGGTGATCGCGGAAGGTGCGATGCGCCGCTACCGTTTCCAGATGATCGCCGGTCAACGCAACAAAGCCGAATTCATCGCCCAGCGTGGCCCAATGCCGCCCGACAATTCCGGTTGTTGTATCAATGCCTGAATCCGGTAGCCGTTCGGACATGTAAACAACCCGAAAGTCGCGATCCATCTCACAGAACCAGTCGCCACCGATTTCGGCAAAATCGCGGATGCGCGCTTCGCTTTCTTCTGCACGCGCTTCGGCACGCGCGCCAATGCGCGCGATATACCAGGCCAGTGCCCCGCCGATGATGCAGATCAAAGTGCTGAAGGCGCCAAACAACACAAACACCAGGTTGCGTGCCTTGCGCGAGGCGCGGCCCATATCGGCGATGAAATCGGTTGAACTCTCCGATAGATGCCGGTTCAGCCCGGAAATTTGCGAAAGATGAAACAGCAATTTCTCGCGCGGGGCACCGGCGATAACATCGGCGTGCATTCTTGCGCCAATGGTTTCAATGAACGCCATCTGCGCATCGGCGCGCGCCCAATCATCAAGCGCAAGTTCGAACGGCCCCCAATGACGAAACAGGTGAAACCCCCACATCAAGGCGTTGACATCGGGAACTGCGTTACGCCCGGCAATAAGCCCGCGGGCTGCCAGATCATAATCGGGATGATCGGATTGTAATGTGATGCGCGCCAGATGATCGCCTTTCAAAACTTTCATCGTATCTTCGTAAGCGCGGTAATCGGCCGGGTTGCGAGTTTCGGCATAACGAAACAGATTGATGACAGCACCTTTTTGCGCACGCACCCATTCAGCGCCGCCAGAAGAATAGGCGCGCAAAACATCAATGCCGTTTGCCCCCGCAACGCCCAGCACGACAATGCAGAATTGCGCCACCACAAAGATGGCTGCGATCGCAAGCACACGTTTGTGCCGCGAGCGGGCACCACCGTTGCCCGGCGAAACATTGGCTTTGGAGAAAAACCACAACCGCGCCACGAAAGCTCCGCCTCCCGGCGTTTGCAAAAAAACCCACAAGCCTGTGCTGTGGAATAGCTGGCATTTTGGGCGCCAAGTGCTTTCGAATTCGCTAAAAAGGGCGGTTTGGGGTGTTGCGGCAAAGCCGCCAGCCGCCCCGGAAGCGGCGCGGAAAAGCGCGCGATTGCGCCGATTATCTGGGGGCGGTCGTTCTACTCCGCGGCGATGGCGTTTTGTGTATTCAGATTGCGTTTACACTCTCGCAGCCATTCGGCCCGCAGGCGGGAGCGCTGGGTCGGGTAACGCGTTTCCAGAAACTGCGCGCCCACCACGCGGTCGGTGCGAAAATGGCGAAAGCCTTTGCGCAATTCGCACCATGCCACGATCACGCGCACATGCTCGAAATAGGTCACGGCGATGGGCCAGATCACGCGCTCGGTCTGCACCGCCTCTTCGTCGCAATAGGCCAGCGCCACTTTGCCTTGCGTGCGGATCGCGGCGCGCAGACGCGGCATGTCGATCGTGTCGGCTTGCGCTTTCCAACCCGGCGGCGTGTTCAACACCGGCTCGGCAAAGACGGGGCGCAAATGTTCGGGGATCACCGCGCCGATTTTCGCCATCAGATCGCCGGCCGCCCGCGCCAGCGCCGCATCGGCCCGGCCCTGCACCCAGCGCGCACCCAGCATCGCCGCCTCGATCTCGTCTGGCGTCAGCATCAGCGGCGGCATGTCAAAGCCGCCCTCCAGCACATAGCCCATGCCCGCCTCGCCGCGGATCGGCACGCGGTCGGCCATCAATTGCGCAATGTCGCGATAGATCGTGCGCACCGAGGTTTCCAGCTCCTCGGCAATTTCAAACGCGGTGATCGGGCGGCGCTTGCGCCGCAAGATCTGGATGATCCGGAAAAGCCTGTCCGCGCGTCTCATGGTTCGCACCCTACTGTCACGCTCCTGACAGCATGGTGTCAGCAGGATGGCAGCACGGCAAGATGCATGCGAGACGGCTCAATCGCGCCGCGGCGGCGGGCTTTCCTGTAACAGGCGCAAAGCGGTATCGCGCGTCGCCTGATAGCTGGAAAGCTGGTCATTGGTGGCATAGATCGCGTGCTTGGCCTGCGCATCGGTGCGGCACGCCTTCAACGCTGCCGCCGACGCGGCATCGAATTTTTCGCTGCGCAGTTTGGTGTAGGCATCCTCACCATGCAGCGAGGCATCCAGAAGCCCATTGACCAGATTTCGATATTGCGTGAACGGCCCGGCGCATTGTGCCGTGACGGAAAAACTTTGCGCGCCCGCCTGAGATTGTGCTTGTGCGG
>JBDZUY010000021.1:0-3924 GCA_040255365.1 Hyphomicrobiales bacterium
AACCAAATTTTTTCTCGACGAAGGGCGTCATTTCCTCGCGCAGGAAATCATCCCAGTTCCCCATAGCGGCGGAGTTCACATATTGGTTGCCGCCCAGTTTGGTGAAGCAATCGGGGAACGCCACAACGACGGGCGGCATGTCGCCATTGGCAATCAGCCGGTCGAGGCGTTCGGGCACGTTCTCACCAAAATTTTTCCAATTGGTGTGCGCCGGACCGCCCGCGGTGAAACCGACAATGTCCACCAACAGCGGCAGGCCCTTGCCGTCATGGCCATGCGGCACATAGACATCAACAATGCGCGTGGTGGGATCGCCCAGCATGTTGTGGGCCAGCGACTTTCCATCGACCGTCAAACGATGAACCGTTCCGGCCGGTGTGGTGTGGTCTTTGCGCATATCAAATCGCCCGTGTTGCCTGTTCAAGCCAGGGTTTTGTATCCGCATCCACCAGATCGGACAGGGTTTCACGCACCCGCTTGTGATAGGCGTTCAGCCAGCCGCGCTCGGTTTCGGTCAACAGCGAAAGATCAACCAGATTGATGTCAATCGGCGCCAAGGTGATGGTTTCAAACTCCATCATCTTGCGGTCGCCGCCGACATCTTTCAGATCGCTGACCACGACAAGGTTTTCGATGCGAATACCGAAAGCATCGGTTTTGTAATAGCCCGGTTCGTTGGAACAGATCATGCCCGGCTTCAGCGCCTGTGTGATCGGCTTTTTGGAAATGCTTTGCGGGCCTTCATGCACGCTTAAATAACTGCCGACGCCGTGCCCTGTGCCGTGGTCGTAATCCAGCCCGGCTTCCCACAGCGGGCGGCGGGCAAAGCTGTCCAGTGCCGCGCCGGTTGTCCCGGCGGGAAAGCGCGCCGTGGCCAATGCAATGTGGCCTTTCAACACGCGGGTAAAACGGTCTTTCATTTCCGCGGTGGGTTCGCCCACGATGATCGTGCGCGTCACATCGGTGGTGCCGTCCGGGTATTGCCCGCCGGAATCAATCAGGAAGATTTCGTTCTTGTTGATCGTGCGGTTGGTTGGGCGTGTGACGCGGTAATGCACCACCGCGCCGTTCGGACCTGCGCCAGAAATGGAATCAAAACTGAGATCGGTGAGCGAACCGCTTTCCTTGCGATACCCCTCCAATGCCTGTGACGCATCAATCTCGGTCAAATGGCCGTTCGGGGCCTCGCGCGCCATCCATGCCAGAAAGCGCGTCAGCGCCGCGCCGTCGCGAATATGCGCCTTGCGCGTGCCCGCAATCTCCACCGGGTTCTTGATCGCCTTGGGCAATTGGCACGGGTCGCTGCCGCGTTTGATGGTGGCACCCGCCTGTTTCAGCCGGTCGAAAATCGCCGATGGCGCCATACCCGGATCGGCCAGAACGGTTTTGCCTTTGAGTTTGTCCAGCGCGCCGACAAACGCATCCGGCTGGTGCAGTCGCACCGCATTGCCGAAATGCTTCAAAAGTTCGGGCGAAGATTTGCGTTCGTCCATAAACAGATCGGTCGAACCATCTTGATGCAGAATTGCATAAGACAGCGCAAACGGCGTGTGCGGCGTGTCATCGCCGCGCATGTTCAAAAGCCAGCAAATCGAATCCGCCGCCGTCACCACGCCCGCATCGGCGCCTTGCGCCTTGATCGCTTCGGCGATGCGTGTGCGTTTCGCCTCCGCCGCTTCACCGGCCAGATTCATCGGGTGCGGTTTGGCCTTGGCGGTTGGCGGGGCGGGGCGGTCTTTCCACACTGCGTCCAGCGGGTTGGTTTCACACACCACCAGTTCGGCACCGGCCTTTTCGGCGGCGGCGCGCATCTGGTCCACCGCGGCGGGCGTTTGCAGCCACGGGTCGTAACCCAGCTTCGCACCCTTGGGTGCGTTGGCCTCTATCCACGCGGCGGGGCCTTCTTCCACCAGATCGCGCGGATCAAACAATTTGGTGTCGGTCTGCTGGCGCACCTGAAGCGTATAGCGACCATCGACAAACACCGCCGCTTTATCGCGCAGCACAACCGCGGCCCCGGCCGAGCCGGTGAACGCGGTCAGCCAGGCCAGCCGTTCGGCCGATGGCGGCAAATATTCGCTCTGGAATTCATCGGAATGCGGAACGACGAAACCGTCCAGCCCCCGTTTGTCCAGTTCGGCGCGAAGCGCGGCAAGACGCGGCGCACATTCGGCCGCATCGGAGGAAACGTCGTAGCTTTGAAATTCTGTGATCTTGTCCATGGGCGCGAGCCTATCCCCGCGAGACGGGCCTCTCAAGCACCAGCGCCGACCATGCGCCGTCGCGCCGCGTATCGCGCAAGATCAGGCCATGCGGACGGTAGAAACTGAGAACAAGATTCTCCTGCCAGCGCAAAAGCCCTGACAGAATCAGTACTCCGCCCCGGCCCAGACTTTGGGAAAGGCTTGGCGCCAGCTTTGTCAGCGGCCCGGCCAGGATGTTGGCGAAGATCAGATCATAGGGCGCGCCCGCCGTCAGAACCGGATGGGCCATGCCATCGGCCACCAGTGCGCGAATGCGCGGGCCCTCACCATTGGCGATGGCGTTTTCGCGCGTCACCTCTATCGCGACCGGGTCAATGTCGGCGGCGATCACGCTTTGCTTCCACAATTTTGCCGCGCCGATGGCCAGCAACCCGGTGCCGCAGCCGATGTCGGCGACATTCACAAAGCGGCGCTGTTTGGCAATATCGCTGAGCGCAGCAAGGCACAGCGCCGTGGTTTCGTGATGGCCGGTGCCGAACGCCATGCCCGCTTCGATACGCATGGGGATCACGCCATGCGGAACCATGCCCGCATCATGCACGCCAAACACGAAAAAGCGCCCCGCGCGCACCGGGGGCAAACCTTCTTGAGAAAGTTTGATCCAGTCCTGATCGGGTAACAGGCCGACATGCACCGCGCGGCCCGTCAGCCGGGACAACAGATCGCCATCGGGCGCGTGGGTGTAAAGCGCCTCCACCGTCGCGTCGTTCTCGAACGGCAGCTCATGCACGATCACCGCTTGCGGCGCGCTCGCCAGCTCAATCGCGGCGGTCGCATCGGCGGCATCGGCCTTGGGCAGAACAAGCACGGCTTTCCACAGGGGCGGGGCGTTGGTCATGGCTACTCAATTCTGTGTCCTCCCCTGTTTACGGGGGAGGGGGACCGCGAAGCGGTGGAGGGGGCACGGCATTTGCCCCCTCCGTCGTTTATGCGCTTCGCACCTATACGACACCTCCCCCGTAAACGGGGGAGGAAACTTACACAAGTCGGGTGAGATGGTGGTGATGTGGAATCGTTACGCTGCGGTTTCGCGCACCGGTGCGGGATGCGATCCTGCACGCTGCGGCAGGAACACAATGCAGCCAAGGATAAACACCGCCAGCACGAGGGAGGCGATGGGCCGGCTCAACGCCAGCCCGCCATGATCCAGCGGCTTGTCCAGAAAATCACCCACCGTCGCGCCCAGCGGGCGGGTCAGAATAAACGCCGCCCAGAACAGGAATACGCGCGAGACTTTTGTGCGCCAATACAGAACGGCCAGCACGGCAAGGCCGGCCCCAAACACAAGCGCGCCGCCCATATAGCCAAGGCCGGTATCATCCGCCGTCCAGTCGCCCAGCGCCGTGCCAAGCGTTTGCGAAAAGGTGATCGCGATCCAGTAAAACCATTCCACGCGCGGCGTGTTGACCGTCTGCACCGAGATCGTGCCCTCGCGCCAATACCACACCGCCAGACTGGCCAGCAGACAGGCCAGCAAAAGCGTCGAGCCGCCAGCATAGCCGATGCCCAGCGAACGGTCCGCGAAATCGGCAAGCGTGGTGCCCGCCGTGGTGGAGGCGATGATCGTCGCCCAATACAAAAAGGGGTGAAACTTCTTCGCCGCGATCTGCCACAGGATCAACCCGATCAGCAGCGCCACAAAAATGATGGTGCCGGTCAG
>JBDZUY010000021.1:4024-17411 GCA_040255365.1 Hyphomicrobiales bacterium
GCGCGCAAACCTACACCGGTTTTACATGAGATGACAGAACGACAATTCACGCCCGTTGCACAAAATTGTCGATGACGCGTTTTTCGCCCGCCTTGTCGAACGCGACAAGCAGCTTGTTGCCATCCACGCTCGCCACCCGTCCATAGCCGAATTTCTGGTGAAACACGCGATCGCCGCGCGCGTAATGCGAGGCGCTGGGGTCTGAGGTTTGAACGACATGCGCATGCCCGTCGATCACCGGCGGGCGCGTGCGCGGCGTACCCGATGCGCGGGCCGCATCGCGGTTGGCCTGTGCGCGCCGCCAGCCGGGGCTGTCATAGGTGCTGGCAAAGCCATCGGTACTGGCATTGTCGCGAAAGCCGGTATAGCCGCCGTAAAATCCTTCGTCGATCACCGTGTCGATGTGTTCTTCCGGCAGTTCGTTCAAAAAGCGCGAGGGCAGGGAGCTTTGCCAGCTTCCATGCACGCGCCGGTTCGCCGCAAACGAAATGCGAATGCGCAGCCGCGCGCGCGTCAAACACACGTAAGCCAAGCGGCGTTCTTCCTCCAGCCCGGCAAGGCCGCTTTCATCCATTGTGCGCTGGGAGGGGAACAGGCCTTCTTCCCAGCCGGGCAAAAACACGGTGTCGAATTCCAAACCCTTTGCCGCGTGCATCGTCATCAGATTGATGCGGTCTTCGGTGTCGTTCTGCTCCAGCTCCATCACCAGCGACACGTGCTCCAGAAAGCCGGCCAGCGATTCAAACTGTTCCATCGAACGCACGAGTTCTTTGAGGTTATCGAGGCGGCCCGGCGCGTCCGGCGATTTGTCCGCTTTCAGCATGTCGGTATAGCCGCTTTCATCCAGCACCATTTCGGCCAGATCGGTATGCGGAATCTGGTGCGCCGTATTGCTCCAGCGCGCAAAATTTGCCGCCAGATCGCCCAGGCTTTTGCGCGCCTTGGGCGGCACCTCATCGGTCTCAGCAATCTCGCGCGCCGCCGCCAGAAGCGGAATTTGCCGCGCGCGCGCAAATTGCAAAAGCGATTGCACGCTCGCATTGCCAATGCCGCGTTTGGGTTTGTTGACGATCCGCTCAAACGCCAGATCATCATCGCCCTGCGCAATCAGGCGCATATACGCCATCGCATCGCGAATTTCGGCGCGCTCGTAAAAGCGCGGCCCGCCGATCACGCGATAGGGCAGGCCAAGCGTCAGAAAACGGTCTTCAAATTCGCGCATCTGAAACGAGGCGCGCACCAGCACCGCCATCTGCGCCAGATTGTGCCCCTGCCGGTGCAGATCTTCGGCATCGCTGGCGACATTGCGCGCTTCTTCCTCGGCGTCCCACACACCCTGTATGCGGATTTTGTCGCCCGGCTCGCCCTCGGTCCAAAGTGTTTTGCCAAGCCGCCCCTTGTTGGCGGCAATCAATCCGCTGGCCGCGCCCAGAATCGCGGGCGTCGAGCGGTAATTGCGTTCCAGCCGAATGACTTTGGCGCCGGGGAAATCGCGCTCGAAGCGCAGAATGTTTTCCACCTCCGCGCCGCGCCAGCCATAGATGGATTGATCATCATCGCCCACTACGCACACATTGGCCGCGCCCGTGCCCAGCAGCTTCAGCCACAAATATTGCACGACGTTGGTGTCCTGATACTCGTCGACCAGCATGTATTTGAAGCGTTCGCGATATTCGGCAAGGATATCTGGCTCGGTTTTCAGAACATGCAGCGTCTCTAACAACAGATCGCCAAAATCGGCGGCGTTCAATTCCTTCAGCCGTTTCTGATACATCGCATAGAGCATCTTGCCCTTGCCGAATGCGAAACCATGTCCTTCGCTGTCGCTGACATCATCGGGGCGCTGCCCGCGATTTTTCCAGCCATCAATCATGCTGGCCAATGTGCGCGCGGGCCAGCGTTTCTCGTCAATGTTTTCGGCGGCGATCACCTGTTTCATCAGGCGCAATTGATCGTCCGCATCCAGAATGGTGAAATTGGATTTCAGGCCAACAATTTCGGCGTGACGGCGCAACATGCGCGCGCCGATGGAATGAAACGTGCCCAGCCATTGCATGCCCTCCACCGTGCCGCCGATCAGCGCGCCGATGCGCTCCTTCATCTCGCGCGCCGCCTTGTTGGTGAAGGTGACGGCCAAAATCTGCCCCGGCCATGCGCGCCGCGTTGCCAAGATATGCGCCAGCCGCGTGGTCAGCACGCGCGTCTTGCCCGTGCCCGCACCGGCCAGCACCAGAACTGGGCCATCCAGCGTCATCACCGCCTCGCGCTGTTCGGGGTTCAGGCCGCTCAGGTATGGCGCATCGGGCGCGGCGCCAGCGATGCGCGCGCCGGGATAGGCGGGGGCGGGGCCAGATGGCACCTCGCCAAAGGCCTGATCAAGCGGATCGGAATAGCGGTCGTCGCCATTGCTCATGGCGCGGGCTTGCGGGAAATAGACGATTCTGAAGACATGGAACCAATGTAGAACCTGGGGCCCTACAACCCAAGCTCTTTCAAAATCGCGGCGCGGTCGGCGTCCAGATCGGGCGCGTGTTTGCGCGTGGTCGGATCGCTGTGAGCCGACAGTTTGATCGGGTTGCCCTGCATTTTCAGCGTGCCGGCTTCGGGGTCTTCCACGCTGACGATCATGTTGCGCGCCAGTACCTGTGGGTCGGCCACCACATCGGCGACATTGTTCAAGGGTCCGCTGGGAATGCCCGCGGCTTCCAATTCGGCCAGCCATTCCTTGGCCGGGCGTTCGCGCAGCGCATCTTCCATTTCCGCATGCAGCACTTGCCAATGTTCCATGCGCGCCGGGTTGGTGGCAAAGCGCGGATCGCGCGCCCATTCCGCGTGGCCCAACACCTCAGCCATCTTTGCAAACAAGCCATCATTGCCAGCGGCGATAACGATGTGCCGGTCTTTGGCGGCGTAAGCGGCGAAGGGCGTGATGGAGGGATGGCGCGAGCCCAGCGGACCGGGCACATCGCCGGTCGCGAAATAACGCGAGATTGCGTTTTCCAGAATCGCAACCTGGCTGTCCAGCATCGCGACATCGATTTTTTGCCCGGTGTTCGTGTTCTTGCGGTCGTATAGCGCGGTAACGATGCCGATGGTGGTGAACAGCCCAGCGGTCAGATCACCCACCGATGACCCCACGCGCGTTGGTGGCGTGCCGGGGTGGCCGGTCAGCGACATGATTCCGCCCATCGCCTGCACCACCATGTCGTAAGCCGGGCGCTTTGCGTATGGCCCGGTGTGGCCAAAGCCGGAAACGGCAGCATAAATCAATTGCGGAAATTTTTGTTTCAGCGCGTCATAGCCAAGGCCGAGTTTTTCCATCGTGCCGCCGCGATAATTCTCGATCAGAACATCGGCTTTGCTCAGCAGCGCGTAAAAAATTTCGCGGTCGGCATCGGCTTTCAGATCCAGCGCGATGGATTCCTTGCCGCGGTTCACGCTCATGAAATAGCCGGATTTGGTGCCGCCGCTTTTGGTTTTCACAAACGGGCCGATATGGCGCGAATCATCACCCTTGCCCGGCGGTTCCACCTTGATGATGCGCGCGCCCAGCTCGGCCAGCAGCAGCGCGGCATATGGCCCGGCCAAAACCCGCGTCAGATCGACAACGATGAGGCCCGCAAGAGGGCCAGATTTTGTTTCTGTTTTTTCACGCATGCTGCCAACCAAAAAAATGTGTCATCCCCGGCGAGCGGCAATCATGCCGCGAGGGAAGGGGACCCAGGTCGTGAAGATTGCGCTTCTTACAAACACCTGGGTTCCCTTCTCCTCCCGATGCTATCGCATCGTGAGGCCGGGAATGACAGTCTATTTTTGCTTGGGTCGGTTCGGCGTGTCTGAATCCAGCCTGTGCTGGTCGATGTCGCTTGCGTCTTTTTCGGCGCGGGCTTTGGCCAGATCGCGCACCGCTTTCGCCGTGCCATGCTTGATACGGTTGGCCTCGGCGGTTTTTGCCTTTGCACTGCGCGCTTTGGTTTTGCGCACGCGTTTCAGATTGACGATCTCTGCCATGCACAAAACCTATGCCGTGCGCGCGGCGGCGGCAAGCGCGTGTACCCGCATGGTGCTGGCCAGCGGGCGCAGGCCCCGCGCCTTGTCCAGCTCCGCCACAAGCGCCGAAAGCGAAATGCCCTTTTGTTGCGCGCACAGCTCCAGCACAGCCCAGAATTCCGGCTCCAGCGCGATGGAGGTTTTGTGACCGGCAATGTTGAACGAGCGTTTTTTCAGCATGGGGGCAGCTTAGCCCCGTAGCGCGCGAAATTGCATCGTCTTTAATGCGTTGGCGATGGCGCGGGCCCGGCGCGCCGGTTTCAGCAACAGACGCGGGCGTTTCAGATTGCGCACCGCACCGGCCACAGCGACGGCATTGCGGTTTTCCCAGCCATCGCGATCCAGTAGCCGCACATGGCGCCATGTCTTGCCCAGTTTGGTGCAAACGCGATCCGGCCAAGTATCTTCGTCATCCTTCACAATCAGATTGATCAGGAACAATCCGCCGCGTGCGCGAAGCCGCGACTTTACCAGCGCAAAAAACGACGGCGTCAAAAGATGTTTGGGCACTTCTTGATTGGCATAGGCATCGAGCACAATCGCATCAAAGCGGCGTGTCTCACGGCGCAGGAATGCGCGGCCATCCGCGACATGGGTTTCGATTGTGTGCGGCATGTGAAAATAGGATCGCGCGATTTCAAACGAGGCGGGATCGATATCCACAATCGTCACGGCCACGCGCGCTTTGCGCAGCATCGTCGCCAAGGTTCCGCCGCCGCACCCGATCATCAGCACGTTTTGCGCCTTGGCCTGACGCAAAAAACCATAGATCGCGTGGATGTATTCGGCCAGCGCGATGCCGTTTTTATCAGCCTCGCTTTGATGGTCGCCCAATTGCCAATAGGAAACCGCACCCGTGGCATTGTTCTGTTCAATGACGAACGGCACGGCGGACATAGAAATGCGATGGTCCAAACGATATCCTCACATCTATTCTTACCCCCGAGCCCTCATCCTGAGCTTGTCGAAGGGCGAAGGGCGAGGGTGTTAATGGACGAGGATATCGCAGCCGTGCCGTTCCATGTCTATATGCTGAAATGCCGTGATGGGTCATATTATGTGGGTCTTGCCCGGTCTGATCTTGAGCAGCGCATCCGCGAGCATGAACAGGGCTTCTATCCGGGTTACACGCATTCGCGGCGGCCAGTCTCATTGGTCTGGTCACAGGAATTTCTGCGCCTGACCGATGCAATTGCGTGCGAGCGGCGGATCAAGGGGTGGCGGCGCGTGAAGAAAGCGGCGCTTATTCGCGAAGATTTCGGCGCGTTGCCGATGTTGGCGAAGACTGCGAAAAACCCTCCTCCTTCGACAGGCTCAGGATGAGGGTTTTTTTCTGCCTTACCTAGAATCCTCACCCTGAGCTTGTCGAAGGGTGAGATTATTGAAGTCGAATAACCCTCTATCCTTCGATAAGCTCAGGATGAGGGTTATTTTTTTGTCACCGGCCTACTTCGGGTGGATCATGTCGGCGGGCACGACGATCGTGTCGAATTCTTCCGCCGTGACATAGCCGCCCTTCACCGCTTCTTCTTTCAGGGTGGTGTTGTTCTTGTGCGCGGTCTTGGCGATTTTTGCGGCGTTGTCATAACCGATCTTTGGCGCCAGTGCCGTGACCAGCATGAGGGAGCGTTCCAGCCCCGCCTTGATATTGTCCAGACGCGGCTCAATCCCCACCACGCAATTGTCGGTAAAGCTGACCGCGACATCGGCCATCAAGCGCACGGATTGCAGGAAATTATACGCCATCACCGGGTTGAATACGTTGAGTTCAAAATGGCCCTGACTGTCCGCAAAGGTCAGTGTCGTGTGATTGCCAAAAATCTGCACGCACACTTGCGTCATCGCTTCGCATTGGGTCGGGTTCACCTTGCCCGGCATGATCGATGAGCCCGGCTCGTTTTCCGGCAGCGCCAATTCGCCAAGGCCGGAACGCGGCCCCGACCCCAGAAAACGAATGTCCTGCGCAATCTTGAACAAGGACGCGGCGACCGTGTTGATCGCGCCATGCGCAAACACCATCGCGTCATGGGCGGCCAGCGCCTCAAACTTGTTGGGCGCTGTGGTGAATTTCATCGCCGTGATCGCGGCGATATGTTCGGCGACCTTTTTGTCGAAGCCAATCGGTGCGTTCAGCCCGGTACCAACGGCGGTGCCGCCCTGCGCCAGTTCCATCAGTTTGGGCATCGCCTGCGCAATACGCTCCAACCCATTGTCGAGCTGCTGGGTGTAGCCGGAAAATTCCTGACCCAGGGTCAGCGGCGTCGCATCCTGTGTGTGCGTGCGCCCGATCTTGACAATGTCTTTCCAGCTTTGTGCCTTGTCGTTCAACGCATTGCGCAGCTTTTGCAGCGCGGGCACCAGCCGGTGCTCAATTTCTTCGGCGCAGGCAATGTGCATCGCCGTCGGGAATGTGTCGTTCGACGATTGGCTCATATTGACGTGATCGTTCGGGTGTACGGGTTTTTTCGTGCCCATCTCGCCGCCCAGCATTTCGATGGCGCGGTTGGAGATCACCTCATTCGCATTCATGTTTGATTGTGTGCCAGACCCGGTTTGCCACACGACGAGGGGAAAATGATCATCCAATTTTCCTTCGATCACTTCCTGCGCGGCGGCAACAATCGCCTTGCCCAGTTTTTCATCCAGCCGGCCCAGTTCCATATTGGTTTCGGCGGCGGCACGTTTGACAATGCCTAGCGCACGCACGATGGGGGCGGGCTGTTTTTCCCAGCCAATCTTGAAATTGCCCAGACTGCGCTGGGCCTGTGCGCCCCAATAACGGTCTGCGGGAACGTCAACGGGTCCGAACGTGTCGGTTTCGGTGCGGGTCTTGGTCATGGGGCTCACTATAGAAAATTCGGCCCGCTACTTCTTGCGGAAAGCGTCGAGGCTGACAACCTCGCCCGGCGTCGCGGGGGCGGATTCGCCGCCATTATCGCCATCGCCCTGACCGGCAGGGGCTTTACCGTCGTCTGGCTTGGCTTCCGGGGGCTTGCCTTCCAGCTTGGTCGGCGGATTGGAGGGCGTCTGGCTTGGCGCCGCGGGCTCGCCCAGCGATTCGTCGGCGGGCTGAAATTGCAAGGTGAACTGCACGCCGGGATCCATGAATGCGGTCAGCGCTGCAAACGGCACATAAAGCGTGGCGGGAACTTTGCGGAATGTCAGCGAGACTTCAAACGCATCATCATCCACTTTCAGGCCCCAGAACTGGTGCTGAAGAATGATGGTCATTTCTTCGGGATATTGCTCGCGCAGAAAATCGGGAATTTCGACGCCGGGAAATGTCGTTTTGAATGTCAGATAAAAATGATGCGCCGCGACCAGACCATTGGTTTCGGCATGGCGCATGGCTTCGCGCACGACGCCGCGCAGCGCCTCCTCCGTCAATGCCTGATAGCCGATAAAGTCTTTGGTCATTTCTTCTTCCGTGTGTCACCGCAGACTAAGCGCGCAAAGCCCCAAGTCAATGCGCCATGTTCATGCACACATTTTGTGCCACGCAGCATCAGGCCAATGTTTGCAGCGCTTCGGGCGTATAGGGCACAAGTTTGTCGAATTGCCCGGAGCGAATTTTGTTGGGCCAGTCGGGATTTACCAGCAATGCGCGGCCCACCGCGACAAGATCGAAATCGCCGCGTGCCAGCATCTCCAGCAAAATATTCATATTGGCTTTTTCGGTGTCGGCACCCTTGGCACGAAAGGACGTGATGAAATCTTCGTTCAGGCTGACCGAACCCACGGTCATGGTAGGCAGGCCGGAAATTTTCTTTGTCCATCCGGCAAGATTCATGTCCGATCCGCTATCGGCAAATTCCGGTTCCCAGAATCGCCGCGTTGAACAATGGAACATGTCCACGCCTGCATCGGTGAGAGGGCCGAGGAATTTTTCCAGTTCTTGCGGCGTTGGTGCAAGACGCGCGGAGAAATCCTGCTGCTTCCATTGTGAGAAGCGCAATAGAATCGGAAAATCATTGCCCACTTCGGCGCGCACGGCGCGCACAATGTCGGCGGCAAAACGTGTGCGCTTTACCAGATCGCCGCCATAATTATCAGCGCGCACATTGGTGCCATCCCAGAAAAACTGATCGATGATGTAACCATGTGCGCCGTGAATCTCCACGCCGTCAAAGCCCAGTTTTTTGGCATAGCCCGCACTTTTGGCGAACGCGGCGATCACCGCATCAATATCGTCCAGGCTCATTGGTTCGGCCACCGCTTTGCCCGGCTTGGCAAGGCCCGATGGGCTCATGCTGGGTTCATCCGGATAAGGCCCGCTGCCGGGGTGGCGCACAATGCCCTGATGCCAAAGCTGCGGCATGATGTGCCCGCCCGCCGCCTTCACCTCTTTCAAGACATTGGCCCAACCCTTCAGTGATTCTTCGCCAAAAAAGGCGGGCACGGCTGCATCGTTGGAGGCCGATTTGTGTTCGGGGCTGGTGCCTTCTGTCAGAATCAGGCCCACGCCACCCTCGGCGCGGCGCCGGTAATAGGCGGCGACCTCCGGGTTGGCGATCTGGCCCGGCGATTTGGAGCGCGTCATCGGCGCCATCGCCACGCGATTGGGAAGGCTCAGGCCCTTGAGCCGGAACGGCTGGAAGAGTACGTCGGTAGAAACCATGACAACAACTCCGAATTTGAATAGCGGTATCCGCAAAACGAGCATGAAGCGGCCCCGCATGACAAGCGCCTTACGGCTATGGCACTTGGCGCGCGCGGAACACCCATGAGCACAGCCGCAACGCCGCAGGAAACCCCGCCACCGGAAAACATTGGCGATGCGCCCTCTGCGCTGGCGCTGCTGCGGGTATTCCGCCACCGCAATTACCGGCTGTTCTTTTCCGGGCAGCTTGTCTCTCTGATGGGCACATGGATCACGGCTGTCGCGCAAGGCTGGCTGGTCTATTCCATGACCAATTCGCCGTTTCTTTTGGGCGTCACCTCATTTGCCGGGCAGGTGCCGGTGTTTTTCTTTGCCACCTTCGGCGGCATGATTTCCGACCGCATGGACCGGCGCAAAATGCTGATGCTGACACAAGGGCTGGCCATGTGTCAGGCCGCGGCACTGGCCATTCTGACGCTGACAGGATTGATACAGGTCTGGCACATCATTGCGCTGGCGCTGTTCAAGGGCGTCGTCAACGCGTTCGATGTGCCAACGCGTCAGGCCTTTACCATCGAGATGGTGGGCCGCGAAGATTTGCGCAATGCGATTTCGCTCAACTCCATGATGTTCAATCTGGCGCGCATCATTGGGCCGACGATTGCGGGTCTTCTGGTGGCGACGGTGGGTGAGGGGCTGTGCTTTGCCGTTGATGCGTTTTCCTATGGCGCGGTGCTGATCAGTCTTTTCATGATGCAGTTTGCAGCGCGGCCGCCGCGCATCGTGGAGCGGCCGTGGCAGGAATTCAAAGCCGGTTTTGCCTATGTCTGGCGGGTGCGCGAAATTCGCGTCGCATTGATGCTGATTGCTGTGTGTTCGTCGTTTGGCGCCTCTTACATTCCGCTTCTGCCTGCGTTCGCGCGCGACGTGTTGCATGAGGGCAGTCAGGGGCTTGGCCTGCTCTATGGCGCCATTGGCTGCGGCGCGCTGGGCGGGGCCTATATGCTGGCGCGTGTGCGCGACAAATATTTGTCACTGACACCCATTCTTGCCGCCGCAATGTTCGGGCTTTCGCTGATCGCATTTTCCCATTCGCAATGGTTGCCGCTGTCGCTGGTGCTGTTGTTGCCAACCGCGTTTTCGCTGATGCTGCTGGGCGGTTCGACCAACACAATCATTCAGATCGCATCCAGCGACGACATGCGCGGGCGTGTTGTCTCGTTCTACACCATGTTCTTTTTGGGCATGATGCCGTGGGGCTCGCTGTTGCTGGGCTGGATTGCCAGCAAGGCGGGCGTGCCCGAAGCGGTGATGATCGGTGGCAGCGTGTGCGTTCTGGCGGCGCTGACGGCCTATACGGCCTGGCCGGGGCGGCGCGATTTGCGCCGTCTGCGCAGGCGGGCGGGGTAATTACCGTAGCGTCCGTGCCAATTATACTGCCCCTTTATGGCTGCGCGCCCGACTCTGCTAAGACCTGTCGCAACACAGGCATTTGAGGGAGAGCGGGCCGCCGGGCAGGTTGCCGGACGGGTCGCTGACGGCCATTGGCATCGATTTATGACGGGCTAGCTGGCAGCGGTGAACGCGAAGCGGCCTATGAAAAATTTGTCTGGGGCAATCTGAAGCGCAATTTTTCCGGGCATTTCATGCACGGCATGTTGGGCATGACGGGCTTTCGCCTGATCAATGCGCCAACCTTCATTCCCGCCTATCTGCACATGCTGTCCGGCTCCGACATGGTGGTGGGGTTGGGTCTGGCGTTGCAGCAATTGGGCATTGCCATCACCTCTATTGTTGGCACCACCCAGATCGAACATCGCCGTTATGTTTTGCCGCTGTCGCTGTTTCTGGGCTCGATGATGCGGCTGCAAATTCTGGGGCTGGTGCTGGTGGGCTGGCTGTTCAGCGGGCCTGCATTATTGGCAGGTGTGTTGTTTTTCCTGTTCACCCTGGGGCTTTTTTCCGGACCACAGAATGTCGCGTTTCAGTTTCTGCTCGCCAAGATGATTCCCATATCCGTGCGCGGCCGCTTACAGGGCGTGCGCAATGTTTCCGGCGGGCTGGTCGCGGCGATCCTGTCGTATTACGCGGGCAAATATCTGATCGGCGAAAACATCTGGGGCAATGGCTATTCCACCACCTTTCTGGCGGCGTTCATTCTGACCAGTCTGGGGCTGGTGGCGCTGTGGATTTTTGTGCGCGAACCTGAACCGCCGACCTTGCGCCCGCGCATGCGCGTGGGCGACCGGTTGCGCGAATTTCCTGCCATGCTGCGCGCTGACCGGCCCTTTGCGCTGTTCATGGTGGCACGCACCTTTGCGGTGTTCAATCGTGTCTCTGCGCCGTTTTACATTGTCTATATCGCGCAAACGACCACTCTGACCGGCGCTACCATCGGCACCTTGACGTTCGCGTTTCTGATCGCCTCCACCGTTGCCAATATCGTGTGGGGGTTTCTGTCTGACAAAGCCGGTTTCCGTTCCACCTTCATCGCAGCACTGGTGTTGTGGATTGGGGCAACGGTAATGCTGATGTTTGTGCATGGCTTGCCCTATTACTTCGTCGCGTTCTTCGGATTGGGTGCGGCCAATTCAGGCTACTTCATGAGCGCGCAAAACATGGTGCTGGAATTTGGTCATCGCGACGACACGGCGAT
Source organism: Hyphomicrobiales bacterium (assembly GCA_040255365.1). Taxonomy (GTDB): domain Bacteria; phylum Pseudomonadota; class Alphaproteobacteria; order Micropepsales; family Micropepsaceae; genus Rhizomicrobium. Next base: position 15,331 of record JBDZUY010000021.1, read on the forward strand.
GCGTCTTGCCATGTCGAACACGGCCGAAAGCATTGTGGCGGCGGGCGGCCCGCTGTTGGGCGGCGCGATTGCAGCCACGCTTGGCTATCACACCGTGTTTGCGGTTTCGATTGTATGCGAGGTGATTGCGCTGTTCATGCTGGTGTTCATGGTCGAAGAACCACGCAAAAAGTGGCAGGCGCGGGAGCGCACGCGCGATGCCGCACTGGGCGTCAACGACCCGCCGGAACTGCCGTAAGAGGAATAAGTAGGGAGCTTCTGTTGCCCGGTGCTCCCCGAACCGCGCTTACCTATTAGGCAGCGAGGGCCATTTCATTGTCGTTGGCACCTGTACAGACAGCCCGATAACGGCGGATACCATACCGAGCGAAAAGTCAGCCTTTACACGTCTGTCGATCCTGTTTCGCCCCCATCAAAACCCCGCCGCGCCGCACGCCGTCTCGGGGTTATGGTGGAGGCGCCGGGTACCGCCCCCGGGTCCAGTCCGCTTATTACGCAGCCGTTTATCGCCATAGTCAGAAAAAGACCGAAGTCCCTAGGCCCTGACCCCTTCTATATAGGGGTTGGGGGATGACAATTGAAGGGCATAGATTGTGGCCGCAATGGGCCCGCTGTCCGATGGAATTTCGGATTAGACTGGGGCCGGGAATCGCGCGAAAAGGCCTCCATGCGCCAATATCACGATCTTATGGAACGCGTGCTCAAATCGGGCGCGCAAAAGCACGACCGCACCGGCACCGGCACCCTCAGCGTATTTGGCCATCAGATGCGTTTTGATCTGGCGGATGGCTTCCCGCTGGTCACCACCAAAAAGCTGTTTACCAAGGCGATCATCCACGAGCTGTTGTGGTTTTTGAAGGGCGACACCAACATCGCCTACTTAAAAGAAAACGGCGTTTCGATCTGGGATGAATGGGCCGATGCCAACGGCGAGCTTGGCCCCGTCTATGGCCATCAATGGCGAAGCTGGCCGGATGGACGCGGCGGTGTGATCGACCAGATTGCCAATGTCACGCGCATGATCAAAACCAATCCGGATTCGCGCCGCCTGATTGTCACCGCGTGGAACCCGGCGGATGTGGACAAGATGGCGTTGCCGCCATGCCATTGCCTGTTTCAGTTTTATGTCGCGAATGGGCGCTTGAGTTGCCAGCTTTATCAGCGCTCGGCGGATATTTTTCTGGGTGTGCCGTTCAACATCGCGTCCTATGCGTTGCTCACCATGATGATGGCGCAGGTGACGGGGCTGAAACCCGGCGAGTTCGTGCATTCGTTTGGCGATGCGCATCTTTATCTCAACCATCTGGATCAGGCGCGCGAACAGCTATCACGCAAGCCCTATGCGCTGCCCACCATCCACATCAACCCGGATGTGACGGATATTTTCGGGTTCACGTACAGCGATTTCAAACTGGAGAATTATCAGGCCCATCCGCATATCAAGGCCGAGGTCGCGGTGTGAGCCTGTCCATCCGCCCCGCTGAGCGCGCCGATTCCGCAATTGTTTTCCGCTTCATCCGCGAGCTTGCGGAATATGAAAAGATGCTGGATGACGTGGTAACAAGCGAGGCGGAAATCGTCGCGCATCTGTTCGCCGATCATCCGCGCGTGTTCTGCGACATTGCCGCGTGGAATGGCGCACCAGCGGGCATCGCGCTGTGGTTCTACAATTTTTCCACCTTTCGCGGGCGTCACGGAATCTATCTCGAAGATCTGTTTGTCTCGCCAACAATGCGTGGGCGTGGCATCGGCAAGGCGCTCTTGGCAAACCTTGCCAAACGCGCGGTGGATCAGGGTTGCGCGCGCGTTGACTGGTCGGTGCTGGATTGGAACACACCCTCGATTGATTTTTACGAGAGTATCGGCGCGGTGAAACAGGGCGACTGGTTCACCTATCGCCTGACCGGTGATGCGCTGGAGAAATTGGCACAATGCTGATGATCGCAACTTTGGTTCACCTCCCCCCATGTGGGGAGGTCGGCGCGCGCTTCGCGCTTCATGCGCGAACGCAAGCCGGGTGGGGGGCGTTCTATCCACGCGCAAAATTCAAACTTGCCCCCCACCCGATCCGTCATCGCACC
>JBDZUY010000021.1:17511-19765 GCA_040255365.1 Hyphomicrobiales bacterium
GTTCTATCCACGCGCAAAATTCAAACTTGCCCCCCACCCGATCCGTCATCGCACCGCGCTGCCGGCTCGACCTCCCCACATGGGGGGAGGTGATAGTGTGTGCATATGACCCGCATATCTCTTGTTCTGGCACGCGCGGACAATGGTGTGATTGGTGCGGATGGCGCGCTGCCCTGGCGCATCGCGGATGACATGCGCCGCTTCAAGGCGATTACCATGGGCAAGCCCATCATCATGGGCCGCAAGACATGGGACAGCCTGCCCAAAAAGCCGCTGCCCGGCCGCACCAATATTGTGGTGACGCGCGACAAAAACTGGCGGGCCGATGGTGCGGTAGTGGCGCACAGCATCGATGCGGCGCTGGACATCGCGAATGCCGAAAGCCCGGATGAAATTGCCATCATCGGCGGCGCACAGATTTATGCCGCAGCGCTGGACCATGCCACGCATGTACATCTCACCGAAGTGCATCGCGATGTGACCGGCGATACGCATATGCCGCCCTTCGCGCCCGCCACATGGCACGAAACCGCGCGCGAAGATCGCACCACGCCCGATGGCCTGTCCTATTCTTATGTGACACTGGAACGGCGGTAATACGCTTTGCCAATGCGCTAAGTCACGCTAGGCTCGCCCCAACAAAAAATCTGAGGGGAGCGCACATGCAGTTTCGTGAGATCACCAGCGGGCTGAAATTTCCCGAAGGGCCGGTTGCCATGGATGATGGCTCGGTCATTCTGGTTGAAATTGTCGCCAAAAAAATCACGCGCGTAAAACCGGACGGCAAAACCCAAACCATTGCCAAGCTGGAGGGCGGGCCGAACGGTGCCGCCATCGGGCCGGATGGCGCGCTTTACGTTTGCAACAATGGCGAGAATTTTGGCTACACCAAACGTCAGGGCCTGACCATTCCGGGCCACACGCCGCCGCATCACAAGGGCGGCTGGATCGAGCGCGTTGACATTGCCACGGGCAAGGCCGAACGGCTCTATGACAAATGCGACGGTGAAAAGCTGATCGCGCCGAATGATCTGGTGTTCGATACCAAGGGCGGGTTCTGGTTCACCGATCACGGTTCCACAACTGACAAGGGGCGCACACATGGCGCGCTCTATTATGCGAAAGCGGATGGATCAAAGATCACGCGCGTGCTGCGCGAATTGATTACGCCCAATGGCGTCGGCCTCTCGCCCGATGGCAAAACGGTGTATTACGCCGAGACATTTACGGGCCGTCTTTACAAGCTGCCGCTGACCGCGCCGGGCAAGCGCGGCAAAGTAGAGGGGTTCACCCCCGGCGCGTTTGTTGGCGCGTTTCCGGGCCTTGCCTATTTCGATTCATTGGGTGTGCAGGCCGATGGCGGCATTTGCTGCGCCACCTTGCTGGCGGGCGGCATCACAACCTTTCATCCGCAAACCGGCAAGGCAAAACACACTGCGATGGATGATCCGCTTGTCACCAATATTTGCTGGGGCGGCAAGAATATGAAAACCGCGTTCATCACCGCATCGGGCACGGGCCGTCTTATGGCCGCCAATTGGCCGGTTGCGGGTTTGCGCCTGAACTATAATGCTTGAAACGGGTTCCGCGGTACGCCGTGCGTCTTTACGGCACTCATTCTTATAAAAAATTGGGAGGAATTATGCGTTCACTTCTTTTGGCCACGGCATTTTTTGTAAGTTCCATTGTTGTCGCGCAAGCGGGCGACATCATGGCCAGCCGGTATGGCAACACCACCATCACGACCGATGCAAACGGCAATTCCACGCATCTCTATTACAAGGCCGATGGAACCTTCACTGGCAAACAGGGCGATGCGGCGTTCAAGGGCACATGGAAAATGGATGGCGCCAATGTCTGCCTGACGGCGGATACGCCAATTCCCAACACACCCAATCCGGCGTGCGCACCGGCATCCGCGCATGCCGTTGGCGATAGCTGGCAGGCCGGGCCCTACAAGGTTTCGCTGGTGAAGGGTATTCAGTAAGGCCGCGTTGCGCCTCGCGCGCCTGATGAAAACCACACACCTTTCGCGGCGCGCGGGCATCGCGTTTGAAATTATCGGCTTCGTGGCGTTCGCCCTGCTCAGCAGGGCGGCGCTGATGCCCATCGCGTGGCGTTTTGCCGGTCCGCTTTCGCTGTTCTGCGTGCTTGTTGTTCTGACGCTTTACATGCATTGGCGCGGCCGGTCGTGGCGCGAATTTGGTCTGGTGCGTCTGGCTGGGCGCAAAGCCAAGCTCTGGGTGCTGGTGCA
>JBDZUY010000021.1:19865-56332 GCA_040255365.1 Hyphomicrobiales bacterium
AATTTGGTCTGGTGCGTCTGGCTGGGCGCAAAGCCAAGCTCTGGGTGCTGGTGCAGGCGCTGATGGTTTTTGCCGCGTTTTGCGCGGCGGTCGCCAGCGTTCTGATTGCGGCGCATGTATTCGATCTCGCCTTCATGGAAAAAATCCCGCAAGGCGTCACCGATCGCTGGGGCGATGTGCACGGCAATCTGCCGTTGCTTTTGCTTTGGCTGGTGATTGCCTGGCTCAGCGGCGGCTTTGCCGAAGAAATGTTTTTCCGGGGCTATCTGGTCACGCGGCTGCGCGAATTGTTTGCCCATGAGCGCGCGGTCTCTATTGCGGCTTCCGTTTTGGCGGTTGTTCTGGCGGCCGCGTTCTTCGGCTATGGCCATATGTATTATCAGGGCCTGCGCGGTTTGGTGACGGCCAGCGCAATCGGCGTGGCCTTTGGCACCATGTTTCTGGTGTTCAAAGGCAATCTGTGGCCGGTCATTCTGGTGCACGCGATTGTCGATACCATCGCCTTCATCGGCACATACACCGGAGCAAACTGAGTGCAATCCGGAAAAGTGGAAGCCGGTTTTCCGTTAGATTGCGCGACAAACAAGGCTTCTGGAGCATGATCCATTTCACTGGAAATGGATCATGCTCTAATCAAAATTCGCGCAACGCTTGTATGGCGCGCAAGCGCTCCCATATCGGTAGGTGCGAGGCGTCTGGCTCGTTTGTATTTCAGTGGAGGGGAATTTTATGAAACGCATTATTCTTGGCGCTGTTGCCGCACTGGCCTTGTCGGTTGGTGCGGCCCATGCCGAAGATCTGTTTGCTGTGGCCTATGGCAATTCGGTGACCAGCACCGGGCCAGATGGCAAAACCGTCACCATCTATGTCAACGCGGACAAAACCTGGGAACAGCATCTGGGCGACGGCAAAGTGATCAAGGGCACCTATAATTGGAAGGACGCATCAACCGCGTGCTTCACTGTCACTGATCCTGTGCCCAAAGATGCAAGCAAAGCCACCAATTGCGACCACATCGAAGGTGGTCACAAGGTCGGTGATACCTGGACGCAAAAAGACGACAACGGCAACGTCTATACGATGGCGATCAAAGCGGGCCGTTCGTAACCGCGCGCCGCAGAGCACCCGATGCCCTCATCCTTCGTGACCCGAAGGGTGGGGGCGTTTTTTATTCCGCGGTCTTCGCCGCGGGCAGCGCCAGATCGAACTCAATCGTGGCGCGCTGGCCGGTGCCGTCATAGCGCCGCTCGCCGCGCGCGACCCATGATGGATAGAGCAAAATCATGCCGGTCTGCGGGCGGATAGGCTCGAACTGGCCTGCGGTGCCGCCGCCGGGAATACGGAACGCCAGATGCGGTGCCAGAATGGCGGGCATCGGCCCACGCGGATCAACAAGCTCGCATTCGCCGCCCAGCGTTTCGTCATCGGATTTGGCGTAACCGTCATCGACAAAATAAATGCCGGACCAGTAACTGCCGGGCCGCGCCGCACGCACCGCAAAATCGCCCGTCTGACGCAAGGTTGCGCAGGCGGTGATGTCCCATTCCAAGGAGACGCGCCCGCCGCCGCGTGTGGAAGTTGCGCTATTGGCCAGTTCGCGCAGCACGCGAAACAGGGTTTGCGCATGTCCGCCGCCCCATTCTGCGAAATCGGGGTCGGAGTGCCAGCCCTGACCCTGTACGATGGCGCCGGTGCCCGCTTCCATCTTTTGCACAATCAGCGGACGCAGATCGGTATTCACCTCTTGCGCAATCGGCAGGAAGTGCACGCAAACCGGGGTTGCGAACAGGCTTCTGATCTGGGGCTTGGGGGTGGCCATGTCTATTCCAGTATGATTTTCGGCGCGGCACGCGTTGGCGCGGCGATCTTCTGCGCGACCTCGCGCGCCAATGCAAGGAAAGCCTCCGCCTCGCGGCTATCGGGCGCGGACACGACAATGGGGGTTCCGGCGTCGGAAGTCTCGCGAATGGCGCGCACCAGCGGGATTTCCCCCAGAAAAGGGGCGTCCAGCTCGGCGGCGGTTTCGCGTGCCCCGCCATGCCCGAAAATATGATGCTCGCTGCCGCAATCGGGACAGACGAACACGCTCATATTCTCGACAATTCCCAAAATCGGCACGTGCGTTTTGCGGAACATGGCCAGTCCCTTGCGTGCATCAATCAGGGCGATGTCCTGCGGCGTGGACACAATGATCGCGCCTTTCAGCGGCACACGCTGCGCAATGGTCAGTTGCGCGTCGCCCGTGCCCGGCGGCATGTCCAGCACCAGCACATCCAGCGGCGCCCACGCGACGTCATTCATCATTTGCGTCAGCGCGCTTTGCACCATCGGCCCGCGCCAGATCATCGGCGTGTCTTCACCAACCAGAAATCCGATCGACATGGTTTTGATACCGTGCCGTTCGATGGGTTTCAGGATTTTGCCATCATCGCTTTGCGGTTTTTCGGTGATGTGCAAAAGCCGCGGCACTGATGGGCCATAAATATCGGCATCCAGCAGGCCGGTTTTCAAACCCAGCTTGGCAAGGCCCAGCGCCAGATTGACCGCGACGGTGGATTTGCCGACCCCGCCCTTGCCGCTGGCCACGGCAATGATCGCAGCCACGCCGGGAATACCTTGCGCCGATGGGGAAGGCTGATGCGGTTTGGCGCCGCGATTATGGGAAGTGTGATTGTGCGCCCCATGATTATGGGCCCCATGATTATGGGAATGGCCCTGTTGTGTCTGCGGGCGTGTGCTGGTTTGCGGGCCTTGCTGATGGGCGGTCAGAACAGCAGTGACGGACAGCACGCCGGGCAGGGCGGCAACCGAATCAGCCGCCGCTTTGCGCAAGGGTTCGGCCTGTGGTCCGCGCGCGCCAGAAACCTCCAGCGCAAAACCCACATTGCCGTCCTTTACCACCAGGCCTTGCACCATTTGTGCATCGACCACGCTTTTCCCGCTTTCGGGGTCGATTACGCGTCCCAGTGCTGTCAGCACGTCTTCCCGTGTTGCTTTGGCCATCTTTGTCTCTTGAAACTGCATTGCCTGCGCTTGAAGCAGCGGGTTTTCTGCCCATTTAAGACAGAATGCGCTGAAGGGGGCATTTTGCAGCAATTCCTGCGTTCTTGCCCGTATTCATTGCACCGCCGCGAAGATGCACATATAACCGGCTGACTCCGGGAAACCAAGAAAACGCAGGCGCGTCCAATACGCGCGAATGTTCACAATGGGTATTTTGTTGCCCTAGCAAGAAACGGATCACCAACGGATGCCTTGGAACAATCAGAGCGGCGGAAACGGATCAGGCGGCGGTGGCTCGCGCGGGCCATGGGGCCGTGGACCTCAAGGCGGCGGCAGTGGCGGCGGTGGCGGTGGTCAGCCTCCCGATCTGGAAGAATTGCTGCGCCGTAGCCAGGAGCGGCTGCGCAGCCTGATGCCGCGCGGCTCTGGCGGGTTTACCGCAGGCGGGATCGCGATTGTTGCGCTGGGCATTGTCATCGTCTGGCTGCTCAGCGGCGTTTATATTGTCGGCACCGATGAACAGGGCGTGGTCCTGCGCTTTGGCAAATTCGTGTCGCGCACCGCGCCGGGCATCAATTATCATCTGCCCTGGCCGATCGAGACGGCGCTGACGCCCAAGGTGACGCGCGAAAACCAGATCAATATCGGCTACCGGATCGAGGGCGATTCCAGCAATGAAGCGGCGACACAGGACGTGCCGCAGGAAAGCCTGATGCTGACCGGCGATGAAAACATCGTCGATGTGAATTTCACGGTGTTCTGGGTCATCAAGGACGCCGCCAATTATCTTTTCAATGTTCAAAACCCCGATGCGGCCATCAAGGCGGTGGCCGAAAGTGCGATGCGCGAAGTGGTGGGGCAGAACAATATCGAACCGATCCTGACGCAAGATCGCGGGCCCGTGCAGCAACAGGTGCAGGCGGTGATGCAAAAGACGCTGGACAGCTATGGCGCCGGTGTCACCATTACGCGCGTGCAGATGCAAAAGGTTGATCCGCCATCACAGGTGATCGATTCCTATCGTGACGTGCAGGCCGCACGCACCGATCAGGAGCGTATGCGAAACGAAGCCGAAGCCTATGCCAACAAGATCATTCCTGAAGCGCGCGGACAGGCAGCCCAAATTGTGCAGCAGGCCGTGGCCTACAAACAGCAGGTGATTGCCGAAGCCAGTGGTGATGCGAAACGCTTTATCTCGGTTTATGACGAGTACCGCAAAGCGCCGCAGGTCACGCGCAAGCGGATCTATCTGGAAACCATGTCCAGTGTTCTGGGCGGCATGAACAAGGTCATCATGGATGATTCGGCAGCAAAAAATGGCGTCGTGCCGTATCTGCCGCTGCAAGGGCTGACCAGCAGCCCGGTGGAACGGGTGACGGTACGCGGCAGCCGCAATGGCGCGGCAACGCAATCACAAGCCAGCAATAATTCTTCGGGAGATCAACAATGAACCGCACCTTCGCGCTTGGTGGCGCCATCGTTGCGATCGCGCTGATCATTGTCGGCCTGTCCAGCGTTTATACCGTGAACATGACCGAACAGGCGCTGCTGTTGCAGTTTGGCGCGCCCAAGCAAGTTGTGACCCAGCCGGGCCTGCATTTCAAAACACCCTTCGTGCAGGACGTGGTCTATGTGCCGAAGAAATTGCTCAATCTGGATGCACCGGCCGAAGAAGTGATCGCGCTGAACAAAAAGCGCATGGTGGTCGATGCCTTTGCGCGCTGGCGTATTGTCGATCCGCTGCGTTTTTATCAATCATTGTTTGATGTGCGCACGGCGCAAACCCGCCTGACGCCAATTCTCAATTCCAATGTGCGTCAGGTGTTGGGTTCGCAAAGTTTTGCGGCCATGCTGTCCGATAAACGCGCACAGCTGATGATCGATATCCGCGACAACCTCAATAATGATACCAAGGATTTCGGTATCACGATTGTTGATGTGCGTATTCGCCGGGCCGATCTGCCACAGCAGAACAGCAAGGCGATCTATGGCCGTATGCAGCAGGAACGCAAACGTGAAGCCAACGAGTTCCGCGCCGAGGGTGCCGAAACTGCGCAGCGCATTCGCGCCCGCGCCGAACGCGAAGTCACGGTGCTGACCGCCGAAGCCACGCGCGAATCCGAAATCCTGCGTGGTCAGGGCGACGCCGAGAAAACCAAAATTCTCGCCCAGGCCTATACCCAGGATCCGGCCTTCTTCGATTTCTACCGTTCGATGCAGGCCTATAAGGAAGGCTTGCCGGGCGACAACACCACGCTGGTTGCCTCTCCGAAAAGCGAGTTCTTCCGCTATTTCGGCACGGACGGAAACGGCAAATAGGCAGCACTTTCTTTCGATAAATGACCGGCCCCTTATCCTGAGCTTGTCGAAGGGGCCGGTTATGGTGATGCAATTTGAGTCTTGAAAGGTTCCCTTTCCGTTCCAACCTGTCTGCAAGGGCCTGTCGAAAATGGCGGGCTGGAAGGGGCGGGATGCCCCCCTATGGAGGCGGAATGGGCCAAAACGGAAAAACAATCAAAAGCGGAAAACCGCACGGAAACAGCAGCTTGGCGAAAATCGGGGTTCCGGTGCTTCGCGCCAAGACGCGGCCTGGCGCACCCAAAGGCAACAAGAATGCCTTGCGCACCGGCCTTCACACCGCCGAAATGCGCGATCTGCGCAGGCGCGTTGCCGATTTGCGCCGCCGCGCCAGATCCGCCATCGCCAATGTGGACACGCTATGCGCCGAACGGTACCGGGTCGCACAAACTGCGGCGGAAATGCCAAAGCCGTTCGCAGAAAATGCGTGCGAACGCATCAAAACAAGCAAAGGTGAGCAAGCACCTCTTGCCCCGGCGCTTTCATAGTATCATCTGAACGGGGTGCTTCGGCGGTGCGTGTGCATGGCCGGTGGGCGCCAGTTTTAATGTGCCCGTTTTGAGGCGCCAGTATCCAAGGGGTTTGCCGGACAATGCCGTCTTTGTTTCTTCGTTTTGCCCGCGCGGCGGTTTTTACCGCTTTGACGATTTCTGTTCCGGCGATTGTTGCACCAGCACCGGCTTTTGCCCGCGGTGCGCCGGATTCCTTTGCCGATCTGGCTGACAAGCTGCTGCCCACCGTGGTCAATATCGCCACGTCACAGACCCTGAAGGCGCGCAGCCCCGGCATGAAATTGCCGCAGATCCCGCCCGGCTCGCCGCTGGAAGATCTGTTCAAGGATTTTCTGGGACCACAGGGAAACCAGCCGCGTCACGTCACCTCGCTCGGTTCGGGTTTTATTGTTGATCCGTCCGGCCTGATCGTCACCAACAATCATGTGATCGAGGACGCCGACGAAATCACCGTGACCTTGAATGATGGCTCCAGCCTGCCGGCCAAGTTGATTGGCCGCGATGACAAAACCGATCTGGCGCTGTTGAAAGTCAAACCCAAGCATCCGCTTCCGTTTGCGAAATTCGGGGATTCCGATCATGCGCGGGTCGGTGATTGGGTGATTGCCATCGGCAATCCATTCGGGTTGGGCTCCACCGTGACGGCGGGCATTGTTTCGGCGCGCAATCGCGACATCAGCGCCGGGCCGTATGATGATTTCATTCAAACCGATGCGCCGATCAATCGCGGCAATTCCGGTGGCCCGTTGTTTGATATGGATGGCAATATCGTTGGCGTGAACTCGGCGATCTTTTCGCCCTCCGGCGGCAGCGTTGGCATTGGCTTTTCTATTCCATCCAATCTTGTGCGCGAAGTGATCGACCAGTTGCGCAAATATGGCACGACGCGGCGCGGCTGGCTGGGCGTGCGCATTCAGCAGGTGACATCTGACATTGCCGAAGGTCTGGGCCTGCCCAATACAAAGGGCGCATTGGTGGCGGATGTGACCCCCGGTGGTCCGGCGGCCAAGGGCGGCATTGAAAATGGCGATCTGATTTTGGCGTTCGATGGCAAGCCGATCCCGGATTCACGCACTCTGCCGCGCGTGGTGGCCGATACCGCCATCGGCAAAACCGTGAATGTCGATGTTTTGCGCAAAGGCAAAAAGCAGACGGTGAAAATCACGGTGGCCAAACTGGATGATGGCGAAACCAAAATCGCATCCGCCAAAAAGCCCAATGCACCTGTGTCGAAAACCAATACCAAATCCACATTGGGGCTTTCGCTCGCAATGCTCGATGGCGAAACGCGCGCGCAATTCAAACTCGGCAAGGATGTGAAGGGCGTTGTTGTCACCGCCGTCGATCCGGGCAGCGCCGCGGCAGAAAAGAATCTGCGCGCCGGTGATGTGATTGTCGAAGTGCAGAACCAGCCGGTTCATTCACCCGATGATGTGATGAAGCGCGTCGATGCGGATACCAAGGCGGGCAAGAAGGTCGAGCTGATGCTGATCAACCGCAACGGCTCGCTGACATTTGTGGCGGTGAAGTTGGGGTAATCCAAAAATGATTTGTCATGGCCCGCAAAAGCGGGCCGTGACAGATTGGGTGAGTGCAGACACGTGTTCTAGGGCGCGAAATTTAATCCATGCTCTCGGAAATTTCGCTGTCTGCGTAGCCCTGCAAATACAGCAGGCCGCGCAAATCGCCATGTTTGATCTCGGCGGCGGCTTTTTCTGCGACAAGCGGTTTTGCGTGATAGGCAACGCCAAGACCTGCGCGCTCGATCATCGCCAGATCATTGGCGCCGTCGCCGACCGCCAGCACATCGGCAAAACCGATATGCAGCCGTTCCACCGCATCTTCCAGCGCGGCCAGCTTTGCTTCGCGGCCCAAAATGGGTTCGCCCGGCGTGCCAAGCAGAACCTTGCCGTCATCGTTCAGCGTGTTGGCGCGGTGCGCATGAAAGCCAGCGGCAATTGCCACGCGTTCGGTGAAATAGGTAAACCCGCCAGAAACCAACAGCGTAATCGCACCGGCTTTGCGCATCGTCGCCACCAGTGCTTTTGCGCCATCGCTCAGGCGCACGCGCTCGTCATAGACTCGTGCCAGATTCTCCAGCGGCAATCCTTTGAGCAGCGCCACACGCTCGCGCAGCGCGGGTGCAAACGCGATCTCGCCGCGCATCGCCCGTTCGGTGATGGCGGATACTTGCGGTTTTACGCCCGCCATATCGGCCAATTCGTCCAGGCACTCACAGGTGATGATCGTGGAATCCATATCCGCGATCAGCAATTGCTTGCGCCGGTTGATGGCCGGCACAATATTGATGTCCAGCGCGGAACCGTGTGCCAGTTCGCGCGCGGTGGTCAGCGCCTTGCCCGGCTCTCCCGCAAAGGGCAGGTCGAAGGCCTGACCGGGTGACAGGATGACGGGGTCAGATGTTTGACCAATCGCAGCGGCAAAGGCGGATGGTTCGGCGCCTTTGCCGATCACGCTCAACACGAAAGGAAATTCGGGAATCAAATGGTGCATCTCTTGGTGCGGTTTTGGCAGAACAGCGCGCAGGTCATATGCTCCGGCGCATGTGATTTTTGAGCGTGGCTATGGCGATTGATGCGGTGCTTATCGCAGGGCCAACCGCGAGCGGCAAGTCCGCATTGGCGGTTGCGTTAGCGCAAGCGGTTGACGGAACCATAATCAACGCGGACTCGATGCAAATATATGGTGAAGCGCGCATCCTGACCGCGCGCCCGCCAGAGGCCGATACCGCGCGCGTGCCGCATCTTCTGTACAGCCATGTCAGCGTCAACGAACCCTATTCGGCGGGGCGCTATCAGGCCGAAGCGGCTCATGCCTTGAGTGTTGCGCGCAATGCCGGGCGCATTCCCATTTTTACCGGCGGCACCGGGCTCTATTTCAGCGCGCTGTTGGACGGGCTTGCCGAGATACCGCCGGTTCCCGCCGGTGTGCGCGCGCAGGTGCGTGCGCGGCGCGAGGCGATTGGCGCAGATGCATTTCATGCCGAGCTGGCCGCCCGCGATCCGCAAACCGCCGCCCGGCTGCGGTCCTCCGATACCCAACGCACCTTGCGCGCCTATGAGGTGTTCGAGGCGACGGGCCGCCCGCTCATTGCCTGGCAAAGCGAGAAGGGCACCCCGGTTCTGGAGGGGTTGCGGCTGGCCCGCTTTGTGATTTCGCCAGACCGCAGCGAACTGCATAGCCGTATTGAGCAGCGCTTTGATGCGATGATCGCGGCGGGCGCGGTAGAAGAAGCGGTGCTGCTGGCAGGCGTCGATCCGCACATGCCGGCCGCCAAAATTCTGGGGCGGCGTGAGCTTTTGGCCGCCGCAAACGGCGAAATCACGCTGGGCGAGGCCAAAACCCGCGCCAAGGCGGGCACACGGCAATATGCCAAGCGCCAGATGACCTGGTTCCGCAACCGCATGGCCGATTGGGTTTGGCCGGATATGGCGGATGAAAGCAAGATCATTCCAGAAATGTTGTCGCACATCACCTGAAATTGCTTGACGGGGCGTTTTGCCCGCCATAGCGTTCGCACATGCAAAAGGAATGGCGGGGCATGACGCTCTCAACCGTACTTATTGGATCGCCGCTGGACGGGCCGGGCTAAACCCCCGGTTTTCCGAATAGCGGCGTGTGATCAAGGGGCGGAAACGCCCCTTTCGCTTTTTTTGCGCTCAAGGGCGCTTTTGAACCCCCGCATGGGGCAGGTGAGTGTGATGGACAGGAACGCAACAGCAGTGATGAGCAGGCCGGCGCAAGCAAATAGCGCGGACGAACTTTCGGGAGCGGAAATCGTGATCCGCGCTCTGAAGGATCAGGGCGTTCGTCATATTTTCGGCTATCCCGGCGGTGCGGTGCTTCCCATCTATGATGCACTGTTCGCCGATAACGAGATTATCCATGTGCTGTGCCGCCATGAGCAGGGCGCGGTTCATGCCGCCGAAGGTTATGCACGTTCAACCGGCAAGCCCGGCGTCGTACTGGTCACCTCTGGTCCCGGCGCCACCAATGCGGTGACGGGCATCACCGATGCGCTGATGGATTCCATTCCGCTGGTCGTGCTGACCGGCCAGGTGCCGACACATCTCATCGGCAATGACGCGTTTCAGGAATGTGACACGGTGGGCATCACGCGCCCCTGCACCAAGCACAATTGGCTGGTGAAGGACGCGAATGATCTGGCGCGCACGCTGCACGAAGCCTTCCAGATTGCGACAACGGGGCGGCCCGGTCCAGTTGTTGTCGATATCCCGAAGGATGTGCAGTTCAACAAGGGCACATATGTTGCGCCGGGTTCGGTGCATCACCGCACCTGGCGCCCCAAGACCGACCCCGATCTGGCGCAGATTGTTCAGGCCATTGATTTGATGGCACATGCGAAACGCCCGGTGTTTTATACCGGCGGCGGCATCATCAATGCCGGACCAGAAGCCAGCAAAATGCTGCGCGAGCTTGTTGAGATCACCGGTTTTCCCATCACTTCCACCTTGATGGGGCTTGGCGCATATCCCGCCTCGGGCCCGCAATGGCTGGGTATGCTGGGCATGCATGGCACATGGGAAGCCAATCACGCGATGCATGATTGCGACGTGATGATCTGTCTGGGTGCGCGCTTTGATGACCGTGTGACGGGCCGCATTGATGTGTTTGCGCCAGACGCAAAAAAAATTCATCTCGATATTGATGCGTCACAAATCAACAAGAATGTTCGCGTCGATGTGCCGATCGTCGCGGATGCGGCAAAGGCGTTGAAAGAAATGCTGCATTTCTGGAAAACGCAGCGGCGCAAAGTGGATGAACCGGCGCTAAAGGAATGGTGGACGCAAATTGCACAATGGCGCAAAAAGGATTCGCTGAAATTTGTGACTTCAGAAACAATCATCAAACCGCAATTTGCCATTGACCGTTTGTTTGCGGCCACGCGCGGGCACGACACCTATATTACCACCGAAGTTGGCCAGCATCAGATGTGGGCGGCGCAGCGTTTCGGATTTGACGATCCCAATCACTGGATGACATCCGGCGGGCTAGGCACGATGGGCTATGGCCTGCCCGCAGCGGTTGGTGTGCAGATGGCACACCCGGATGCGCTGGTCATCGACATTGCGGGCGAAGCGAGCGTTCAGATGACGATGCAGGAGATGTCTACCGCCGTGCAGTATAAATTGCCGGTGAAGATTTTCATTTTGAACAATCAATATATGGGCATGGTGCGCCAATGGCAGCAATTGCTGCATGGCGGGCGTTATTCACATTCCTATTCCGAAGCCCTGCCTGATTTTGTGAAACTGGCCGACGCGTTTGGCTGTGTCGGGTTGCGCGCGGAAAACCCGGGCGAACTTGATGACAAGATTGCGGAAATGATTGCGGTGAAGCGCCCGGTGCTGTTCGATTGCCGGGTTGATCCGAAAGAGAATTGCTATCCCATGATCCCGTCTGGCCGTGCGCATAATGAAATGATTTTGTCAGACGCCGAAGATGGTTCGGCCATGGGCGAAGCGGGAAAGATTTTGGTCTGATGTCAAACGCGCCCAAAATCGCACGGCACACGATTGCTGTGCTGGTGGACAACGAAGCCGGTGTTCTCGCCCGCGTCATCGGGCTGTTCTCGGGCCGCGGCTATAACATCGAAAGTCTGACGGTGGCAGAGGTCGATCACGCCGCGCGCACATCGCGCATCACCATTGTTACCTCTGGCACGCCCGACGTGATCGAACAGATCGAAGCGCAATTGGGCCGTCTGGTGCCGATCCACCGGGTTGTGAACTGGACCACGGCCAAGCCAGGGATCGAGCGTGAAATGGCGCTGATCAAAGTGGTGGGCACCGGCGAAAAGCGGGTGGAAGCGCTGCGTCTGGCCGATGCGTTCCGCGCCCGCGTCATCGACACCACCCATACCAGCTTTATTTTCGAGATTACCGGCGCGCCGGACAAGATTGATGCCTTCGTCGATTTGATGCGGCCCTTGGGTCTGGCCGATGTTTCGCGTACAGGGGTGGCTGCCATCTCCCGCGGACCGGAGGCCATGTAATGAAGCGCGAACAAAAAACACCTCCCCCCATGTGGGGAGGCCGGCGTGCGAAGCGCGCCTTGTGGGGGGCGATTGCAATCGCGTGCGCATTCGCGCTCGCTGCCTGTTCCACCGATGCTCCAAAAAAGACGCCGACGCCAAACATACCGCCGCAAGCCAAAACCATGTGCGGCCACGGCAGCCCGTTGAACGCTGCCGACAAAAAGGCGTTGTGTTCGGTGCTCGACGCGGCAAACGAACTGCACTGGCCGGAAGATCGCATGGCAACGGCCACGCCCGCATACCGCGTGATGCTGTTTAATGCGGCGCAGCCCATTACAGTCATCACGGTGGACCTGCCGCAAGGCGCGCCGGGCAAACTCACCGTGCGTCAGTTGCGCGGCACACACATGATTGTGAACACCACGGCGAAAATCAGCGCCGCCCAGCGCAAACACATTTACAACCTCGCGCACAACACGGGCTTGTGGAGCCAGGCGCTCAACCAGGATGCACCAACCGCGATTGGTGGGGGACAGCAGGGTTTTGCGCCGTGTCAGCAATCGCACTACATCGTGGCCGAGGCGATGAAGCCGGACCATTATCATTTGTCGCTTGCGCATTGCGCGCCAATGAAGCGGCTCGAAGATTTCGCGATGGGCGTCTACAACATCGCCGCGGCAGATGTGCCCGCGCTGACCCGCGAACTTGATACGACTTTGGATTGAACAAACGCTTCACGACGAGAGGACTATTATGCGTGTTTATTATGATCGCGATGCCGATCTGAATTTCATCAAGGCCAAAAAGGTCGCGGTCATCGGCTTTGGCTCTCAGGGCCATGCCCATGCGCTGAACATGCGCGACAGCGGTGTTGCTGATGTGGCGATTGCCGCGCGCCCCGGCGGCTCGGCCAAAAAAGCAGAGGCCGCAGGCTTCAAAGTGATGTCATCCGCGGAAGCCGCGAAATGGGCCGATGTGATGATGATGGTCACGCCCGATGAATTGCAGGCCGACATTTATAAAGAGGATCTGCGCGACAACATGAAGGAAGGCGCGGCGTTGTTGTTCGCGCATGGCTTCAATGTGCATTTCAAACTGATTGAGCCGCGCGCCGATCTGGATATCGCGATGATCGCGCCAAAGGGCCCCGGCCATACGGTGCGCAGCGAATACCAGAAGGGCGGCGGCGTGCCCTGCCTGATCGCGATTGAACAGGATGCATCCGGCAACGCGCATGATCTGGGGCTGGCCTATGCCAGCGCGATTGGCGGCGGCCGCGCCGGGATTATCGAAACGACTTTCCGCGAAGAATGTGAAACCGATCTCTTCGGTGAACAATCGGTGCTCTGCGGCGGTTTGGTGGAACTGATCCGCGCCGGTTTTGAAACGCTGGTCGAGGCGGGCTATGCGCCCGAGATGGCGTATTTTGAATGCCTGCATGAGGCGAAGCTGATCGTCGATCTGATTTATGAAGGCGGCATCGCCAACATGAATTATTCGATCTCCAACACCGCCGAATATGGCGAATACCGCACCGGCCCGCGTCTGGTGACGGCGGAAACTAAGGCAGAGATGAAGCGCGTGCTGGATGATATCCAGACCGGCAAATTCGCTCGCGACTGGGTGTTGGAAAACAAGGCGGGGCAGCCTTCGTTCAAGGCGACGCGCGCGCGCAATGCGGCGCACCCCATCGAAGAGGTCGGCGAAAAACTGCGCGCGATGATGCCGTGGATCGCCAAGAACAAGCTGGTTGATAAAGACAAGAACTGAAGCGTCAGGTTTCCACCAGCCGGTTCAGCTTTGGCATCAGCGCCGCCGTCCACAATGAGGCGGCGGCGCAATAGCCCGCCATCACCAGCAGCATGGTTTCCATGCTCACGCCCGCATCCAGCAAAACCCCAATCAGCCCCGGCGACAGCGCGGTGGCGAACACCATCACCGCGGTTGCAACGGCGCGGATCGCGCCCAGATGCTCGGTGCCGTAAAGTTCGGGCCACAGCGCGCCCGACATGGTGGAACCGATGCCAAGCGTCAGCCCCGCCACGGCCATAAACACCGGCAGCCAATAACCGCTCTGCGCGTAGGCCATGATGATGCAGCTGATACCCAGCGGCAAAAGAAACAGCGGCAGCAAATGCCGCGCACCGATTTTATCGACCAGCCAGCCTGCGCCCAGCGCGGCCAGAACGTTCACCCCGGCCAGCAGCGGAAAACTCGCCGCGAACCATGAAAGCTGCCAGCCCTTCAACGCGACAATCGTCACCTGATTGATGAAAATGCCGGTAAAAATAAACGGCGTTGCCATCATCGCGGGCATCAGCGCGTAGAAAAGCGCGTGGCGCAAAACTTCGCCGCGCGTCCATTCATGGCGGATATGCGTGTGCACCGATCCGTGCGCGGGAACCGGCGTGATGGTGGGCACGCGCTTGCGCTTTAACAGTGTGATAAAAATGGGAAGCGGCACCACCAGCAACGCAATGGCGATCACCACCCATGTCTGCCGCCACCCCACCAGCCCGATCAACGCGACGGCGATCATCGGGGTCAGCGCCTCGCTGGTGGAAATCCCAAGCCCGGCAATGGAAATCGCGCGTCCGCGCTTGCGGTTGTACCAGCGGCCCATCGCCGTCATTGCGGTGTGGGTGGCCATGCCCTGCCCAAAAAAGCGCAGACCAAACAACACAATAACCAGCATCCAGGCAGAATTGACCGCGGCCATGCCAAGCGATGTCAGCGCCAGCCCGGCCAATACGCCCGCCCCAACCCAGCGAATGGGAAATTTGTCGGGCAGCTTTCCGGCCCAGGTCAAAAGCGCGGCGCTGGCCAGCGTGCCCGCGGTGTATAGCCCGCCAAACCCGCCATCGCTAAGGCCAAGCTCGGTTTTCAGATGACCGGCAAAAATCGCGATGAAATAGGTTTGCCCCGCGCCGGAACACAAGGTTAGCAAGAACCCGCTGGAAAGCCAGCGCGCCTCACTGCGTAGTTCGGTCCAAAGGGTGGGAGTGCCGGTGATCGTGGGTTGAGACATAGGCTGTGTTGAGCATGGGCCACGCGCGAAAGCGAGCCTTCCGGTTCGATTTTTATTGTTGGATAGCGCACGCCAAGCCTTTGTCCAGACTTGGTGCGGGCGTGGACAACAATAAGCGTGCGATGATTTTGCACCGCGCGCCCTTGCAGCGTGACGCTGCCATCCCCATTTCACCTATGTCCCAGTGTTCCCACTCAGGTGGTTGCGCCTAGCGGAACAGATACCAGAAATTCAGGCGTGTTCTTTTTCCGGTTCACCGGGTTCATCCGGCACGTCAGGCTCGTGATTCGCGGTCAGTGCGGCGGGCAATGGATCTGTGTGATCGGGTTCACCTTGGGCATCATTCACGGCGGTGGGCATTTGGTCCGCTTCAGCAGCAGGTTCGGCTTCGATCTCGTGTGCTGCTTCAGCGGGTTGAGATTCGCTCTGTTCGCTTTCGGCCTGTGCATGTTTGCCATCATCAGGGGCCGGTTCACGTGGCATCTGTTCATCTTGGCCGCGCTCATCTTGTTCAGGCGCGTCGTGCGTTTCGGTTGCGGGTTCATGTGCCGCTTCGTCCTCGCTGGTTTCATCTGTAACAACCGGTTCGAATACAGGTTCGACACGGGGTTGGCTGGCTTCTACTGCTGGTTTGTGGTGCACGGGTTCATTGTGAAGCGCCTCTGCCGATTCAACAGCAGCAAGTGTTGCGGCGGCTTCTGTTAGTGCCGGGTTTTTCGCATTGCGCCATTTGCCCAATAGCAAAACCAGCACGCCCAGTCCGATCAATGCCCGGAAAAGGAAAATCGAAATGCCAAATGCTGTGTTGCCTATAGCTGTTTCAGCGTTCGTAAAGCGCCAATGGAAAATCTCTGGCGCATCCAGCAACAGCGCACCAGCAAGCTGGTCGCCGGTGAATTGCAAGACCGTGATGGCATCCACATCATAATTGGCGATTGGTGTGCCAGCAATCTCAAGCAGTGGCGTGCCGGTTGGTGTGGCCTGTGTGTATGTCACGCAAAAAACAGGCAACGACAGCACCAGCAACACAATGCCAAGGAGTAACCGTAGTTTGGAACCAACAAGCCCGAAGCCCAGGATCAACACGGCATTGGCCGCGAACAGAAGCGCCAGGGCCAGCATGTTGCCGGTGTGGATTGGCGACAGATCGGGTCCGAATGTGCCCGGCAATACATCGGTCAGCAGGGCGGGCTGCTGCAAAACGGCGTACACAAAGACGCCTATCAGAATGAGGTTGAGTAGTATGAATACGGGCCAAAATGCCCTTCTGCCAATTGCCTGCACGATTGTTCCCCCACCAACGCAACGACACATGAAATAGTGCGGCGCACAAACCCAGAGGATCTGGCGCGCCAGACGGTGATTGTGCCGCAATTTTTCGCAGGAGTCCTGCGCATATTTGATGAAGGCCGAATCGGCCCGGTTTGGCGGTGCAAAAAGTCCCCAGCATTTCATGGCTAAACCGGGATGATTGCGGGCTGTGCGATTGACGCCGCGGTCCACCCGCGCGATGTGTCGCGGGGGGAAATAAAACGGAACACAACATGCAGATCGGCACGCCGCTTTCGCCCTTTGCCACCAAGGTAATGCTTCTGGGCTCTGGTGAGGTGGGTAAGGAAATAGCGATAGAGTTGCAACGCTTCGGCGTGGAGGTGATCTCGGTCGATCGCTATGCCAATGCGCCCGCGGCCCAGCTTGCGCACCGCGCCCATGTCATCGACATGACCGATGCGCGGGCTTTGCGTGACATTGTGGAACGCGAACGGCCGCATCTGATTGTGCCGGAACTTGAAGCGATCGCGACCGATGAATTGGTGCGGATTGAAGATGAAGGACTGGCCGTGGTGATCCCCACCGCGCGCGCCGCCCACATCACGATGAATCGCGAACGCATTCGCCGTTTGGCCGATGAAGAATTGAAACTGCCGGTATCGCCCTATGCGTTTGCATCGTCGCTGGAGGAAATGCGCGCAGCCATCGAAGGCGGCATTGGCTATCCGTGTTTTGTGAAGCCGGTGATGTCGTCATCCGGCAAGGGGCAAAGCAAATTGAACGGGCCGGACGACCTTGCAGGCGCTTGGGAAAAGGCGATGGAGGGTGGCCGGGTCAAACAACCGCGCATCATTGTCGAAGGCGAAGTGGAATTTGATTTCGAGATTACGCAATTGACGGTGCGCGCATCCGATGGTGCAGGCGGTGTGTCGCCAGTGTTCTGTGCGCCCATTGGGCACCGGCAAGTGGACGGCGATTATGTGGAATCCTGGCAGCCACAGGCGATGAGCGATGTGGCGCTGGAAAAATCGCGCCATGTCGCCGCGGAAATTACGCACGCGCTGGGCGGGCTGGGCATTTTTGGAGTCGAATTGTTTGTGAAGGGCGATGATATCTGGTTTTCCGAAGTCAGCCCGCGCCCGCATGACACGGGGTTGGTAACATTGGTCAGCCAGTTTCAAAGTGAGTTCGCGCTGCATGCGCGCGCCATACTGGGCTTGCCGGTCTCGGCGGATATGAAAGCGCCCGGTGCGTCGGCGGTGATTTATGGCGGTGTCGAAGCAGAGGGCATTGCGTTTGACGGTGTGGATGCAGCGCTGAAAATTCCCGAAACCGAACTGCGCCTGTTCGGCAAGCCGGTGTCGTATGTGAAGCGGCGCATGGGTGTGGCACTGGCGCGCGGAACGGATGTAACGGAAGCACGGGCGCGTGCACAAACGGCAGCGGACGCGGTGAAACCGTTTGTGCCTAAAAAATAACTATTGCGAAATTGCGGTATCTTCCAGCCATTGTGCGGCCTGTGCAGGGGAGCGTTTATCCTTTGCCCTGTCCACCATCAGATTGGCCTTCTGCATGGTCTTCAAATCGATCTTGCCGATCAACGGACGCAGCGCGCTCAGGAATTTTTCGTCATGCGCACGTTTGGGCGAAACCAGCATGATCGCATCGTAAGGCGGCAATGCCTGCTTGGGGTCTTTCAGCAATTTCAGATTGTATTGCGCAATGCGCCCGTCGCTGGAAAAAGCAGAGATCACATCCACATCACCGCTGGCAACAGCGCGATACATGAAATTGGATTGATACTGGCGCTTGGTCGCGAAATGCATGCCATAGGCTTTCACCACAGCGGACCATTCAGGGCGGCCAAAGAATTCGAAATCTGCACCGATTTTCAGGCGCGGTGCATAACGCGCCAGATCGGCCAAGGTGTTGATGCCCATCGCATCGGCCTCGTCGCGGCGCATGGCAAAGGCATAGGCGTTTTCAAAACCCAGTGCGCCGACATAACCGATGCTGTGCTTGTCTTTCAGCCATGTTGTCATCTGTTTCAGCACAGCATCACGCCCCGGCATGTCGGTGCGCTTCATGTAATTGGCCCAGACCGTACCGGAGTAATCGATATAGACATCGACATCGCCTGCTTCGAGCGCGTGAAACACCACAGCCGAACCCAAACCATCGCGCCGGGCGACGTGATAACCGGCTTTGCGCAATTGATCGCCCATCAGGGCGCCGAGGATATATTGCTCCTCAAAACTCTTGGTGCCGATGATGACGGGCGCGTCGGCGCGGCTCATCAATGGGAACAGGCTGGCGAATACGACAACGACAATGCCGCCGAACGAGATGATGAGGCGGGTGCGCGAGCGCATGGCAAAGCCTTCTTCGCCCAGCGCCAGAAGCCGGTCGATCACCAGTGCCAATGCAGCGGCGGCGACACAGCCGAACAGCACGAACACCCAGTTTTCGGTTTGCAGCCCGGTAAAGATGTAGTTGCCCAGACTGGTCTGACCAACCGGCGTGGACAGCGTGGCGGTGCCGATCACCCAGACCGCGGCGGTGCGGATACCGGCCATGATGATGGGAGCGGCCAGCGGCAGCTCGACCATGAACAAGGATTGCCACGGTGTCATGCCCACGCCGCGTGCAGCGGTCTTGATGGCGGGGTCCAAACCCACCAGTGCCGTGACCGTGTTGCGCAAAACCGGCAGCATCGAATAGAGCGTCAGCGCCAGCAGCGCGGGCAAAAAGCCAAGTGCACGGAAGCCAAAGCCAAAGGTGCCTTCGGTGAAGGCGGTAATTGCCAGCAGCAGCGGATAGAACAGGGCCAGCAGCGCCAGCCCCGGTATCGTCTGTATGATGCTGGCCACGCCCAGTACCGGCCCGCGCAGCAGCCGCACCCGCGTAGCCAGGATCGCCAGCGGCAGGCTGAGCATCAGGCCCAGCGCCAGCGACGAAACGCTGAGCAACACATGCTCGCCGAGATAAAGCGGCAGATTGGCAAAGGCCGCCGCGACCATGCTGTCTGCGCCGCCCATTATGCCGTGACCGCTTTCATGGTTTCGGCCAATTGGCGGGCGCGGCGGCGCGGTGTCTCGATCATGGTGCGCACAAAATCGTCCGCTGGGTCGGCCAGCAAATCCTGTGGCGTGCCGGTCTGGATCAACTCGCCATCGCGCATCACGGCCACCCGGTCAGCCAGCAGAAAGGCTTCGGTCATGTCATGTGTCACCAGAACCGTGGTGAGGCCCAGTTTCTCGTGAATTTGGCGGTAATCAGCGGAAAGATCGTCCCGTGTCACCGGGTCCAGCGCGCCAAAGGGCTCGTCCATCAGCATGATGTGCGGCTTGGCGGCCAACGCCCGCGCCAGGCCCACCCGCTGGCGTTGCCCGCCCGAAAGGGCACCGGGAAGGCGGTCGGCATATTGGGCAGGGTCCAGCCGCACCAGATCCAGAAGCTCATGGGCGCGGGTCATGCGTTCGGTCTTGTCCCAGCCAAGAAGACGCGGGGTGATGGCCACGTTCTCTGCCACTGTCATGTGCGGAAACAGCCCAATAGCTTGAAAAACAAAGCCCATATGGCGGCGCAGCTCTGCCGGATTGCCAGCCCGGATGTCAGTATTTTCGACCAGAATCTCGCCCTCGCTGGGCTCAATCAGCCGGTTCAGCATGTGCAGGGTGGTGGTCTTGCCGCAGCCGGATTCCCCAATCAGCACCAGAAACTCGCCTTCGGCGATGCTCAGACTGAGGTCGCGGACAGCATAATTGCCACCCTCGCCATAAATCTTGGAGACATGCTTCAGTTCAATCATCACCCACCCGTCCTTCGACCCAAGGGGCTAACATGCCCAAAGGGGGCAGGGCCACCCTTGCATCATGTTGTTCGGTTCATCGGCAAGACGCCTCGCTGCTGTAAGCCAAACGATGCGAGAGAGTTGGATTCACGCTATTGCACGGCTGGCCAAAATCAGCGTAAAACCTTGGAAACGAAGTCTAAAGCGCGCGTTTACGCGGGTTTAACGACCGCTCGTTTAGGGTTAGCGAACCGTAAATTCGGCGGGCGGAACGGCGATCAGGCCATGAGAAACGATGCACGCATCAAGCAGACATGGGGTGGATTTTCCGCTCGCGTTTGCGCACGTGCTTCGGCCATGTCTCGTCTTTCCCTCGGTTCGCCGTTTGGCGGGCTTCTCCTCCTTATTAGCCCCTAGGCGTTGGCTGGCCGCACCGATGATGGCCGGACGTTTAGGGGACAATCGCGAAAGGAGAGAGTGGAGCCGCCTTTGGGCGAACGGAAGGAATACGAGACGATGAGTAACGACCCGGTAAAAGTTGAACATGTAAGAATCTTTGACACCACATTGCGCGATGGCGAGCAATCGCCAGGTGCCGCGATGACACTTGACGAAAAAATAGAAGTCGCAACGCATCTCGATGCGATGGGTGTGGATATTATCGAAGCGGGCTTTCCCATTTCGTCGCAAGGCGATTTTGAAGCTGTTACCGAAATCGCCAAGCTGGTGAAAAATGCGGTTGTCTGCGGATTGGCGCGTGCGGGGTTCAAGGATATTGATCGTGCGGCTGATGCGCTGAAATTCGCCAAGCGTGCGCGTATTCATACTTTTATCTCGACGAGCCTGGTCCATATGAAGCACAAACTTCAGATGGATGCAGAATCGGTGCATGACGCGATTGCCGCGGCCGTCAGCCGCGCACGAAACCATGTGGACGATGTGCAATGGTCACCAGAAGACGCCACCCGGACAGATCCCGATTTCCTCTGCCGCACAGTGGAAACCGCGATCAAATGCGGGGCAACGACCATCAATATTCCAGACACGGTTGGCTATTCAACGCCGCAGGAGTTCATGGCGTTGATTGAGATGCTGCGCAATCGCGTGCCCAATATAGACAAGGCGGTGATCGCCACCCATTGCCATAATGATTTGGGCATGGCCGTAGCCAATTCGCTGGCTGGCGTGTTGGGTGGGGCGCGTCAGATCGAATGCACGATCAACGGTATAGGTGAACGCGCGGGTAATGCGGCACTAGAAGAAGTGGTAATGGCGCTGAAAGTGCGCAGCGATGCGATGCCGTTTGATACCCGGATCGACACGACGATGATCGCGCGCGCCTCCAAGCTGGTCTCAAATGTTACCGGCTTTCCGGTGCAGTACAACAAGGCCATCGTCGGCAAGAACGCGTTTGCGCATGAATCCGGCATTCATCAGGATGGTATGCTGAAGAATGTTGAAACCTACGAGATCATGCGCCCTGAAACCGTAGGGGTGAATGAAAGCTCTCTGGTGCTGGGCAAACTTTCGGGGCGCCATGCGTTTCGTGAGAAACTGGCAAATCTTGGCTATGAACTGGGCGAGAACGCGTTTGAAGACGCCTTCCGCCGTTTCAAGGATCTGGCTGACAAGAAGAAACATGTGTTTGACGAAGACATTGTTGCGCTTGTGGATGACGAGATTGTCCGCAGCCAAGATGTGATCGTTATGAAGAGCCTGAAAGTGGAAACCGGCAGTGGTGTCATTCCATCTGCCGAGCTTGTGCTAGTGGTCGAAGGCGAAGAGCGCACTACGCGAACGACTGGCGACGGCGCTGTCGATGCCATTTTCACGGCGATAAAGGAACTCTATCCGCATTCCGCGGCGCTGCAATTATTCCAGGTTTCGGCAGTGACCGAAGGTACGGATGCGCAGGCCACGGTGAGTGTGCGGCTTGAGGAAAATGGGCGCACCGTAACAGGGCGCGGTGCAGACACGGACACACTGGTGGCCGCTGCGCGCGCTTATGTGACGGCGCTTAACAAACTATTGGTGAAACGCGAAAAGCATATGCCTGAGGCATTAAGCGTCGCGCGATGAACAGACGGCTCTCCGCAAATATTGCGGGGAGCCGTTCTCATGCGCAACGGGATTTGTTGTTGACGGCAATGCTTAGAAGGGAATGGGCAATCTAGGAATGTTCGGCGGTCTTCTCGGCGTGCTGTCGAGCGATATGGCGATTGATCTGGGAACAGCAAACACGCTGGTCTATGTGAAAGGTCGCGGTATTGTGCTCAACGAGCCATCTGTTGTCGCTACAATCACGCGCAATGGAAAACGGCAGGTACGCGCAGTCGGTAACGACGCTAAAATGATGCTGGGCCGCACGCCCGGTAACATCGAAGCGATCCGCCCGATGCGCGATGGTGTTATCGCCGATTTTGAAGTGGCGGAGGACATGATTAAGCACTTTATACGCAAAGTGCATAATCGGCGGTCTTTCGCCAACCCGATGATTATTGTGTGTGTGCCGTCTGGCTCGACTGCGGTGGAGCGGCGGGCGATTCAGGAATCTGCGTTGTCGGCAGGTGCGCGCCGCGTATTCCTCATCGAGGAGCCGATGGCAGCCGCAATTGGTGCTGGCCTGCCGGTTTCGGAACCTACGGGTTCGATGGTTGTCGATATTGGTGGCGGTACCACGGAAGTGGCGGTGCTCAGCCTTGGCGGCATTGTCTATTCGCGCTCCGTGCGTGTGGGCGGCGACAAGATGGACGAAGCCATTATCGCTTACATTCGCCGGCACCAGAATTTGCTTATCGGCGAAGCCAGTTCTGAACGCATCAAGAAGGAAATCGGGTCAGCCGCGCCGCCGGACGAGGGCAATGGCATTACCCTGGAAATAAAAGGACGCGATCTTTTGAACGGCGTGCCCAAAGAGATTACAATTACCCAACGCCACATTGCCGAAGCTCTGGCCGAACCGGTCGGTGCCATTGTGGAAGCGGTGAAAGTCGCTTTGGAAGCAACGCCGCCGGAATTGGCTGCTGACATTGTGGACAAGGGAATTGTGCTGACGGGCGGCGGCTCTTTGCTCGCAAACCTCGATCAGGTGCTTCGCGAAGAAACAGGATTGCCGGTCAGCATTGCCGATGACCCGTTGTCGTGCGTGGCACTGGGCACGGGCCGTGTTCTCGAGCAGACGAAAAGTATGCGTCATGTCTTGACCACGGCGTTTTGACGAATTTGACGCTGGAGGCGCGGGCGCCCACGGAGTAGCAGTCGTTATGGCGAACGGGACCTGGAAGATTGCGCGCGGCAAAGGTGGTGCCCAGCTTCCGCTCGCAATCGTGGCCGTGCTTGCCATCGTGCTTGTCTTGCTTGGTAAAGCGCAATCGTCTGTGTTTGATCGTGCACGTGCCCAATTTTCGGATTGGATGGCACCGGTATTGATTACATTGCACGAACCGGTGGATGCTGTTTCAAGCTGGTTAGGCAGCATTGATACGTTTTTTGTCGTCTATCAGGAAAATGTCAGGCTGAAAGAAGAGAATGCACGTCTGCGCCAATGGCAGAATGCTGCGTTGGGCCTGGAAGAACGAATCAAGCGTTATCAACTTCTGCTGAATGCTGTGCCTGATCCCGCGCTATCTACGATTACAGCGCATGTAATCGGGCGGGCTAGCCGGCCATTTCTGGATACGATGATCCTGGATGCGGGAAAGCAAAATGGCGTAAAGCCTGGACAAGCCGTTGTTGATGCAAGCGGAATGATTGGCCGCATCTTTTTGTCTGGTGATCACACGGCTTGGGTTGTTCTGTTAACTGATTTGAACAGCAGGATTCCGGTGAAGATTGAGCCAGGCAATGTTCAAGCCATCCTGGCGGGGGACAACACGCATACGCCAGCACTCGAAACATTGGCGCTTGGTGCAAAGTTAACTGCGGGTGATCGGGTCGTTACATCTGGTGATGGCGGGTTGTTGCCGCCTGGTCTTCCGGTTGGCAATCTGGTCAAATTGGGTGGTGAATATCGCGTTGCGTTACTGGCCAATGCCAGCACAAGCACAGACGTACAAATTGTTGATTACAAGACACTGCCAGAAGAGCCGCCGGCGCAATCAGCCAATGACCTGCCCGCAGCCGCAGCAGGGCTGAAGCCAGAAACGGCCCCCAGCGTGAGCGAAAAACAGGATCATGATATCGGCACTGTCATCATTACGCCAATGATGACGCCGCAAACGAATTTGGGGCGTCAAGCGTTACCTGCGCCACGTCGGACACCACCGCCTAGCGTACCCGAAAGAACAGGGCCGCGTCTGGTATTTCCGCCTTTGGTGCAAAGTCCGCATTCAGCAGCCGTGCCGGAAAATGGCACGATTGTTCGCAATCAAACAGCGGGAGGGCAGGACTGACGCAATGTTCTCTTGGCTGGTTACGTCTTTTTCCAATGTGTCATCCGCCATCACACCGCTTTTGTTCGGTGTTTTGGGTGTGATGATTGCCAACCTTCCCGTGTCGTTTTTTGGTGGCGTCTTGCCGCCGCCATTGCTGGCACTGATGCCGGTCTATTTCTGGTGCTTGGTAAGACCTGATCTGATGCCGCCTGCAGTCGCTTTTACAATTGGTATACTCGAAGATTTGTTCAGTGGAGGTCCACCGGGCGTGTGGGCCGCCGCGTTTGTTGCAGCGTATGCTTTGGTTGACCGCCAGCGCGATTCATTTGCAGGGCTATCTGGTTTGGGCGCCATTCTGGGGTTTGGTGCCGCGATGCTGGTAACAGCCGTAACGGCATACATCATTGTTGCAATCTACTATAACCAGATGCCGCCAGTTGCTCCGGTTATAATCGAAATCGCGATATCGATACTCTTTTATGTTCCGGTGGCATTGGTTCTTGGATGGGCGCATCGCGCCCTTGTTGGGCCGCAGCGGAGCGAGCTCTGATGGCTTTATTCGACCGCAAAGACAAAAGCCGTTACGCAACGTTTTCACGCCGCTCGCTCATTTTGGGTGGTGCGATGGGCGGTGTGTTTGCTGTGCTATCCGGACGCCTTTACCAATTGCAGATTGTTGAAGGCCAATTGTTCATGACGCGGGCGGAAGATAACCGCGTAAACCAGCGTCTGATTGCACCCTTGCGTGGCCGTATTCTTGATCGCTTTGGCGTGGAACTCGCGACCAACCGGCGCAATTATCGCGTCCTTCTTGTTCCCGAACAGGTCTCCAATGGCGTGAAGAATGCACTGGATACATTAGGACGCGTTATTGTCATCAGTGATCGTCAGCGCGAGCGCGTTCTGCGTGATGTAGCCAAGAACAAACATTTTGTACCTGTGACTGTTGCCGAAAATCTGAGCTGGGACGAATTTGCGCGCGTCAATCTTCACCTACCCTATCTTTCAGGTGTTCAACCAGATGTTGGTGAAACGCGTGACTATCCATTTTCCGATGAGATGAGTCATATTGTGGGGTATGTTGCATCAGTTTCCATAGATGATTTGAAGACTGACAATGATCCACTTCTAGACCTCCCTGGGTTTCGCATTGGAAAGCGCGGTATTGAAAAGGAATTTGATAAGAAGATTCGCGGGGCAGCTGGCTCAGAGCGGGTAGAAGTGAATGCCTATGGCCGTGTCATTCGTGAACTTAGTCGAGACCCTGGTACGCCCGGGAAAGATATATATTTAACGGTTGATCGCGAGCTGCAGCACTTCATGACGCAACGGATGGCGGGAGAAAGCGCAGCTTGTGTCGTGATGGACGTAGAAACGGGCGATGTGGTGGCAATGGCCTCTACACCTGGCTTCGATCCCAACAAATTTAATGTCGGCATATCCTCGAAAGATTGGAAGGCGTTGACGTCAAGTGATCATACACCTCTCTTGAACAAAGCTATTTCCGGCGTTTACCCGCCGGGCTCAACATTCAAAACTGCAATGACATTAGCCGCCGTTGAAGGTGGGCTGAAAGATTTGACTGTGGTGTGCCGTGGTTCGATTACATTGGGTAATCACGTGTTCCATTGTTGGAAACGCGGTGGTCATGGTCTGATGACACTACGCGATGGACTGAAACATTCGTGCGATGTGTTTTTCTACGAAGCAGCAAGGAGGCTTGGGGTCGATGCCATTGCGGAAAGTTCCCATAAGCTTGGCCTTGGCGAACCGACGGGAATTGAACTGCCGGGTGAACGCGCTGGCGTAATACCGACCCGCGCATGGAAACAAGCCAATTTTGGTGTTCCCTGGCAGCAGGGTGAAACACTCGTGACTGGTATCGGGCAAGGGTATGTTCTGACCACACCGTTACAGCTGTGCACAATGACTGCGCGCATTGCGGGTGGCAGAAAAGTATTGCCGCGTCTTGCTCATGTTGTGGGCACCGAATTGCAACCGCAGCCGTCTCATGATGCCATGACATTTTCTGAGGAATCCTTGAAAATTGTGCGCGATGCAATGGGGGCTGTTACCAATGAACCAGGAGGCACTGCCTATTCCTGGCGTATCGTTGAGGCTGGCTTTGAAATGGCCGGGAAAACCGGCACAGCGCAAGTGCGCCGAATTACGAAGGAAGAACGGGCTGTTGGTGTAAAGAAAGATGGCAGCCTTCCTTGGAAAATGCGCGATCATGGGTTGTTTGTCGCGTTCGCGCCAATTGAAAAGCCGCGATATGCGCTTTCTATTGTTATCGAGCATGGCGCGGTCGGACATCCGCACGTGCAGATCGCTCGTGATGTTTTATTTTTCGCACAGAAGCGTAATCCGTTAGCGATGCGACCGGCCTATCCGGTTAATGCTGCAAGCTTGAATAGCGGAAAAGGGTAAGGCGAGACGATGAACACGCGTGCTTATGCTGCTGCGCGACGTACGCTTTCCATCAGCGAAAAGCTTTTGGAAATCAATTGGGGATTGGTACTTCTAATCACCATTATCGCCTGCATCGGATTTGCGATGTTGTATTCGGTTGCTGGAGGTCACTTTGAACCTTGGGCGAACAAGCAGATGGTGCGGTTTGCGTTTGGTTTGATAATTCTGGTTGCCGTCGCTGTAACGGATATTCGTCTCTGGATGAGCCTGGCTTACCCGGCTTATGCCGTCTCGCTATTGTTATTGGTTGCAGTAGAGATCGCAGGTCACGTCGGTCTTGGCGCGCAACGCTGGATTGAGTTGGGTCCGTTACAATTGCAGCCATCAGAATTGATGAAAATTGCCCTTATTATGGCGTTGGCAAGATATCTCCACGGTCAAAGCGTTGAGGATGTGTCGCACCCCTTTCGCCTGTTTATTCCATTGGGAATGATTGCGGTCCCGGCAGCGCTCGTTTTGATGCAACCCAATCTTGGCACGGCAACGATATTGATTGCTGACGGATGCACTCTGCTTTTTCTTGCCGGGCTTTCATGGTGGTGGATCGGTCCCGCGATTGCGGGGGTCATTGCTGCCATTCCCATCGCCTGGGAATTTTTGCACGATTACCAGAAAGCACGCGTCATGACGTTTCTGAATCCCTCGTCGGATGCGCTGGGCGCAGGCTGGAATATCAGCCAGGCAGAAATCGCGTTGGGATCTGGCGGCGTCGCAGGCAAAGGGTTTGTTCAAGGAACGCAGAGCCAATTGAATTTTCTTCCCGAAAAGGAAACGGACTTTATATTCACAACTTTGGGTGAGGAGTTTGGCTTTGTCGGCGCTATCGCATTGTTACTTCTGTTTGTGGTGGTGATTGGCTATGGCATCAATATCGCGATGAATTCACGTAGCCAATTTGGACGTCTTCTGGCTATGGGAATCACCCTGAACTTTTTCTTCTACATCATGATCAACGCGGCCATGGTGATGGGGCTGATTCCGGTGGTGGGGATTCCCATGCCGCTGGTTTCATATGGCGGCACAGCCATGTTGACGGTGATGTTTGGTTTCGGCCTTTTAATGAGTGTTCACGTGCACCGGCAGGTGGAAATTCCACGTCATTCTGGTGGACTTCTTTAGGTTCATTTTCTGGGCTCTTGGCCTTTCTGGACAGGGCAGTGACCCTCTGCTATATGCCCGCCTTCTTTCGCCGTAGCTGTAACAGGCTACCGGGTTCGGAAGGGCGCATAGCTCAGTCGGTAGAGCAGCTGACTCTTAATCAGCGGGTCCACGGTTCGAGTCCGTGTGCGCCCACCATTTTTAATTGCGGGGTGCCGCCATACAAACCAGCCGCGCATGGTTTGGGGGTGATGCTTCATGTCTTATCTCCATCATTTTTGGGTCGCGGGCTTTTAGGAGCGTGAGTTTGGAAGCGGTTCTTATTTCTGCTGCGGTCGTTGCGCTTGCCGAAATTGGCGATAAGACGCAGCTTCTCGCCGTCGTTCTGGCCGTGCGTTTTCGCAAGCCGCTACCCGTTATCGGCGGCATTCTTGTGGCGACCATCGTCAACCATGGTCTTTCTGCTCTTGGCGGCTATTACATTGCTGATCTGCTGGCTGGCCCATGGTTTCAGATCGCTATCGGTGTGAGCTTTCTGGCCATGGCGGCATGGACGCTGATACCGGATCGTCTCGACAATGATGATGCGCCTATTGGAGATCGCGGGGCTTTTGTCACGTCCCTGATTGCGTTCTTCCTTGTCGAAATTGGAGACAAAACTCAAATTGCGACCGCGGCGCTTGCCGCGCGCTTTCATGCGATTATTCCGGTCGCGATTGGTACGACAATGGGCATGCTGCTTGCCGATGTGCCAGTGGTCTTTCTGGGGCATCGAGCCGCCAATTGGATTAACCTGAAATTGATGCACGCACTGGCCGCTGTAATTTTCGCCATGCTCGGTGTTTGGGTGTTGTGGGGCGTTCTCGCACCTTAAGCCGGGAAAATACCCCGCAATTCACACACGTTTCGCTGCTATCCAAAACTGGTTAGGCAAATGGATGGCGTACACATCCATTTGTCATGTGTATCGGCATGTTCATGGCGTTCCTTGATGTTCAGGTGGTTGTCAGTTCCCAGCCGCGGCGTGGTGTGGCGCTGGAGCAGTTCCACGACAAACCATTGGGCCTGATTGATGGTGCAACGAATGCCATCGTGAAGCCGCTGATAAAACGCATCACGCCGACGCAATCGTCCAATGAAGCACGGCTTTTGCTGGGCGGCTTTTTTGTTGTTGCATTGTTGCTTTTCTCTTCGCGCCCAAAACAGCACCTGCTGTCCGTTAGGTAGAGGCACAGTTTATCAATATGCGCGTTATCACCAGCTTTCCTTCGCGTTGATCCGGCTGGGCGCGACGCCCGTATCACTCATAGGCTTACGCATAATACGCGTGGCCGGATCAATGACGGCAATTTGGCGAATTAATGCGTCTTGATGAATTCAATCATGTCCTGCCGCAGGGTTGTGCGGCTCCGAAAGAACGGAGCCAGCGACACAATGATGCCAATATGCGTGACGCCGGGATAAATCTTGGTTTCAACCGGGCTGCCAAATTCGCGCAGTTTGGCCGCCATGTTGACGAGGTTACGTTTACCGACCGTTGTGTCATCCGCGCCCCACGCGAAAAACATGGGCGCGCGTTTGCCATCCACATAATGAATCGGCTGGGTTTCAATACGGTCATTTCCACCGAAGATCGTGATGAGTTTTTTGTCCTTCAGCGGCAGGAAATCATAAGGCCCGGATATGCCGATGGCGCCGCGAATCCATTCGGGCTTGGCACCGTTTGCGCGAACAATTGCCGGGTTCGCCGCCAGCATGACTGCGATATAGGCACCAGCCGAATGACCGGCCAGAAATACGCGATTCGGATCGCCGCCATATTGCGCAATGTGATCGTGTACAAATTTCAGCGCCTGTGCGCCGTCATTAACAAAATCCGGATAAAGCGCGGGCGGGTAAAGCCGGTAATCGGCGACCACGGTGATAATACCCTTGGTCGCAAAGGTTTCGCCAAACGCTTTGTACAAATCCTTGGTTCCGCTCTGCCAGCTACCGCCATAGAAAAACAGAATGGTGGAGGCGGGCTTGGTGATCTTGTCGGGAACATAGATATCGAGCATCTCGCGCGGTTTTGTGCCATAGGCGATGTCGCGTTTGATCGAATAACCTTCATTCGATACCAGCAGATTGATCAGCGGCGGCGACATGCAGCCCGTCAACATCATAGTTGCACCCGCGGCCAAGGCCAGCGCCATTCCCATGTTTTTCACAAATCTCATCGTCTCTCCTTTACTTCACGCAACAGGCTGTGGCGACCCGTTTGCGCGATGGCAGGCGCGCGACCATTCTGACCATCACAATTGATGATGATCTGTTCACGGACTATCGCAGGCGGTCTGATTTTATCCGCCATTATGTATTTCCCGGTGGGATGCTGCCCTCCATACAGCGCTTTCAGGGTGAGGCCGGCAAGGCCGGGCTGAAAACCAAGGAGGCATTTTCCTTTGACCTTGATTGCACGCAAACACTGCGCGCCTGGTCCGCCCGTATGATTCAAAAGCAGGACGCGATCAAAACGCTGGATCATGATCAGAAATTTCTACGCAACTGGCAATTTTATCTGGGCATGTACGCGGTGGCGTTTGCAGTGAAACGCACTGATGTTGCGCAGGTCGAGTTGGTGCGCGGCTAAGTCCGGTTTCGCGATTCCGCATCAGGCTATTATGCTGTGCGCGCAGATATGAGTGAGACGGACATGACACAAAAAATCGCCGTTACGGGCGCCTTTGGCATTTTGGGCATGGCGGTTGCCAAACATCTGGCCGCAAGCGGCGCCAATGTTGCGGCTATAGATCGCGCGGATACCGCGCCGCCCGGTTTGGCCGATACGATGAGCGCCGTCATCGGCGGGGCCGATCTGTCCGATGCCAAATCCGCCGCTGCCGCATTGGACAAGGCGGCAAAGGCGATGGGCGGGCTTACCGGCCTCGTCAACATTGCGGGCGGTTTTCGCTGGGAAACTCTGGCCGATGGCGATCTGGCGACTTGGGATCTGCTTTTCACCATGAATGTGAAAACTGCGGTTGCCGCATCCAAAGCGGCGCTGCCGCATCTGCTTCAAAGCGGCGGTGCCATTGTCAATGTCAGTGCCGCCGCCACGGCCAAGGCGGGCGCGGGCATGGGCGCATATACGGCGTCGAAATCCGGTGTCTCGCGGCTGACCGAAGCACTGGCCGAGGAGATGAAAGACAAGGGCGTGCGCGTCAACGCGGTACTGCCCACCATTATCGATACGCCGCAAAACCGCAAAGACATGAGTGATGCGGATTTTTCCAAATGGGTGTCGCCGGATGAATTGGCCGATGTGATTGCATTTCTCCTTTCCAATCATGCACGCGGCATTACCGGCGCGTTGCTGCCCGTCGCGGGCAGGGTGTGATTTTTATTTACATCTGGTGATGTAGGGGAAATGGGGTTTTGAGCGTGCCGCTGCAAGACCCGCCCGCGATATCCAACAGCGCATTTGGTCCGCAGGCAGGCGCAGCCTCGTAATATATTTTGACGCCGTGGACTTATCCAGCAGCAGCGCTGCGAAACAGAAGCTCGGTTTCCTCGTCGGCGGGAAACAGGGTTTCAATGCGCAGTTCGTCCGTTGTCACATCCTGTGCCGTTCCGAACGTCGCGATCACAGTGAAAAGCGCGACATGCACGCCATCCTTTGCGATTTCCATCGGCAGAATGGGCAACAACGCGGCATCTTCTGCGGACCATAACGTATCTGCATCCTGATATTGGGCAAGATCGAGCAGCACCTGCTTCATTTCATAGCCGCCCAGGGCTTCGGCCTCACGCTGGGCGCGGTGCCACAATAGCGGTGCCACCACACTCCAATTTGTCACAAACGCCTTGATGCCGTTGGGATGAAAAAGCAGCCGCATCAAATTGCGCTCATGGCCGCCAATTTTCTCCCACATATCCGGGCTGATCATTGCGCACATCATGTCAAACGGCCCATTCGACATACGGATGTTCCATGCGCGGTCAATCGCGATAGCCGGGAATGGTTCGTGGTTTGTCAGCATCATCTGCACCGCGGACATGATTTGGCTCATTTGCGGATCGTCCAATGTGCGGGCCTTGAACATGGGGGCAAAGCCTGCGGCGGCGAGCCACGCGTTACGCTCGCGCAATGGCACGTCCAGTGTTTCACTGAGTTGCAAGATCATACTCCTTGACGGTTGGGCGCGGCCGGATTCCAGAAAGCTCACATGACGCTGTGAAACGCCGGATGACAGCGCGAGATCAAGTTGCGACAGACGGCGCTTTTGCCGACAGGTTTTCAGCAAAGAGCCAAAGCCGTTTGTGGAATCTTCGCGATGTTTCACGGTTGAGAGCGACACGGGCGAACTCCTTGTTGGTTCAGCATTGTCGTTCGGCGCGAGAAGCCATTCAATAACCTTGGAGGTAATTGCGCAGCTTCGCGTGCGGCGCAATCGTGGCGCCAGACACAAGGGAGGTTACCATGTCTGGACGTTTGATCGTGCTTTTTGCCGTGACTGCCGGTTTTGCTGTTCTGACTGTGCTGGCGTTACTGGACGTTGGCTATTTCGGGCTTTTCGAGCCGCATTTTCTCAGCTGGGGCGGCGCGCAGGTCCTCGCCGATCTGGTGATAGTCTGCCTTTTGGCCAGCTTATGGATGCTGATCGATTCCCGGCAAAGCGGCATTACGCCGTGGCCGTTTATCGCGCTCACCATTGCCGCCGGTTCGTTCGGGCCGCTTTTTTATCTGTTGCTGCGTGAATGGCGCAGGCCCGCACAGCCGGCATAAAAAAATCCCCCTCCCGCGCAGGGAGGGGGACCATTTTGCGTTCTAACGGTGGGCGGTTTATTCCGCAGCTTTGGCGGCGCCGTAACCCATCATGGCTTTGACTTCGAGGAATTCTTCAAACCCGAACTCGCCCCATTCGCGACCCGTGCCCGATTGTTTGTAACCGCCGAACGGTGCGTTCAAATCCACGCCCGCGCCATTGATGTGCACATTGCCGGTGCGAAGACGCGCCGCCACTTTGCGCGCATTCTCAATATTGCCGGACTGCACATAGCCGGACAGGCCATAGACCGTGTCATTGGCAAGGCGGATTGCCTCTTCTTCGTTTTCATACGGCAGGATCGTCAGCACGGGGCCAAAGATTTCTTCGCGCGCGATGGTCATGTCGTTGGTGACATTGGCGAACACGGTGGGGCGCACATAATAACCGCGATTCAACCCCTCGGGCCGGCCCGTGCCGCCGGTGACAAGGGTTGCGCCTTCGTCGATGCCCTTTTGGATCAGGCCCTGAATTTTATTGTACTGCACTTCGCTGACAACCGGGCCCATGGTTGTGCCTTCGGCGAACGGATCGCCGACTTTCACTTTTTCGGCGGTTGCTTTGGCGATTTCCGCGGCCTGATCGTGCTTGGCTTTGGGCACGAACATGCGGCTGGGCGCATTACAGCTTTGCCCTGAATTGGAGAACATGTTCATCACGCCGCTGGCCACCGCCTTTTGCAGGTCTGCATCTTCCAGAACAATGTTGGCCGATTTGCCGCCCAATTCTTGTGCCACGCGCTTCACCGTGTCGGCAGAGGCTTTGGCCACCGCGATACCAGCGCGGGTGGAACCTGTGAACGACATCATGTCGATATCGGGATGGCTGCTCATCGCCTCGCCAACGGTGGGGCCATCGCCGTTCACCAGATTGAACACTCCGGGCGGTACGCCGGCTTCATCCATTACTTCGGCAAACAGCAGCGCGTTCATCGGCGCGACTTCCGACGGCTTCAGAACCATCGTGCAACCGGCGGCCAATGCGGGCGCGACCTTGCAGGCGATCTGGTTGATCGGCCAGTTCCATGGCGTAATCATGCCAACCACGCCCACCGGCTCAAACGCGATGCCCGTCTGGCCCTGTACTTTGGTGAACTGAAAATCTTTCAGCACGGCCATGGCCTGCGTGAAATGGGCGACGCCCATCGCCGCCTGCGCGTTCTGGGACAGGCCCAGCGGCGCGCCCATCTCGGTCGAGATCGCTTTTACGATGTCGGCATAGCGCTTCTGATAGACCTCTACGATCTTGCTCATCAGCGCCAGGCGTTCTTCCTTGCTGGTCTGGGACCAGCTTTCAAACGCCTTTTTGGCGGCGGCTACGGCCTTGTCCACATCCGCCTTGGAGCCCAGCGAAATTTTCGCAAAGGCCTCTTCGTTGGACGGGTTGATGACATCGATGGTCATGGGCGTGGCGGGGTCAACCCACTTGCCGTCTATGTAGAATTGAAGCCGTTCCTGCATGATAGTCTCCCACGGGTTATCGTCTGTTAGATTGCTCCCAACCGCCATTATAGAAGCACCGGGGCGCACCGGCGCAAGCGCGCAAATTACAATTTGGAAAAGGACATTTTATGAGCTTGAAAGGCCTGTTTGATATCAGCGGCAAAACCGCGCTGGTGACGGGGGGATCGCGCGGCATTGGCCTGATGATCGCCCGTGGTTTCGTCGAAGCTGGCGTGAAAACCTATATTTCCTCGCGCAAGGCTTCGGCCTGCGCCGCGGTGGCGGAGGAACTCTCCAAAATCGGCACCTGTATCGCCCTGCCGCACGATCTGGGCACGACCGAGGGGGTCAAGGCGCTGGCCGCCGACATAAAAGCGCGCGAGCCCAAGCTCGACATTCTCATCAACAATGCGGGTGCCGCCTGGGCCGAACCGATTGATACCTATTCGGAAAGCGGCTGGGACAAGCTGATGAACGTCAATCTGAAGGCGATCTTCCTGCTGACACAGGCGCTGTTGCCCGAGCTGCGCGCCGCTGCCAGCGCGGACGACCCGGCCCGTATCGTCAATATCGGCTCGATTGACGGGCTGCTCGCGCCGTCGCTGGAGACATACGCCTATTCGGCCAGCAAGGCGGCGGTGCATCATCTGACGCGCAATCTGGCCAAGCATCTGGCGAAGGACCACATCACGGTCAACGCGATTGCGCCCGGCCCGTTTGATACCAAAATGCTGGCGCCGGTTTTGGCCGCCAATCGCAAGCTGGTGGAGGGCGGCGTGCCGCTGGGCCGTGTGGGCCGCGATGACGACATGCTGGGCCCGGCAATTTTTTATTGCAGCCGAGCAGGCGCGTATCTTACCGGCACGGTGCTGCCGGTTGATGGCGGCATTTCCGGAACGCCCTACACGATGACGCCAACGGAGGTCAGTTTGTAGGGGGCACCTTGCGCCCTTCGTCCTTCGACAAGCTCAGGATGAAGGGCTTCAGGGTGCGCAGTTGAAACAAAACCCTCATGCTGAGCTTGTCGAAGCATGGGGGCTGCACCTCACCACGTATCGATCCAGCGATTGATGGTCCAAGATGCGCGACCGCCCGGCTATAGCTGCTTATTGAGCACGGCAGGCACGTTAGCGTAGTGCGTCACTTTCTCGACACGATTTGTAAGAGCGCAAAGGTTTCTGGCTTTTTGTTGCCACTGTCGAAACGATTCAGCAATGCGCCTGTCGACGAATGTGACATCAGCATATGCGGCCAGAGCTGATAAGTGTCTATCCCCTATCTCGCTGCCGCATCTATGTTTGGTGTCTACTCTATGATCTCGTAGCGCGGAATCGATAATCCAGTTTGGAATTTTGTCTCTATGGAGCGAAGAAGTTTTCCTAATCTGCTCTTTGCTCCATACGACAGACAACCGTCTCAAAAATAAAATCCATTCGTTGAGTTCCTTGATTGTCATATTAGTATCAATTGTAGATGGATCGACATCAAATTTTTCCAAGATTTCTGCAAGTAATGCTGAGCCGTTTTGGGGGTGTGAATGCCCAAGAAAGCCTTTTGCGTTAGCAATAAATCCCGAAGCCACTGTGGCGGCTTCTTTTATACGCCTGTCACCCCGTGTCGAAATGCTATCGGTAAGTGAATCAAGCAACGCGGAAAAGTTCTGTGACACTTCGTTCGGTGATGAAATTTCCGCTTTGAGTAAGTCTAAAACTTTCATGTTTGGCGTGGTTATCGATTCGGACTGAGTAATCGCAACGATTTCACGATTCCTGTTTTGCCCTGCCAGCAGGACGGACTCTATAGAGATAAATACCTCTACATTTTCAAATAGAATGTTCCCTGTTTCAAATTTAATGATCTCTGTTGCGACTGCGTCACGAACAGCGATTGGGCCTGCTGCGATTAGGGATGTGGCTGCTTCTAGGGCGAGAATGTCTGTGATCGCCCCGATTCTTTCTCCATTAGATGTTGAGGCGATGTAGGCAACCTGCGGGAGTGATTTCAGGAATCTCGCTATTACATGCTTATCCGGTACGTTTTGTGTACCAAATAATTCCACCAAATGGTGCCAGCATATGAACGGTATATATCCGTGATCCAACAAAAAAGTTTCAAATTTCGAGGCAACTTCGCGCCTGCTTTTGTCTAGAGAATATTTATCGCGAGCCCACATCCCCAACTGAGAAGAGTCTAACGCCAGAGTGCGTAAGGTAACGATTTTCTTCATGTGCTAGTCACCACGTATCGATCCAGCGCAGTTTTTTGCCTTCGCGCTTTGGCGGGGGCGGG
>JBDZUY010000022.1:0-54935 GCA_040255365.1 Hyphomicrobiales bacterium
GCAAATCCTTGATCGCAATCGGTTTGGCACGGGACAGGAGGTGCGTTCTTTCGATACCGATGTTGCTGGTTTTGGCTGTGTGTATCTCATGCGCGCATTATACGCGTGGCCGTGATGGGGTTGGATAAGCAGGAGCCAACGGAAAATCCACATCCTGTTGGGGGTGCGCCTTGGTCGCATGGCAGGCCGCCGCCACAGCGTTTTCTAGCGGCTAGACTGTGGCCAAACAGAACAACGCCACCGGAGGAAAACATGAGCGACGCCTATCAAAAGTGGGAATGCCAGAATTGCGGGTTCGTCTATGACGAGGCCGAAGGGCTGCCGGATGAAAACATTCCGGCGGGCACACGCTGGGCCGATATTCCCGATGATTTTGAATGCCCGCAATGCGGATTCGCCAAGTCTGAATTTGCGATGGTTGCTGTTGGTTAGAGCATTTCGCCGGTAAAGCGGTATGCGCCGTTCAGCCAGGCCAGAATTTCGCGCGCCGCGGAATGATCGAATTGCGCATAGCGGGTGCGCAAGTGTTCCGCGGCATCGCCCAGATTGTCTAACCCCGTGTCCTGTAACAGGCCAAGATCATCTTGCAGCGCGCGTGCAAGTTCTGGCGTGGTGACCGTTTGTGCCGCACGCACAAACGCGGCGTCATGGTCATAGGTGCTTCCGCACGCGTAAGATTGTGCCAGAGTCAACATGGGAATACGGCTGAGTACCGGTTGCAGGGCCGGGTTCACCGCATGGCCCGCAATGTGCGCGCCGATGGCTGCGGGCCGCCCCGTGAAGGCGCGCAGATGCAAAAATGGCGACATGCGTGGTCCGTCATTGACGGGGTAATTGTCCCACAAAAACGGTTTGCGGCGCATTTGTTCGCCGACGCGCGCAAGATGGCAGGGCGTGAATTCGCGGGTGCAGATTTTATCGCCGGTCCAGAACATGGCGATGGCGGGGTCGAGCGCTTCGCCCAATTCCTCCAGATAATTTTGCGGCCGCGCGCCGAACACTTTGTCCAATAATGGATCATCGGAATAATAGGTCGGGCACAGGATGATGTGTTTGGCATGGGTGCGTTCGGCCATCCAGTGGGTGATGGCGCTTTGTGTTTGTGCCAGCTTTGGCAAATCGCCGCGCATATCATCGAACAGGATCGCCAGCATGTC
This sequence comes from Hyphomicrobiales bacterium, assembly GCA_040255365.1. Classification (GTDB taxonomy): domain Bacteria; phylum Pseudomonadota; class Alphaproteobacteria; order Micropepsales; family Micropepsaceae; genus Rhizomicrobium. The sequence goes on from JBDZUY010000022.1 coordinate 1,158, forward strand.
CGGTTTCAGCGCGTCCAGTTGCGCCAGCTTGGCGGTGAGATCGCGTTTGGCTGCATCGTCAAAGCCGCGGTAAATTTCATACGGGCTTAAGCCGACGCCAAACGCCACGCCGGTTTCGCGGCACTGGCGCGCGAATTTCTCCAGAGGTTCGAAAATGTCTGCCGGATGCGGTTCGCGCCAGCGGCGGCGCAAAAATTCGTCTGCCTTTGGCGCGTAAAGGTAGAAACGATAACCATGTGGTGCCAGAAATTGCAGGGTTTGCGCGCGCGCCGTCCAATCCCAGGGCGTGCCATAGTAACCTTCGATGATGCCGCGCTGCGGCAGACTCTCAATCTGTTCCATGCAAAATTATAACCTTGTGTGCGCGAAAACGCGCGCCACCTCTTGCCCTTCGCGGCCAACGGGGCGAGCATCATGGGTGCGGGGCGCGTGACGCCGCCCAGCCCTTTGGGAAGAACAGCGCCCGCCGCGCCTCGGCCGCCCTCGTGTTTGGGTGATGGAGGCGCTTGATGTCAAAACCGGTAAAATCCAGCGACAATGGAGGACATGGGCCACGTAACGTGGCCCTGGTGGGACCGTACGGGTCCGGCAAAACAAGTCTGCTCGAAAGCCTTTTGGCGGCGAGCGGCACCATTCACCGAAAAGGATCCGTCACACAAAAAAACAGCGTCGGCGATACCAGCGCCGAAGCGCGCGCCCGCGAAATGAGTGTGGAGGTGAATTGCGCCACCGCCGATTTCATGGGCGAAACTTTTACCTTTCTGGATTGTCCCGGCTCCATCGAATTTCTGGCCGACACATTGAATGTGTTGCCGGGCGTCGATGCCGCGATAGTGGTGTGCGAACCCGAAGCCGCCAAAGTGCAAATGCTGAAACCCTATTTGAAGCGGCTGGAAGATTTGCAAATTCCGCATTTCCTGTTTGTGAACAAGATTGAAAAAGCGGCCGGCTCGTTGCGCGAGCTTCTGGCGTTTTTGCAGGAAGCCAGCGAAACGCCATTGCTGCTGCGCCAGATTCCGATCTGGGAAAAGGGCGCGGTGACGGGCTTTGTCGATCTGGCGCTGGAACGCGCCTTTGTCTACCGGCCGCATCAACCATCCGAAGTGATCGACATGGGCGGTGAGACGGAACGCCAAAAAGAAGCGCGCTTTTCCATGCTCGAAAAACTGGCCGATTATAACGAGCATCTGATGGAAGAATTGCTCAGCGATATCGAGCCGCCGCGCGACGAAGTGTTTGATGATCTTGCCAAGGAATTGGCCGACGGCTTGGTGGTGCCGGTGCTGATGGGCTCTGCCGAAGGGGACAATGGGGTTCGCCGTTTGCTCAAAGCGCTGCGCCATGAAGTGCCGCAAGTGGATGCAGTCGCGACGCGGCTGGGCGTGGGTGATGGCGGCGATGCGGTCGTGCAGATTTTGAAGACCTATCATTCCAGCCATGGCGGCAAGATGAGTTTGGCGCGCGTTTTGTGCGGATCGTTGAAAGATGGTGCGGTGTTGCGAGGCCGCGATGGCAAAGAAGCCCGCATAGGCGGGATTTTTTCGCTGAGGGGCGACGCGCAAACCAAGCTGGGCGAAGCGAAGGCTGGCGATGTTGTCGGGCTTGGCCGTCTGGAAGGCGTGCAAACCGGCGAAACACTGCGCGCCGGGGCCGGTAAAATTCCCAAGGTGGAGGTCGAGAGTCTGTCGCCGGTTTACAGCCTGGCCATTGCCGCACCGGATCGCAAAGACGAGGTGAAGCTCAGCGCGGCCATCGCCAAATTGTGCGAGGAAGACCCGTCACTGGGCTTTGAACAGAATGCCGATCTGCATGAGATGATTTTGCACGGGCAGGGCGAAATTCATCTGAAGGTCGCGGTGGAAAAGCTGGAGAGCAAATACGGGTTGAAGCTGTCCACGCATGTTCCGCATGTGCCGTACAAGGAAACCATCCGCAGCAGCACAACACAGCGCGGCCGTCACAAACGCCAATCCGGCGGGCACGGTCAATTCGGCGATGCGGTGATTGCCATCAGTCCGATGCCGCGCGGCGCGGGCTTTGTGTTCGAAGATAAAATCTCCGGCGGCGTGGTGCCGCGCCAATTCATCCCCTCGGTCGAAAAAGGTGTGATCGAATATATGAAGCAGGGGCCGCTGGGTTTTCCGGTGGTCGATATCAAGGTCGCGCTGATTGATGGCTCGTTTCATTCAGTGGATTCGTCGGACGCGGCGTTTCAAATCGCGGCGCGCACCGCTATGCAGGAAGGCATGCCCAATTGTTCGCCGGTCCTGCTGGAGCCGATCATGCATGTGCGCATTCACATTCCGAACGAGGCGACATCAAAGGTCAACGGTGTGGTCAGTACACGGCGCGGACAATTGATGGGCTTTGATGCGCGGCCGGGCTGGAGAGGCTGGGACAGCGTGGAGGCGCAAATGCCGCAATCCGAACTGCATGGCCTGATCATTGATTTGCGCTCACTGACACAAGGGGTCGGCACATTCGAGGTGGCGTTCGATCATCTGGCCGAGCTGAGCGGCAAGCTGGCGGACTCGGTGGTGGCAACGCACAAGGCCGCGGCCTGACGCGACAAGACATTAGAGGACAAAAAATTACCGCCGGAGCTTTTGGGGCTCCGCCAAAAACACAAAAAATTACCGCCGGAGCTTTTGGGGCTCCGGCGGCGGCAGTCAGCTTGGGTATCCTCGCGAGGCTTCCGGTCCACGCGGGGGTGCTGGCCGCGCAAGGGGGTGCGCATGCCAGCCGGCGAGGGGTTCGCCGTGTTGCCGCTTTGTGGGGGGACAAAGCGACATACCTGAGATAGGCACCCTTTGCCCCGGTTCAATAGGGGCGCAGGTGACATTTTGGTTAGGCTTGCTGCGGCAGAAGAGAAGGCCGGGAAACAGGCTTAAAACTGCCATTCCTTGGCGGCGCGGACCAGAAAATCGCGGAACGCGGCCACCCGCTTGGATTGGCGCAGGGCATCGGGATAGGCCAGATGCACATCAAAGCTGGGCCCCTCGATTTGCGGCAGAACGCGCACCAGCCCGCGATGTTCAGCAGCCAGATAATCGGGCAGGGCGGCAAGGCCCAGCCCATGTTCGGCGGCGCACAAAATGCCCGACAGATTGTTGATGCGCAGAACCTGTGCGCAGCCGCCGGGACGCAGGCGGCGCGTCGTATCCAACAGCCAGTTCACTTCGCGAATTTCCGGCGCGGCGGTTTCGCCATAAACGATGACGGTGTGGTCGCACAGGTCTTCGAGCTTTTGCGGTGTGCTGGTGCGTTCCAGATATCCGGGCGTCGCATAGATGTGATAGTGCATCGTGAACAGCTTGCGCTGTATCAGATCGGCCTGCACCGGCGCGCGCATGCGAATGGCAATGTCGGCCTCGCGCTGGGCCAGATCCAGCTCGCGGTCCTCCATCAAAAGATGGACCTGCAATTCGGGAAACTCGCCAAGAAAGCCATCCAGCCGCGGCATCAGCCAATGCGTGCCGAACCCTTGCGTGGCGGTGACTTTCAACGAACCACGCGGCGCTTCCTGCACATTCTTCAGCGCTTCTTCGACCGCGCCCAGCCGCGCCAGAACATCGCTCACCGCGCCATACAGCATTTCGCCTTCGTCGGTCAGCGTCAGCCCGCGCGCGTGGCGTTGAAACAGCGGCGTGGCAATTTCTTCTTCTAGCGCGCTGATCTGGCGGCTGACAGCAGACTGGCTAAGCGTCAGCATCTGCCCGGCATGTGTAAAACTGCCCGCAGATGCGACAGCATGAAAGATGCGTAGTTTGTCCCAGTCCATGACGGCTCCCAAAAGATGCCGTTAAGGCGTTAGTGCCCGGTCAGCCATGCCAGTCAATTCGTGCCAGTCAATGCGTGCCAGTCAGTCATTCGTGACCGCCCGCCAGAAACCGTTCGGCTTCCAGCGCGGCCATGCAGCCCATGCCTGCGGCGGTCACCGCCTGACGGAAAATCTTGTCTTTCACATCGCCCGCCGCGAACACGCCGGGAATAGAGGTGTATGTCGAATCCGGTTTGGTCAGGATGTAGCCCTCGGCGTCCATATCCAGTTGCCCCTTGAACAGGGACGTGGCGGGCGAATGGCCGATGGCAATGAAAAGACCATGCACCGGCAAAACGCGTGTGCCGTTGTCGTTCACATTGCGGATTTTTATGCCGGTCACCGAAAGCGGATCGGTTGTGCCTTCGACCTCTTCGACAACATGATCGAACAGTACATGTATTTTGGGGTGCGCGTGCAGCCGTGCCTGATTGGTTTTGTCGGCGCGCAATTCGTCGCGCCGATGGATCAAGGTCACCTTGCTGGCAAAATTGGTCAGGAACAGCGCTTCTTCGACCGCGGTGTTGCCGCCGCCGACAACGGCGACTTCCTTGTCGCGATAGAAAAACCCGTCGCATGTCGCACACGCCGAAACGCCGAAGCCCTGAAATCTGGTTTCTGATTCCAGACCCAGCCAGTTTGCGGATGCGCCGGTTGCGATGATCAGCGTATCGCAGGTGTAACGCTTGCCCGAATCGCCAATCAGGGTGAACGGGCGATGCGCCAGATCAGCGGTGGCAATCGTGTCTTGCACAATCTTTGTGCCGACATTTTCGGCCTGTGCCTGCATCTGTTCCATCAGCCACGGGCCCTGAATGGCCTCGGCAAAACCGGGATAGTTTTCCACCTCGGTGGTGATGGTTAGCTGACCACCCGGCTGAATACCGGCGATCATCACCGGCTCCAGCATGGCGCGCGCGGCATAGATTGCGGCGGTGGCACCGGCAGGCCCGCTGCCCAGGATAATAGTTTTGGCATGCAATGCGGTTTCGGCGGCAGACATGACGCTCCAGACTTTTTTCTATTGCAGGATGCGTTGCCGCAAATTTGGCGCGGCGCCTGCCCCTTCTACAGGTTCATATCGGTAGGCTGACCCGAAAGGTCAAGAAGGGCACGAATTTGTGTTGTTGCCCGGCCTGTTTCATCGAGGGGCGCATAGCGCCATTGCTCGATTTTCCCGGTAAACGGGCGGGTGATTCCCTTGGCTTCCAGCGAGGCGTGGAAGCGGTTGAACTTGGCCGTGCCGCCGGGCAGGGCAAAAATATGCACCGGCTTGCCCGTGGCCGCCGCCTCGCAAGCCATGTTCACCGAATCGGATGTAACAAGAAACGCATCGGCCAGCGCCAGCGCACCCAGATAGGGGTTGTCGCCGGACCTGTCCCAGATAAAGGCATCACTTCCGGCAAGGGCGTTGCTGATCTGGGCATGTGTCTGTGCCCCCGTGCGCCGTGAGGGCAGCACGATCAGCCCGTGGGTTTGGGCAAGGCTGGCCAGTGCATGGCCAAGTTCGGCCCCGGCCGCCGCGGTAAAGCGATAGGCCGCACTTTTGCCGCCGACCAGCACGGTGAGGATGGGTTTGCGCAAATGCGCAAAGCGGATGGCGGCGGGTTTGCGCGCTTTTTCCAGCCGTTCTGTGGTGATGCGGTTGGGGCTGCCCACCAGCGGCAGGACATTCGCGCCGATCAGGCCATCATGCAGCGGCGGCAACACCAGATCGAACCGGGCCGGATCAATCCGCGGGTGCTGGCATTGCACGATGAGCGTTTGCGGGCTGGCCTTTTTGATCGCCAGCATGAAGGGGATGGATTGGCGTCCGCAGCCAATGGCGATTCGCGGCCAGGGTGGGGTCAGCCGGTCGGTGCCGCGCGCCTCGCGTCCAAAGGGCGAAACCGGCAGGCGCGGTGCCATCCAGCCCCAGCGTTTGGCCAGCCGCACCCGCTTGATTGTGACGGGCAGACCCAGCCGTTCGGCCAGCCCAAGCGCCTGATTTTCCATGCCCGCAGCCCCTTCGCTGACCACCCAGCAGGATTTGGGGGAAAAGGCAGGCATTTGCTGGTTTTCGGTCATGCTGTGCGACACGAACTATCAAATCCTCGAAACATTATTGCGCTGGGGCGCGCGGTGGAGTTAAATACCGCCGCTTTTAGAACGGGTGAGCCCTATGGACCATCATAAACTCGACTCCATCGATCTGCGGATTCTCAGCGAACTGCAAGCCAATGGCCGGATCACCAATGTGGAGTTGTCGCGGCGGGCAAAGATAACAGCGCCGCCATGTTTGCGCCGGATGCGCGCATTGGAGAAGGCCGGATACATCAGAGGTTATCACGCCGATCTTGACCCTAAGTCACTCGGCTTTGAAGTAACGGGTTATGCGTTTGTCGGTTTGAACAGTCAGGCGGATTCGGATTTGAAAAAATTCGAGCAACAGATCAGCTCATGGCCCGCTGTGCGCGAATGTTACATGCTGTCCGGTGAGGTGGATTTTCTGTTGAAATGCGTCGCAAAGGATTTGTCCACCTTCCAGACATTCATTACCGAACTGACAAGCGCGGCAAGTGTGGCCAGCGTGAAAACTGCGCTGGTGATTCATACCAGCAAGAACGAACCCGGCGTGCCGCTGGAATTGCGCTAGTCTTTTTCCGCGCCTTCATTCACGCTTCCAAGTCGCGCTTGTGTGTTTCGGGCAGGAAGAACGCAGTAAGAATAAAGCCGATGCCAGAAATGATGACCGGGTACCAAAGCCCGGCATAAATGTTTCCCGTAGCCGCAACGATGGCAAAGGCGGTCGCCGGCAAAAATCCGCCGAACCAGCCGACGCCGACATGATAGGGCACCGACATCGCGGTGTAGCGGATGCGCGTGGGAAACAGTTCCACCAACGCCGCGGCCTGCGGGCCGTAAAGCGCGGCGGCGGCCAGCACGAACACCATCAATATCGCCAGGGTTAGGGGGATATTGATTTTACCGGTTTCGGCGCGTGCCGGATAACCCGCCGCGGTCAATGCAGTTTGCAATTGTGTTTTGAATTGCGCCGTGGCGTGGCTTAGCGCATCGCCGCTCAAGCCAGTTCCTTCCGGGCTCTCCAATGTTTGTGAACCAATGGCGACAATGGCCGGACCTGATTTTGGAGCGGCCTCATTGTTGTAGGGAATGCCAAGGCCTGTCAGCGTGGATTTTGCGATGTCGCAGGAGCTGACAAATTTTGCCTTGCCGATCATGTCGAATTGGATCGAACAATCGGCGGGGTTGGCAACAACACTGACCGGCGCCTTGTGCGATGCCTGTGCCAGTGCGGGGTTCACCGCATTGGTCAGCATGTGAAAGCCGGGAAAATAACTGATCGCCGCCAGCGCAAGGCCGAACGCCATCACCGGCTTGCGCCCGACACGATCCGACAGCCAGCCGAAGAACAAAAACAGCGGCGCACCGGCAGCCGTAATGCCCATGATCAACGCGTTGACGACAGCCGGTTCCACCTTCATCACGCGTTCCAGAAAGAACTGCGTGTAGAACTGCGCCATGTACCAGACGACGCCCTGTCCCATCAGAACGGCGAACAACACCAGAAGCACGATTTTCAAATTGCTCCAGCGCAGGAATGCTTCCGAGACAGGTGCTTTGGAGGCTTTGCCCGCAGCCTGAATTTTTTTGAACATCGGCGATTCATCGAGCTTGAGCCGAATCCACAACGAGATGCCGAGCAGAACCGCCGACAGCAGAAACGGGATACGCCAGCCCCAGGCGACAAATGCATCCTCGCCCATGATCGTGCGCGTCACCAAAATCACGCCGAGTGCGAGAAGCAGACCAAAGGATGCAGAGACCTGAATCCATCCCGTAGCGGCACCGCGTTTGCCCGGCCTGGAATGTTCGGCGACATAGATCGCGGCTCCGCCATATTCGCCGCCAATCGCAAAGCCCTGCAAAATGCGAAGGCCGATCAACATATAGGGCGCGGCCACACCGATGGTATTGTAATCGGGCAAAAAGCCCACCGCGACCGTGGCCAGACCCATCACAGAAATGGTGACGATGAAGGTGCGCTTGCGCCCCGTCAGATCGCCAAAGCGGCCAAAGACCAAAGCGCCAAGCGGACGCACCGCAAACCCGGCGGCAAAGGTGAGCAGCGCAAAGATGAAACCTTGCGTTTCACCGGCGGTCGAAAAGAAATGATGCGCGATGATGGCGGCCAGCGAGCCGAAGATAAAAAAATCATACCATTCAAACATGGTGCCCGCGGACGATGCCGCAACCACCAGGGTCATGTTTCTGCGTTGCGCCGAATCGTCAGCCGCGATGTTTGTCATGTGTGGTTCCCCCGGAGCCAAAGTGCTAGCCCAAGGAGGTGCAAAGCTGCAAGCCGCAATGCCTGGGCTGTGCCATGCTGCGTTGCACTGTGGCTGACAGGGGATGCTAACTGATAACGGGTAGCTCGCCGCCATTGGCGCGTGCAATCTCGCGCGCCATCATCACTTTGGAGCGGTCGAACACGAAGGCATGCAAAATCATGTTGCAGGTTTTGCCATCGTCAGAGAGCGGCAGATAGATCGCTTCAAAACTCTCCAAGCCCTGTTGCAGCCAGTTGGCGTCGCCATAGCTGCGCATGGGAATGCAATCGCGCGCGGTTTTGCGCAAGAGTGCGGTGACGCCCTTTACTGCGGCTGTGCCATGATGGGCAAAGGATTCGCTGACAGTCTTGCCCGTGGCGTCGGTCAGGAAATATTGCGTGACCAGCGTGCCGATCAGGCGGTAGCGAAAATCCGCGCAATCATCAATCGGTTCAATCATCAACACATAACCCAGATGACTGCGCAGATCGGACGGGCGGATTTCCTTGCGCGATGGCATAAGGCGCGCGCCGCGTTTTTCATCCCAATAGCTGCGCAAAAAAGCCAGCGTGGGATGCGTCAGGTTTTTCGGATCAATTTCCGAATAGGCTTTTAGCAATGCGTCGGACATGTCCGGCGTCTCTTTCGGCTGATAATTATATATCAACCAACATCCTACACGCCCCCGGTTAATTGCGGGTTAGAGCAATGCTACACGCGCGCGCGCATATGTTGCGCTGCGAAAAACCTATACGCCCTCGCGCCTTAGCCGGCTTCGCCTTGCGCCATAGGCAAAATACAGGATCAGCCCGGCACCGTTCCACAGCACAAACCAGACGCGTGTGAACTCCGGCAGACCGTTAAAGAACAGGTACAGGCAGCCGATAATGCAGAACGGCGCGATGATCCAGACAAGCGGTGTGCGAAACGGGCGCGCGCGGCCCGGATCACGCAGGCGCAGCACCAGCACGCAAGAGGCAACGGCCACAAACGCGGCCAGCGTGCCCGCATTAGCGAGCAATGCAATTTCATCCAGCCGCAAGGTTGCCGCGAGTACCGCCACGGCCAATCCCGTCAGCGCTGTCATCAACACCGGTGTGCCGCGCGTCTTGTGTACGGTGGAAAGTGATTGCGGCAAAAGCCCGTCGCGCGCCATCACAAAAAAGACGCGGCTTTGGCCATACATCAAAACCAGAATCACGGTTGGCAGGGCGATGATGGCGGCGCTGGCAACGATCTGTGCCGAGAACATGCGGCCCATGCCTTCCAGAATGTAGACCAGCGGTGCGGCGCTCTGTGAAAAATCGAGATAGGACGATGCGCCCAGTGCGGAGCCCGCGACGAGTACATAAATGACGGTACAAATCGCCATGGAACCGATAATGCCAATGGTCAGGTCGCGCGACGGATTTTTGGTTTCCTCTGCCGCGGTGGACACCGCATCGAAGCCATAGAATGCAAAGAAGATCAGCGCCGCCGCCGCCATGACGCCGCGCTTTACCCCATCGGGATCGACATGCGCGCCAAAGCCATAGGGTGCGAAGGGCACAAATCGCGATGGATCAAACGCCATGCTGGTCAACACGACAAACAGGATCAGCGCGGCGATCTTGATGCCGACAAGAAACAGATTCACCGTCGCGCTTTCGCGTGTGCCCGCAATCAGCAGCAACGTCACAGCACCGGCAATGATGATGGCGGGAAGATCAACCAGCCCGCCCGACATCACGCCATGCAGCAATTGTTCGGGAATGGGGATACCTGCCGCCTTGATAAATTCGGCAACATGGGCGGACCAGCCCACGGCCACCGCGGCGGCGGCAACGGTGTATTCCAGAATCAAACTCCAGCCGACAATCCAGGCCAGCATCTCGCCCAACACGGCATAGGAATAGGTATAGGCGCTGCCCGCGGCGGGAATCATCGTCGCCATTTCGGCGTAACAGAACGCAGCGCAGGCACAGATCAATCCGCACAGCGCAAACGACAGAATGACCGCGGGCCCCGCCAGCCCGGCACCAATGCCGGTCAGCGTGTAAATGCCGGTGCCGACAATCGCGCCCACGCCCATGGCCACCAGATGCCACCAGCTTAAGGTGGGTTTCAGCTTTTTGCCTTCTTCGAGACTCGCCAAAGCGTCCAGCGATTTGCGCCGGTTCCAAAAATACATGCCGTCCCCCCCAAAGGATATGCGTGTGGCGGCGCAAGGGCTTGCGCGTGAGATGGCGCATCATACCGCCGCTGACGCGCGCGTAAACCTGTGTTGCCGGGCTATGTTGCCAAGTCTTGTAGGGGAGAGGCCTTATAAATCCCCGCTGGCTTCGGCGCGGGTGATGGGCCGGTAATCCTTGCGCGGGAAGCTGCGCCCGCGTTTCACCGTCAGCACAATGGATTTCAGATTTTCAATCTTCGCTGCCGGGTTCTTTGCCGTGAACATGATGTTGGCGAGTTTGCCCGGTGCGATGGTGCCCATGTCTTTTTCGTGGCCCACCGTTTTCGCGCCAATCTGTGTGGCCGATTGGATTGCCTCCAGCGGGGTCATGCCCGCTTTGTGTACCAACAGCGCCATCTCGTCATACACCGCGGCAAAGGGTGAATCCCATTGCGCATAGCCATCAGTTCCGGTGGAGATCATCACCTTGGCGGCATGTGCGTCAGCGGTCAGCCGTTCGGCCAAGGCGGCGGAGCAATAAGGCGCGGCGCTGCCCGGATTGGCTTCGTGTTCGCGTTCCATATCCGGATAAATCCACAAGGTCGCATCCAGAATGGTGCCGTTTTTGTGCATCTGATCGAACAGGCCGCCGATCACCACATTCATCTTGCCGATGCGTGCCGGATTGACAGGCGCGCGATTGTGATAGGCGCGCGGAATATCGCGCGACACCTGATAGGCCAGCATGCAGACATGGCTGTCCACATCGGTGCCCGCATCCAGCACCTGTTTCGGTGTGGCGGGAAAGATGGCGGCGTGTGTCCACACCAGCATGTGCTGGCGGTGCGCCTCGGCAGTAATTTTTTTCACCAGATGGCCCGGCAGATCGGCATAGATTTTCAAACCTGTTGCGCCGGTGCCGCGCGCCTCTGCTATCGCAAGGGGCATATCGGTTTTGTCGGTCACCGCGCGCAGCCACGGCACATCACCGGGTTTGCGCCCGCGCGCGGCGGCGATGGTGCGCGGGTCTTTGAAAAATTCCGGCCCCGCCATCAGCGCGGCATAATAAATATCCGGCGATGGAATTTCGCCCAGCAAGGCGGCGCGTGACAGATAGGCCAGAACGCGCGCATCGCCCGCCATGTCGCGCACCGCGGTGACGCCGCTGTAAAGATTGCGCCGTAGCAAGGCTTTGGCGAAGGGCAGATTGGGCGCGGTCGCCATATGCACATGGGAGTTGATCAGGCCGGGAAGGGCATAACGCCCGCTCATATCCACCAGCTTCGCATTCTTGGTGTGATAGGCACCGTCGCGCGCAGTGGGCACGACGGCCGCAATGCGATCGCTACGCGTGACAATGGTCATGTCTTTTTGTGCGGGCGCCCCGGTGCCATCAATCAGTGTGACGTGACGATAGAGCACGGCCTTGGGCGGGGCAGGCGGCACAGCGGAGGCGGCTGCCGCAACGCTCCCGCACAACAAAGACAGAACGCCGGCCAGAATGATGATCCGCATGAAGCCCCCCCAAATAATGCGTATATCTGCGTGAAGCCTAACATGCTTCAACAGAGGCAATGCAAGAAGGCGTGCGGCCGCCGCGCATCTGGCGCGGTAAGCCAAGACCAGCCAAGATGGCCGAAACCCGGATAGAATCATGTTTTGCAAAGCCCCATGACAAGCACACCCACAATGTATCGTGACGCGGAAGACGCGGTGGATGACATTATCGCCCGCGTGGGAAAAACCATTGTGCTGGGCCTGCCGTTGGGGCTGGGCAAGGCCAATCACATTGCCAATGCGCTTTTTGCGCGCGCCGCCGCGGACCCCACGATCAATTTGCAAATTTTCACGGCGCTGACATTGGAGCCGCCGCCGCTTAAAAGCGAATTGGAAAAGCGGTTGCTTGGTCCGGTGTTTGAACGAACGATGGGTGGGTCGCCGCCGCTGGCCTATGCGCGCGCGCTGCGCAAACATGCGCTGCCGAAAAATATCGAGGTCAATGAATTCTTTTTTCAGGCCGGACGCTGGTTGAACAATAAGCAGGCACAGCAGCATTATATCTCTGCCAATTACACCCATGCCGTGCGCTATCTCATTCAGCGCGGTGTCAATGTGGTGGCGCAATTGGTTGCGCGTGAGGGCGAAGGCGCGGGCGCGCGTTACAGTTTGAGTTGCAACACCGACATCACAGTGGATCTGCTGGAAGCGCGCGAAAAGGGCGAGGTAGATTTTCTGCTGACCGGACAGGTCAATGATGAATTGCCGTTTATGCCGGGCGCAGGCGATTTGGCCGCCGCGGAATTTGGCGGCATGCTGGATACAAAAGAGACACAATTTACCCTGTTCGCGCCGCCCAAATTGCCGCTGACAATGGCCGACTATGCGCTTGGGTTGCACATTGCGCGGCTGGTGCCCGATGGTGGCACCTTGCAAATCGGTATCGGACAGGAGGGCGATGCGGCGGCGCAGGCGCTGATCCTGCGGCACACACACAATGCTGCGTTTTGTGATGGCATCGCGCGGCTTCTGCCCGGCATTACAGCCAAACCTTGCCACGATACGCCATTTGAAACCGGGCTTTATGCGGCAACGGAAATGTTTGTCGATGCGCTTTTAGGTCTGATGGATGCGGGCATTTTAAAGCGCGAAGTGGATGGCGCGGTGATGCACGGTGCGTTCTTTGTCGGCCCACGCAGTTTCTATCGCCGCTTGCGCGAAATGGACCCGGCCACCCGCGCCAAATTGCAAATGAGCGCAGTATCATTCACCAACGAACTTTACGGCGATGTCGCGGCCAAGCGCGCCGCGCGGGTTGGGGCGCGCTTTATCAACAGCGCGATGATGGCAACCTTGCTGGGCGCGGTGGTATCGGACGGGCTGGAGGACGGACGTGTCGTCTCCGGTGTCGGCGGACAGTATAATTTTGTCGAACAGGCGTTTGCGCTCAAGGACGCGCGCTCTGTCATCATGTTGAAATCCACGCGGGCGAAGGATGGCAAGACCAGCTCGAACATTCGCTGGTCGTATGGGCATGAAACGATCCCACGCCATTTGCGCGACATGGTGGTCAGCGAATATGGCGTGGCCGATTTGCGCGGCAAGCCGGATAACGAGGTGATCGCGGCAATGCTGTCGATTGCGGATTCGCGTTTTCAGCCAGAGCTGCTGGCGACGGCGAAGAAGGCGGGCAAGATTGCAGGTGATTATGAAATTCCGCCCGAATATCGAAACAATACGCCGGATCGTCTGGCCGCCGCCTTGGCGCCGCTGGAACAGCACGGGCTTTTGCCACGGTTCCCGTTCGGCAGTGATTTTGATGCGGTGGAACAACGCCTGATCGATGCGTTGCAAGCGGCCCAAGGGGCAAGCACATCACCGTTGAAACTGGCGCGGTTTGCATTGCGCGGATTTTTCGGCGGCGGCGATGATGAAGCGGCGCTGGCACGCATGGGGCTGGAACGTCCGCGCGGACTGAAAGAGAAATTTTACCGCGCGCTGGTCCGCGCCGGGCTGGAACAATCGCAACACAACCAAAAAGGAAACGCACCATGAAAGCGGCCGTCTATTACGAAAACGGTGATCCCTCCGTTTTGAAATATGAAGATGTTGCCGACCCCAAATGTCACCCGCAAGGCGTGGTGATCAAAGTGGAGGCGATCAGTATTGAAGGCGGTGATACGTTGAACCGCTGGCGTGGTGCGCTGAATGCGCGCTCGCATATTGTTGGCTATCAGGCGGCGGGCGAAATTGTCGAATTGGGTGCACAGGTTACGCATCTGAAATTGGGCCAGAAGGTTGCCACCGTGAATATGGATGGCTCCCACGCGGCCTTGCGCAGCGTGCCGGCGCGCAATGCCTGGCCCGTTCCGCAAGGCATGGATGTGAAACAGGCCGCGGTCATTCCGGTGACGTTCGGCACCGCGCATGATTGCCTGTTTGAATTTGGCCGTTTGAAAAAGGGCGAAACAGTTTTGGTGCAGGCGGGCGCAAGCGGCGTGGGCATTGCCGCGATCCAGCTTGCCAAACGCGCGGGTGCGCGCGTGCTGGCCACCGCCTCAAGCGATGAGCGGCTGGAAAAGCTGAAACCGCTGGGCCTTGATCTCGGCATCAATTACAAAAAAGACGAGGTGCCAACGGCGGTGATGCGCGCGACCGATAACAAGGGCGTCGATCTGGTGGTGGATTCGGTTGGCGGGCCAACCTTGCAGGGCAGTATTTTATCGCTGGGCTATCGCGGGCGCGTCTCAATGGTGGGACAGGCGGGGCGCGAACCGATGGTCGTCGATGTCTCCACCATGATGGGCGGCAACTGTTCGCTATCCGGTGTGTTTCTGGGCGCGGAAATCATGACCGACCGTGTGCATGACAATATTCAAAACCTGATCGAAGAAGTTGCACGCGGCGATTTGAAAGTTGTGATCGACAAAACATTTCCGCTCAGCGAAGCCGCCGCCGCCCACGCCTATATTGAAAGCCGCAAAGCGGTGGGCCGCGTTCTGCTGATCCCGTGAAACCGCAACGAAGAAAGGCCCCCCGGGCAAGGGACCTTTCGACGGCACCATTGATCGGATAGCGGGGGGTTCGCTAACCGGTCACAGATTGATGCGGAACTGGCCGCCAACCGAAACGGAGAGTTTTGTATCGGGATAAAGCGACGGGTTCATATTCAGAAGGCCGAACCCTTCGATCCGTGCGCGGCCATCCATCACGGGCAGTCCATAAACCGCTTCCATGCGGTATTCGCGGTTGCCGGACACGTTCCAGGTTTGGGTGACCGGGCCGATTGCGCCGGTTTGCCGGTCTGTGACCTGATATGACGTGTAGTTCAGCGCGCCGCTTGTGACATGCAGCGGCTGGGTCAGCGACACGCGTATTGTGTCGAAATCTGCAAACACGCCTGTCTTTGCGCCCGCAATTTCAAACGCCGTTGATGTTAAACCATCTTGCGTCAGTGACAGGCCCGATTGCACGGCCATGGGTGCAACGGTGTGCGCCATCGTGGCCGAGCCCGACAATGTCCAGCCATTGGTGAGCGCGGCGGTTGCACCCAATGTGGTGCCTTTGGTGCTTGCACCATTGGCGAACGCGAATGTGCCGCTGCCTTGCGAGCCCAGCAGGCCATTGTTTTCGTTCAGGCTGGTGTAAGACGCATTGAGCGTGACGCCATGCGCGATTGTGTATTCCAGGCTGGCGACAGAGGCGGTGTTGCGGCTTGTACTAAACGGAACGCTCTGAACCGGCCCGAAGGTCGGGTCGATATAGGTGTGGTTGTCCGATTTCTGGCTGAAGCCAATGTTCAGCTTCACATTGTCCGTGACGGCGATGCCGCCGCTGGCATACATGCCGCCGGATGCAAAACCCAGAACCGGATTGACGCCGCCGGTCGCCGGATCAAAATCCGAACGCATCGCAAAGGCATCATTGCCCATCAGGCTGTGTGCGCCATTGCCCTCGCCAAAGCGCAGTTCGATACCGGCATCACGGTTGGATGCGGTGAACGATGTATGGATCGGCCCTTCGCCGCGATTGGTTTCGTCGATCGTGGATTGCGTGGTCACGATGTTGAATTGCCAATCGCCAGAGGCAGCCTGAATCGAGCGCGAATTGAACGCCAGCGAGTTTGTGCCATGCGCCCAATCGATCATGCGCTGATAGAGATAGGACTGAAACTGCGCGTTGTTGCCGTTGACCCTCTGGTCCTTGCCGACAAGCAGATTGCTCAGCGGAATTTCAAAGTCGCGATAGGTGCTGCCGATACGCTCAAACGCAACGATGAAGGCGCCTTGGTTCTGCCACAGGTTCAACTGCCCTGGATCCATCACCGATTGTTTCAGCGATGAGGCCGATGAATTGGGGAACCACGGCGTGTAAACGGGTTTGCCGTCATAGGTATAGGGCTTGTAAACAGTGAGATTGTCGAAATCGAGCGGCGATTGTGACGCCTGCACGTCCAACTCACCCCAGCCATAGACGGGATCGACACCGGGCGCGCCCAGATCTTTCGCCGAGCGGAAAATGATCTGTGCTGTTTCTTCGGCATAGTTTGCCAACCATGGCCAACGTTGCTGCAGTAATGCGACCGCACCTGTCACCAATGGCGCGGCAAAGGATGTGCCGCTCATGCGCGTGACGCCGCCGTGGCCATCAGACACCAGCAACAATTCGCCCGGCGCAACGATAAAGCGGTATTTCAGTTTGTTTTGTTCTGCACAGATACCCAACACTGTAAAGCAGGCTTCGCCCGGCGTGTTGGAGAAGGACGAGATTTCATTGTTCGGATTGACCGAGCCCACAACAATCAGATTACTTGGCGCCTTCAGACTGAGCAACCATGGCACATCTTGTGTTTGCATGACGCCTTCATTGCCTGCGGCTTTCACAAGAACCAAATCCTGTTTGCGCCTGCTGAGTATCGGACCGCTGAGAATGTTGACCCATTCGTCGGAAACTACCATGCCAGGCACACCAAGCGAGGCATTCACGACGTGTGCGCCGACATTGTATAGCTTCGAGATGCCTTCGGCGACATCTTGCCAGTTTGCGGTTCCGGTGGCGTCGAACGGATTGTAGCTTTTGATGACCGAGTTTGGCGCTACGCCCATCACGCCATGCCCGTCCTCTTTGGCGGCGATCAGGCTGGCGACGGCGGTGCCATGCTCGTTCACAAAATAGCGATAACCGCCAACGAGGACCATCTTGTCAACATTGGCGCTCTCGGCTGTGGTTGTAGAATCCAGTAGACCGATAATGGCCGTTTGTTCGCTGCCCGCGGTCTGGGCCAGCATCGGCGACCAATTGATCGCCGGCATCCACCAATCGAGGTGATCGACGCCGGTGAAATTCATCAACCCGTCATACCAGTTCAGGAAGAAGAAGGAGCGCGTGGCCGCATCGGTGTTGGCAAGGGAAGCCGGATCATTCACGTCGATATTGTATTTCGCCATCATGTCATTGGCGAAACCGCTCGCGAAATCCTTGCCCGTATATTTTTGCACCGCCGGGCCCCAGAAATCCTGGGCCTGCTGGAAGAACGCCGTCATTTGCTGTTGCAGGGTGGAATAATCGGTGGCGTTGGCCGATTGCAGCGCGCCCCATTCCTTGTTGATCGCGCCCCATTGCGGGCCGGCAGACTTCCAATACGGGCCAACCGTGCCCCAGAACGTATTGGTGTCTGCACCGAAGGGGTCAATCGTTCCCCAGAACGGATCGATGGTACCATAGAACGGGTTGATCGTGCCGTAGAAGGGATCAATGGTTCCCCAGAAGGGTGAGATGTCACCCCAGAACGGGCTGATCGTGCCGTAGAATGGATTGATGGAACCGTAGAACGGATTGATGGAGCCATAGAACGGATTGATCGTGCCGTAGAAGGGCTGAACCATTTTCTGGTCGGAACTTGATTTTGGTGAACTCTGGGTCAGGCCAGAAAGAAAACCTGCCTGAGCGCTGCTTCCCGCCATCAAGCACGCAACGGCGGCACCCGCCAACAACATCTTCCGCATACTTTACCCCACCGGCAATCTTATAATTATGCGGCCAGTGTTGGGCGCGAGCGTTTAAACAGACGTTAATTCATTGCAGCACGGTCATGTTTCGCTAAGACGAGATTAATTTTTGATTAGCAGTAACCATCGGTGCGCGCTGCCGCTAACCGTGTCAGGACGCCAGATTGGCCTGAATTGCTTGTGGCACTTGCAAAACACGCTCACTGGGAAGGTGAACGCGCGCTTCGGTGCCTTCACCTTCCTGGCTGGTCATTGTGAAGCGTCCGCCGTGAAGCTGTGTCAGGGCTTTCACGATCGGAAGACCCAGCCCGACCCCGCCATGCACGCGCGCATAAGCACTTTCGGTTTGTCCAAATGGCTCCACGACTGTTGTCAGCTTGTCTTCGGGAATACCGATGCCGGTGTCGCTGAAGACAATATCAATGCCGTCGCCTGCCGTTTCAATACGCACATCAATGCGTCCGCCATCATCTGTATATTTTATCGCATTGGATAGCAGGTTCATAAAAATCTGACGCAGCCGGTTCTCATCGCCGCGCACCCGAACGCCGAGATTGTTGTCATTGAAATGGATGTTTTTGTCCGGCGTGCCAGCGTTGTCTTTGGCTTCCGTTATCGCGCGCTTCACAATATCGCCCAGCAGCATGTCATTTTCGGCAATCGTGACGGTGCCCGCATCAATGCGCGCCATATCAAGAATGTCGTTGAGAATGCAAAGCAGATTCTGACCGCTTTTGTTAATGTCGTCCGAATATTCCTGAACTTTCGGTCCCACAATGGCGCCGGATGCCATCAGCTCCGAAAAACCGATGATGGCATTCAAGGGCGTGCGCAATTCGTGGCTCATATTGGCCAGGAAATGACTCTTGGCCAGATTGGCGGCTTCTGCGGCCTGTGTCGCATGGCGCAGATCCTGTTCGACTTCGATGCGCCGTTCAATTTCGCCGTCGCGTTCTGCCAATGTTTTGGTCAGCGCCACGTTCTTTTGTGCAATCGCATTGCGATGGCGGCGAACCAGCATGTGCCGCCAGCCGATCCAGATCATCAGGATCAAACCGATCAGTCCTAACGCGGCAAAGATGACCTGTTGTGTTGCCTCGCGCGATTTGCGCAGGCTGATGTCACGTTTCAGCTGTTCGGATTTCAAATGTTCGATTTCGAATTGCTGGGTCGCAAAATCAAACTGGGCGCCCATCAGCGCCAGATTTGCAGATGCGGCCAGTGAGCGGCCCTCATCACCCAGGCGTTTGAAAGCTTCGAGATGCTCCAGCGCAAGCGGATAATTGCCCAGTGCCTTATAGACTTTGTAGGCAATTTGATGGATGTCGCGAAAAGGTGTGATGGTGGTTTTCAGATCAACGCCATCAAAGGTTTTGCTGAGGTCGCGGGCGGCGGCCTTCAGCGCGCCGCGCTGATATTCAATCTCGGCTTTGACGCCCCAGACAAAGCGCGTTTCGCCGGTCGTATCGTTCTTGCCCAAAAGCACAAATGCCTGATCTGCGGCTTTCGTTGCGGCGTCAAAGCGATGGGCCTTGGCATAGACATATGCCAGATTGGTCAGGATATTTGCTTCGAGATAGGCACTCTTTAGCGATGTCGCGATTGTCAACGCCCGCTGGAAATTCGCGATGGATTCATCGTAGCGGCCAAGCTGTTGCAGCGCGAAGCCGATATTGTTTGCGATGGAAAGTTCAATAGCCGGATCTTCGGAATAGACCTGCGCGGCCTCGCGGTAGTACCGGATCTCGCGCTCAAAATCATGCGCCTTGTCATAGATGCTGCCCAGGCCCTGCAACGCGATAGACTGGCCGCGCGCCTCGCCAAGTTTGGCAAAAATATCGTGCGCGTGATGATAGCTTTTCAGCGCCTGACCGATGTCGCCGTCTTTGTCTGCGAAACGCGCCAGGCTCAAAGCAAGATCGCCGTTCAGCTTTTCGCTTTTTCCATTCAAATTGGCGGTTGTGATGGCTTTGTTCAGGGCTTCGCGCGCTTCGCCCATGCGATTGATACGCGTCAGCGCTTCGGCCTCCAGCCACAGGCTGGTCGCGATGGCTTCGTTGCGTTGGGGCGATGGATCGAGTGTCTGGGCAATCTTTTCGGCGGCGCGCGCCTTTTTCAGCGCGGCTTCGGGATTGGCCATCATGGTTTTCTTGGCGTCCGCGATAAAATGATCTAGATCGCTGATGGCCGGTGATGCAGATACAGAATTTGGTGTTGTGGTTTGTGTGGGGCGTGCGGCCGCCATGGCGCTCGTATGCGTTAAGCCGAGCATCCCCGCAAGAACAGCAATGACAAAGCCTTTTGCCATGCTTGAAAATTATCGGATAAGTCTTGAAGAAGGCTTAGCGATACTGCCCCACGGTTTCACAGGGAAATCAATGGCTAATGGTGCGAACTCTTCACACTCTATCTTTGAGCCATCGTGATTTTTGACATTAACAAATCGGAAATTTTGCCCGTGATGGCGCCGCGACCTGCGCGGCCGATTTGGGGGCTTGGTTGTTGGCGGACAGGGAGGGATTGCGAAAATGTGCGCAGCACATTTTCGTCCTCGGCTACGCCTCTGATCGCTCGCCCCCGCTATTGCGGCGGGCTCGCGCCCAAATCGCCGGTTGGCGATTTGTCGAACAAGGCTTCGTTCACCGCTCCCCGTGCGCCAACAAAAAAAGCCCCCATTGGGGGCCTGGTTGTTGGCGGACAGGGAGGGATTCGAACCCTCGAACGGCTATTAACCGTTACACACTTTCCAGGCGTGCGCCTTCAACCACTCGGCCACCTGTCCGTATTTCATGCGCGGAGACATGCCCGCGCGATGGGAAGCGGCGAAGCGCGCGAAACGCATCACCAGCGGGCAGGGGTATATAGCGATGCCCCCCTTCGGGGCAAGAACCCATTATCTGCAACCCTTTATTGGCACCCCATGATCCGCCAAGCGATTGCGTCTTGACCTGGCCAATACCAGGACGGGCGAACCCCGCAAAGAGCCCGCCCGTTGGATACTTTATGCCGCAACTTTCCGCGGAAAACCGGTTCCCACTTTTCCGCCCGTTGCTCAGTTGGTGCCGATAAGGCCACCAGCGACGCCGAGGTCGCGTTTGGCCGCGACGATCGAGATCGTGAAGCCCGCCACCACATCGAACAGAGTCATCATGACGATGAAGAAGAAGGCCGAGGTCGAAAAACCCTTCAGCACAATGAATTCGACCAGCGCGATGATGAACACCAGCATCGACAGCGCGTGATTGATGACTTCGATGGCGCCGGTGCGTGTCGATTTAATGACCTCAACAAACAACAGGCCAAGGCCAACCAGAACAATCAGGTCGCCCAACCGGAAAATCCATGGATCGCCAGAGAACATGTGCACTGTGACGCCCTCGGCCATCAATGCGCTCATATCCGGCTGGCCGGCTGCGCCACCGCCGAACACGATGAGATTATAAAGAATGACCACAAGGATCAGCAGCGGAAACGATTTCAACATCGAGATACTCCCCACACCGGCAAAAAAAGCCTGATCAGCCTTGTATCATATTGGGGCAATTCTGGGGCGTGTTGAATCTGGCCCCGGAAAGGCTTGTGAAACTATGGTTAAAGCCGCTTCAGGGCTGGCTCAAGGGCTTTGGGCCGCATCATGCAGAGCCCGGCGCTCGCGGAAAATCAGGTAGAGATTGCGTGCATAGACGAACAGGCCCGTGGCTTGCCCGGTGATGAATACCGGGTCTTCGCGCCAGATCGCATAGGCCAGCATCACGATGCCGCCGCCAACGCTGCAATACCAAAAGCCGATGGGGATGACGCTGCGCCCCTCCATCTCGGATTTGAACCATTGCAGGATAAAGCGCGAGGCGAACAGCGCCTGCCCCGCAAAGCCGATCAGCAACCACAGATGTTCATAGGTGAACCAGGACAGCGCGGGGCCAAACATTCACAATTCCTTTGGTTCGGGCGCGCCGCGATGGCGTGTTTGCAACCAGCGCACACCAAACGTATCGACCAGCCCGACCATGGCACGGTGAAAATTCTTGTATTTCGACTGGCCATGTTCGCGCGCGCGGTGGTTCACCTCTACAAAGCGAACCTGATAATGCTCGCGCAGCATCAGCGCCACAAGGAAGCGGTGCATGTGATCGAAATAGGGCAGCGCCAGAAAAGCCTCACGCCGGAAAGCCTTTAGCCCACAGCCCGAATCGATGGCGCCGTCTTTCAGCATCCAGCGGCGGAAGCCATTGGCAAAGCCGGAGGCAAAACGCTTGGATGCGGTATCTTTGCGGCGCCGCCGGATGCCGGACACCAGAGCCACTTTCTCGAACGGGTCGGATTCACGCAGCATCGTGACAAGGCGCATCATGTCGGCAGGGTCGTTCTGGCCATCGCCGTCCAAGGTGACAACAATATCGGCGCGCGACTCACGCACGCCGGTGCGGATGGCGCGGGACTGGCCGATATTGCGGCCGTGCTGGATGACCCGCAGGTTTGGTATTTCGTCCTTCAGCGCTTTGAGAACCTGCGCTGTCGAATCGGTTGAGCCGTCGTCGACGAAGATGATTTCCGGCACCGCTTCGCCCGCCAGCGCGGCGGCGATTTCGCGGGCCAGAGGGCCAGCATTTTCGGCCTCATCCTTCACTGGCACAACAACGGAGAGCGTGACCGCCATGCTGAGGTTCCGTTCGTTCCCGTCGTAGAATAAACTTCGATGCGCGGCACCACGCCCCCGATTTCGTGAAAATGATGGGGACATGCGACCGCGCGCGGCGCGGGCCTTATACAGGCCCACGGCGTATAGAAACAGGCCTGTGCCAAGACGGCGCACCTTATGGTCCTCCAATCCCTGTCTGCTCCGGTTATGGGGGTGGCTTTCAAAAGGCGTTCCACATGACTTTGGGCGAAATACCGGGCGGGACCATGGGCCAGGTTCCCGGTGCAAAATTGCTGGCGCGGCTGGCCGAACGTCCGCTGGCCACCCTGTTTCTGCTCTGTTTCATCGCCTGGGTGCCGGGCTTTTTCTCGCTGCCGCCACTGGACCGGGACGAAAGCCGATTCGCCCAGGCCTCCAAACAGATGATCGAGACGGGCAATTATGTGGACATCCGCTATTCGGTGGGGCCGCGCTACAAAAAGCCGGTGGGAATTTATTGGCTACAGGCCGCCTCCACCGAATTGTTCGGCTCCAAGGCGCGCAACGAGATCTGGACCTACCGGCTGCCCTCGCTGATCGGCGGGTTTCTGGCCGTGTTTCTGGCCTATTGGTGCGCCAGCGCCTTTGCATCGCCGCCCATTGCGCTGATCGCCGCGGCGCTGATCGGGTTCACGGTCTCGCTGACGGCGGAGACCAAAATCGCCAAAACCGATGCGGTATTGCTGGCGACCATTCTGGGATCGCAGGCGCTGTTGATGCGCGCGTATCTGACGGCGCGGCTGAAGGATTACAAACCGCCCAGTCTTGCGCTGGCAATGGGCGGCTGGACGGCGTTTGCTATTGGCATTCTGATCAAGGGGCCGATCATTGTTGCGGTGCTGGGCGTCACCATCCTCGCGATTTCGCTGTGGGACCGTGACTGGTCGTGGATGAACACGCTGCATTGGAAATGGGGCACGGCGCTGACGGCGTTGATTGTTTTGCCGTGGGGCATCGCCATCGCGGTCACGACGCATGGTGAATTTTATTCGCAGGCGCTGGGCCATGATTTCGCGGCCAAGATCTTGGGCGGGCAGGAAAGCCACGGTGCGCCGCCCGGCTATTATCTGCTTTTGGCCAGCGTGACCTTGTGGCCCGCGACAATGTTTGCGTTGCCGGGCATCGGTTCAGCCATTGCGCGGCGAAAAGACGAACCGGCGCTGCGGTATCTTCTGGCCTGGGCGGGTGCGGCATGGGTGATGTTTGCGCTGGTGCCGACCAAACTGCCGCATTACATCCTGCCGGCCTATCCGGCCATCGCCTTTATGGGTGCGATGTGGGCGATGCGGCCCGCGACTTCCGGCGATGAACCGCGCTGGGAACGCGTTTTGCGCTATCTGGCCTGCGCACAATTTGCGCTGGGTGTGGCCGCGTTCGCGATTGTGCCCATCATTGCGCCGCAAATGTTTGGCGACGGCACGACATGGTGGCTTGTGGCCGGTGCCGTGCTGGGTGCGGGTGCCGGTGTGGCAGCGATGGTGTTTCTCATCCGGCGCCGAACCATGGCCGCATCCATGAGCGCGGTGGCGGCGGCGGTGATTTTCTATCCGCTGCTGGTGTGGGGCGTGGCAAGCCATGTGCAGCAAATCTGGATGAGCCCGCACGCCGCCGACAAAGTGTGGGCAGACGAAAAGCCGGGCGATCCGCCTGTGGTACTCGCTGGATATGTTGAACCCAGTCTGGTGTTTTTGCTGGGCACCGATACGCGTATCGAAAACGGCACGACGGCAGCAGAAGTCGCGGCACAACAGGGCGGGCTTGCGCTGGTCGAAGATCACGAACGCAAACGCTTTTTGACGCGGCTTGCCGAACTGGGCGCCAGCGCCAAGCCGGTGGACGAGCTATCCGGCTTCAATTATTCGCGCGGGCGGCGCGAGCACATTACATTTTACCGCGTGACGGCGGCGCACCAGATCACGGTGCCGCCGGAGGAATAGCCACAATGGCAGGGGCAGGGATGACCAGCGAAGAACGGCGCTATCTGACGCGGGCCTTTTATATTGTGGCCGCGATCACGCTGGTCCGCGTTATCGTGCTGATTGTCTCGCCGCTTCAGCTTTATCCGGATGAGGCGCAATACTGGTTTTGGGCGCAAACCCCGGCGCTGGGCTATTTCTCCAAGCCGCCGGTGATTGGCTGGGTGATCTGGTTCACCACCGCCCTGTTCGGCAATGGCGAATGGGCCATTCGCATCGCCTCGCCGTTTTTCCATGCGGGCACCGCGCTTTTGATATTTGGCATTGCGCGCATCGCGTTTGACGCGCGCACCGGGTTCTGGAGCGCGCTGGCCTATCTCACCGTGCCCGGCGTTTCCTATTCCTGCGGGCTGGCATCCACGGATGTGCCGCTGCTGTTTTTCTGGGCACTGGCGCTCTATGCGTTTTTGCGCGCCAGTACCGAGCTGGGTTGGCGCTGGCCGCTGATCTGCGGCATCGCCTTCGGCTGGGGCCTGATGGCCAAATACGCGATGCTCTATTTTGTGCTCAGCGCCGTGCTGGCGGCGCTTTTGGTGCCCGCCTTGCGCAGGCTGGTGTACAGCACGCGCGGGCTGGCCATTCTGGCGCTGGGGCTTTTGATCCTGGCACCCAACATTGCGTGGAACGCGGCCAACAATTTCCCAACCATCCACCACACCGAAGCCAATGCCGATTGGTCCAGCGCCCATTTTCAGGTGAAGCATATTTTTGAATTCCTGGGCGGGCAGTTTGGCGTGTTCGGCCCGCTATTGATGGTGGGCTTTGTTTTGGCGCTGTGGGGCATGGTGCGCGGCAAACCGGGCGGCAAGGCAACCATTCTGATGTGCTTTGCCGTGCCACCGATTGTGCTGATGACGGCGCAGGCCTTTATCTCTGAAGCCAATGCCAATTGGGCGGCCACGGCCTATGTCGCGGCCACGCCGCTGGCGGTTTATGTGCTGCTGCATCATTACCGGCGCACGCTGCTCTGGGGCTCCTTTGCGATCAACGGGCTGGCCATGGCGGCATTGTGGGCGATTTATGTGTCGCCTCCGTTTGCCGACGTGATCGGGCAAGGCAATGCCTTCAAGCGCATGGAGGGCTGGCAGACCATGGCGGCGCAGGTGATGCAAACCGCCGAGGCTGGTGGGTATGACGCCATCGCCACGGGCAACCGCTCGGTCGTGGCCGAGCTGGTCTATTATGCCCGCGCCAGCACGGTGCCCATCCGCATGTGGGATGCCGACAGCCATGACGACGATCATTTCCAGATGACGATCCGTCTGACGCCGCAGAGCAAGCGCGTTCTTTTGGCCATCCTGCCCAAGGACGAAGATGCGGTGTTGCCGACATTCGACTCGGTTGACCGTCTTGGCAGCATCGTCACGCCGATTGGTGGGCATCACACGCGCACAATTTTGCTGTTTGATGCGCGCAATTATCGCGGGCCGCCGCAAGCCGGTGATGAAAAGGCGGCAGTCATTCAGCGTGCGCAGGCAATCCCGCATGAGCACCGCAGCCGCGCAGCCGCACTCTGAGCCGGGCAGCAAGAGAGTTTGCAAGATAAGCGCACGCGGTTTTTCTCCGCGTCATCTCACGCTAGGTTGATATTTGGCGCGCCATGGGGGTGGGATACGTGTCATCTATACTTGAACAGACTTCAGTAATCCTCGCCTTTTACTTGCCATCTATATTGAAGAAAAATGGGTGCGCCAAAGTATTCGCGAAGTTTCACTTGACGAACGGAAAATAGGTTCTAAATATCCGCTCAGTGCCACGCCGTTTGAGGTTTGCCAATGGGGCAGACCGAGGCGAGGGCACCTCGGAGCGTCAAGACCAGGACGATGAGTCTCCATACATTGCGGGGGCGCGATTTGAAGCCCCCCTCGCGGCACGCACAGACCCAACTGAACGTGACCCGCCTCCCGCTTTCCCAACCTATTCCCCACGCACAGATCGTCACCGCAGGCCCCAAAGCTGCGCTGCGCTTTCCGGTCAATCCTGAGACAAAGGCGTTCTATACGCGCTTCTGGCCCGGTAGCACCGCTGCCGATTGGAACGACTGGCACTGGCAATTCCGTAACCGCATCCGCACTGCCGATGATCTGGCGCGCGTTTTCACGCTGTCGGATGACGAGCTGCATGCGGTGACCAATCACAAGGGCCCGCTGCCCGTCGGCATCACGCCTTATTACGCATCGCTGATGGGGTTGGACGATCCCACCGAGCCCTTGCGCCGTACCCATGTGATGACGGGCAATGAATTCATCCGCATGCCGGGTGAGGCCGATGACCCGCTGGGCGAGGACCACGACACCGTGGTGTCCGGTCTGGTGCATCGCTATCCCGACCGCGTGCTGTTTTTGACCACCGGCACCTGCTCGACCTATTGCCGCTATTGCACGCGCGCCCGCGCGGTGGGCAATCCCGGCGGCGAATACCAATTCTCGCCGAAGCAGTGGGAACAGGCGCTGACCTATCTGGAAGCGCACACTGAAGTGCGCGACGTGCTGCTGTCGGGCGGTGATCCGTTGTCCATTGCCGATGACAAGCTGGACTGGCTTTTGACGCGTCTGCGCGCCATTCCGCATATCGAGTTTTTGCGCATCGGCACAAAAATTCCGCTCGTGCTGCCCCAGCGTATCACCAAGGATCTGGTGAAAATGCTGAAAAAGCATCATCCGCTATGGATGAGTATTCATGTGACGCATCCCAAAGAGCTGACGCCGGAAGTGACCGAAGCGTTCAACCGGCTGGCCGATGCGGGCATTCCCATGGGTTCGCAAACGGTGCTGCTGAAAGGCATCAATGATGACATCGCGGTGATGAAGCCGCTGATGCAGGGCCTTTTGAAGCGCCGGGTGAAGCCCTATTACATCTATCAATGTGATCCCATTCGCGGCTCTGGTCATTTTCGCACCTCTGTCGATAAGGGGCTGGAGATCATTGACGGGTTGCGCGGTCACACCACGGGTTATGCCTGCCCGCAGTTCGTGATCGATGCGCCGGGTGGCGGCGGCAAAATCCTGATGGCGCCAAACGCGGTTGTCGGCCGCGACGGCGATGATCTGCTGCTGCGCAATTTTGAAGGCGGCATATATCGCTACCCCGATCCGGATGGAACGCTCGGCCGCGATATGCCCATGCAGGCGGCGGAGTAATCGCGATGCGTATCGGGATTACCTATGATTTGCGCACCGATTACCTCGCCATGGGTTATGGCGAAGAGGAAACGGCCGAGTTCGACAGCGAAATCACCATTGCTGCAATCTGTGATGCGCTAGGCGCGCTGGGCCATGTGCCGGTGCGTATCGGCAATATTCGCGCATTGGCTGCCCGGCTTGTTGCGGGCGAACGGTGGGATGCGGTGTTCAACATCTGTGAAGGGTTGCACGGGCTTGCGCGCGAGGCGCAGGTGCCGGCCCTGCTTGATGCCTATAACATCCCCTATGTCTTCTCTGATCCGCTGACCTTGTCGCTGACCCTGGACAAGGCGATGACCAAGCGCGTGGTGCGCGATGCCGGTATTGCCACAGCCGATTTTGCCGTGATCGAGACCATGGCCGATGTGGCCGCGGTGGATATGCCGTTTCCGCTGTTCGCAAAGCCGGTGGCCGAGGGATCGGGCAAGGGCGTGAACGCGCGGTCCAAAATCGCCAATGCTGCGCAGCTCAAAGCAGTGGCGCGCGATCTGCTGGCGCAATTTCATCAGCCGGTTCTGGTAGAGACGTTTCTGTCTGGCCGCGAATTCACCGTGGGCATTGTCGGCACGGGCGACAAGGCGCGCGTGTTGGGCGTATCGGAAATCGTGCCCAAGCCGGCCTATGTCGGCGAAGGCTATGGCTATGAAAACAAGGAAACCGGCTGGGAAGACAAGGTGGATATCCGCCGTTCGCAGGGGCCTGAGGCAAAGGCGGCTGGCGCCGTCGCGCTGGATGCGTGGCGGGCGCTGCGGTGCCGCGATGGCGGGCGCATAGATATTCGCTGCGATGCCGCCGGAAAGCCGCATTTCATCGAGGTCAATCCGCTGGCGGGTTTGCGCCCCGGTTACTCCGATCTGTGTTTCATTGCGCAATATGCGGGGCTAACCTACGAAGGGTTGATTGGCGCGATACTGGAATCGTTCCTTGCGCGCCATCCGGCCCTGAAGGCACGCCGCCGCGCTGCTGCGTGAGTGAAATTTGCGCATTCTGATTTTGCATTCCGACGTCGCGGCGGACGCTGCCGCTGACGAACAGGACACGCTCATCACCGCGCGTGCGATTGAGCTTGCGCTAATGGCGCGCGGGCATGCCGTTACGTGTGCCGCGTTTGTGGCGGACATGCCAAAGCTGACAGCACTGTTGCGCGATGCGCAGGCCGATATCGTGTTCAATATGGTTGAAAGCGTGCATGGCGAGGATATTCTGGCTGCCATCGCGCCAGCGCAGTTTGAAAAACTTGGCGTGCGCTATACGGGGGCGAATGCGACGGCCCTGAGCGTGACGGGCGACAAGCCCTTTGCCAAAGCATTGATGCGTCATGCCGGCCTTCCCACTGCGGCCTGGGCCAACGGGCCGGATTGGAACGGGCTGGCGTTGGACAAATCCTACATTGTGAAATCAGCCACCGCTGATGCGTCGCTGGGTCTGGATGATGATGCGGTGGTGCGCGGCGCCGATGTGCCCGCGCGCGCCGCCCAATCGGCGCAAAAATTTGGCGGGCGCTGGTTTGCCGAAGCCTATGTTGCGGGGCGCGAATTCAATGTTTCGTTGTTGGACGGTGCGGATGGTTTGCGCGTGTTACCGATTGCGGAAATGCGCTTTGTGAATTGGGATGAAGCGCGCCCGCAAATCGTGGGCTATGCCGCCAAATGGGATGACACCAATACCGACAGCAGCAACACGGTGCGCGCCTTCGGTTTGGAACAGAGTGAACCAGCCTTGCATGCCGCCCTGGAAGAGGCGGCGCGCGGCGCCTGGGCGTTGTTCGGGCTTTCTGGTTATGCGCGTGTTGATTTTCGTGTCACCAAAGATGGCTTGCCGATGATTCTGGAAATCAATCCCAATCCATGCTTGGAACCGGGTGCGGGCTTTGCCGCCGCCGCGGCACAGGCGAATATCGCCCATGACGATCTTGTTGAACGCATTGTTCTTGCCGCGCACCGGAGTTGAGATGTTTCGCACAAAAATAGACAAAGCGGATATTGCTGCGGTCGAGACGCTGGTTCGCGCTTCGGGCGTGTTCAATGCCGAAGAAACCATTATTGCACGCGAGCTGGTGGAAGAGGCGCTATCGCGCGGCCATGACGCGACGGGCTATTTTTTCCTGATGGCGGGCGGCGCGCGCGCGCTTGATGGCTACACCTGTTATGGCCCGATCCCCGGCACTGATGCGCGCTTTGAGCTTTATTGGATTGCGGTCAACCCGGATACACGCGGGCAGGGGCTGGGCCGCAAATTGCTGGAGGCAACCGAAGCCATGGTGCGCAAGCGTGGCGCGAAATATCTTTTTGCGGAAACATCCAGCCGTCTAGATTATAAGCCTGCGCACGCGCTTTATCATGGCTGCGGCTTTTCAGAGCAGGCGCACGTCGCCGATTTTTATGCAGACGGCGACGGGCTGATGATTTTCGGCAAGAAATTATAATGGCTGAATCGGGCGGGCCGTTGATGCGCTTGGTCTGTGCAATTGCCGTTCGCGCCAGACGATGAAAAGACCGGCTGCGATCACCACCGCAGAGCCCGCCATGACCATGATTTCCGGCACTTCGGTAAAAACGAAATAGCCCAGCAATACCGCCCACACCATGGCTGCATAATCAAATGGTGCGAGCAGCGATGGCGCGGCATAGCGATAGCTGAATGTCATGCAAAGCTGACCAATGCCGCCCAAAAGCCCGCACAGCACCAGCCACATCGCCATCATGGGCGTGAGGGATACCCGATCCCAGATCATGCTGATTGCACCGACGATTGTACAGGTCGCCATGAAATAGAACACGATGGTTTCGCTACGTTCTGTTGCGCTCATCTGGCGGATGAAGATCACCACAAAGGCGGACAGAAATGCAGCCCCAAGCGCCATCGCCGCGCCGGGTGATGCACCATGACCGATGACCGCGGCAATGCCGCCATGCGGTTCAATCATCAACAGAATTCCAGTGAACCCCACCAGCACCGCGCCCCAACGATACCGGCCAACTTTTTCATGCAGAAGGATAACGGACAGCACGACCGCGAATATAGGCATCACAAAACTGAAGGCCGTCAGGTCAGCCAATGGCAGCAGGGACAGCGCCGTAAAATTCAGAAACATCGAGGCGACGCCTGCGCCCGAGCGTGCAATATGCAGCACCGGATGGTTTGTCTGCATCACTGCGCGGGGCCCCACGGTGAACGCAGCGAAAGCGAAAAGCGGGACCAGCGCGAAGAACGCGCGAAAGAAAACCACCTGGCCGATGGGCACATCCCCGGCCAGTTTGATGACGGTGTACATCAGCGAAAACGCAAAGGTCGCGCCAAGCTTCAGCGCAATCCCAAGCGAAGAATGGCGCATGACCTATAGCCAGCCGCGGCGTTTGAACCACAAATATGGCAGCACGGCGGAAATCACCATCACGCCGATGGCGAGCGGATAACCCCACCATTCGTTGAGTTCGGGCATGCCATGAAAATTCATGCCCCAGATCGAGGCGAACAAGGTGGGCGGCAGGAACACCATGGCCGCCACCGACATGATTTTGATGATGTTGTTCTGATCGATATTGATGAGGCCCAAGGTGGCGTCCTGCAGATAGTTCAACTTGTTGCCCAGATAGGATGAATGGTCCTGTAGCGATTGCACGTCGCGCGTTTGCGTTTTCAGATGTGCCTTGATTTCCTTGTTCGGCTTTGTGTCCATCGCCTGTGTCATGTAGGTCAACACTCGCATCACACTCAAAAGGCTTTCGCGCATCTTGCCGGTCAGATCGTTCTTGCGGCCAAGCCGGCGCAGTACGTCCTGAAAATCCTTGGACCCACCGGTCTTATCTTCCGGCTCGAAAATCTGCCGCGAAATGGTTTCGATGTCGGCGGCCACCCGCTCCAGAACGTCGGCCATGCGGTCCACGATCACGTCAATCAAAAGCAACAGCACCATCTCGGCCTTGGTGGCAGAAATGACGGTGCGCTCACAACGCGCGGCAAAGGTGCGGAATGGCTGGGGGTCGATATAGCGAACAGTAATCAGCTTTTCGCGCGCCAGAACGAATGTCACCACATCGGCGACGGGCCGCTCGGTATCGGTATTGGACAGAACCTGGGCGGTCATGAACAGCCCGCCATCCTCGGAATAAATCCGGCTCGAAATCTCGATCTCTTCCATGTCGGCGCGGGTCGGCAATTCCATGCCGAGGTGTTGATCCACGCTGCGCCGTTCATCCAGAGTGGGATTCAACAGATCAAGCCACAGGCTTTGCGAAGGGATCGCATCTCCCTCGCCAATCACGGCCCCTTTAAGGCCGCCGTTCTGCAGCTGATAGGCTTTCAGCATGCAACGCCTCTGCTGAATGGTTTGAATGTGCGGGCTGGACGGTCTGGTTGATCGTTGAAATTGTGCGGCCGGGGTAGCCCCGTACCGCGCGTGAACCATAACGCCGTCCCACGGATGCGTCTATGAGCCGGGCTCGCGTTTTTTGCAAGCCATTTCAAGGTGCAAGACAGCGCACAAGGCTCTGCGCCAGATTACCGATCAGCATATCGTACAGATCAGGACCGGGTTCCAGATTTGCGCCCATCGGATCAAGCACGCCGCTGTGTGCAGGTGTGCCTTCGCGCAGTGTAGCGATCAGCTTGGGGGAGAATTCGGGCTCGCGGAAAATGCAAACCGCTTTGCCGGTTTGCAGCGCGCTGCGGATCGTTTCCACTCGGCGTGGCCCCACGGGCCGTTCGGGCGCTACCGTCACCGCTCCAATGGGCGACAGGTGATAGGCAGTTTCAAAATAATGATAGGCATCGTGAAATACGATGTACGGCCGGGCGCGTATGGGCGCGAGCGCGGCGGCGGTTTGCACATCAAGGCGTCGAAGATCAGCGATGGCAGCTTTCGCGTTGGCGGCATAGATGGCTGCATGGGCCGGATCGGTTTTTTCCAGCGCGGCAGCAATGGCACCGATCATGGCGATGGCATTTTTCGGTGCCAGCCAGATATGCGGGTCAATATGGGCCTCGTTATGGGCATTGTCATCGGGCGTGGTGCCATCATCCCAGAGCCCGCCGCGGCGCGGTTCAAGATGGGTGACATCGGGCGCGTATTCCAATGCCAGGGTTTGCGCCTTACCCGCCAGCGCGTGCAGCGGGCCGACCAGAAAATTTTCCAGATCGGGGCCCACCCAGATAATCAGCTTGGCATGAGACAGGGCACGGGCATCCGAAGGCTTCAAACTGTAGCTGTGGGCCGAGGCGCCGCCGCCGATCAAAAGACCCGGCGTGCCGACGCCCTTCATTACTTTGGCGACCAGCGAATGAATGGGTTTGATCGTGACCAGAACATCGGCTGGCTTGGCATCGGGCGTGCAGCCCGTCACGCCAAGTACGAGGAACAGAAAAAGGGCGGTCAGGGCGGCAGGTTTATACATGGCACAGTTGTCTGTTGCTTCGGGCGCCATGATGGCACATCTGTCAAGGGCACAGCGATAAGGAGGCGCGGGCATGACAGACCCGATTGATATTCCGGGTTTTGCGGATGTGGAAGCCGCCGCCGCACGCATAAACGGTATCGTGCGTGAAACGCCCTTGCTGGAAAGCGAAGAATTGAATGCGCGCGTGGGCGGGCGCGTGTTTTTAAAGGTGGAAGCGCTGCAGCGCACGGGCTCGTTCAAATATCGCGGCGCCACCAATCGGCTGGCGCTGATACCCGATCATGAGCGGGCAAACGGTGTGGTTGCGTTTTCATCCGGCAATCATGCGCAAGGCGTGGCCGCGGCGGCGCAGCGGCTGGGGCTGGCCGCAACCATCGTGATGCCGGCCGATGCACCGCTGGCAAAGATCGCGGGCACAAAATATTTTGGCGCCGAAATTGTGCCCTATGACCGCGTCACCGGCGACCGTGAGGCCATTGCCGCCGGGATCTGCGCCCAAAAGGGTGCGACACTGATAAAGCCCTTTGATGACGCGGCCATTGTTGCGGGGCAGGGCACGGCGGGGCTGGAAATGGCGCGCGCCGCAGCGGTGCGTGGCGTGAAACTCGACGAGGTTTTTGTGCCCTGTGGCGGCGGCGGCCTGGTCAGCGGTATTGCACTGGCTTTTTCAGGCGTCAGCGCCACCACCAAAATTACGGCGGTCGAAGCAGACGATTATGACGGGATGGGCCGATCACTGGCAGTCGGTATGCGCGTGGCTGCACCCGCACAAGCACCATCGATGGCGGATGCACTTCTGTCGCCAATGCCGGGAGCCATTCCGTTCGCGCTTGCGCTGCGCTGCGGTATCGGTGCGCGCAGTGTTAACGATGATTTGCTTGCCGCGGCGGTGAGTTTTGCCTTCCGGCAATTAAAACTTGTCGTTGAGCCGGGCGGTGCTGCGGCACTGGCTCTTGTGCTTGGTGGTGCAGTGGACACAAAGGATCGATGCATCGGTATTGTTTTGTCTGGGGGCAATGGTGACCCGCAGACAATTGCTGCGTGTTGTGCACGTGCGTTAAATCCATAATAAAAGTGGGCTCACATAAAGTTACCATTTGCGGCAATCCGTCTTCCCAACGTTACGGAAACTCGATACGTTCTTTATTAAAGAACACATAAAAGTGTTGGGGGTTTGAATGGGTCCGGGTGATGGCAGCGGCAAGCGCCGCTACTTTGCAATTGTGTTTGGGTTTGCTGGAACGCTGGCGCTGGTCGGCTGTGGCGGGCTCGGGCTACTGCCCTATCAGGGCGATGTCGCCAACACCCACTTCAAAACCTATGCGCAATTACAGGCCGCATATAAAGCGGTGAAGCCGGGGCTGACCCGCGCATCTGAATTGGGCCGTATCGGTTTTGATTCCGCCCGCTCTGCAAATGTTGAAGTGCTGTCTTATCTGGGTATTGTTGAGCGCTTCATGCCGCGCAGCTCGATGAAATTCGACCGGCTGGCTGCGCCCGTTCAAAGCTGCATCGACGCACGCGATCACTGCATGGCCTATGTTTACCGCCCCAGCCGGATGACACAGGCGCAAGGCAATGCGCTGCTCAAACTTGTTGGTTTTGAGAGCGGCACCTCACCGAGCGGGTGGTCTGCCGAGATCGTGCTGCTGGTACGCAACGGGCGCGTTGCTTACAAGGCGATGATAGGAAATCCCGATGCGGACGGCAAAGAGCCAGCCGCTCACAAGGTGCAGTCGCTGGTTCGGTCAGCCACGCGCGATCTGTGAAGCCCGCCTGAATTTCCCAGCCTGAATTTTTCAGTGTGAATTGGCGGATGTGAAAATGATGTGGCGCGCGCTTAACGCGGCGCCAGCACCATCATCATCTGGCGACCTTCCATTTTTGGATATTGCTCAAGCTTGGCAATTTCTTCTGTATCTTTTTGCACGCGGCCAAGCAGCGCCATACCCAAATTCTGGTGCGCCATTTCGCGGCCACGGAACCGCAAGGTGACTTTCACCTTGTCGCCTTCGTCAAAGAAGCGGCGCATCGCACGCATTTTCACATCGTAATCATGATCGTCAATAGTTGGGCGCATCTTGATCTCCTTGATCTCGATGACCTTCTGCTTCTTGCGTGCTTCGGCGGCTTTTTTCTGCTGTTCGTATTTGTATTTTCCGTAGTCCATCAATTTGACCACGGGTGGTTTGGCTTCGGGCGAAACCTCCACAAGATCAAGGCCCTTCTCGTCCGCGATAGCGCGGGCGTCATCGGTACCGATCTCACCGTATTTGTGCCCGTCATCACCAATCAAAAGAATGGTGCGGGCAAAGATATCCTCGTTGATACGGGGCCCGCCCTTGGCGGGGATGCCGGGATTGGCAAAACGTCTGGGGACTATGACTCTCTCCTGTTGTGTGCCGTACGCAAGAACGCTTCGCGGGCTTAATCCGGCCCCACGAAACTGCTTCGGTTCATTGGCGCTGGTTTATCCCTTTGGCTCTTGCGCAAGGGCGATATGATCCTTGCGTCAGACCGGCGCGCCCGGACCATGGTTGGACGGGGCGTGCTGGCTACCCTCAGAATAGGAATGATGACCGGTTTCGCAAGGGTTAATCGGCCACACTTGGCGGGTTAATCGACCATATCCTGCCGGGTTTCGGCTTCTTTTTTGATCCGGGCCGTAAATTCGGACAGGGGCATGGCCCCCAAATCCTTGCCGGAGCGCAAGCGAACGGCCACCTTGCCCTCTGCGGCTTCACGCTCACCCACCACCAGCATATAGGGGATTTTCTGAAGCTGGGCGTCACGAATCTTCTTCTGCATGCGCTCTGCGGCCAGATCGATGTCCACGCGCAGGCCAGCGGTGCCATTGACCACCGGCTCCTGGAAGAGCGTGTCCACAACCGATTGCGCGTATTCCGTTACTTTCTCGGAAATCGGAATGACGCGCGCCTGAATCGGTGCCAGCCAGGTGGGGAAGGCGCCGGCATAATGCTCGATCAAAAAAGCGGTGAAGCGTTCATGGCTGCCCAGCGGCGCGCGGTGAATCACATAGACCGGATGCTCGGCGCCATCTTCGCCGATATAGGAAAGATCGAAGGTCTGAGTCGCCAGAAAATCGAGTTGGTTTGTCGAGATCGCATATTCGGTGCCGATCACCGATTTGATCATGAAATCGACCTTGGGGCCGTAGAATGCGGCTTCGCCTTTTGCCTCGATATAGGGATAGCCGGATTCTTTCATCGCTGCGCGGATGATCTCGGCGGCCGCCAGCCATTTGTCCGGCTCATCGACATATTTGGCGAGGTTGTCCGTGTCGGGCAGTGACAGGCGCATGTAGTAATCTTTGATGTCCATCAAATCGTAGTAACGCGCATGCAGATGCATCACGCGGATGAACTCGTCCTTCGCCTGATCGTAGCGGCAATAGATATGTGCATCATTCTGACAGAACCCGCGCACGCGCATCAGGCCCGATAATCCGCCCGATGCTTCATAGCGATAATCCTGTGCGTATTCGGCGATACGCAAAGGAAGCTCGCGATAGGAATGGCGCGTCGCTCCATAAATAAGGTGATGGTGCGGGCAATTCATTGGCCGCAGGTAATAATTCTCGCCGTCAATATCGAGCGGCGCATACATGTCCTCGGCGTAATAAGGCAGGTGGCGTGAACGCAGATAAAGCGCGTCCTTGGCGATATGCGGGGTGGCAACGCGGCGGTAGCCATCCCGGCGCTCTTCCTGCAGGGCCAGAAATTCCAACTCTTGCCGGATCACCATGCCGTTCGGCATCCACAAGGGAAGACCCGCACCAACATCTGCCGAGAAAGTGAAAAGCTCCATCTCTTTGCCGATTTTGCGGTGGTCGCGCTTTTCGGCTTCTTCCAGCCGGTGAAGATAGGCGGCCAGTTCCTTGTCGTCGCGCCAAGCGGTGCCATAGATGCGCTGAAGCATCGCGTTGTTGGAATCGCCGCGCCAATAGGCGCCCGCCAGTTTGGTCAGTTTGAACGCGCCGCCGATTTTTCCTGTGGTGGCAAAATGCGGCCCGCGGCACAGATCATGCCAATCGCCATGCCAGTACAGCGATACATCTTCACCTTGCGGAATGGATTCGATCAGCTCGGCTTTGTAAGATTCACCAATATCCTTGAAATGCTGCACGGCCTTGTCGCGCGGCCACACTTCGCGGCGCGTCGGCAGATCACGTTTCACGATCTCGTGCATCTTCGCTTCGATCTTGGTCAGATCGTCTAGCGTGAACGGTTCGTCGCGCGCAAAATCGTAATAGAAGCCATCGTCAATGGCCGGGCCGATCGTCACCTGCGTGCCGGGGAAAAGTTCCTGTACCGCCATGGCCAGCACATGGGCCGCATCGTGGCGGATCAATTCCAGCGCCTCTGGGTCTTTTTTGGTGATGATGCGCAGCCGGGCGTCGTTCTCGATAGGCCGGAACAGATCCCATTGCACCCCGTCCACCTCGCCGATCAGGGCGGCTTTGGCCAGGCCCGGCCCGATGGCGGCGGCCACATCGCCCGGGGTCACGCCGCGCGCAAAAGTCTTCGCCGTTCCGTCCGGCAGGGTGACGGTGACGTTGGCGGCATTTGGCGGCGCAGAATCGGACGCGGACACGGGCAATCTCCTAATCAAACAGGGCGTGGAACATCTTTAGGGGGAGGGGGGAAGTCAAGGCAAGAAGAGCAGTGTAAAATGATACCCGGACGTATTGTCCAACCGCCGCCCAAAACCGGCAAAGCACGGGGGCGGACGGCTAACTGGCTGATGAAAGTGATCTCCATGTTGCGCTGGCATTTGATGTGTTCTGTGGCAGTGATTGGCCTTGGCCTTGGAATAACGCCTGCGTTTGCGACGGCTTCAGCCGAAGCGGCAACGGCACCCGCCGCAAAGTCGGCGGACCAGAGCCTGCTCCAACTGGCGCAGGACGAAAGTGGCGATAACGCCACCACCGATGATGAAAACATGCAGGATGAAGCCCCCCCGCCCGATGACGCGGCCCCCGATGATCAGGCGTCACCCGATGAGATGGGCACCGACGATCAGGCGCCGCCAGATGGCGCGGACGATCAAACGCCCAATGACGACCAGCCGGCTGATACGGACGATTCGCCGAACCGGATCTGAGCCTGCGCCATTGCGGCGCCCGCTTTTCGCATGATTGTGCGGGAATGGTTCTGAAATCCGTGATCACATTTTGATCGCGCTCTTGCTGCAAGCACCCTTCGGCGCAAGAATACCGCCGGAGGGTGTTTGTTATTCGGACACGGGAGAGTGTGATGAAGAAAATTGCCATTGCAGCATTCGCAGCAACATTTGCAGGTGCACTGGTTGTTACCATGGCGGTGGATACGGCCTATGCTGGCACACCTGCCAGTAATGCATCGGCCAATTATGTGTCAGGGGTAAAACCGCGCAATGTGTGCTTGCGGTCATACAGAATTGATCGCACAACCTATCAGCGCGAAGACAATTCCCTTCTTTTTCACATGAAGAACGGCAAGATTTGGAAGAACCATTTGCGCAGTCCCTGCAGCGGATTATCGTTCAACGGCTTTTCTTATGTGAACTATACAGATCAGATCTGCGGGAACTTCCAATCCATTCAAGTGTTGCGCAATGGCCAAGTCTGTTTGCTGGGCCCCTTCACGCCATATGTGAAGCCCGCGCGCGAGAAGGTGGATTTGAACTGAGTGGTTGTGCGCATTTGCTGAGCACAAGAAAAGGGCCGGACAATCGTCCGGCCCTTCGCTTTATGTATGTCTATGCATTTATTTGCGTGCATACACTTCGATCGAAACTTGACGGTCGCGAACCGCGTGGCAACGCAGCACGATTTTATCGACGTTGCGCTGATTGTCCGGCAGATCGAACGAATAGAACCCGTTCTGCCTCAGAACCTGACGGCGGCTGACATCAAGATCGCGATGCTTGCCATTGGCAAAGGTCACGCGCAGACGGTTGCAACGCGCGTCATTGTTCAGCGGCTTTAGCGCAATCGCTTCGATGCTTTTGCCTTTCCAGCCAGTTGACGTGGTTTCGCGGTCGCGGCGGCCTTCAAAGCTTTCGCGGCTTACGCGCACCCAACGACCGCGATTGTTATCACGGTCATGGCGGTCATAACGATTATCGGCGTGACGTTGCGGCACAGGCTGCCAACCAAACAATTGACCCCAAAATGCGGCCAATGGGCTGCTCTGCCATTCGCTGCGATACTGGCCGATATCAGCGGCGATATCGATGCGGGCATCACGGCGGCCTTCGGCGCGGCAGACAAAATCAAGCCGCTCAACGCGTCGCTGATTGCCGGGAAGGTCAACGTTTATTGTGCGGCGCGCGCGCAATTGACCACTGAAAATGTTTCTTGTTTTGCCGTTGGCGAATGTCACGCGAATGTGTTTGCAACGCACATCATTGCCATAAGCGGTAAAGCTCAAGCCAGCAACTCTGCCGCCGAAGCGATTATATTGGCGCTCATGGTTGGTTCTGTGGTCGAAGGAGACCGAACCAATCCGGTTCCATGCGGCCATGGCCGGCAGCGCGGAACCCGCTGTTAGCACTGCAGCCAGTGCGAAAATATGTGTTTTCCTCACGATTGTCTCCCGAATTTTCCAAAGCCTTGCGCGGAATTGCGCATTACTAAGGCTTACCCCGTGCATTGCGTGATAGCGGAGGTTTGTGGCCATTTGCCGATCATTTGTGGCGATTTGCAGGCTTTTGCCGCCTTGTGAATTTGCGTTTTCTTTCGGGCATTTACCGGAAACTAAAGAAGCGCGCGCAAGAATATGGGGGGCGTTCGGGAATGGCATTGTGAATATCCTGCTTCTTTCAGCATGGTTTGACGCGCAATATCGCGTGATGCGCTGTGCCGCCGTGGCGGGCGGTGGTGATATCACGATAGCCGGGCAGAACGATGCGCGCGTGCCGGCGTTGTCGCGTTATTGCAAACGGTTCGTACCGCTGTACTTCGAAGAAGATGCGCGCGCCGGTGCGGCAAACATAGACGCCATTGCGCACCGCCACGGCATAGGCCTGGTCATGCCCAGCGATGCCCCAACGACACGCTATCTTTCGGTCATTGCACCGCATCTGGTGACGCCGCATTTTCCGGTGCCGCACACCGCTGCGTTTGACCGGTTGGTCAGCAAGGACCGCTTTATGGAACTGTGCGCTGAACTGAATGTGCCGCATCCGCGCGGGCAAATGTTCGATGATCGCGCCGATGTAGAGGCCGCGCTGGCGCGGGGTGATTTGCGGCTTCCCGCCATGGCAAAACCGCTGGATGATTCCGGCGGAGCGGGCGTGAAGCTTGTAACGCCAGAAAATGCGCATACGGTGTTGGCCGCTATCGATTATGCGCCGGTGCTGATTCAGGATTTTATGGCGGGCGAGGATTGGTCGATCACCGTGTTCTGCCGCAATGGCGCGATTACCAAACAGGTGGTTTATACGCACCCGAACGATGTGTTCCGCTTTGCGCCCCAGCCCGCGCTGGAAAATATCACCGCGCGCATTGTGCAAACGATGAATCTGAGCGGTGTCATCAATTTCGATGCGCGCATCGCGCCGGATGGCAAAGTCTGGATGATCGAATGCAATCCGCGATTTTATTTCAACATGGATGTAGCGATGGTGGCGGGATTGAATTTTGCGGACATAAACGATGCCACCGCTTCGGTGCCCGATTGCGAGATAAGCATCCCGCGTGCCAGCATGGCGGGGCTGCTGCGCATGAAATGGCCCAGCGCCAATGACCGCAAAATGCTGCTTCACTGGCTTGCCGATCCGCTCATCTTTGCGCTGGTGGCCGTGGGCTATCACCGCAGCGGCGGGGACCGGTGGCTGGAGCGTTGGGCGGTGGCGCGCAAAACGCCGGAGCGAGTTTGAACAACCGCCCTGTTGGCAAGCGCGTTCAAACCGCCTATTTCTTCGCCCACGCAATCGCTTTTCCGCTGGAATCTGACCCATGACCGACACGCTGCCGGATCGCCTCGCCGCCAATCCCAAAAGCCCGTATCACAATGCCGAATTGCTGGAACGCGGGGTGGGGGTGCGCTTTAACGGCGTCGATAAAACCAATGTCGAGGAATATTGCGTCAGCGAGGGGTGGGTGCGCCTGGCCGTCGGCAAAACGGTGGACCGGCACGGCAACGCGATGACGATCAAATATTCCGGCACGGTGGAGCCTTACTTGCGCGAACAAAGCTGAGCCGCGCGCCTCACCATTTTCCCGTCCCGCCATCTGCCGCGGCTTTTTCCTGTGCGGCAAACGCTGCCTTGAATCCCGCCCGCTCCTGCAAGCGCTGCCAATAGGCAGCGGTGCGCGGGCCGATCTCCTCGGTATTGCCGATGTTGTGCGCCAGCATCAACGCATAGCCCACCGAAATATCGGCCATCGTAAAACGATCGCACGCAATATAGTCGCGCGTTTCCAGCATCGCTTCCACGGCGCGCAACCGTGCAAAGAACCAGCGTTTGTAATCACCCGCCGCTTGCGGAATGCGCCGTTCCTCCGGCTCAAACCGCGCATAACGCAAGGTGATCGTCTGCGGAAAGGTCAGCGTCGCTTCGCCAAAATGCAGCCCGTTCAGATAGGCACCAAACGCCGGCTCATCCGCGCTCACCGCCAGATCGGTGGGCCCATATTTCCCCGCCAGATATTCACAGATCGCGGCGGATTCGGTCATGAAGGTGTCGCCGTCAAAAAACGCCGGAATGGTGCCGAGCGGATTGACCGCCAAAAATTCGCGCGCGGCAAAACGCGGCGGGAAGGGCAGCATTTTTAATTCATACGCCAGCCCCATTTCCTCCAGCGCCCAAAGCGGACGGAACGACCGCGCATTCCAGCAATGGTAAAGGATCATCATGCCCTGTCTCTTTTCGCGTTCCGTCACACCCCGCCCAGATAATCCATCTTGCCAATCGCAATGCCCTTGTGCCGCAAAA
Source organism: Hyphomicrobiales bacterium (assembly GCA_040255365.1). GTDB lineage: Bacteria > Pseudomonadota > Alphaproteobacteria > Micropepsales > Micropepsaceae > Rhizomicrobium. The sequence goes on from JBDZUY010000022.1 coordinate 43,141, forward strand.
TCGCGTAAGCGGTTGTGACATGAAACAGGAAGTTCGGCATCGCAAAGCCGGTGACGAAATCGCGCCCGCTCATTTCAAAATCGCGGCTTGGCGTTTTGATGATGATAGTGCGCTCTTCCGCACCGTCCATCTGTTCGGGTTTCACGCTTTTCAGAAACGTGATGGTCTTGGCAAGGCGCTGTTGCAACTCGGCAAAGGTTTTTTCTTCGTCGGGCATGGCGGGCACATCGATCCCGGCCAGCCGTGCGGCACAGCCCTTGGCCGCATCCGATGCCATTTGAATTTGGCGCGGCAGGGGGTGCATGTCGGGCGCCAGCCGCGCGTCCAGCAATGCGGAGGCGGGCATGTCTTTTTCTTTGGCCTGCGCCACCGCCTTGTCCAGAATGTTGGAGAGGTTCTGCAACATGCGCAGCATCGGCGGAATTGCGGCGTCGTAAATCGTGAATGCCATGGGTAAATTCCTTATGGGGGTGAAGTGTGATTAGGGGCCATGCCATGTTGTTTGCGCAACAGCGCGATCGTGCGTTCCGTGCATTCCGGATTTTCCAATTCCGCCAGCGCGCGAATGTCGGCATCTGCAATCGGGCAATTCTGAAATTGCAGCCCGCCCGCGCGCGGCTCGCCCCGCGCACCGTCGATTAGCGCGGCCAGCCCCGCAACCGGCCCAAGGTCCGTCACCGGCGCGGACCACAGGCGCAACGTGTGCAGCGCTTTCAAATCCACCAGCGGTGACAAATCGCTGACCTGCGTTTGCGAAAGATCCAGCACCTGCAGCCGCACCAAACCGGCCAGCGGCGCAATGCTGTCCACCGGCGTGTCCTGACAATCCAGTTCCTCCAGCGCCAGCAAACCGGAAAGCGGGCGCAAATCGCGCACCTGCGATTTCGTCAGCGTCAGCCGTTGCAAATCGCTGAGCGCGCCCAGCGGCGTCAGATCGAACACCGCCGATTCCGCCAGATCGAGAACCCGCAAACCGGCCAGCGCGGCAACCGGCGCAATATCGGCAAAGCCGATGCCCCACAGCCGCAAGGATTTCAGATGGATCAGCGCATCGAGCGACGGCAAATGCGTCAACTCGAACAATTCCAGATCCAGCTCCTCGGCGCCCGTGGCGGCGGCGTGGGCAATGCGCCGCTCGGCCTCGGCAAAGGCGGCCTGACTTTCGCTGTCGTCGCGTTCTTCCATCATGGGCGAGTATCAGGCCTTTCCCGGCGCGTGCCAAATCGGGGGCCGCGATGGGCGCGGGGAAAAAATGGTGGAGGGGGCGCGGGGCGGAAAATGCACGCGCGCGCGGGCAAAAATTCGGGGAAATTTTTGGCGTTTCTTTTTTTCCGCTTTTTTGCAATTCAATTCGCATTGTTCCGCCTTAAACCTCTGATCCGCCATTCCTATTCGCCGCAAACGCGTTTACGCGAAGCGACATTGAGCGTGCATGAGCGCACCTTAGCTTCGGTCCTGCACACCACGCATTCACACCTCTCATGCACACGGGCCCGCCACCACCACAAGATGGCTTCAGACCAACGGATAGATGTAGGAATTTATTCCAGATGTTCAAGGGGTGGAAGTGGGGCGCGCGGGGAGGGTACGCAAACGCCAAATGCGGAATCGGCCCAGCCTTGCCGAGGCTGTATGGCAGTAGGGAAATTGCGGTGTCGTTTGCTATGATGTGTGGGTAGGGCGAACTTGTTACGAAGAAATCTCGACATCTTCGACAGGTTCAATTTTCTCAGTTGAGTCGATACCTAAGAAAAGCTTTTGTTTGTGGGATAGAGCCGCAATGGCATTTTCGCCAAAGATAGAAAAAAACCAGCCTTGAGAAATTATTCGAAATGCATGTCGCATCTCCGAGTTGAAGTGGGCAAAGTTTTGCGCGTCCTTGTACGACCCTAGATATGAACGGACTGATGCCGCGAGCGCGCCAGCTGCTTCACCTAGCGTCTTCGACTCACCAATAACTCTTTGCAATTCAAATTTCTTGATTAAATCAGCCTGTATTGCATCAAGTTTGTTCTTGCCTACTCTCGCGACATAGCGGTTTTCACTACCAAGATATACAATTTCTCGCCCTAGAAATGTAACGGGATCTCCATTCCCGATGAGTTCTGTTTTTGCGGTTCCAAGTTCGGGAACTTCAAGCTGAAGTTTTGCTAGTTCAGCTTTGACCAATTCGAAGCCCTGAGTGGCGTCCGCCTTACTAGCAAAGAATGCCAAAATATCATCCGCGTAACGTAAGACATGCATGTTTGCGCGTTTGCAGGCGCTATCGAATTTTGTCAAAGCGAAGTTTGCTAAGACTGGTGAAAGCGGCATGCCCTGCCTAACACCGATGCCCGCAATGATGCCTGCCTCTTGTATCTCTATGCGTTGTGTCTCGTTGCGGGGTTCGATTTCGCGATCTATTGCGGCAAATAGCAGAGGTAATGTACTTGAGCCGCGCAAGCGCTGAGTGATTTGTTTTTTTAATTGTGCGCGCGGGATGTTGTCGAAGAAGGCTTGAATGTCGGTTTTCACGCACCATTCAAAGGTTTGGCGTAACCGAACTGCTCGATCGATTGCCTTTTTTAGACCTTGCCCTTTGATTCCATACACAAAGTCGTGGTGAGGAATTTTCTTCGTTTCAACTAACCATGTAACAAGCGCGCGTTGAACAAGGCGGTCTCGTACGGTTGGAATGCATATAATGCGGAGCTTCCCATTGTCCTTAGGAAGGCTGACGGCGCGAAGTTTCGAAAAATGAAATCGACCTTCAAGCAGATCGGCGTTTAACCGGTCGATATTAGTACTGAGATTTTGTGCAAACTATATGGCGGATTGCCGATCTATACCTGGAGCGGCAGGTTTTGAAGTTGCGTCTCGCGACGCACTCCAAACCTGATGAAGGCGCTTTCTGCTAAGTATGATCCGAGGTGATGATCCTTTGGGCATAAGGCACAGGCGGCTAACGAACTTATGCCAATCGGGATCGGCGCAAACAGATCGTCGGAGACGCATCTGCTGCTTCGGTCCGGGCACCTGCCGCCGCCGTGGCGGAGACGCGCGATCCGAGACAACCGTAGTCCAAAGAGCCGCGAAGCGAAATCTTTATAACCCACGATTGCGAACTGCTCACGAGGAGCCCGAGCGTAATTGCTAGAACAAATCGTGAACAAATTCGTATGGCAACGCGCTCCCGCCTCTTCGCCGGTCTTACAAAAATGTCCTTCACCCGACCCTTGTGCATTCGTTTATCGAGCATGGGCATCTCCATCGTCTTGTCTCGGCGCAAACAGATCGTCGGAGACGCATCTGCTGCTTCGGTCCGGGCACCTGCCGCCGCCGTGGCGGAGACGCGCGGTTTTCTTGACTTCCGATGTTGCAAGATGGCTTCGTGAAAGAAGCACACACCACTACCATCAAGCAACGCCGATTCGCAGGCATATGCAAGTTCTTTCGTTGTCAGAATTCGTTTTGTACAAATAAAAAGAGTCGACGATAACTCCATCCGCTTTGTCCGTATTTTGAGGCACCTGGGTCCCGGGTCTGCGGCGCACCATTGCATGCTGCGACGCGCACGGGATGACAGGTGGAGTTGAGCGATGCCGCTTACTCGTCCTTCGAGACGCCACTTCGTGTCGATATACGCTGCCGCTATCGACCCTCAGGATGAGGTAAGCGGGTGATGTGATGGGGACAAACAAAAAGGGCCGGAGATAACTCCGGCCCTTTTCCGTATTTTGAGTCTGGTGCGATTGGAAAACCGCCCCCCACCCATTCGGCACCGCTCTTGCGAGCGATGCCGGATGACCTCCCCGCAAAGGGGGAGGTGGGGATCAGAAATCCATGCCGCCCATGCCGCCCATGCCGCCGGGCATGCCGCCACCGGCGCCTGCGCCGCCGCTGTCCTTCTGCGGACGGTCGGCAACCATGGCTTCGGTGGTGATCATCAGCGCCGCAATCGACGATGCGTTTTGCAACGCGATGCGCACAACCTTGGTCGGGTCCACAATGCCGCTGTCGATGAAATCGCAATATTCTTCGGTCTGCGCGTCAAAGCCGAAGGTTGCGGATTTCTGTTCCAGCAGCTTGCCCACCACGATGGAGGCTTCGATGCCGGCGTTCTCGACGATCTGACGGATCGGGGCCTGAATCGCCTTGCGGACGATGGCAATGCCGGCGTCTTCGTCGCCGTTCTCGCCTTCCAGATCCTTCAGCGCCTTGGTGGCATAAAGAAGGGCCGTGCCGCCGCCGGGAAGAATGCCTTCCTCAACCGCTGCCTTGGTCGCATTCAGCGCGTCGTCAACGCGGTCCTTGCGTTCCTTCACTTCCACTTCGGTCGCGCCGCCGACGCGGATCACCGCAACACCGCCAGCGAGTTTCGCCAGACGTTCCTGCAGCTTCTCTTTGTCGTAATCGGAGGTGGTTTCTTCGACCTGCTTCTTGATCTGGTTGACACGTGCCTGAATGTCCGACTTTTTGCCGGCGCCATCGACGACGGTGGTGTCGTCTTTGGTGATGCGCACCTTTTTGGCGGTGCCCAGCATGTTCAGCTTCACGTTGTCCAGCTTGATGCCGATGTCTTCGCTGATGACCTGACCGCCGGTGACAATGGCGAGGTCTTCGAGCATCGCCTTGCGCCGATCACCAAAGCCCGGTGCCTTCACGGCCGCAACTTTCAGGCCGCCGCGCAGCTTGTTGACCACCAGGGTCGCCAGCGCTTCGCCTTCGACTTCTTCGGCAATGATGAGCAGCGGACGGCCCGACTGCACAACCGATTCCAGGATCGGCAGCATGGGCTGAAGGCTGGTCAGCTTCTTCTCGTGGATCAGGATGTAGGGCTCTTCGAGTTCGGCCACCATCTTGTCCGCATTGGTGATGAAATAGGGCGAGATGTAACCGCGGTCGAACTGCATGCCTTCGACAACGTCCAGCTCGGTTTCGAGGGATTTGGCTTCCTCGACCGTGATGACGCCTTCATTGCCGACTTTGGCCATGGCTTCGGCGATCATCTTGCCGACGGTCTTGTCGCCATTCGCCGAGATCGTGCCAACCTGGCCGATTTCGTCGTTCGATTTGACCTTTTTGGAACGCTTCTTCAGATCGGAAACAACGGCTTCCACCGCCTTTTCGATGCCGCGCTTCAGATCCATCGGGTTCATGCCGGCGGCAACCGATTTGGAACCCTCACGCACGATGGCGCGGGCCAGAACGGTGGCCGTCGTGGTGCCGTCACCGGCGATGTCATTGGTCTTCGAGGCCACTTCGCGCACCAATTGGGCGCCCATGTTCTCGAATTTGTCGGAAAGTTCGATTTCCTTGGCCACCGTCACGCCGTCTTTGGTCGTGCGCGGGGCGCCGAAGCTTTTGTCGATGACGACGTTGCGGCCCTTGGGGCCCAGCGTTACTTGCACCGCATCGGCGAGGATATCGACGCCGCGCAGCAGTCTTTCACGGGCATCAGCGCCGAATTTGACGTCTTTCGCTGCCATGTTGATTGTCTCCTGAAAATTCAAATTTGGGGGGTAGTAAGTCGTGAATGGTGCGTAGTGAGCCGCGAGATTCGCTGTTCACTATTTCCTACTCACTGGATTAAGCGGCTTTCTTCGAGGCTTTGCGGCCTTCGATGACGCCCATGATGTCGGACTCCTTCATGATCAGGAGTTCTTCGCCACCAACTTTGACCTCGGTGCCGGACCATTTGCCGAACAGCACGAAATCACCGGCCTTCACTTCGGAGGGCACGCGCTTGCCCGAATCGTCGAGTGCGCCGGGGCCGACGGAGACGACTTCGCCTTCCTGCGGCTTTTCCTGTGCGGTTTCGGGGATGATGATGCCGCCGGGGGTCTTTGCATCTTCTTGGACGCGGCGGACGACCACTCGGTCGCCAAGCGGACGGAACTTCATGATTTGCTCCTCATTTTCTAACAAGATCAAGCACTTGCGGGGCCCGATCCCGGATGGGTATCGGGGTGGCAGCACTCTTGACGTGTGAGTGCCAACCGTCGGTTGCGTATGTAGGAGTGCGCATGGGCACCGTCAAGGGGTGCGGCATTGCGGCCCTGCCTGACAGGGGGCTGTACCAGGGCACGAAACATTGTGTGCCGGGCCAGAGACGACTATCCCGTCAGGCAACGCTATTCAAGGAATCATAATGTCTGACACCAATATCCCGGACGGCTTTGCGCCGTTCAAACTGACCATGGGTTTTTTGCAGGGCAATGGCCCGCTTTATGGCAAAAAGGACGGCGACGCCCTTGTCCTGGGCTTTCGCGTGGAAGAACGGCACTGCAACCCGGCCATGGTCTGCCATGGCGGCATGCTGGCGCTGTTTGCCGATATGCTGCTGCCCATCGCGGCGCGGTTTCAGGGCACACGCGATATGGGTTTTTTGCCGACCATCAATCTGACTTGCGATTTTCTGGCGCCCGCGCCGCATGGTGCCTGGGTCGAGGGGCGGGCGGAGGAGGTGCGCGCCACCCGCAATCTGCTGTTTGCGCAAGGTCTGGCCACGGCGGATGGCACGCCGGTGCTGCGCGCCAATGGCATATTCAAGATCGTTGGCGGCGATGCGGCCAAGGATGGTGAATTCTCGCTGAGCAATCTGTTCGATCTCAAGAATTAGAGAGCCATCTTCATCTGCGCGCAATTCGCGTTAGAATGGCGGGCATGAGCGACGCCCAGCCCACCGAAGACGCACAAACCCCGCCACCGGATGCGGCAGCGGGCGGCGCGAGCGCGCATGTACATCCGGGTATCAACACCGATGAGCGCTGGAAATTCTTGCGCGATGTCGCGGTGTTCGAGTTCAAGATGTTTCTCGACAATGTGCGCGATTTCGCGCTGATGCCCGCATCCCTGATCGCGGCCGGGCTGGACCTTGTGCTGAAAAGCGAAAAAGAAGGTTCGCGTTTTTATCGCGTTCTGAACTGGGGCAAGCAGAGCGAAGAGATCATCAATGTCTATGGCGCGATTGACGAAGATGCCGAAGGCCACACACCGGGCCATGATTACACAGTCGATGCGGTTGTCGCGCGCATCGAAAGCGTGATCGTGCGCGAATATGAAAAGGGTGGCACGGCGGCCAGCGTGAAAGCGGCGGTGGACAAGGCGCTGAACCAGATTCAGCGCGAAACCGGGGCGCGCCGCGCCCGCACGCAAGCGACCCTGAAACGCGCCATGGAAAAGATGCGCCTGTCAGATCAAGATGTGCCGCCGAAGGTTTAGGCCGCTGTTGCGGCTATGCTCATCTGATCGAGCGTGAAGCTGCCATCATCCTCGATGGCAAAATGGGCGCGCATGTCTGCGCTGGCGTCTTTTTGCAATTGGCGAATGGCATCGGCATAGACCGGCGGTGTCTGCATCCGCGCGATCCAGCTTGCAAACTCCAGCCGCACACGGCGCAGCACCGGTTCGCCCGGCGCAAAGCCCGCATCGCGCAGGGCTTGCGTCCATTCTTTTGCGGTGTAGTCGCGCACATGCGATGTGTCGCGCAAAAGTTCGATGGCCTGCATGTGCGTATCGCACAGCACGCTGGGCGGTGCGATGATATCCATGAACATGGCAGCCCCGCCGGGTTTCAGCACACGGCGCGCCTCGCGCAAGGCGGCGGGCCAATCATGCCAGTGATGGGCGCTGTAGCGCGTCACCACAACATCAAAGCTGGCATCATCGAACGGCAGGTCTTCGACAGTGCCCTGTTGGGTTTGCAGATTGGCAAGCCCGCGTTTTGCCGCTTCACCCGCCACCGCGTTCAACATGTCATCGGACAGATCATAGGCAATGACCGCGCCCACATGCGGGGCGATGGTGAAGCTGGCATGACCGCCGCCGCAACCCAAGTCGAGTGCGCGGGCGAATGCTCCGTCCTTGGCGAAGGTGGCAAGCGCCTGCAAATCTTCGCCCTGCGCATGCACCGCGCTGGTGACATAGGCGGCCGCGCGCGCGCCGAATTGCTGAACGACGTGTTCGTCATGCGCCTTCGCCGTTTGGTCTTTCATCGTGTTGCCCCCAAAAACCCTTCCAGCACATTCACGGTGTTTTCACCCAGCTTTTCGATGTTGTAGCCGCCTTCAAACACAAACAGCACCGGCTTGCCGAACCCGGCCAGCGCTTCGCCCATGCGCAAATAATCTTCGGTGCGAATTTTCAAGTCGCAGATCGGATCATCCTCGAATGTGTCGAGACCGAGCGAGACCAAGAGCACATCCGGCCCAAAGCCGGTTATCGCATCGCGCGCCGCATCTAGCGCCTGTTTGTAAGCGGCCCAATCGGTGCCCTTTGCCAGCGGAAAATTCAGATTGAAGCCTTCGCCCGCGCCCGCGCCGCGCTCATCGGCAAAGCCCAGAAAATGCGGATAGGCGAAAGATGGATCGGCATGCAGCGAACAGAAAAACACATCGCTGCGCGGATAGAAGATGGCCTGTGTGCCATTGCCGTGATGATAATCCACATCCAAAATGGCGGGCCGCAAACCCATGTCGCACAACCATTGGGCGGCGATGGCGACATTGTTCAAATAGCAATAGCCGCCAAACACATCGGCGGATGCGTGGTGGCCCGGCGGACGCGATAGCGCAAAGGCGCTGCGCCCGCCGGCCTTGATCGCTTGCGCGGCAGACAGCGCCACATTCACCGCGGCACGGCTGGCCGACCATGTGCCCTTGGTGATGGGCGATGCGGTATCGAACGCGTAAGAGCCGAGTTTGGATTCAATGTCGCCGTCCTTGCGCGTGCGCAAACCGCGCGCGGGCCACACGGATGGATAGGCATCGGCCGTGTCGTTGGGATAGGCGGTGCGCCATTCGCTATAAGCATCGGTAAGGAATTGGACGAACGCGGCATCATGCACGCGCAATATCGGTTCATTGCCGAATGCGTGGGGCGGCAGGATCGCGCCGATCTTGCGCGCTTCGATGCGGGCGCGCACCTGTTCCACCCGTTCGGGAATTTCGACGGCGGGCAAAAGCCGCCCCTGCTCGAATTCTTCGCGCGGGGCATGGGCCAGATGGGCATTGTCATAGAAGATTTGCATGGCGCCATATAAGGGCAGGTGGGCCCGGTTTGGAAAGGTCGTTTCTGCTGCCCGTCAGGCCCGCATATTGACGGCACCATGGACGATTGCCGAAACAGGGATCAGGATCAGGATTAGAGCAGGGCACATACCTGTACGTTGTAAGGAAGATGAAGAAAAATGGCGGCGATGGATTTGAATGCGGATCTGGTGGGCGTGGCTGGCGGGCGCTGGAAGATTCAAACGCCTGCGCTGATTGTCGATCTTGATGTGCTGGAGCGCAATATCGCGGCCATGGCGGCGCACGCAAAGGCCAAGAACATCGCCCTTCGCCCCCACGCCAAGACCCACAAATCCGCCGAGATCGCCAAACGCCAGATTGCGGCGGGCGCACTGGGCATTTGCGCCGCCAAGCTGGGCGAGGGTGAGGCGCTGGCCGATGCGGGCATTGAATCGGTGCTGCTGACTTCGCCGGTGGTGACGGATGGCGGCATTGCGCGGCTGATGCGGTTGAACGAACGGGTGCGCGATTTGCGCGCCACCTGCGACAACATCGATATCGCCAAGAAGCTGTCCGCCGCCGCATCGGACAGCGGCAAGGTGTTGAATGTCGTGGTGGACATTGACCCCGGCCTTGGCCGCACCGGCATTTTGCCGGGCGAGGGCGCGCTGGCGCTGGTGGAATATGTGGCGGGCGCACCGGGCTTAAGTTTTGCAGGGCTGCAATGTTATGCGGGCCAGGTGCAGCATATGGAATCGCCGAATGAGCGGCGCTCCGCCTCGCTGGGTGTGATGAAGGATCTGGCGAAGTTTCGCGACGCGATCAAGGCGCGCGGCCATGATCCGAAAATTATTTCCGGCGGCGGCACCGGCACCTTTGATATTGATACCGATGCGAACATATTGAGCGAGCTGCAAGTCGGCTCTTACGTGTTCATGGACCGCCAATATAATGATGTGTGGGAAAAGCCGGGCGACCGCGTTCCTTTTGAAACATCCTTGTTTGTGCAAACCACCGTGGTCAGCGCCAACCGGCCCGGCCTTGCCACCACCGATGCGGGGTTCAAATCTTTCGCCACCGATGCAGAGGCGCCGAAGATTTTCAGCGGTGCGCCGGACGGGGCCAATTATTTTTTCTTTGGCGATGAGCAGGGCGGCATTTTCTATGCGGGCGAGCCGAAGCTGGTGCCCGGTGATGTGATTGTTTGCGTGGTGCCGCATTGCGATCCCACGGTGAATTTGTACGATTGTATCCATGCGGTTCGCGGCGACACGCTGGAGGCAATCTGGCCGGTCGATGCACGCGGGCGCTCTGCATAAGGCACGCAACGCCCCTCATGCCGTGACATTTTTTGTACCCGCCGTATTGGCGCCATATTTGCGCGCAGAAAATCCGATCCTGTCAGCGTTATTCATGTTCGGTTCAGATGCGCCGCACGATATTGCGCATCATGGGCCGCAAGAGGCGGTTCGACGAAGAGGATTGGAGCAATGAAGACCTTCGGCAAATTGGCGTTCGGTGCCGCCATTCTGGCGGTTGCAGGTATCGGGTTTAGCGCGCCTGCTGCTGCACGCACCAATATTGGTATCTCGTTTGGTTTCGGGTTTCCCGGCTATGGTTATGCCGACCCGTGTGATGGCTATACGCCGCCCTGGGGTTATCCGCCGGGCTATTATTGCGGCTATCCCACATATTATGAGCCGGTCTATTACGACGGCACCTGGTATCGCGGGCCGATTTATTACCGCACCTATCGCGGCTATCGCGAGTACTGGATTCGCGGCGGCTGGCATCGCGATCATTGGCGTGGCGAGCGTCCGCGCCATATCCGCTGGGACAATTGGCACGGCCATGGCTGGCGCGGCGGCGACAATTGGCGCCGGCACGAACGCCGTGAATGGCGGCGCGACCGGCGTGAAGACCGCCGCGAATGGCGGCATGAACGCAGGCATGGGTATTAAGTACCACGCCTGATCCTGCGCGCCCGTCTCGAGTCAGGCGGAGCATGCGCGGACGTTCGGTCCTGATGCATCACGCATCGGGACCGAATGCGTTTTTAATGCGCATCCAAAAGTTTTACGCCAAAAAATCGCGCACAAAAAAACACACAATAATCAAAATCTGACAGGGTGGTTCAGGCCGTGTTCAGGTGGAAATTCCGATACTCCCATCGTCACTTCGGGGGAAGCCCGACGATACGAAAGGAGTTATGTATGAAATCCCTTGCAAAAATTGTCGCGGTTGCTGCGGCCATGGTTGGCGCATCGATGTTTGCATCGGCACCTGCACGCGCCGACAGCTTCGGTCTGTCAATCAGCAATGGCGGCATCGGCTTTTCGCTGAGCACCGGCGGCTATTGCGATCGTTGGGGCTGCCCGGATGATTACTGGAATTATCCGATCTATTACGGCCCCGTCTATTACGGCAACACATGGTATCGCGGTCCGGTCTATTACCGGGTGCGTCATGGCGTGCGCTATTATTGGGTGCGCGGTGGCTGGCACCGCAATTATTATCGCGGACCGCGCCATCATGGCTGGCATTATGGTCCGGCCCTGAGCCGCGATTATTATCGCCACCACGGTTTCCGTGTGCATGAACGCCGTGCCATTCGCCGCGAGATCCGGCATGAACGCCGGCACGACCGCCGGGTGCATCGCCGCGAACATCGCCGCGAAATCCGGCATGAACGCCGTCACGACCGCCGGGTGCATCGCCGCGAACATCGCCGGGAAATCCGGCATGAACGTCGCCATGATCGCCGTGAATATCGCCGCGACCGGCGTGGTCACTAAGCCGTAAGCG
>JBDZUY010000023.1:0-28195 GCA_040255365.1 Hyphomicrobiales bacterium
TTCTTCTTTATTCGCAGGGTCGTGTTCGGGCGGCGCGGTGGCCATTAGGCCGCTTGCCGCCGGGCTTGGTTCGGGGGCCAAAACCGCTTAAGGATCGGGAGTGCAATCCCGCAACTTCAGGCCGGTATGAGCGACCCGAATTCTCCAAACTCAGACGTTCGCATCTACTTCACCCCGCCGCCGCGGTTTCGCGCGTTCGGCTGTGCGGGCTGTTTGGTGGTGCTGTTCGTGCTGGGCGGAATCCTGGGCGTGCTCTTGATCGGCTGGAAGGCGCTATTGGGGTTGTGACGGAACCGGGACACTAGCGCTTCACATGTTTCAAACCCTTCTGATAGCCAATCGCGGCGAAATCGCCGTCCGCATCATGCGCACCGCGCGGCGCATGGGCGTGCGTACGATTGCGGTTTATTCCGATGCGGATGCAAAGGCCGCGCATGTTGCCGCCGCCGATGGTGCGATCAACATTGGCCCCGCACCCGCCGCCGAAAGCTATCTGCGCGGCGATGCCATTCTGGAAGCAGCGCGGCAGGCGGGGGCAGAGGCTATTCACCCCGGCTATGGCTTTTTGTCCGAGAACGCGGAATTCGCGGAAGCTTGCGCAAAGGCGGGCATTGTATTTGTTGGCCCGCCGCCCGCCGCCATCCGCGCCATGGGGTTGAAAGACCGTGCCAAGGCGTTGATGCAGGAAGCGGGCGTCGCCGTGGTGCCCGGTTACATGGGCGATGATCAGGCGCCGGGTCATCTGGCGAAAGAAGCGGCGCGCATCGGCTATCCCGTTTTGATCAAGGCAGTGGCCGGCGGCGGCGGTAAAGGCATGCGCCGGGTGGATGAGGCGGGCGGCTTTGCCGCGGCACTGGACGGGGCAAAACGCGAATCCAAAGCCGCGTTCGGTGATGACCGCGTCTTGATTGAAAAATTTGTTTCCACGCCGCGCCATATCGAAATGCAGGTGTTTGCCGATAGCCACGGCAATGCCGTGCATCTGTTCGAGCGGGATTGTTCGCTGCAACGCCGCCATCAAAAAGTGATTGAGGAAGCACCAGCCCCCGGCATGCACGCGGCTATGCGCGAGACGATGGGCGCGATGGCGGTGACGGCAGCCATAGCGGTGGGCTATGTCGGTGCGGGCACGGTGGAATTTATTGTTGATGCATCGGCGGGGCTGAAGGCGGACAAATTCTGGTTCATGGAAATGAACACGCGCCTGCAGGTTGAGCATCCGGTGACGGAGGCAATCACCGGCCTTGATCTGGTGGAATGGCAATTGCGTGTTGCGGCGGGCGAGAAATTGCCCAAAGCGCAAGACGAGATTGTGCTGCACGGTCATGCCATGGAAGCGCGGCTTTATGCCGAAGACCCGCAGAATGGATTTTTGCCGTCGATTGGCAAACTTGAACGGCTGCATTTGCCAGACGGCGAACCCGGCATCCGGGTGGATGCGGGCGTGCGCGAAGGCGATGTGGTTTCGCAATTCTATGATCCGATGATTGCCAAGGTGATTGCGCATTCTGATACGCGCGAAGCCGCAGCGGCGGCATTGGCTGGCGGCTTGCGTCACGCGTGCATCGCCGGTGTGCACACAAACAACGCGTTTTTGATCCGTGCGCTCAGCCATCCTGATTTTGTTGCTGGAACATTTGACACCGGCTTTATCGCCGCGCATCAGGATGATCTCATTCCCGCCGCTGACATTCCGCACTTTGCGTTGGAGGCCGCGGCCGATTTCGTGATGCGTGAGCATTGGCGCGTTTCGCCCGATCCTTGGGATAATAATGATGGCTTCCGTCTTGAGGGCAGCACGGCGCAGGAAATGGCGCTGATTGTAAATGAAAAGCGCGTGGCCATTGCGTTGCCGCCGCCGCCGCCTGGCGTGGATGTTGAAGCGATGCGGCTGGCCAATGGCGACATTGCCATTATGCACGGGGGCGAGACGTTTGTGGTCACGCCTTACGATCCCTTTGCTGCGGCGGAATCCGCCGGGCAATCGGCAGACCGCATCGTCACCCCGATGCCCGGAAAAATTGTGCAGGTTCTGGTGAAGACGGGGGAGGCGGTAAAGCGCGGCCAACCGCTTGCGGTACTGGAAGCGATGAAGATGGAGCACACGCTGTCGGCGCCCGCCGATGCACAGGTGGAATCTGTTGATGTAGCGCAGGGCGATCAGGTGAGCGAGGGTGCCGTGATTTTGCGGTTTGCAAAACCGCAAAGCGAGGCGGCATGAGCCTCCATCTAATCAAGCTTTGCGTTGGCGCGGATTCGCTGGAAGATCTGGCGGGCTGGCAGAATAAGCGCCTTGCCGAGCGCAAGAAAAAGAAGCAGCCGCTGGAGTTGCAACACATCACGCGCATGACGCCCAAGCGCAAAGATGAATTGCTGGATGGCGGCTCGCTCTATTGGGTTATCAAGGGCTATGTCACCGCGCGGCAAAGGCTGATCGATCTGCGTCCGGTGACGCGTGAGGGCAAACCGCATTGTGCATTGGTCTATGATCCCGAACTGGTGCCGGTCGTGCGGCGCTTTCACCGCCCGTTTCAGGGGTGGCGTTATTTGCCGCCATCTGATGCGCCGCGTGATATCCGCGATTTGAAGGGTGGCAAGAACATGCCGCCGGAACTGAAGGCCGAATTGGCGGAGTTGGGATTGCTTTAAACAGGGATTTTCTAAACGGGCATGTTGTCGATCAGCCGGGTCTTGCCGATTTTCGCCGCCGCCAAAATGCGCGCCGCGCCGGTCAGCGTGCCGAGCGGTTTCAAATTCTCTGCATTGCGGATTGCGACATAATCCACGCTGTCAAAACCTGCATTCAACAGCGCATTCTTGCCCGTAATTTTGGCCTCACTGATATCCATGCCGCCGTGCAATCTTGCAATCACATCTTTCAACACCACATTCAACTGTCCGGCAACGCGGCGTTCATTTGTGCTGAGGTATGCGTTGCGCGACGACAGCGCCAGCCCGTCCGGCTCACGCACAATGGCCGCGCCGGCAATCTCGGTCGGCAACGCAAGATCCTGTGCCATCCGGCGGATGACCAAAAGTTGCTGGTAATCCTTCTCCCCGAAAATCGCGATGTCAGGCATGGCGGCGATCAGCAGTTTGGCCACCACCGTGGCAACGCCGCCGAAAAAGTGTGGACGAAAATCGGTTTCCAAGCCCTCACTCGGTCCGCCCACCGTCAGGGTTGTAGCATGGCCATTGGGATACATTTCGCTGACCGAGGGCGCGAAGATCAGGTCCGCCTTGCCCGTCGTCAGCTTTGCACGATCTTCTTCGAGCGTGCGGGGGTAGGAATCGAAATCTTCGTGCGGGGCGAACTGTGTCGGGTTTACGAATATGCTGATAACGACCTTATCTGCTTGCGCCGCCACCTGTTCGACCAGCGAAAGATGGCCCGCGTGCAGTGCGCCCATAGTGGGAACCATACCGATACGGGCGCCACCGTTGCGCCAGCTCGCTACGCGGCGGCGTAATTCAGATATGGTGTGAATGATTTGCGGTTGTGTCATAAGACGAGACATTAGCGCGCGTCCTGTGCCGGGCGCTAGAATTGGCTCTCACTTTCCACATAGATTGCGGCCCATGAGTCACACGCCCTCCCAGTCAGACCTGCGTAAAGCCATTTCTGCCGCTTATCTGGCAGATGAAGATTCCATTGTTGAGGGGCTCATCCCCAAGGCCCGGCTCAGTCCCGGCGAGCGCACGGGGACGGAGGCTTTGGCGCGCGATCTGGTGGGGCGTATCCGCCATCAGCGCGGCAAAAGCGGCGGCACGGTCGATGCGTTTACGCGCGAATACGCACTCTCCAGCGAAGAGGGCGTGGTGCTGATGTGCCTTGCCGAGTCACTTTTGCGGGTGCCGGATGCGGCAACCGCAGACCGGCTGATCCGCGACAAAATCGGCGACGGCAATTGGGACAGTCACCGCAACAAATCGGAATCCATGTTCGTAAATGCGTCCACCTGGGCGCTGATGCTAACGGGCCGGGTCGTGAAGCTGGACGATGCAGCGAAATGGGATTTTGAAGGAATCCTGAAAAAGCTGGTCACGCGTTCAGGCGAACCGGTGATCCGCCAGGCCGTGACCTATGCCATGCGTGTTCTGGGGCGTCAGTTTGTTCTGGGCCGCACAATCGAAGAGGCGATGAAGCGCGCCCGCGAATACCGCGATGAAGGTTATCGTTTCTCTTTCGATATGCTGGGGGAGGCGGCCTATACTGCTGCGGATGCCGCGCGTTATCTCGCGTCTTATCGGGCCGCATTGCAGGCCATTGCGAAGGCTGATCCGGATTTGCAAACCCCGATTTTTGAGCGGCCAAGCATATCGGTGAAACTCTCCGCGCTGCACTCGCGTTATGAATGGGTAAAGCGCGAACGGGTGATGGCAGAACTGCTGCCGTCTCTGATTGCGTTGGGTGAAGAGGCACGCGCGGCAAATCTTGGTTTCACTATTGATGCGGAAGAGGCCGACCGCCTCGACATCATGCTCGATATTCTGGAGGCGATGGGCAATGCTCCCGGTCTTGCCGGGTGGGACGGGCTCGGCCTCGCGGTGCAGGCATACTCGAAGCGCGCATTGCCGGTCATAAACTGGGTTGCAGATTTGGCGGCGCGTCAGAAGCGGCGCATTCCCATGCGGCTGGTGAAGGGCGCGTATTGGGATACCGAGGTGAAACGCGCGCAGGAAATGGGCCTGCCCGATTATCCGGTATTCACACGCAAGGCAGGCACCGATGTTTCCTATCTAGCCTGTGCGCGCGCCATGCTGGCAGCGGGCAATGCGATCTATCCGCAATTTGCCACACATAATGCGCACACCTTGTCGGCGATTCAGGTTTTTGCGGAAGGCCGCAAAGACTTTGAATATCAACGCCTGCATGGCATGGGCGAGGCGTTGTATGAGCTATACCGCGATGCAAAACAGGTTGGTCATTCGGGGCCTGGTACACGCATATATGCGCCGGTTGGTAGCCACGAAGATTTGCTGGCCTATCTTGTGCGCCGGTTGTTGGAGAATGGTGCCAACACCTCTTTCGTTAACCGCTTGTCGGACGATGATGCGCCTATAGATGAAATAATTGCTGACCCCGTGGAGCAGTTGATCAGTATGACGCCAAAACGCAGTCCCGTAATTCCCAAACCCGCCGATATTCTGCCGGACCGTCAAAACTCCACTGGCTTTGTCTGGGCTGATCCTGCCGTCACTGGCCCGATCATGAGCGAGATTGAGCGCGCGTTGACTGCGCCATGTCGCGTCGCGCCACTCATAGGCGGCAAAGAAAAAACAGGCGCGGCACAACCGGTGCGCGATCCGTCGGACCGCCGCCGCATTGTTGGCGAAGTAATTGAAGCGAGCGCAGACGATGCGCGCGATGCGCTGACTCGCGGCTATGCTGCTTATGGCGCATGGGACAGGATGGGCGGTTCGGCACGCACGAAGATCTTGGAGCGCACAGCCGACCTGTTTGAGGAAAACCGTTCGCAGCTGATGGCGTTGGCCATTCGCGAAGCAGGCAAAACCATTCCTAATGCACTGGGCGAAGTGCGTGAGGCAGTGGATTTCCTGCGTTATTACGCCCAACGTGCGCGTGAATTGTTTGATACGCCGGTAAAGCTGCCCGGACCAACGGGCGAGGAAAACGAGCTTGCCCTGCATGGCCGTGGCGTTTTTTCCTGTATCAGCCCGTGGAACTTCCCGCTTGCCATCTTTACGGGGCAGGTTGCGGGCGCACTCGCGGCGGGCAACGCGGTGCTGGCAAAGCCTGCGGAACAAACGCCGTTGATCGCGGCGGCGGCAGTGCGGCTGTTTCATCAGGCCGGTGTGCCCGTTGATGTGCTGCATCTTCTGCCCGGCGACGGGCCACGTATCGGCAATGCACTGACCGGTGATCCACGGCTGGCGGGCGTCGCGTTCACCGGTTCCACCGAAGCGGCCACTGCCATCAATCGTGCGCTTGCGGCACGTACCGGCCCTCTGGGCGTGTTGATCGCCGAAACCGGCGGCCAGAACGCGATGATTGTGGATTCCACGGCGCTACCCGAACAGGTGACGAAAGATGTTCTGACATCGGCCTTTGATAGTGCGGGCCAGCGTTGCTCGGCTTTGCGCGTGTTGTTCCTGCAGGAAGATGTTGCAGACAAGATGTTGCGATTCATTCTGGGCGCGATGGATGAGTTGAAACTCGGCGATCCGATGAAGCTTGAAACCGACATTGGTCCGGTGATCGACGAGGAAGCGCGTGACACGTTGCAACAGCATGCCACGCGGATGGCGGGCGAAGCCAAGCTGTTGCGCAAACTCGAATTGGGGCCGGAGCTTGAGAACGGCGTATTCTTTGCGCCACATGTTTTTGAAATTCCAAACGTTGAAAGCCTGAAGCGCGAAGTGTTTGGTCCCGTGCTGCATGTGGTACGCTATGCGGCGAACAGGTTGGACAAGGTTTGCGATTCCATCAACGCGACGGGCTATGGCCTGACATTGGGTATCCACAGCCGCATCGAAGACACCGCGAATTTTATTCGCGAACGCGTGCATGTCGGCAATATGTATGTGAACCGCAATCAGGTCGGCGCGGTCGTTGGTGTACAACCGTTCGGCGGTGAAGGCTTGTCAGGAACCGGACCAAAAGCGGGCGGGCCAAATTATCTGCTTCGGTTTGCGCACGAACGCACGTATACGGTGAATACCACCGCAGCGGGCGGCAACGCCGCGTTGCTCAGTGCCGGTAGTGACGGCTAATTCAAATCAGGGAACTGCGAGGCATGATGGGGTCAGGGGCCCATGTCGTCGTTTTCGGTAACGAAAAGGGCGGCTCAGGAAAAACAACGGCGGCCATGCACATGGCTGTCGCTTTGGTGCGCGGTGAAAAGCGCGTGGCTGTTATTGATCTGGATGTGCGTCAGCGCAGCCTGTCGCGTCACATCGAAAATCGCAGAAATTGGGCAACCCATTACGGCCTGGAGTTGCCTATGCCTGAGGTGTTTGATTTTCCGCGCTCGAAATTGTCGTCGCTCGACAAGGCCGCCGAAGAAGAAGCGTTACGCTTCGCCGATCTGCTTGCCACCGCGCAAAGTCATTTCGATTTTATTGTGATCGACACGCCGGGTTCTGATACGCCGCTTTCGCGTCTTGGCCACGCTGCGGCCGATACGCTGGTTACGCCGCTGAATGACAGTTTTGTGGATTTTGATCTTCTGGCGCGTATTGATCCGTCGAATTTCGAGGTCATCGGTCCCAGCCTCTATAGTGATTTTGTGTGGGATTGCCGAAAGCGCCGTTTGATGGCGCGCAAGCCTGCACTTGATTGGGTGGTAATGCGTAACCGCATCGGTTCGGCCGAGGCGCGTAACAAAAAGCGCGTGGCTATTGCATTGGATGGACTTTCAGAGCGCATCGGGTTTCGCGTGGCGCCGGGGTTCGGCGAGCGGGTGATTTTCCGCGAATTGTTCCCGATGGGGCTGACTATGCTGGATCTGCCGCAACCGGGTCTCGACATTTCGTTCTCCATGTCGCATGTCGCGGCGCGTCAGGAAGTGCGTGAATTGCTGGATCTTTTGAAATTACCGGGCATGCAAACCGCGGCCGCGGCCTAATTCGTGCATCAGCCCTTGGAAAAGGGGCCGAAAGCGCCAAAATCAGGAATGTAGTGCCCGACCGCAGGAGCCCCAATGGCTGACAAGCCAAACCTTCCCGCAAAACATTCGTCGTCCCAACAGATTGACGCGTTTCTCGATAGCGCGGCGCGCGTGCCTGCTCTGAGCCAGGCAAAAGGCCGAATGATCTTTGCCATTGATGCGACGATGAGCCGGCAGCCCACATGGGACCGCGCCGTCGAAATTCAGAGCGATATGTTTGAGGTTGCGCACGCGATTGGTGGGCTTGCGGTGCAATTGGTGCTCTTTCGCGGTGCTGGCGAATTCATAACCAGCGAATGGGCAACAACCCCCTCCGCTCTGGCGGGGCGGATGCGCGCGGTTACAACGCGCAGCGGTTTCACACAAATGGGCAAAGTGCTTCGTCATGCGGTGAAAGAGGCCAAGGTGACGCGCGTCGGCGCGCTGGTTTATGTCGGCGACTGTTTCGAGGAAGCGCCCGATTCCGTCATGGCCGAAGCGGGCAAACTCGCACTGCTGGGTGTGCCGGCTTTTGTTTTTCATGAGGGCGACGAGCCGGTGGCCGCGCAGGCATTTCAGGAAATCGCGCGGCTTACCAATGGCGCATATGCCCGTTTTGATCAAGGCGCAGCAGAACAATTGCGCGCGCTTCTTAAAGCAGCGGCGGTATATGCCACGGGCGGCGCAGTAGCGCTCAGGGAATATGGCGAAGAAATCGGCGGCGAAGTTCTGCAACTCTCACGCCGTATGGGGCGCAAGCGCTGATGGGGCCGCTACTTCTTGGTTTGCTCGTGTTGGGGCTAGGCCTTTTAGCTATGCGCGTATTCACTCGAACCGATCCGAAGGTGCTGATTAAAGCGCTGCGTTATTCCGGCGCTATCATATTGGCGTTTGCCGCACTCGGTGCGCTGGCTATGGAACGCTTTGGTTTTGGTATTCTTATGGGCTCGATTGCCTATAGTCTGATTTCAGGTGGCCATATTTGGCCAATTCGTTGGCCCTATGGCGGCGGGCGTATGCCAGGCGGTGGCCGAACCGGGGCGAAGTCTGCGCGCTCTGATGGCGTCTCACGGGTGCGCACGATTTGGGTGGAACTGGAGCTAAACCACACCACTGGCGAAATGGCCGGGACAATTTTGAAAGGTGCCCATGAAGGCGAAGCGCTAAACGCTTTGTCGCGCACAATCCTGACAGCGTTTTATACTGAGGCCGGTAGTGCCGATGCTGAAACGGCACGGTTACTGGAAGCTTATCTGGATCGGCGTTTTGGTACGCAATGGCGAAAAACTGCCGATCAGGGCAAAAGCCATAATGGTGGTGGTGCCAGCACGCGGAGCGGCTTGTCTCACATGGAAGCCCTGAATGTTCTGGGGCTTCAGGATGGTGCAAGTGCCGAGGAAATCCGTCACGCCCATCGCCGATTGATGCAGCAATATCACCCTGATCGTGGCGGGTCGGATTACCTTGCGGCAAAAATCAACGAAGCCAAAGATGTATTGTTGCGTTAAGTCCGATTGACGGATTAGCGCATCGCTACGGCTGCAAAACAGGTTTGGCCGCGTTCTGTCAAACGGCTGCAAACTTTGCGCGCTTCACGTTCGGCAAAGGGGCCGAACCGGGCACGATAAAGCGTATGTCCATCGACAGACTGGAATGGCACCACGATCCGAGAGGCTTGGCCCAACATGTCCATGGATTTTTCGGCATAGGCTGCGAGTTCCGTGCGCGCGGACGTAATATCGCCATACGCACCGATTTGAATGGTCCAGGCATTGGAGCCCAAACCTGCTTTTCCGGCTTTCTTGGCGCTCCCGAACACGTCATTCGTATCAGTATTACGAAGCACTGCATTACGCGGCGTGGGTGTGGTTACAACATTGCCTTGCGGATGATAAGCGGCCAGCACAGTGCGCGGCTGCGGACGCGGCGCCGCGGCAATGACATTGTCCGGATCGTCGGGCAGCAATGCTGATTCAGCAGTTTCTTCATCCATCATGGCGCCGGGCGAAGGGCGCGGCACAAGTGATGCGACGGCTAGCGCGCGTGTTTTTGCGGCCGGACCAAGCTGGAAGCCTGCGATAATGGGCTTGCCTGTATCACTTGCGATGTTCTGCCATGGGACTTCTGCACGCGCCACGAGCTGCGGATGCTTTTCGATGCGGGCGAATGTCTGGTCCAGCAACTTCACCATTTCTGTATCGCGTTTGCGATAACTGCGCCCGCCCATCACAACGGCGATTATGTGTGCGCCATCGCGAACAACCGAGCTGACGAGATTGAACCCTGACATGTTGGTGTAGCCGGTCTTGATGCCGTCTGCGCCCTTGTACTTGCCAATCAAATGATTATGGTTGGTGTAGCGGCGCCCGCGATAGGTAAAATCATGCATGCCGAAATAATGGAAATATTGCGGATAATCATACGCGAGATGCCGCGCAAGGATCACCAGGTCTGATGCCGTAGTGATTTGCCTGCGATCGGGCAGTCCGGAAGCATTGTGATATTGCGTATGGCCCATTCCCATTGCATGGGCCTTGCGCGTCATCATCTTGGCAAAGTTCGCTTCGGTACCACCGAGTTTTTCCGCGATGGCGACTGCGATGTCATTTGACGAATGAATGACAACAGCTTTGATAGCATCTTCCACCTTGATGGTGGAACCGGGCCGTAGGCCAAGTTTGGTCGGCTGCTGAGCGGCAGCGTGCGATGAGATGGGAATTGGTGTGCGCATCGTCACCTGACCGCGATGCAGCGCATCGAACAGCATATAAAGCGTCATCATCTTGGTGAGTGACGCAGGGTAACGTTGCGCATTGGCGTTGCGCGAATACAGAACCTTGCCGGTCTCCCCATCCACGATGAGGGCGGCATCTTTGCGAGGATCAGTGTATCGGGAGCTGCTGGTCGCCGCGAAGGATGGGGCAATGGCCATAGTGCTGAGGAAGGCCAAGCTCAGCCCTCCAATCAGCAAAACACCTGATATCGCGCTTATTGTGGTGCGCGCCCGCTCCAACATTGCATCCCCATAAAGTCTGAACGCCCGTAGGCGCCTTGCCCAAATAAGACCAAATTATGGCCCTGCTTACAAGGGCCGAAACCAATTTGACCTTAACTTTCCGATGTTTACGATTGGTTAAGAGTTTTGGTTAACGAAACGGGCACCTGGGAAAAGGCACAATTGGGGCATTTGTAAGAATTATGCTGCGCTGCAATATATTTACCTTGACAAAGAGATTGCTGCACTGCATATAAGCTGTGTTGCACTGCAATAGGGAAGCTTAAGCGCTGGCCCCCGCGGTGCGCCATTGGAAACAACATAGAAGGTGATTGCTATGGCGACGAAAGCAAAGACGGCCGGCGAGAAGATCAACGGCACAGAAACCATTGAAACGGCAATGAAGTCCGGTACGGAAGCCCTGAAATCCGGCTTTGAAAAAGCCGCGAAGGGTTACGATCAGGTTCTGGGCTACGGCAAAGAGACCGCAGAAGCCTATGCAAAGTCCGCAAATGCGGCAGGCAAAGGCGCCGAGACGCTGCACAACGAAATTTACACCTACTCCAAGCAGTCGATCGAAGAGACGATTGCAGCCACAAAGGCGCTGATGGGCACCAAATCGGTCCAGGAAGCCTTTGAATTGCAGACCGCCTTCGCGCGGACCGCGTTTGAGGCCTATGTTGGCCAGGTAACGAAAATGAGCGGCATCTTCTCGGCGACCACCAAAGAAACGCTGGCCCCGCTTCAGGGCCGCGTTCAGGCATGGGTTGACGTTGTGCAGAGCACACGCGCTGCCTAACTGACTTAAACGTTCGTCCCGCGGCTCCTCCCCCCGATACGCGGACGAATAAGAAAAGGGCTCGTGGCATCACGCCGCGGGCCCTTTTTGTTTTCTACGCCGAATCATGGATGGGTGCGGAAATTCACGTTTGCATTCGCTCCCCCCCTATCCGTTAAGCTAGAGAGCGGTAAGTATTCCCAGATAGAATGTTTTTGGGACGATAATCGATTCAGGCATGAGCGACCGAGACGATCGAAATGGCGGAAATGGTGACGAAGGCGGCGATTCCGGCACCGGTATCGTCACGAAAACTCGTACCAAAACCAAGAAGCCGAGCCTCTACAAGGTTCTGCTGTTGAATGATGATTATACGCCGATGGAGTTTGTCGTTCTGATTCTGGAACGGTTTTTCAACAAGAACCGCGATGAGTCAGTGCAAATTATGCTGCATATCCATCGGCATGGTGTGGGTATCTGCGGCGTGTTCACCTATGAGGTGGCGGAAACAAAAGTTGCCCAGGTCATTGAATTCGCCCGCCGTCATCAACATCCTTTACAGTGCACGATGGAGAAGGAGTAGAGCCATTGCCATCACTCTCGCGTAGCTTGGAGCAGGTGCTGCATCGTGCCATTCAACTGGCCAGCGAGCGCAACCATGAATATGCGACGCTGGAACATCTTCTGCTGGCACTGATTGATGATGCGGATGCCGCACAGGTGATGAAGGCCTGCAATGTTGATGTGGATGTGCTGCGGTCCTCTCTTCAGAAATATGTCGATGAAGAGCTGATTACCCTGGTGATCGAGGATGGTGAGGATGCCAAGCCGACCACCGGATTCCAGCGCGTGGTACAGCGCGCGGTGTTGCACGTGCAAAATTCCGGGCGCGATGAAGTGACGGGCGCCAACGTTCTGGCGGCGCTGTTTACCGAGCGCGAGAGCCACGCCGTTTATTTTCTGCTTGAGCAGAACATGACCCGACTCGATGCGGTGAGTTACATCAGCCATGGCATCGCCAAGCGGCCGGGCATGACGCAGGCCAAGCCTGTGCGCGGTTCGGAAGATGATGAAGATGGCGAGAAACCTGTCAAACAAGGTACCGAGGCGCTTGAGGCCTATTGCGTCAACCTCAACGAAAAAGCGAAATCGGGCCGCATTGATCCGCTGATTGGCCGCGAGCCCGAGGTTGAGCGCACGATTCAGATTCTGTGCCGCCGCAGCAAGAACAACCCGTTGTTCGTAGGCGATCCCGGCGTCGGCAAAACGGCAATTGCCGAAGGATTGGCACGCAAGATCGTCAATAACGAAGTGCCCGAAGTGCTGGCTGGCAGCGTGATCTATGCGCTGGATATGGGCGCATTGATTGCCGGCACACGCTATCGTGGTGATTTTGAAGAGCGCCTGAAATCGGTAGTGAAGGAACTGGAGGCAATCGAGGGCTCCATCCTGTTCATAGACGAAATTCACACCGTCATTGGTGCCGGCGCCACGTCCGGCGGCGCGATGGATGCATCAAACCTTCTGAAGCCTGCCTTGCAACAAGGCAGTCTGCGCTGCATCGGTTCGACCACTTACAAGGAATACCGCCAGTATTTCGAGAAAGACCGCGCACTTGTACGCCGTTTCCAGAAGATTGATGTGGCCGAACCGTCCGTGCCCGACGCGATCAAGATTTTGAAAGGGCTGAAGCCTTATTTCGAAGAATTTCATAAGGTCCGCTACACCAATGATGCGGTGAAAGTCGCGGTGGAGTTGGCGGCAAAATACATGAGTGACCGCAAACTGCCGGACAAGGCCATCGATGTCATCGATGAAGCCGGTGCTTCGCAAATGCTGCTGACGGAATCCAAGCGCAAGAAAGTCATCGGCGTCAAAGAGGTCGAAGACGTGATTGCCAAAATGGCGCGCATCCCGGCGAAATCGGTTTCCAAGACCGATACCGAAGTGCTGCGCAATCTGGAAAGCGATTTGCAGCGCGTCGTCTATGGTCAGGACAATGCGATCCACGCTCTGTCATCGGCGATCAAGCTATCGCGCGCGGGCTTGCGTCAGGCGGACAAGCCCATCGGCTGCTATCTGTTCTCCGGCCCAACTGGCGTCGGCAAAACCGAAGTCGCCAAACAACTTGCCTCCGTCATGGGCGTGGAGCTTTTGCGCTTTGACATGTCCGAATATATGGAGCGCCACACGGTTTCGCGTTTGATCGGTGCGCCGCCGGGTTATGTCGGCTTCGATCAGGGCGGGCTTTTGACCGATGGTGTGGATCAGCATCCGCATTGCGTGTTGCTGCTCGACGAAATCGAAAAAGCGCATGGCGACCTGTTCAACATTCTGTTGCAGGTGATGGATCACGGCAAACTGACCGATCACAACGGCAAGAAGATCGACTTTCGCAATGTTGTTCTGATTATGACGACGAATGCCGGTGCCAGCGACGCAGCGAAGGATTCCATCGGGTTTGGCCGCGGCAAGCGCGAAGGCGAGGACGAAGAAGCAATCAAAAAGCTCTTCACGCCGGAATTCCGCAATCGCCTGGATGCAACGATCTCGTTTGCGCCGCTGGGCCGTGACACGATCGACCGCGTGGTCGAGAAATTCGTGCTCGAACTCGAAGCACAATTGACTGACCGCGATGTCACCTTTGACCTGACGCAGGAGGCAACCCGCTGGCTGGGTGAAAAGGGGTATGACGATGCCTTTGGTGCGCGTCCGCTGGCACGTGTCATTCAGGACACCATCAAAAAGCCGCTGGCTGACGAAATCTTGTTTGGCAAGCTAAAGGGCGGCGGAACGGTACGTGTGCTTCTGGATCGTGAGGCGGACAAATTGGTGTTTGAGTTCATCACCAATGCGGACGCTAAGCCGAAGCCTCCGCCATCGCGTGGCGGCAAGAAAAAGCCGAAGAAAGAAAAGGTCTGAACCGCCGCAATGTCTGCGCAAGAATACGCGGACAGCATCGCCGCCGCACAGAAGGTGCTCGACGATTTTATGATCGCGTTCAACGCGCGCGATATTGCGGCGTGGGAAAAGACGTTCAATTTTCCGTCGGTGCGGCTGGCTTCCAACACGCTGACAATCATTGAGGTTGGGTATCACAAGCCGGAGATGTTTGAGCGCGGCGCGCTATCGGATTGGGATCATTCAGGTTGGGAGCGGCGTGAAGTTATTCACGCCGGAGCGGACAAGGTGCATATCGACACCTGTTTTGCCCGCTACCGCAGAAACGGCAGCGTGATTGGCCATTTCGATTCCATCTATGTGATTACGAATGAGAACGGCCATTGGGGCGTGAAGGCGCGTTCGTCATTCGCACCGTAAGTCAGTTCCGCCCGTTTTGCCGCATCTCTGCCATCAGTGCGCGGTTGCGCCGGTTGGCGCGCGCATTGTCTATTGATGCGATGGCGTGGATAAGCCCCAGCGCCCACAGCACAAAACCCACGCTATGAAAGATGATCGTGACCCAGAAGGCGATGGACAGGATGTAGAGGAGCAGGTTTGCGATGGCCTGAAACGGCTTTCCAGCCAGTAACAGCGCCAGCGGCGAACAGAAAATTGCGATGAAATACAGCATCGGGCATCTCGCCGTTCTTGAACCACAAGACCAGACATAAGGTGGGCATGCGCCAATTCCAAGGGCGCGATTTTTTTTTACCGGGCAGCCCTTGCAGCGTGACGCTGCAACCCCCATCTGAGCTAAATCACCGAAATTAAATCTAGATCAGCGGTGCCGAAAGGCACGGGTTTGCTGTGCTATTTGTTGATCAGCAGCGGCGTCTGGCCCGTAAACCCGCCATGTTCGGCCCGGTCGAGAATAAAGCGCGCCACGCTAATGCGGCTGATTTTGCCGGGCCGGTATTCGTCGGGCGTGGTCAATGCACGAATGCGGCTTGTGCCGCGTGCATTGGTCAGAAAGCCGGGACGTATGATGGTCCAGTCCAATCCGCTGGCGGCAACAATACGTTCGGCAATGTCTTTGTCCTGATAGGATTTTGCAAGCATCGCCGGGAAAAGGAGTTTGTCATAAACAAAACCGCCATGACCGCGGCTGTCGCCTGCGCCAATGCCGGTGATTTGAATCAGCCGTGTAATGCCCGCCTGTTTCATGGCGGCGACGGTTGCAGCGGCGGATTCGGAAAACAATGATGTGGGTTTGGAAGGGGCATCCGCCCCCAAAGTTATGATAATGGCGTCAGCGTCGCGTACCGCTTGTTCAAGAATATTAGTGTCGCGCGCATCCCCAGTGAGCCAGCTCAGCCTCGCATTGCGCGGGCGTTTGGGCATGGTGCGGGCAATTGCAACAACCCTGTGCCCACGGCGCAGCGCCTCGCGCACGGTTGCGCGGCCCAGGCCACGGCTGGCCCCGATGACCACGATCTTGCGCGACACGAATGGCGCGCTTCCGCGCCCTGTAAGGCGACGAAAGAAAGACGCAATTCTGCTTTTTAACGCTGTAAAACTGTTCATCGCCTCAAAACGGTACCGAATATGGGCAAACCGTTCCCCACCATGCGCAGCAAATAGCGCGCTGCGGTGCGGTGCAAGAGCAATCGTCAATGTTCAGTGGAAGATGGTAACCCGCTGGTTGGAAAAATAGCGGCAAGCCGTTGATGACGGTGCGTTTTACCGGATTTACGATGCTGGCAAGGCAGCGCGGATTTTTGCGGCTATAGGCTCCAGAATTTCCGGCTTAACCATAGCTCGGCCATGCAGTTTTAAATCCAGCCCTTCGGAACGGGGCAGAATGTGAAAATGAATATGCGGAATGCTTTGTCCGGCGGC
Organism: Hyphomicrobiales bacterium; assembly: GCA_040255365.1. Lineage (GTDB taxonomy): Bacteria > Pseudomonadota > Alphaproteobacteria > Micropepsales > Micropepsaceae > Rhizomicrobium. The sequence continues at coordinate 16,166 of JBDZUY010000023.1, forward strand.
GGCACCGTTCAGTTGGACCAGCATGATACCGGGCGGCGCTAGTGCGGTTTTCACCGCTTTGGCAATTTTCTGTGTGGTAGTGATGAGCGCAGCCGCACCTTCGGGGGAAAGATCGAGAATGCTAATCGCGGGTTCTTTTGTGATGACAAGGGTATGCCCTTCGATTGAGGGCATAATGTCCATCAGGGCCAACGTCTTGTCATCTTCATATACCGCGACTTTCGGTAATTCGCCGCGCAGGATTTTGGCAAAGATGTTGTTCGGATCATAAGTCATCGAAAGATACCTTTGTTCTCGATTTACAAATCTTTGCGGAATGGCGCGGCGGCTGCAAGTGCCTCGATATTGTGGGCCACGGCTTCGCGTTCCTGATCCAGATAATCGGAAACGGCATTGCGCAACCCCGAATGCGCGATGAAGTGGGCGCTATAGGTGGGTGCGGGCATGTAACCGCGCAAAAGTTTGTGTTCGCCCTGTGCGCCCGCTTCCACGCGCAAAAGCCCGCGCGTGATAGCAAAATCTATTGCCTGATAATAGCAGGTCTCGAAATGCAGAAAGGGAACATATTCGGTGCAGCCCCAGTTGCGGCCATAGAGAACGCCGCCGCCGAACAGGTTCAGTGCGCCCGCTATGGGTTGGCCGCCGCGCTTCGCAAAGACCAGCAAAACCTGGTCGGCCATGTCCTGGCCAAGGCGGCTGAAGAACTCGCGTGTCAGATAGGGATGGCCCCATTTGCGGCTGCCGGTATCCATGTAGAAGGCAAAGAAATGATCCCATGCTGCTTCGGTCAGGTCCGCGCCGGTGAGCCAATCGAAGGTGATGCCTTCGTCACGCACGTGGGCGCGTTCTTTGCGCAAATTCTTTCGTTTGGAGGAGGAAAGCTCACGCAAGAATTGATCGAAATTTTTATAGCCGCGATTTTGCCAATGAAATTGTTGGTCGGTGCGGCGCAAATAGCCGAGCCCACCCGCGGCCTTCCATTCGGCCTCGGTCATAAACGTGATGTGCAGCGATGATGCCCCAGTTTCGTTCACCGCCGCCGCGCCCGCGCCCAGAAGTGCATTTTGCGTGGCTTCGTGGTCGGCATTGGCGGCGATCAAAAACCGCTTACCGGTGACCGGCGTGAAGGGAACGGATGCTTGCAGTTTGGGATAGTAAGCACCGCCTGCACGCTCGAACGCGTCGGCCCAGCCATAGTCGAAAACATATTCGCCCTGGCTGTGACTTTTCAGGTATAGCGGCAGCAGGCCCTCGATCATGCCGCTGCGCTCTATCGTCAAATGCACTGGCTGCCAGCCGGTGCGCGCGGTGGCCGAACCGGATTCTTCCAGCGCGGCGAAAAACGCATATTGCGTAAACGGGTGAGGGCTGGCCTCACCGAGCGGATTGGCGCAGGCATCCCATGCGGATTTGCCAAGAGCGGTGGCCGAACTGGCCAATCTAGCGGTGATGTTCTCGTCGGTCACGCGATCTCGAATATAGCCTCAACTTCGGTGGCGACATTGCGGGGCAGGGAGCCTGCACCAACGGCGGCGCGCGAATGTTTGCCCGCATCACCTAATACGTCGCCGATCAGATTGGAGGCGCCATTGGCAATTTCGGGGTGTTTGGAAAAGCCCGGTACCGCGTTGACGAAGACGGTCAGCTTTACGCAACGCTTGATGCGGTCCAGATCGCCGCCGCAAGCCGCTTTGGCCTGGGCCAATACATTGATGGCACAAAGGCGGGCGGCAGCGGCGCCGTCTTCCTCACTGAGGTCTTTGCCAACAATGCCGACATATTTCAGCCCATCCGCGGCGGCGGTTACCTGACCGGAGATAAACACCAGATTGCCGCTAACAACATAGGGCACATAAGAGGCGACCGGCGCGGGCGGAGAGGGCAGTTCTATGCCCAGTTCCTTCAAACGTGCATCAATTTTTCCAGCCATTTTGCTCTCCCTGATCCGGAGCCAACCTAATGGCTGAGCGCGCCATGCGCGAGGGGCTTTCCGTCGCGCTTGCCATGCGGCATAGAGGAGGGATGGAAAAACGGCTCGATGCAGATGATCCCTGTCCGGCGCGTGACGGCTTTGCCATGCCCGCGGAGTGGGAGCGCCACGCGCGCACGTGGATGTGCTGGCCCTGCCGCACGGAAGCCTGGGGCGGACCAGAAGGTCTGCTTCGTGCCAAACAGGCCTATGCGCGGATTGCGCGGGCTATCTCGGCGTTTGAGCCGGTGACGATGGCGGTGCGCCCGCAAGATGCGGCGGAAGCAAAATTTGCCACGGCCGGGAAGACCGATCTTTTTGAAGTGGCGCTTGACGATTCCTGGGCGCGTGATACCGGGCCGACCATACTTGTTGGGCCGGGCGGCAAACGGGCCGGTGTCCAGTGGCAGTTCAATGCCTGGGGCAACAAATACAGTCCTTATGAAGATGACGCGATGCTCGCGACCAGAATCCTGCGCCAGGCGGATATTCCGCTCTATGAAGCGCCGATGGTTTGTGAAGGTGGCGCCATTCATGTGGACGGCGAAGGTACGCTGATAACAACGGAACAAACGCTTTTGAATCCCAACCGCAACCCGCATCTGGATCGTCAGCAGATCGAGGAACGGTTGGCCCTGTTTACGGGTGCGCGGAAAATCATCTGGCTTGGTGAAGGGTTTTCGGATGATGAAACCGATGGCCATATCGATAATATTGCCTGTTTCGCAGCGCCCGGCCGTGTGATTGTGGGTATGCCGTCCAGCAAGTCGGACCCGGATTATGAACCAGCAAAAGAGGCCGTTCGCCGTTTGAGAGCGGCAACAGATGCACAAGGCCGCAGGTTCGAGATTGCAGAGCTGGTGCAACCACAGGCCGCGCGGCAGGATTGGCGCGGTCGGCCGCTTGCTGCGAGTTATGTGAATTTCTATCTGCCCAATGGTGCGGTTGTGATGCCATCTTTTGATGATGCGGGCGACGAACCGGCCCGTGCCGTAATCGCCGATTGTTTTCCGGGCCGCGACATTCTTCAGATCGAAACATTGGATATTGTTGCGGGCGGCGGCGGTATCCACTGCATCACGCAACAGGAGCCTGCGGGAACATGAGAAATATCACGCTGGCGGCGACACAATTTGCCTGTAGTTGGGATCGTGCGGCCAATATTGCCAAGGCCAAGGATCTGGTGCGCGCCGCGGCGGAAAAAGGCGCGAACGCAATTCTGATTCAGGAATTGTTTGAGACACCATATTTTTGTCAGGACCAGTTGGCGGAACATTTTGCGCTGGCGGCGCCGTTCAAGGACAACCCGCTGATCGCCGAAATGGCCGAATTGGCAAAATCCTTGTCGGTGGTGTTGCCGGTGAGTTTTTTTGAGCGCGCAGGCCGCGCCTATTTCAATTCTCTGGCCATGGTGGATGCTGATGGCGCGGTACTTGGTTTGTATCGCAAATCTCACATCCCGGATGGTCCGGGTTATCAGGAAAAATTCTATTTCACGCCCGGCGATACCGGGTTCAAAGTATTTCAAACCAAATACGGTGCAATGGGTACGGCGATTTGCTGGGATCAATGGTTTCCTGAAAGTGCGCGCGCGATGGCACTGATGGGCGCGGAAGTTTTGTTTTATCCGACGGCGATCGGAACCGAGCCGCCACCAGCACCGCCGGTAGATAGCCGCGATCATTGGCGGCGCGTGATGCAAGGCCATGCTGGCGCAAATTATATGCCGCTTGTTGCTTCCAATCGCATTGGCAACGAAACGGGGCAGGCGGGCGGCATATGCTTTTATGGCTCGTCTTTCATCGCCGGGCCGATGGGCGATATCGTTTCTGAATTGAACCGCGATGAAGAGGGTTTGGCGATTGCCAGTTTTGACCTCGATGAAATCGCAAAGATGCGTGCGTCATGGGGTCTGTTCCGGGACAGGCGGCCAGAACTTTACGGCGCTTTGCTTACGCATGATGGCCGCAGCGAATGATCGGTGTGTTGCGGTTTGTTGCAGTGGTTGGTGTTGCTGCGGGAGCAATCGGTGCCGCGCCCGCACCCATTCACCTTGTTTCCAACCGTGCATTATATGATGTGAGCCTGGAACGGACAACGCCGGGCTCAATCGTGGCTGTGCGAGGCCGCACTGTGATCGACTTTCAGGCCAATTGCAAAGATTGGAAAACGACACAGCGCTTTGTCGCGGATATGACAGATGCGGATGGAAATGTCTCGCGTTCTGATTTTACCGTTGAGGCGTCAGAAGCCAAAGACGGGAGCCGGATGCGGTTTCACATTATGAACAGGCTGGACGGTCAAGTTGCCGAAAATGACCAAGGTGTTGCACGTATCAGTAAAAAAGGTGATGGCGTAACGCTAACGGGCAAGACAAAGAAACAATTTCCGTTGCCGCCGGATACAGTTTTTCCAACGGAACATACGATCGAAATACTCGCTGCAGCCACGGCGGGAAAATCACATTTTACACGCAAAGTTTTTCAGGGCGGCGATAAAAGTGATCTTTATGATGTTGCCGCAACGATTGGTATGCAATCGACGCCAGAACACACCGCCAAAGAACGCAGTATAGATACCGCCGGTTTGTTGAAGGGCGTGCAAGCATGGCCTGTTCTGATCAGCTATTATGCTGGTGATTCATCTTCACCGGAATATGAGGTTGGTTCACGCCTGTACGCCAATGGCATTATTGGGTCGATGTCATTGGTTTATTCGCGGTTCACGTTACGCGCGAAGCTTGTCAAACTCGAACCTCTAGCGGCGGCCTGTCGTTGAAGGTTTGTGGAAATTGCGGCCCTTAATAATAGAGTTGCTACCAAACTTTTCGCGCATCTTGTCGGAGGCACGCTCGGCTGCCGCGCGTTTGCTTGCGGCAGGATCAACAAGATCAGCCGGATCACATTCTGTGGATGGACAAAGATTGGTAATCCCAACACCCAGCAGGCGATATGCCGTGCCGTCAGCTTCTTTTTGCAGGGCTTCGCGCGCGACGCGAAAAATGCGATCTGCCAATTGCGTAGGATCTGTTAATGAGATGCTGCGGGTTTTAATGCGGAACTTAGCTGTTTTTAATTTTAAGGTGACCGTGCGTCCACCAAGATCGCTGCGCTTTGCGCGTTCGGAAACACGCTCTGCCTGCCGCCAGAGTATTTTCACAAGGTCATCAAATGCGCTGATGTCATTTGCGAATGTTGTTTCGGACGAAATGCTTTTCATCTCACCAGATGGATCAATTGCGCGTGTATCTTCAGCATGTGCAAGGCGGTGGAGCCATAGACCAGTGTTGCCATAACGGTCTGCCAACCTTTTGGCATCTGCGTCCTGCAGTTGAGAGATTTTTGTAATGCCGTCTTTTGCCAGTTTGGCCTGTAACGACGCGCCTGCGCCGCGCATCATGGAGATGGGCTTGTCACGCAGGAAGGATTTGGCTTCCGCGCGCCCGATCACGGCAAAACCGCGGGGTTTATCCAGATCAGACGCCAGTTTGGAGAGGAATTTGTTATAGCTAAGGCCAATGGATGCAGTGATGCCGACTTCTTTTTCGATGCGGAGCACAAGTTTGGCCATGCTTATGGCCGGTGTTGTGTGGTGAAGCCGTTCGGTGCCGGTAAGGTCGAGATAGGCTTCGTCTTGTGATAACGGTTCCACCAAGGGCGTGAGTTCGCGCATCAGCGCTCGAACATCTTTTGCGGCTGCGGCGTATTTGGACATTTGCGGACGAATAACAATGGCGTGCGGACATAACTTTAGCGCCTGAAACATTGGCATGGCAGATCGCACACCGTGGATGCGTGCAACATAGCAAGCGGTCGAAACAACGCCGCGCGTGCCACCACCAATTATGACAGGCTTATCGACGAGGCCTGGGTTGTCACGCTTTTCGATGGCGGCATAGAACGCGTCGCAGTCCAGATGGGCGATTGAGAGTGTTTCCAGTTCGACATGACGCAGAATGCGATGACTTGAACAGTTTTTACACCGGGTAATAATGCCTGTGACAGGTTGCAGGCAATCACGGCAGAATGCACTCACGGAGCTAGTCCTGAACGTTCGTGTTCACCCCAAAGCCATGCCGCGCCGCGCACACCGCTGGAATCTCCATGATGGTTCTTCACCACGAGCGTTGGTGCTTCTGCATGAAATGTGTAGGGCAAGATGCGCGACGGCAGTTCCGTGTATAGCGTATCTATATTCGACAATCCGCCGCCGAGCACTATGATATCTGGGTCCAGGACATTAACAATTCCGGCTAGTGCACGCGCCATGCGATCAAAAAATGCTTCGATAATTATTTTCGCTGTGTTGTCGCCATTGTCATATAATTCGGCAATGGCTTTGGCATCTCGTTCTTTTCCAGATAGTTCAAAGAACTGCCGTTCAAGGGCCGGACCACTACACCAGGTTTCTATGCAACCCTGTTTGCCGCAATAGCAATTTGTACCCGGCAACTCATCTCGCTTTGGCCAAGGCAATGGATTATGCCCCCATTCGCCACCGATCGCGTGCGCGCCAGAAATTATCTGTCCACTTATGCAAATACCGCTGCCAACACCTGTTCCCGCGATAACCCCGAAAACGCATTGTTGTCCTTTGCCCGCCCCATCTTTGGATTCGGACAGGGCAAAGCAATTTGCATCATTGGCGGTGCGCACTTTGCGGTTGAGAACTGCACCAATGTCGCGGTCGAATGGATGGCCATTGAGCCAGGTAGAATTCGCATTTTTAACGAGGCCAGTGCTGGCACTGATCGTACCAGGGATTCCGATGCCGATTGTGCAAGTGATGCCGAGCCGTTCCTCGGCGTTGCATACCAGATCTCTGATCGCGCTTATCGTTGCGTCATAATCATGACGTGGGGCAGCGCGCCGCTCGCGCAATTGTTCATTGCCATTGTCATCCAATGCAATGATTTCAATTTTGGTTCCGCCGAGGTCTACACCTATTCGCATGACCTTTTGTCCAGTTGCAATCGGATGAAAGTCTCCGCATCCAGCCAACTATCGGCACGCAAATGGGCGTGAGGCGATACGGGCAGCAGTGTCTTGAGCCGCTCGTCGCCAATCAAGTGTATACGAAAAACATGTGGAGCGGTCTCGGCAACGGAAGCGTGATGTTGTGGGATGTCGTCCACGAAAAAGACGGGGCCTTTAGTCCGCTGGGCCAGTACTTTGACGGCGGCACCTTTTGGTCCCGAATTAGTCACCAAGGGGAAGGAAAACCCCAAAGTTACGAAATTACGCAATCGCGCGGGGGCCTGTTCCGGCGTAACATTAGAGAGCGCGACAATGTCCATTTCCTCGCCCAGCCGGACCAATACGTCCTGTGCGTGCTCCACGGCCTCCAGCGAATCAAGTTTTCCACGGAAATCGTCCAGAAGTGCCGTAACTTCGATATCCAGAATCGCTGTATCGTCATCGCGCCGCTTTATGTTGCCATGAAGGCGGTAACTGGTGAGGTCCAGATAGAGCCCGTTTTCATGCAGGTATCGGTCTAAACCCTGGGCAAAGCGCAGCAATACCTCGTCTGCATCCACAATAAGCAGCGGCCGCGTGCGGTCCACGGGTACGCGGGCTGGGCCCGTATAGAATTTTAACGGATCGGTCATCCGCCGGGCAGCGCGCGCCGGACGCTGTGCAAGACTTCAGGTTTAAGTGATTCGGCGTTACAGAAGGCCGATATCAGGGAATCGTCACTTAGGAGAAAATCGGTCACAGCAGCCAGAAATTCCGGCTGACTGGCCAATTTCCTTAAAGAAACGGGCTCCAGGCCGGTTTGAGACAGGAAACGGTTAAGCCCATCGTCCGATTGTGCCAAGAACCCCAGCCCTTTGAGGGCGATCATTTCTGCGCTGTCACGTGTCACTGAAGATACCATCGTCAAGCAAGCGTTAAGACATCCGACCTAATACTAGCCAAAACCCAGATGCCGTCACGGTGGTGTCAACTTTGTGGTCGGCCAACCGAGCCTGTTGGCCACCATTCGGGAGTAAGTTCCGGCATAAGCCGGAATTGGGCACGTGTGGGCTGCGGAGAGTCAAGTGATGGATGCCAAAACCAAGACTGTTCTGATCGTGGAAGACAATGAGCTCAACATGAAGCTCTTCCATGATCTTCTTGATGCCCACGGCTATAACATTCTTCAGACGAAGGATGGCATGGAAGCGCTTGATATTGCCCGCGAACACCATCCAGATTTGATCTTGATGGACATCCAGCTGCCGGAAGTATCTGGTTTGGAGGTCACAAAGTGGCTGAAAGAGGATGATTCACTAAAGGCGATCCCGGTTGTCGCCGTTACAGCATTTGCCATGAAGGGCGATGAAGAAGTGATTCGCCAGGGGGGCTGTGAAGCTTACATATCCAAGCCCATTTCCGTGACCAGTTTCCTAGACACGGTTCGCCGTTTTATCGGATAGGCCTATGACCGCGCGGGTCCTTGTTGTTGATGACATTCTCTCGAACGTGAAGCTTCTTGAAGCGAAGCTTGCTGCCGAGTATTTTGAGGTTGTCACGGCATACAATGGCGAAGAAGCGCTTGCCAAGACCGAAGAGCACGAGCCTGATATCATTTTACTAGATGTCATGATGCCAGGCATGGATGGTTTTGAAGTCTGCAGGCGTATCAAAAGCAATCCTAAGAGCGCGCATGTGCCAGTAGTGATGGTCACGGCACTGGATCAGCCGTCTGATCGTGTTGCCGGCCTGGATGCAGGCGCCGACGATTTTCTTACAAAACCCGTAGATGACGCGGCCCTGTTTGCGCGCGTACGTAGCCTTGTTCGCCTCAAGATGATGACAGACGAATTGCGCATGCGCGAGACGACAGGCCAAAGCATGGGGTTGATTGATCCGGCCGAAACGCTTTGCGAAACAGCGCCGACGGGACGCATTCTGATTATCGAGGACCGCCCAGAGTCAGTTGCCTGGTTTCAGGAGGCGCTTGCACCAGACAATGAAATATCTGCGGTAGACATGTTCGAAGAGGCAGTCGTACGCGTTCGTGGTGGCGATTTTGATCTGATTGTCATCAGCTTAGGCTTGCGAGGGTTTGACGGATTACGCTTGTGCTCCCAGCTACGTTCATTGCCCGAAGGGCGCAATGTTCCCATCCTCGTTGTTGTCAGTGATGGTGATAAACGCAAGCTCACGCAGGCACTTGAAATGGGTGTCAATGATTATTTGACACGCCCGGTTGACAAGAACGAACTGCTTGCGCGTGTGCGTACGCAACTGCGTAAAAAGCGCTATGCGGATCGCTTGCGCCATAATGTTCAATTAAGTTTAGAGATGGCAATTACAGACCAACTGACCGGGCTGCATAATCGTCGTTATATGGGCCGCCATTTGAGTACGCTAGTAGATGGCGCCACAAAAACACATAAGCCTTTGTCATTTTTGATCATGGATATTGATCATTTCAAGTTAGTCAATGATACGCATGGCCATGACATTGGTGATGAAGTTTTGCGTGAATTCTCCAATCGTATTTCCGCTAATGTGAGGGGGATCGATCTGGCTTGCCGTTACGGCGGTGAAGAATTCGTCGTTGTCATGCCGGACACAGAGCCAGATTTTGCCTATACTGTGGCAGAACGCCTGCGCAAACAGGTGGAGACGACACCGTTTGCGATTAGCCGCGATCCGGGGAACCTTAATATCACGATCTCTATTGGCATTGCTGCTGTGGAAGGCCAGTCCGATACCGCGGAAACGCTGCTTCATCGTGCTGATCAAGCCTTGTACCGTGCCAAACGCGAAGGGCGCAATCGCGTTGTAGCCGACGCAGCTTAGCGCAGCGCATTCGCACGTAAGCGTATAATCTCTTGCACCGCCAGTCTTTGCCGGTATCCTCCATGTGACAACTTTCTAGTCGTCGATTTGGGGGTGTAATGCAATTATTTTTCAGACGTTTCATAGTTGCTGCTGTTATTGCCGGGCCGGTACTGCTTGCTTCGCAAGCGGCTGCTGCACGAGATCGGATAGTCGTTTATCAGGACGTAAATTATGGCGGTTCCAGCCGCGTCATTACTGATGATGTCCGGAACCTTTCTGGTGTGCGGTTCAACGATATTATTTCAAGTGTGCGTATTCGTGGCGGCACTTGGGAGTTTTGTGAGCATGCGAATTATCGCGGCCGGTGTATGACGTTGAGACGAAATACTCGAAATTTTGTGCCACTTGGTTACAATGATATTGTGTCTTCTATTCGCAAGGTTGAGCGCAATCGTGACCGTGACGGTTGGCGCGATGGCGATCACCATCGTGATGGGTGGTATGACGGTGATCGTCATGATCGCAGAGCGCATCACAGGCATCATCGCCGTGCACAAATTACACTTTTTCGGGGGCCGCATTTTCGCGGCCGTTCGGTTGACGTGAATGATGCGGTATCGGATTTGCGTTCGCTGCGTCTTCAAGACCAGGTGTCCAGCATTCGTGTTGATGGTGTGTGGCAAATTTGCTCGAATGCAAAGTTTCGTGGGAGGTGCAGGATCGTTGACCGTGATATCTCCAATCTGTCGAGCATAGGAATGGATGATACCGTGTCTTCAATCAGACCTGTTGATCGTCGCAGACGACGCTAGATGATTTCTGATGCGTAATAACGAATTGAAGGGCTGGCATTTTTGCCGGCCCTTTTTTGTCACCGTATGTGAGTGCCAAAACTCATAGTTTGTTAAATCTGATGGGCAAGGCTGTCGCATAGGTGCGAAGGGTAGGGGGCGATACGGAGTTGTATCGCTATGATTAGACGAAAAGGTGCATTTGCAGATGGCGTGTATGGGCCTGATGGAAATTGGCTTACGATCGCGGATATCCCATCGCCACGGACCAAACGTTGGGTTGCTCGCCGCAAAGCAGAAGTTATCGCCGCCGTTCGCGGTGGCTTGATAACCTGCGAGCAGGCGTGCGCCAGGTATGGGCTATCCCAAGAGGAGTTCCTGGAATGGAACCGTGGTTATGATTGCTATGGCGTTTCAGGTTTGCGCGTGAGCCGTGTACAGGACATTCGGCAAATGTTACATCAGTAATGCGTGATCCGACAGAGATGAAGACATCAGCAAACTACGTTATTGCGGTTCGTCCTGAATTGCGGCGCGATCGATCATGTCCAGCAATGTCGGCGTGTCGTGCGCTCCAGAAATGGCCAGCTTGTTCGCAAAAATAAAGGTTGGAACGCCAGAAATTCCCATGCGATGGGCAAGTGAGTCTTCGCGCTCGATCAATTCTTTGTCGGCACCTTGCACAAGAAGTTCGGCAACCAGATCTGAGTCCATGCCTGCTTGTGTTGCAATTTTCAGGAGCTCTTCGGTTTTACCAATGTCTCGGCCCTGCTCGAAGTAAGCACGAAACATCAGTTCTACGACATCATTCTGTACTCCGGCGGTTCCAGCCCAGCGGATCACCCGATGTGAATCAATGGTGTTTGGCGTTTTGGCGATTTTGTCGAAGGCAAAGGCAATGTTTTCACTATCTCCTGCCGCGCGCAGTGCGTCGGCCATGGCTTTTGGCCGCGGACCATCGCCGAATTTCGCCTTCAAATACGTCTTGCGATCAACACCTTCAGCCGGAACGGCCGGGTCGAGGCGATAGGCGCGCCAGCGTATGTCAAACTCCAAATTGGGGCGATCTGCAATCGCGCGCTCCAATCGGCGCTTTCCAATAAAGCACCACGGACAAACCGTGTCTGAAACAATATCTATTTGCATGGCGCAAGCTTAACCGATGGAGCGGCGACGATAAAGCCGTTGCATGACGGCGCAGAGACTGCATCATCGCCAGTGATAGAATATTTTCTGATGGTGATCTTATGAGCTTTGATTTGACGGGTAAAACGGCGCTGGTGACTGGCGCGACCAGTGGTCTGGGCAAACGCTTTGCGATGGTTCTGGCGAAGGCTGGCGCGAATATAGCCATTACAGGGCGCCGCGCTGCAAGGCTAGAAGCCCTCGAAAAGGAAATTGCGGCACTGGGTGTGGGCAGCAAAGCCATTGTTCTGGATGTGACGGATGATGTGGCCATCGGTCCCGCGTTTGATACCATAGAAGCGTCTCTCGG
>JBDZUY010000023.1:28295-54833 GCA_040255365.1 Hyphomicrobiales bacterium
GCGGGCGGACAAAAACAGATTAATTCGTTCCCGAAGAAACGCCTCGCGAAAGAAGAGGATCTGGACGGCACATTGTTGTTGCTGGCTTCGGATGCATCTCGTGCCATTACGGGTGCGCTTCTGACTGTGGACGACGCACAATCGCTCTGAATTATTCCTCGATGGTCACCGTCACACTGTTTGTTTTGGATACGACTCGCACATCGGTTACGCCATGAACCGCCTTTACTGTCGTGACAGCAGAGACGGGCAGTAAGGCTTGAATGACGCGCAGGTTTTTTGCCGGTGGATTTGCACGAAACTCGACAACCAATGTTGCAGCTTTTGATTTGTGCGGCAGCAATTTGAGTTGTGGATTCTCCCAGCCGCCGCTAGGGACCGCTCCCTTGGCCGAGATCGTCAACTTTCCGCCGCGGAAACTTGCCGTTGCGTGATCGATCTTTTGTATCAGTTGCGAATTGGGCTTGCTCGCAGCAATGGCCGGATTGTTAGATAGAACAATAACGGCTGCAAAAATCGCGGCACTATATCGGCGCATGGTCCCCTCGCGTCTGTTTACGGACCGAAGCCTGCCAGTTAAGAGAGAAATGCGGCGCAATTGAGATGGAGTACCAATCATGGGTCCGTTGCAGGGTCTTCGTGTGGTGGAATTCGCAGGTATCGGGCCGGGCCCGTTTACGGCCATGCTTCTGTCCGACATGGGCGCGGAGGTGATCCGCATCGACCGCAAAGGGGGGCGCAGCCCGCATAAAACCGAAGTGACCTATCGCGGCCGCCAGGCGGTTGCGCTGGACATGAAAAAGCCGGAAGGCGTGGAAGCCGCACTGAAGCTGATCGACGGAGCAGACGCTTTGATCGAAGGGTTCCGCCCCGGTGTGATGGAGCGGCTGGGCGTTGGACCGGATGTATGCCTGAAGCGTAATCCCAAACTTGTCTATGGCCGCATGACGGGATGGGGTCAATTTGGACCGATGGCAAGCGCCGCCGGGCATGACATCAATTACATTGCGCTGACTGGCGCGCTGCATGGCATTGGCAATGCGGGGGGCAAACCTGTTCCGCCGCTCAATCTGGTTGGTGATTTTGGCGGCGGGGCGCTTTATCTCGCGTTCGGTCTGGTTTGCGGCTTGCTGGAGGCCAAAAGCTCTGGCAAGGGGCAGGTGGTTGATGCGGCGATGACGGATGGCGCGGCCTCTTTGATGAGCATGTTCTTTGGCATGAATGCGATGGGCATGTGGAAAGATGAGCGCGGTGTGAACCTGCTCGATACGGGCGCGCATTTTTATGACACCTATGAAACCAAAGACGCGAAATTTGTCTCGCTGGGTTCTATCGAGCCGCAATTCTACAAACTGCTTCTCGAAAAAACCGGCATTGACGATCCGTTGTTTGCCGGGCAGATGGACCGTGAGGCATGGCCCGCCCTCAAGGAAAAACTGACTGCCGTCATGAAAACCAAAACCCGTGATGAATGGGATGCGATTATGCTGGGCACCGATGTGTGTTATGCGCCCGTGCTTTCGCTGGCCGAAGCACCAAAGAATCCGCACAATGTTGCCCGCAAAACCTTTGTTGAGATTGATGGCGTCACACAGCCAGCGCCTGCGCCGCGCTTCTCGCGCACGGTGCCGGAGGTGCAGGGCCCGCCACAAGGTGCAGACAATGATGCGGCCCTTTCTGGTTGGGGTTTTTCGGCAGACGAGATCAACACGCTACGAAAATCCGGTGCAATCTGAATCATGATGGCCTTGCCCGGAACCAAGGACCGCCGCCGCATTTACCTGATGCGTCATGGTCATGTGGACTATTTCTCCAAAACCGTGCGTGAGACCGGCGATACGCTCTCGGTTGCATTGACACCGCGCGGACGCAGCGAAGCTGCCGCGGCAGGCAAAGCGCTGAGCCATGTTTCCATTGACCGGGCTTTGTGTTCGGGCCTGCCACGCACGCGCCAAACGGCCGAACATGTTTTGCAATTTCTCTCCAATGCACCAGCGCTGGAGGAAGATGCGGCACTTGTCGAAATCCGCGGCGGAAAATTGCCGCCCGTCAAAAGCCGCGAAGAACTTGTCACGGTGATGAGCGCCTATTTTGAACGCGCGCATGAACCGGGCGCCACCAACCATGATGGCGGTGAAATTTTTACCAATGCACAGGCACGCGCGGTCGGCGCACTTGATCGCCTGCTGGAACAGGATGATTGGCGCACCGCATTGGTGGTTGCGCATGAAGGTATCAATCGTCTCCTTTTAAGTTGGGCCTGCGGGGCCGGGCTGAGTGCCATGAGCGCGTTTGAACAGGACACGGCCTGCGTCAACATTATTGATTTTGATCTGGGCCGTTCGGGCCATGCGCGCCGCGCGCTGATCAAGGCGGTAAATCTGACACCGCACAATTATCTGAAGCACGGTATGAACCAGACAAGCCTGGAAGCCATCATGCAGCACGGACTTGCTGAACAAACTGTCTAGCTAATGCGTGTTCAAATCTTAGATATCCAGATTGCACCACACCGGAACATGGTCCGATGGGCGTTCGCGCCCGCGCACATGTTTGTCGATGGCACAGGCTTTCAGATGATCGGCGGCTTGCGGTGACAGCATGATGTGATCAATGCGGATGCCGTGGTCTTTCGTCCAGGCACCGGCCTGATAATCCCAGAATGTGTATTGATGTGTTTCGGCGTGACAGGCGCGAAACGCATCGGTAAAGCCCAGATATTCAATCTTGCGCAACGCCGCGCGCGTTTCGGGCTGAAACAGCGCGTCTTCTGCCCAGACTTTGGGGTCGTAGCAATCATCCTCTTCGGGGATCACATTGAAATCGCCCATCAGGGCCAGCGGTTCTTCATCCGCCAACAATTCCTTGGCGTGCGCGTTTAATCGCTCCATCCACGCCAGCTTGTATTTGAACTTGTCGGTGCCGACCGGGTTGCCGTTCGGGGCATAGATGGATGCGACGCGAACAATGCCCTTGTCGCCGGTGACAAGCGCCTCAAGATATCGCGCATGATCGTCGCCTTCGCCGCCGGGCAGGCGCGGGGTGACATCTTCGATCGGGCGTTTGGAAAGTATGGCGACGCCATTATAGGTTTTTTGCCCGTGCACCGCGCAATTGTAGCCAAGGCTTTCAAATGCTTCGGCGGGAAATGTCTCGTCCGTCGATTTGATTTCCTGAAGGCACACGACATCAGGCTCGGCTTCGCCCATCCATGTCAGCACAGCGTCGAGCCGCGCCTTGATTGAATTTACGTTCCACGTCGCGAGTTTCATTCTTCCTCATACATACGATTGGGCTTCACGCCCATGCGATTGGGCGCACTCTTTCACCTCGCCGCGCTTTGCGGAAGAGCCTGAATGCCCGGAATTGTTGGGATATAGCAAAGATGGGGATGGCAGCGTCACGCTGCAAGGGGCACCTAGGAAAATATTCTTGCTAATTTCGGGCGTGGCTCAGACCGAGAAGCTGGTGCCGCAGCCACAGGACGATTGTGCGTTCGGATTGACGATCTTGAATGCGGCGCCGATCAAATCGTCGGTAAAATCGATCTCTGACCCTTTCAGGAATTCCAGCGAGACAGGATCGACAAGAACAGTCGCACCATCTTTGGCGATAACAAGATCATCGTCGAGGCGCACGTCATCCAGGGTGTAATTATATTGAAAGCCAGAGCAGCCGCCGCCGGTCACCGCGACGCGCAGCATCACCGGATCGGTTTCGGCTTTCAAAATTTCCGCGATGCGCTTGGCGGCGCGGGTGGAAAGGGTTACGGGCTCTTGCGTATCAATCGTCATAATCTGTCCCTCGCGCTGCGGTATAAGGGCCTTGGCGCTTGTGTCGAACACTCCTTATGTAGTCTCGATAGGGGCAGGAGCAAAGCCCGTGAGCGAAAAACCCTTAAAACAGCCACATTCTGCGCAGGGGCATCTGTTGGGGCCGCAATTTGTGCCCCCTGCGACGCGCGCCCCCTATGCCACCATTCCGAACGCCAGCCGGGGCCGGCTCTACCCGGAGCCGGAAAGCCCGACCCGCACCTGTTATCAGCGTGACCGCGACCGTATCATCCATTCTGCGGCGTTCCGGCGGCTGAAACACAAAACGCAGGTTTTTGTGCAGCATGAGGGCGATTATTACCGCACGCGGCTGACGCATTCGCTGGAGGTGGCGCAGATTGCGCGTTCTGTCGCGCGTGTGCTGGCGCTGGATGAAGATCTGGCCGAGGCATTGGCGCTGGCACATGACCTTGGCCATACGCCGTTCGGCCATGCAGGCGAAGAAGCGCTGAATGCGGCAACCCTCAAATTTGGCGGCTTCGATCACAATGCCCATGCGCTTCGTCTGGTGACAAAGCTGGAACACCGCTATGCCGATTTCGACGGGCTGAACCTGACATGGGAAACGCTGGAAGGGCTGGTCAAGCATAATGGGCCTCTATCCGGCCATGGCAGCAAGCCGCTGCCGCAGCCCATCGCCGGGTTCGATGCGCGCTGGAAGCTGGAGTTGGAAAGCTGGCCGGGGCTGGAGGCGCAGGTTGCCGCGCTGGCCGATGACATTGCCTATACCAATCACGATATCGACGATGGGTTGCGCGCCGGTTTGTTCAGCCTCGATGATCTGGTGGAGGCGCCGCTGGCTGGTCCCGTGGTCAAAACGATCATGGCACAATATGGCGAGATCGAGCTTGGCCGCTTCATCGGTGAAATCACGCGCCGGTTGATGAGCGAGATGGTGATTGACCTGATTGGCGAGACGCAGCGGCGGCTGGCGCAGGCAAACCCTGTGGATGCCGCGGCGGTGCGGGCCCATCCTCACGCGCTCGCCATGTTCAGCACGCCGGTGGAGCAGGGCATTATTGCGCTGAAAGCATTTCTGTTTGCCCGGATGTACCGCCATCCGCGCGTGATGGGGCCGATGGACAAGGCCAAGGGCGCCGTGACCCGCCTGTTTGAAGCGTTTAGCGCCAATCCGGCCGGGCTGCCGCGCGATTGGGCTGCGGTTTGCGGCGCGCCGGGGGGCGCCAAAACCGCGTCCGTGGTGCGTGATTACATCGCTGGCATGACCGACAGCTATGCTCTGGCGGAATATAAGCGAATCTTCCACACCGAAATTGCGGTTTGAGGGCATCTGGCGGGGTGTAATCCGTGCGTTGGGCCCGATTCGGATGGTAAGTTTCAGCAGAATTTAGATTCGGCTTTTCAGACTGGGGATTTCCCATGCCCAAATATGAACGTGGCACCTATGAGCCCTCGTCAGATGACCGGCGCGTCTTTGATGGCGGCGAGGGCATTGATGAGGATGAGGACGAAGGTTCGCGCGTCCCGCTTTTGATCGTCATTGCCTTCTTGGTGGTGGCCGCATTTCTGGGCGTGGTCTGGCTGGCCTATTCACAAGGTGTGGCCAAGGGCCGCGAGGGTGCAACGCCAGTCATACAGGCTGACAATGGCCCGGTGCGCACGGCACCAGAGAATCAGGGTTCGCAGACGCCCTATACCGGCCTGAAGATTTATGAGCAGCCAGCCCCGCCAGACGACGAGATCGACGATAGCGGTGCTTCGGCCGCGCCGCCAGTGACGCGCCCCGCCGCTAAACCTGCCAAAACGGCGAAAGCCACGCCGCCACCAGCGGCTGCACCGGTGGTCAAAAAAGCGCCACCTGTGGCCGCAAAGGCCACGCCCGCACAATCCAGTGCGGCGACGGCTTCGGGTAGTGGTGCTTATGTCCTTCAGGTCGGGGCTTACAAATCGCAGGCCGAGGCCAATAGCGCTTGGGCCACATATCAGAAGAAGCATCCCATTGTCGGGGGCTATTCCCATGATGTTCAAGTCGCTGATCTGGGTGCCAAGGGCACATGGTATCGCCTGCGTATCGGTTCCTTTAACAGCAAGGACGCAGCAGACAGCTTCTGCGCCAAGTTGAAGGCCGATGGCGGCGGTTGCTTCCCGGCGAAGCGCTGAATTATCAACGGGAACAATTTGTTCCAGGAGTTTCGTGAACCATGCTCACCCGCGCGATTTATGGCTGTGCCGGCCAAGCGCTAAGCGCGGATGAGCGTACCTTTTTTCGTAAAGTGCGGCCCGCGGGCTTTATTTTATTCGCGCGCAACGTGAAAGATCCGGTGCAAGTCACGAAATTAATTGAACAAATGCGTGACACGGTTGCGGGTGAGAAGGCGCTGGTTCTGATCGATCAGGAAGGTGGCCGGGTTGCACGCCTTAAGCCGCCGCACTGGAAGGCACGCCCGCCGGGCCAGCGCTTTGCCGATCTTTATGCCGGCAATCCCGAAGCTGCCAAGGAAGCGGCCTATCTCAACGCCCGATTGATGGCGCATGAGCTGGCGGCATTGGGCATCAATGTGAACTGCGTTCCGGTGCTGGATGTGCCGGTAAGCGGCGCCAATGAGGTGATCGGAGATCGTGCCTATGGCCGCAATGTTGGCGGCGTCATCGACCTTGGTCGCGCCGTCATCGAAGGTATGCTGGATGGCGGTGTTTTGCCCGTCATGAAGCATATTCCCGGCCACGGCCGGGCCAATGTGGACAGCCATCTGGCATTGCCGCGTGTGGATACGGATTGGGAAGATTTGAGCACCAGTGATTTTGTCCCGTTCCGCAGTCTCAACCATTGTCCGCTGGCGATGACCGCGCATGTCGTTTATGAGGCCATTGATTCATCGCGCCCTGCCACAACCAGCCCCAAACTGATCCGCGATATTATTCGCGGGGAAATCGGCTTTGGCGGCCTGCTGTTGTCCGATGATGTGTCGATGCAGGCATTGACTGGCTCCATCGGCGCGCGGACCAAGGCGGCTCTGTTTGCGGGCTGTGACATTGCCCTGCATTGCAATGGCAAGATGGACGAGATGAAACAGGTGGCGGGCGAGGCAGGTCCGTTGGAAGGGGCCGCTGCGCAACGCTTTGAGGCGGCGATGGTGCAGTTGGCAGCGCCCTCCGGCCTGGATGTGGACGCTGGTGAAACGCGGCTGACGGAACTTTTGGGAGCCATGGCGTGAGCGACGAAATCAAGGACGATTTTGAAGGCGCAGAAGCCGCCAATGCCGCGCCGGAAGAGGCGCTGGTCGTGGCGGTGGATGGCTTTGAAGGCCCGCTCGACATGCTGTTGGCGCTGGCGCGCAATCAGAAGGTCGATATTGCCAAGATCTCGGTCCTGAAGCTGGCCGACCAATATCTGGCGTTCATCGAGGCGGCGAAGGGGCACAATCTGGAGCTGTCGGCCGATTACCTGGTGATGGCGGCGTGGCTGGCCTATCTGAAATCGCGCATGATTCTGCCGCAACCAGAGTCTGAAGATGGCGAGCCGACGGCCGATGAGATGGCGGCGCGCCTGCGCTGGCGGCTGAAACGGCTGGAGGTGATGCGTGAGGCGGCGGCCCGGCTGATGGCGCGCGACCGGCTGGGCCGTGAAGTCTTTGCCCGCGGCAGGCCGGAGCCGGTCAATGTCGTCAAGCTGCGCACACACACCGACACGCTCTATGATTTGCTGAACAGCTATTCGACACAACGCCTCAAGAAATTGGGCGGCAAGACCTATCAGCCGCGCCAGGCACCGGTACTCCTGATCGAGGAGGCGCGCGCACGGCTAGAGCGCATGCTGGGGCGGATTTCTGATTGGAGTGCGCTGGACCGGCTCCTGCCATTGGAATGGAGCGCTGGCCTCAGGCGCCGATCAGCGCTTGCAAGCACGCTCTTGGCCTGTTTGGAACTGGCGCGCGATGGCAGAATTGAGTTGCGTCAGCTCAAACCGTTCGATCCGGTCTATGTGAAAGACCGCCTTGCTCCGCCGGAGCCGCCGCCCACATTGGAGGCCGTTATATGAACCGCGTCGTCCGTCTCGCCGACATCAAAGCAGAAGCGCAAATCGTGTCCGATCAAGAACAAGAAGAACAAAGAACGCCGGAAGTCACCGAAGAACTGGGGCTCAACCCTGAGCATCTGCGCATGGCCGAGGCGTTGCTCTTTGCTGCCTCCGAACCTTTGGATGCAAAGGCGCTGGGCGGCTCACTGCCAGAGGGTGCGAACGTGCCGATGTTGCTTGCAGAGCTTCAGGGTATTTATGAGAAGCGTGGTGTAACCCTTGTCTGCGTCTCGGATAAATGGCAATTCCGTACTGCACCGGATTTGGCGTTTCTGCTGCGCAAGGAACAACCGGAGCAAAAACGCCTGTCGCGCGCCGCCATCGAAACATTGGCTATTGTCGCCTATCACCAGCCTGTCACGCGCGCCGAGATCGAAGATATTCGTGGCGTTGCAGTTTCCAAAGGGACGATTGATGCGCTGATGGAGGTGGGCTGGGTCAAAATCCGTGGGCGCAAGCGCACACCGGGCCGTCCTGTGACCTATGGTACGACAGAACCGTTCCTGGTGCATTTCGGGCTGGAGAGCGTGAACCACCTGCCGGGAGTCGACGAGCTGAAAGCCGCGGGCTTTCTGGAGGCTCTGCCACCATCGGGCTTTGATGTACCTTCGCCATCGGATCAGCTTAGCGACGACGAAGATCCTTACGATCCCAATGAGCCCGAAGAACTGGCAACAGGAAGCGCCGACCCGACAATGGGTTAGGCGGGTAACCTGATCTAATCATCCAGCTCCACGATAACCGCGTCGCCGTTTTCCAGTGCGATGGCGAGATCACCTTTGCGCAAGGCTTGCACGTCTTTGCCAAATACGTCGGCGCGCCATCCCTGAAGCGCGGCGACGCCTTCATCCTCGTTTGCGGCCAGGCGTTCGATATCGTCTGCATTGGCGATCAGCCGGGGGGCAACGCCAAATTCCTCCGCCCGCAGCCGCAAAAGCGTCTTGAGCAGATCGACCGCGCCCTGGCTGGGGTCATGCTTGCGCCGTGGCTTGCTATACGCGATGGGATCGGGCGCTTGCGCATCTTTTGCGGCTTCTATCGCTTCCAGCAGCGATTTGCCGAGTCTGGAGTTCGCGAACCCCTTGGGCACGGCGCGATTGCGCTCCAGAAGTTCGGCTGTTTCCGGTGGGCGGGCCGCAATTTCCAGAATGGCTTCATCTTTCAAAACGCGGTTGCGCGGAATATCGCGCGCTTGGGCCTCGCGCTCGCGCCATGCCGCGATGGCGGCAAGAACCGCCAGAAAGCGCTTGTTTGTTGTGCGCGCTTTCAACCGCTTCCAGGAATCTTCCGGATTGAGGTTGTACAATTCCGGTTTTTGCAAAGCCGAAATTTCTTCGGCAACCCATGCACTTCGCCCCGATTTCTCAAGTTGCTGCGAAAGCTTTTCATAGATCACACGCAAATGGGTGACGTCGGCCAGCGCGTATTCCAACTGGCGGTCGGTCAGCGGGCGGCGCGCCCAATCGGTGAAGCGGGCGGATTTGTCGATCTGAACATCGGCCAGTTTGCGGCAAAGCGTTTCATAGGATGCTGCCTCGCCAAATCCGCAAACCATGGCGGCGATCTGGCTATCAAACAGCGGGTCGGGGATCACTTTTCCCTGATGGTGGAAAATTTCGATATCCTGACGGCAGGCATGAAGCACCTTTACGATCTTGGGTGAACGCAAAAGATCATAGAACGGTGTCAGGTCCATGCCGTCGCCCAGCGGGTCGATGATGGCGGCCACATCGGGCGAGGCCACCTGAATAAGGCATAGCTTCGACCAATAGGTCTGGTCGCGCATGAACTCGGTATCGAGTGCGAGGTAAGGCGCACCCGAAAGCTCGCCGACGAGGTCTTTGAGCGCCTCGGTGGAATCTACAATTCTCATGTTCCGGCTATAGCGGATTCGCTGCGGCCAGTCCGCGCTTTTGACGACAGGTGCGAAATTAGAGCGCAGGGGGCCATTGTTAAGGGTGCTCAGGGCGCCGTCAGGCCCACGGTCCGCCCAGCAAATCCGGCCGCATCGAAATAGCGGGTGCCGCCCACACGCTGGAAATTCAGCACCGTCACCATGCCATTGGCCGCCGGGGGCGAGGCCTGCCAGGCATGGGTAACAGCAACCGGCTTGCCGCCGTTTAGCGCCTCGGTGATGACGCGGCCGGTCAGCTTGCCCTTGGGCGTGATGTTCAGGCCCAGAATATGGGCCAGGGTGGGGGTGATATCGGCATTGCTGACCGGGGCTGTATCCGCATGGCCGCGTTTGAAGCTGGGCCCAGTGGCAGCCATGAAATTGCGAGTGTCGGCGCGGCTGAACGTGCCGTGCATTCCCTGACCAGTTTTCAGTGAAGTGTCGGCAATTTCGGCTGCGCACATCAGCACCGGCTCGCAACCCGGAATCGCAAACGAACGGAAATTCACCACCATTGATGGTTCGGGTGTAAGCGCGGTGCCGCGCATATTGATGGCACTCATCGGCAAAGTGCCAGCGATGTCGCCAAGCGCATCATTGACGAAGATGCCGCTGACATAATCCTCATTCGTCAGCATACGAACAAGTTGTCTGGCCTGTGCCTTTGGATCGGCACCGTGCAGATAGAGAAAATCGCTACCGCCATTGGCCGCGACGATTACATCGGGGTCTTCGGGATTGTCACCGATATAGCCATTGCCGCGGGAGGGATGGTGGCCGTTTTTGTAATCGACGGGCTTTTGCAAGTTCGGATCGAATAAGGGCAGGCCTAGCGCATCGGCCACATCGATAGCCAGAAAACCGGGCGGCAATTCGCCAGCGGCTAGGCCGGGATATGTGATTTTTGCAGCAATGCTGGTTTTGCTCTCTTTGGAAATTGTCGAAAAGCCGTGATCGGCCGTCACAAAAATATCGGTGGTTTGGTCCAGCCCTAATGTTTTCAGAGCTTCGCGTAGCGCCGCGAGATTGTCGCTGGCATTGCGGATCCCCTGCATTGCGGTTGGGCCGTTTATGCCCGGTGTCAGCTTACCCAAACTATCCTTTGTGCCGTGTTGCGAGGCATCGGGATCGCGCGACCAGTAAACCATTACAAAGGGTTTGCCGCTGTTCTTCAGATGCGGGAGAACGACTTTTGTCGCGACGGCGAGAAGGTATTGCTGTTGTGCAATATTCGGCGCTGCCGTTTTTGGTGCCGTCGGCCCAATGTCTGCTGCTTTCATGGCTGCTTCTATTGCATCGGTCACCGGCAATCCGGTTGGCGTGCCGATGGAATCATCGATCACGATCGTGCCGTTGCCGTCACGCGCCGTGACATCCTGAATGGCGGCGGGCCCGGTTTTGCCAATTACGGCGGTGGCCATGCCCGCTTTGCGCGCCGCCGCAAGAAGCGATTCCTCATTGAGGTAATTACCGCCGAAATGGGCGTTCATCTCGCCGATGATGGCATCGTTTTCCACGAACGGTGTGGTTGAACCGCTAGCTTCGGGTGAGGCAAAGCCGGTATAAAGCTGGTTGCCGAAATCGCCAGTATCGCCGGGGTAATGGCCGGTGGCGATGGATGCGCCATTGACCGTGGTGATAGTGGGGTAAACCGAATGGCTGTTGGTGAAATCCACGCCTTCGCTTTTCAGTGCAGACAAAGCGGGGGCGTTTTGCGGGGTGACGCTGTCATAGCGCAAACCATCGGCCACAAAGAGGATGGCATTGTGGGGCGCGGCCAGCGCGGGCGCGATGGCGAGCATTGCGGCAAGCAGGGCGGCAGCGGGCAGGGCATAGATGCGGCGAAACGGCATAGACGAGAATCCCCCAGGTTCGGGGCGTGAGTTTAGGCCGGGATTATGGCAAGGAAAGCCTCAAAATCTGCCTCTTTGGCCGGGCTTGACCGGTCCTGTATAAACCGCCACATAACCCGGCTTTCCAGCATTCCGGCGCTTAAGGATTCAACATGCACGCCTATCGCACCCATACTTGCGGCCAGCTTCGCAAATCTGATGTCGGCCAGACCGTTCGGGTTTCCGGCTGGGTCAACCGGCGGCGCGATCATGGCGGACTGCTGTTCATCGATTTGCGCGACCATTACGGCATCACCCAATGCGTGATTGAACCGGATGCGGCGGGCTTTGCCGAGGCTGACCGTGTGCGCAGCGAATGGGTTGTCACGATCACAGGCCGGGTTGTGGCGCGCGACACCGACGCAGTGAACGCCGATCTGGCAACCGGCGAAGTGGAAGTGCGGATCGATGAGATTACGATCCAGTCCACAGCCGGGGAATTGCCCGTTCCGGTGTTCGGCGATCTGGATTACCCCGAAGATACGCGGCTGAAATACCGCTTTCTGGATCTGCGGCGCGAACGCATTCATCGCAACATCACGTTGCGCTCGCATATCATCACGTCAATCCGCCGGCGCATGACCGATCAGGGGTTCACAGAATTTCAGACGCCGATCCTGACCGCGTCGTCGCCCGAAGGCGCGCGCGACTTTCTGGTGCCGTCGCGCCTGCATCCCGGCCAGTTCTATGCGTTGCCGCAGGCACCGCAGCAGTTCAAACAGCTTATCATGGTGGCGGGCTTTGATCGCTATTTCCAGATTGCGCCGTGCTTCCGCGATGAAGATGCGCGCGCCGACCGCAGCCCCGGCGAGTTCTACCAGCTTGATCTGGAAATGAGCTTTGTCACACAGGACGATGTGTTCGCTGCTGTTGAGCCGGTGTTGCATGGGTTGTTTGAGGAATTTGCGGATGGTCGCACAGTATCGGCCGCGCCGTTCCCGCGCATCCCATATGACGAGGCGATGCTGAAATACGGTTCCGACAAGCCGGATCTGCGCAACCCGATTGAGATCACTGATGTCAGCGATGTGTTCATGCGCGACGATGTGGAATTCAAAGCGTTCAAGAACAAAACCGTGCGCGCCGTTCCCGCACCGGGCGCGGGCGCGAAGTCGCGCAAATTCTTTGACGATCTGAACAATTGGGCGCGCAGCGAAATGCAGGCGCCGGGCCTTGGCTACATTATCTTCGAAGAAGAAGGTGGCAAACTGACCGGCAAGGGACCGATTGCCAAATTCGTGCCCGAAGCCGCTCTAGCGCAGATGGTACAGAAAACTGGCGTAAAAGCGGGCGATGCATTGTTCTTTGCCGCTGATAAAGCGGCCCGTGCTGCCACGCTGGCCGGTGCGTCGCGTGCGCGGCTGGGCAAAGAGCTTGAGCTGATCGACGAGACGCGGTTTGAGTTCTGCTGGATCGTTGATTTTCCGATGTATGAATGGAGCGAGGAGGAAAAGCGGATCGATTTTTCGCACAACCCGTTCTCCATGCCGCAATTCGACCGCGACGCGTTCATGGCGCTGGGCGAGGGCGACAAGGAAACCATCCTCGGTATCAAGGCTTATCAATATGACATCGTCTGCAATGGCACCGAACTTTCCAGCGGCGCCATCCGCAACCACGACCCGGATGTGATGTTGAAGGCGTTCGAGATTGCGGGCTATGCGCGCGAAGAAACCGAGGCGCGGTTCTCCGGCATGTTGAATGCATTCCGCTATGGTGCGCCGCCGCATGGCGGCACAGCACCGGGCATCGACCGTATTGTCATGTTACTGGCGGGCGAAGAAAATTTGCGCGAAGTCACCATGTTCCCGATGAACCAGCAGGCGCAGGATTTGATGATGGGCGCACCGGGCGATGTTTCGGTCAAGCAGTTGCGCGAGCTGC
The DNA here is from genome assembly GCA_040255365.1 of Hyphomicrobiales bacterium. GTDB lineage: Bacteria > Pseudomonadota > Alphaproteobacteria > Micropepsales > Micropepsaceae > Rhizomicrobium. Next base: position 41,838 of record JBDZUY010000023.1, read on the forward strand.
ATATTCGCGTGGTGCAGCCGGATAAACCCTGAGATTTGCGGCAAATTTATGCTCGTTGGGTGAAATAAGCTTCATTCAAGCGGTTTCAAACAGGCGTATAATTCTCCTTTAAGGAGGTACGCCATGATTGAAGTTTTAAGCGGATTTCCCGACGATGTGCTGGCGATGGCCTGGCGCGGTGAAGTGACGGCAGACGATTACAAAGACGTGGCCAAACCCGCCGTCAAAGAAAAACTGAAGAAGAACAAAAACGATTTGCGGATGTTCGCAAAATTCGGCCCGGATTTTCACGGCATGAGTCCTGGCGCGGCGTTGCAAGATACCAAACTGGGCATTTCCAACTGGGATGATTTTGGGCGTATCGCGGTCGTGACCGATGTCGGCTGGATGCGTACCGCAATACAGTTCTTTGCGCCGTTCTTTCACGGGCCGATACGGGTGTTCTCTACGGAAGATAGCGAACGGGCGCGCGTATGGCTGGCGGAAAAGGAAAAGAAAAACGGCGGCTGAGTGAGCCGCCGTCTGTTCGTAATCTTTAAGACCGGGAACTTGCACGGCCTCGGCAGATTTATCGTGCGCATAATGTGAGGCGTTTCGTTTTCTACGCACGACAGAATTATCAGTAGCCCGCAAATTCTTCGGTGCGGATATTGTCCTCATTGATCTGCATACCAACGAGCAGTTCACGCATCGCCTTGACCATGCCTTCTGGCCCGGACAGGTAGTAGATGGGCTTGGTCAGATCCGGAACGTATTTCTTCACCATCGCAGCATCGACCCGGCCATGCTCGCCCTGCCAGTCATCCGTTGCAGTGTCGGTCGCGATCTGCACATAGGTGAAATTCGGACTTTTCTTGGCAAGTTCTTCAAAATCAGCCTTGAGCGGTAATTGCGCAGGTGTACGGCTGGCGTGAAGAAGCGTTATGCGATGGGCGGTTTTATCATGTATGGCTTGTGCAATCATGCTGCGCACAGGCGTAACGCCAATGCCGCCGATAATAAACACCGCTGGTGTGGTTTGCGTTTTGTGCAAAGTGAAGTCGCCATAAGGCGCATCCATCTTCAATTCGGTTCCGATTGGAAGGTTTTTCATAACCCGCTTGAAGGCCGTGTCGCGCATGCGCGTGGCCACCACCAGGTCAGACTCATACGGGGCCTGAACGAGCGAAAAGCCGCGGGTGTTGCCTTCCGTGTCCGTTTCCGGAGGTTCAATAAGAGTGAAGTCACCAAATTGGCCGGCGCGAAATTCAAAACCTTTTGGTTTTGAAAAGTGAAAGGCCATAGTGCCTTCTGCAATCTGCTCTTTTTTGACCAGTTTGACGTTAGATATCATGACAGCCTCACAATTGGATGTTTCTAACCACGGAAGCAACCACAGAGAGACCAAGCAGTGTGGACGCGTTTTTAGTCAGCGACGGGTTGAAACCCGGCGACGCCTTCGAAGGAAGGCCGTTTTGCTGCCAGTTTGGTTGACATCCGTTTGCAGTATAGCGACGCCCCGCAACACCCGCCAGAAGGCAATGGCGGCGGTGCAGACGTTGGCTAGAAAGCCTCGTGCCATTCTATCTATATATGTGGGGTGACAGGCTTGATGCTGAGGAGATTCAGCGATTGTGACGCAGTTCGATGCTGTCGCGCGCCTTAGCGAACGAAGCTAGTTCAGTTCGTTCGGCAGCGCTTTGATGCTGCTTGCGATCAATGATGCCGAGCGCGTCTCGTTCATCTGGGCGGTGATCAGTTTTTCGGCGGCCTTGGTGGCGGTGTCGGCTGCCAATGCGCGAATCTCTGCCATGGCTTGCTGTTCGGCCTGGGCGATCTTGTCCTGAGCAATCTGGCCGCGCCGTGCAATTTGCCGCGTCAATTGTTCTCGCGCTTCCACAGAAAAGCGCTCGGCTTCGGCTTTGGCTTCGGTGATGATGGTTTGTGCTTCGGCCTCGGCGTTTTGTGCCTTGCGCTTGTATTCCGCGAGAAGGGATGCCGCTTCGGTGCGCAGGCGTGTTGCTTCTTCGAGTTCGCGTGAAATGGCGGCGGCCCGCGCGTCCAGCGCCGCACCAATGAACGCTGGCACACGAAAATACAGCATGATGCCGATGACGGTAAAAAAGCCCAGAGCAACCCAGAGTTCCGCGTCAGCCAAGAATTCCATCATTGCTACTCCTGGCTCGCAGCGGCACGAACGGCGTCGGCTGCGGCGTCTGCCGACACGGTTTCGCCAGTCAACCGGGTTACGATTGCCATGGCCGCTTCCTGCGCTGCGCGGGTGACGTGTCCGCGCGCTTCTGTGCGAGTGGCCGCAATGCGCGCTTCGGCCTTTTGCATTTCGGCGGCGGCTTCGGCCTCGACCTTTTGTTTGGCCGCTTCGATTTCCGCATTGATGCCCGCGCGGTTCTCGTTGGCCATTTTCTGCGCACGCTGGCGCGCTTGCGCCAGCGCGGTTTCATAGGCGGCAGAGGCCGCTTCGGCATCCTTGCGATGCTGCTCGGCAGTGGTCAGATCATCGGTTACACGCTTTTTGCGCTCGCCGATCACCCCGCCGATACGCGGAACTGCCACGCGCCACATCACGATGAACAACACCGCAAACGTCACCACCAGCCAGAAAAGCTGGGTGGGGTAAGTTGTGGTGTCGAAGGGAGGAAAGCCCCCGCTATGTTCGGCGGGGACCTGTGTGCCTTCGTGCATTTGTGGCGCTGTCTCGTTCATCGCGGCCGCAGATCTTTATTTTACGTGAACAGGATGATGAGCGCGATCACCAGACCGTAAAGGCCGGTTGCTTCCACCAGCGCGAAGCCCAAAAGCAAATTGGTGGTCTGGCCCGCAGCGGCGCCAGGATTGCGCAGCGCGCCTTCGAGATAGCGGCCCCACAAATCGCCAATGCCAATACCGGCACCGACCAGGGCGATACAGGCAAGGCCCGCGCCGATCATTTTCGCTGCTTCAACACTCATAGTCTTTCTTCCCTTTTTTGAGATCAGTGATGATCGTGGAGGTGCAAGGCTTCATTCAGATAGATGCAGGTGAGCATCGCAAACACATAGGCCTGTAGGAATGCCACCAGAAATTCCAGCGCCATGACCGCGATGATCATGAACATGGGGCCGATGGAGACAACCGACAGGATGCCGCCCGCCGCGCCCAACGCAACGACGAAGCCGCCAAACACATTCAACATTGTGTGGCCGGCCAGCATGTTGGCGAACAAACGCACGGAAAGGCTGACCGGGCGCGTCAGGAACGAGATGATTTCAATCGGGATCAACAGCGGCAGTAGCAAGACCGGAGCTTTGGGCACAAACAGGGTGAGGAAGCGGATGCCGTGTTTTGCAACGCCAACCACAACCGCGGTGCCAACGACCAATATGGCCAGCGCAAAGTTGACGGCGATCTGGCTGGTGATCGTGAAAACGCCGGGGATGAGGCCGAAATAATTGCTGAGCAGAACGAACATAAAGATCGCCAGCACAAACGGGAAAAAGCGGTAGCCAGCATGGCCTGCTGTCTGGTCGATCATGCTGCCAATAAATTCATAGGCCATCTCGGCCATGGATTGGCCGCGCGTTGGCACCAGCCGGTTCTTGCCCACCAGAACAGTCAGTAACAATGCGCCGACCAGCACGACGGCACACATCACCACCGCCTGGTTCGAGAAATAGATGGGCTGCCCCAGCACATGGAACATTGGTGCCCCATGCATACTGACTTCAAATTGCTCCATCGGGTGCATGGTCATCGCCACGGGGTCAATTCTCCGAATTCTCTGCCGCCGCGCGGGCGTTCAATTGCTTTGCTGCGCGCATTACGTTGCGGATTCCCGCGGCCGCACCCAGCATAAAAAACACAATCATCAAAATCGGTTTGGTACCGAACAGCCAATCCAGCCCCCACCCGATCAAACCGCCCACAACGAGCGCCGAAACCATCTCCGTCGAAAAACGGAACGCAATACCTATCGGCGTTGGGGGCGGGGCCTTGTGCCGCGAACCGTCACGCCGGCGCGCTTCGTCAAGCTCGGCACCAAGGGCGCGCAGATCGTCAGGTTCGGGTGTCTGGTTGGTCATTGCCGCCCATTTCGTCCTGATTTTCCGCGCGAATCCGTCTCGATTCCGGCCCGCTCGAAAGCGCGCGGACCATAGGGTTGAGCCCAAAACCTGTCAAGCATGTAAGTTTTGCCTTAAGGCTTTGAAATCAATGCAGAAAGATGCCCGCGTCGAAATGCGCTTCACGGCTCTATCTCGCAAACGCAAAAAGATTATTCCGCAGCCGCCACACGCTCCGCATCGGCCAGAGTTACAGACACCAATTGGGAGACGCCGCGCTCTGCCATCGTCACACCAAACAGCCGGTGCATGCGGCTCATTGTCAGGGCGTGATGGGTGATGACCAGGAAGCGGGTATTGGCCAACCGCGTCATTTCATCGAGCATGTTGCAGAATCGCTCGACATTGGCGTCGTCCAGCGGTGCGTCCACTTCGTCCAGCACACAGACCGGCGCCGGGTTGACGAGGAACACAGCAAAAATCAGTGCCATTGCGGTTAGCGCCTGTTCGCCGCCAGACAGCAGCGCCAGTGATTGCAGACGCTTGCCGGGCGGGCGGGCAAAAATTTCGAGACCGGCTTCCAGCGGATCTTCGGATTCGGTGAAGGTCAGGTGCGCTTCGCCGCCCTCGAACAGCTTGGTGAAAAGTTCCTGAAAATTCTTGTTCACTTTCTCGAATGATTCGAGAAGGCGTTCGCGGCCCTCTTTGTTCAGGGTTTGAATACCGCGGCGCAGGCGCGAGATGGCGCCTTCCAGATCTTCGCGATCCGTCACCAGCGTATTCATGCGCTCTTCCAACTCGGTGGCTTCTTCTTCGGCGCGCAAATTCACGCCGCCCAATTGCTCGCGTTCGCGTTTCAGCTTTTCGACGCGTGTTTCGGCATATTCGATGGCGGGCAATTCCTGGCCGTCTTTGATCTCGGCGGTTTCGGGCAATTGCTCTGGTGTCGCGTCCAGTTCGTCGCGAATGCGATTGCGCAATTCATCGATGCGTTCGGCGGCGGCTTCGCTCAAGGCTTGCGAACGCGCGCGTTCTTCGCGCGCAGAACTCAGCGCGGCTTCGGCAGCTTTTGCCGCTTTGTCTGCTTCGGCCTGTGTGGCTTCGGCGGCGGTGCGTGCATCGCTGGCTTCATTACGCGCGGCTTCGGCTGTGGCAATCGCGTCAAGCAGGGCGTTGCGTTTGACGGCAATGGCTTCTGGCACGGCATCAAGCGTGACCAGCTCTTCGCCCATTTCGGCCTGGCGGCGTGTCAGTTCTGCTTTCTGGTTTGCAGCGGCTTCGCGGCGTGCCTCCCAGCGTTGGCGTTCTTCACCAATCGTATTCAAACGGTGCGCTCGCAATTCGCCCGCACGCGTCAATGTGGCAACGGTGCCGCGCGCTTCGGAATCGGCACTGCGTGCTTCGGCGGTGGCGGTGCGGGCGGCAGCTACGGCTTCATTAAGGGCCGTGCCATCCGTGAGTTCCGCCAGTTCTTCATTCGCGCTTTGCAACGATTCTTGCGCTGCATCACGGCTTTGCGTCAGGCGGCGCATTTCCGCTTCGAGTGAGGCGAGGCGCGACGTGCGTTCGGCGTGTGCGCGCGCGGCCTTGGCCGCTTCGCTTTGGGCGGCGAGCAAGGCCTGTTCGGCCGTGCGCTGTGCCTGTTCGGCGTTGCGCAAGGTTTCGCGTGCTTTGACGGCTGTGTCTTTGGCCGCGCTATAAGCAGCAAAACGGCTTGCACGCAGTTCCTTGGCGCGTTCAATATCGGTTTCAAGCGCGGTCAACCGGTTGCGCTGGGCAAGGCGTATCGCAGCCGCAGATGGCGCATCGGCAGACGCCGAATACCCATCCCAGCGCCACAGATCACCACGTTCGGATACCAGCCGTTGACCGGCCTTCAATTCGGTTTGCAGCGATGTGCCGCGTTCGGCCTCGACCAGCCCGGTCATTTTCAAGCGGCGGGTCAGTGCTGGCGGTGCTTCGACAAATTCCAGCAATTCGCGTGCGCCGCCGGGCAGGGGCGCAAGATCGTGCATCGCGCCCAGATCGCGCCAATGCGATGGCGCGGATTGATCGGCTGGCGCATCCAGATCATCACCAAGGGATGCAGCAAACGCGGCTTCATAACCCGGCTGAACTTTGACGGAATCGACCAGTGGCGGCCACAGATCCTGACCTTCGGGACGAAGCAGATCGGCAAGGGCTTTTGCCTCGGCAGAAAGGCGCTGGGTTTCGCGTTCGGATTCTTCCAGCGGCGCACGTGTTTCGGCTTCGGCTTTCTCAGCTGCCTCCAGCGCTTCGCGGGCTTTACCGGATTCTTCGTTGAGTTTTGACGCTTCGCTTCGCGCGGCTTCAGCAGCCATTTCGGCGGCACGCACATCTGGTGCAGCGGCGGCTTCTTCCATCGCCGCATCAAGGCGGCTTTGCGCTTCCGTCAATTGCTGCGTCGTGGTTTCGGTGAGCCCGGTCGCAACGTCGCGCTGGCGTTCCAGCCCGTTTTTGCGTGCGCTCCATTCGGCCAATTCGGATGTCAGCCGTTCCAGCGTTCGCACACGCTCGTTCAGCGCATCCGCAAATTCGGTGGCGCGCGCCTGTGCTTCGGCAATTTCTTCCTGGGCGTGTTCGTTTGCGGCCTCAAGTTCGCTGGCTTCACCCGCCAATTTTTCCAGTGCGGTAATCGCGTCCTGATCCAGCGCCTGTTCACGCTGCAAATCTTGAGTGCCCTGCTCAATGCGCTGACGCAGACGCTGTGCTTCCTGACGGGCGCGCTGCTCTTCGGCATCGAGTTGATCACGCTGAACGATCAGGCGTTGCAGGGCAGCGGATTTTTCCGCTTCCGTTTGGCGCAGCGGCGGTAGCGCCTCGGCGGCATTGGCCTGTGCGGTGGATGCGGTTGCTGCGTGATCGGTGCAGAGTGTTACGGCCTCGGTCGCCTTGGCCAGCGCATCCTGTGCGGTTTGAACCTGCGATTCCGCGGCGGTCCAGCGTAGATACAGTGCCAATGCTTCGGCCTTGCGGATCAGGCCGGACAGATTGCGATAGCGTGATGCCTGACGTGCCTGCCGTTTCAGGCTTTGTAACTGGCCTTCAATTTCGCGGATGACGTCATCCAGCCGTGACATGTTGGTTTCTGCTGCGCGAAGCCGCAGTTCGGCCTCATGGCGGCGCTGATGCAGGCCGGAGATTCCGGCAGCTTCTTCCAGAATGGCGCGGCGGGCCAGCGGTTTCTGGCTAATCAACTGGCCGATCTGCCCCTGACGCACAAACGCGGTGGACGAGGCACCGGACGACGCATCGGCAAAGAAAAGCTGCACATCGCGCTGACGCACATCGCGGCCATTGATGCGATAGACCGAGCCTGCCTCGCGTTCGATACGCCGCGAAATTTCGATCTGGTCGTATTCGTTGTAAGGCGCCTGTGCCGTGCGGTCGGTATTATCGACATAGAGAATAACTTCGGCGGTGTTGCGCGCGGGCCGTGCGGCGCTGCCCGCAAAAATCACATCATCCATTTCGCTGCCGCGCACTGAGGTCGGGCGTGTTTCGCCCATCACCCAGCGCATGGCATCGAAAAGATTGGATTTGCCGCAACCGTTCGGGCCTACCACGGCGGTAAGGCCGGGCTCGATGAAAAGCTCGGTCGGTTCCACAAAGGATTTAAAGCCTGAAAGTCTTAACCGGTTAAACTTCAACGGAAACGCGCCGTCCTGTCGCCAAAAGATGCTGCGGAAATTTTACTTTTCGTCTTTCAAAAGCGGATCAATGACTTTTTGCAGTGAGTCCCAATCCACGCCCCCGGTATGCACTGTGCCATTGATAACGAATGAGGGGGTGGCATTGATGCTGTATTTTTTCTGTGCGTCGGTGCCGACTTCCGTAATGCGTTTCTGTTCGTCCTGATTGGCGATGCAGGCATCGACTTGTGTCTCGCTCATGCCTGCAATACGGCCCATCTCGACCAGCCCCGCATGCACGTCTCTCACGCCATATTCCGGATCCCATTTGGGTTGATTCCGGAACACCAGGTCAATGAAGTGAAAATAGTTATCCTCAGGAAGGCAGCGTGCCATCGCCTCGGCGGCCACATCGGCAGCGTTCAGCGGGAAAACGCGGAACACATAGAGCACCTTGCCGGTATCGATGTATTTCTTCTTGAACTCGGGATAGACCGTTTCGGTCCAGTGCGCGCAATGCGGACAGGATGGAGCAGCGTATTCAACGACGACCACTTTGGCCTTGAGATTGCCTTGCGTGCGGTCCGCGGCGGTCAGCGTAACGCCAGCCTTGTTGTCGGCTCCTGGCAGGGCCGCTTCGGGCGAACCCGCGAAGAACATGAAATAGGCGGCTACGACGACCACTATGGCGGCCAAAACGACCAACCCGGCCAAAATCTGCTTGCGGTTCACGGTTAGACGCTCCCAAGGCGCTGTTACAGCTTTTCTTGTGGCAGAGCCGGGGGCTTCATTCAATCTTTGGTAGGCAGCTTGCCTGTGGACGCAAGGGGTGCTCTGGCCGCCGCCAATGCCAGAAGCGCCGCTTTTAGCCCCTCTGCCCCCTGATATTGGCGGGCTGGGTCGGATTTTGGTGCCTCTGTGGCGGTTCGCGGCTGGGGCGGCGCTGGGGGCTGCTGCGCCAGTGGACCCTGCACAAAGCGCAATTTGCTGACGGCGAAACGGCCAAGATAGGCATTGATTCGCCCGCAAATGGCCCGGCTCTCATGTTGAAGAAACAGGCTGGCCGCCGGTTCCGCACGCAAAGTGAGAAGCCCGCCCTGCGCGCCTTCGCTGAATTTGATCGGCCGGGCGATGCGCGCAACCTCTGGTCCGACGATTTCGGCCCAGCGCAGAACCAGAGTGGGATCGCGAAAGCCCTTGCGCTGCATCGCTGTGGCAATGACATGGCCGGTATCGTAGCCAACTGCGCGCGTGTTGCGCCGCCGGGGCGGGGCGGCTTCTTCGCCGGTCTGTTTGCTCTTGCCGCGTTGGGCCATCGTCGCTACGCCATTTTTCCATGAAGAGTATGCAGGCAATGGGCGTGCGCGCGCAAAAGCAAAAACTGGACGCCCCGTCGGCGAGGCTATTGGCCTGGTACGATGTGCACCGGCGCAGCCTGCCGTGGCGCGCACCCGCCGGAAAACGCATGCCCGCCTATCGGGTGTGGCTCAGCGAGATCATGTTACAGCAGACGACGGTGCAGGCGGTTGCCAGCTATTACCGCAAATTCGTGAAGCGCTGGCCAAGTGTGAAGGCGCTGGCCGATGCACCGCTGGATGATGTGCTCGCCGCCTGGGCCGGGCTTGGCTATTACGCACGGGCGCGCAATCTGCACGCCGCCGCGAAGATTGTCGCGTATGATTTGGGCGGAAAATTTCCGCGAACGGCGCCGGAACTGCGCGCGCTGCCCGGTATCGGCACCTATACGTCAGGCGCGATTGCCGCGATCGCGTTTGATGAATGCGAAGCGGCAATGGATGCCAATGCCGAGCGCGTCGTCGCGCGCTATTACGCACTCAGCGAGCCTTTGCCGAAAATCAAACCGCAATTGCGCGCATTGGGGCAGGCATTGGTGCCGCATGCCCGCGCCGGCGATTTTGTGCAGGCACTGATGGATTTGGGCGCCGCCATCTGTACGCCGAAACGGCCCAATTGTACGCATTGTCCGTGGACGGAAGATTGCGCCGCGCGCATCCAAAACATTCAGGAAATCCTGCCGGCGAAGGGCGCAAAAATGCTCCGTCCGCTCAGGCGCGGCGCAGCGTTTGTGGCACGCGATAAAACCGGCGCAGTGCTGTTGGTGAAGCGCCTAGAAAAGGGTTTGCTGGGCGGCATGGCCGAACCGCCGCTGGGGCCGTGGGGCGCAGAATTTCCATCTGCTGCGGAAGCCAAGACGCTGGCGCCGTTTGCGGCGAATTGGAAAAAGAGCGCCGGGATTGTGCGCCACGGTTTTACGCATTTCGAGTTAGAGATCGAAGTCTATGTCGCGGACATCGCCAAACGCCCGCGCACGAACGGCAAATGGGTGAAAGATTTGGCGAACGCCGCACTGCCCACCGTCATGCGCAAGATCATCGAACACGGACTGGACGAAGGCGGGCCATTGTTCGCCCGCCACAAAGCTCAAGACAAATCAGCGCGCAAACGCTGACGCAACACATCGATGGAAACGAGCTTTCCGTCATGCACAAATTGCCAGAACGTCCAGCCATTGCAGGCATCAAGCCCCTGCACATGGGCCGCGATGCGGTGGATCGATCCAGTGGCATCCGCGCAAACCAGCGTGCCGTCCGCGCGCACTTTGGCGCGGTGGCGTTTGGTCGGCCCCTGTAACAAGGAACCCGGCGGCAGCAACCCGCGCTCGACCACCCAGCCAAACGGAATGCGCTTTTCCGCGCGCTTGGACTTGGTGACCTCAATGGCTTCGGGATCGGCCGGCTCAATACGCGAAATACGATCACGCGCGATGCGCGCGTATTCGGGATCGCGTTCCAGCCCAATGAAATGACGGCCCAGCCGCTTGGCCACAGCGCCCGTGGTGCCAGACCCGAAAAAGGGATCGAGCACGACATCGCCCGGCTTGGTGGACGAGACAATGACCCTGTGCAGCAGCGATTCCGGCTTTTGCGTCGAATGAGCCTTGGCACCATCTTCATTCTTCAGCCGCTCCTTGCCGGAGCAGATCGGCAGGGTCCAATCCGAGCGCATCTGCAGTTCATCGTTCAGCGCTTTCATCGCTTCATAATTGAAGGTGTAGCTTTTCTGCGCCTTGTCCTTCACCGCCCAGATCATGGTTTCGTGGGCGTTGGTGAAACGGCGGCCGCGGAAATTCGGCATCGGGTTGGTTTTGCGCCAGACGACATCGTTCAAAATCCAGAAGCCCAGATCCTGCAACGCCGCGCCGACACGGAAGATGTTGTGGTAGGAGCCGATGACCCACAGCGCGCCAGTGTCTTTCAGCACATCGCGCGCGGCGCTGAGCCATTCGCGGGTGAAGCGGTCATAGTCGGCGAAACTGGCAAACTGGTCCCATTTGTCATCCACCGCATCGACGGTGGAATTGTCGGGCCGCTTCAATTCACCAGCCAATTGAAGGTTATAGGGCGGGTCCGCGAAAATCAGATCGGCAGAGCCGGGCGGCAGGGAGCGCATGGATTGCACGCAATCGCCCTCGATCACGCGATCCAGCGCATTGGCCAGATTCAGACTCTTCGATTTCGCCAGTGTCATGCTGCCCCCAAATCATCCACAGGAAGCGCACAGTGATTCGGCCGAGTCCGCGCGTCAAGAGTCTTGATGAATCAGGGGGTTACGATTGAGTCCACAGGACTCACAACATACAAGATGTTGTGTATGGGGGCGAAGCTGCGGCGATGATGCGCGGTCGCGCCAAAGCGGCGAAGGGCATCCATATGAAATTCGGTGCCGTAGCCCTTGTTGTTTTTCCAGTCATAACGCGGTTCGGTTTCGTGCAGGGCGCACATCATCCGGTCGCGCGTGACCTTGGCGATGATCGACGCCGCAGCGATGGAGAGCGACTTCCCATCCCCCTTCACCAAGGTGTCACAGGCACAAGGCAGCGCCGGGGCATCATTGCCATCGACCAATGCAAAGGCCGGTGCGGTTTTCAGCGCGCGAATGGCCCGCGCCATCGCCAAATGCGTGGCCTGGCGAATGTTGATGAGGTCGATCTCATCGACACTTGCCTCGCCAACGCCAACGACTGCGCAGTCCATGATGATGTCGAATGCCGCTTCGCGTCTTTTCTCCGACAGCTTTTTGGAATCGTTCAGCCCCGGCGGAATGCGCCCCGCATCCAGTATCACCGCCGCCGCGACCACCGGCCCGGCCAAGGGGCCGCGCCCGGCTTCGTCCACCCCGGCAATGGGGCCGTCATGGTTTTCCAGCGCGCGCAATTCGTGGGCGAAATCGGGCATGGCGCCAGATTAGGGCGCACAGCCCCGCACCGCAAAGCGGCAAACCCATTTGCACACACCTGATTTTCTTTAGAGCAGCACCATCTGGTCCCCCACAGTTTCCGGCTTCTTGAAGCGGGTCAGGGTCAGCGGCCGCGTATCGCGGTTCAGCCCATTCTTTTTCACCGCCAGATGAAAGCGCCGCGCGATCATTTCCGCATAGGGCCCGGTGCCACGCATACGCTGATGCCAGGCCGCGTCATAATCCTTGCCGCCGCGCATCTGGCGGATCAGCGACATCACATGTTTGGCGCGGCCCGGCGCATTGACCTCCAGCCATTCGCGGAACAGATCCTTGATCTCCAAGGGAAGCCGCAACAGCACATAACCGGCCGAACGTGCGCCCATATCGGTCGCGGCTTTCAGCACCGCTTCCAATTCGCCATCGTTCAGCGCGGGAATAACGGGCGCGAACATCACCGCGCTTGGCACGCCGGCATCGCTCAGCGCCTTGATGGCCTGCAATCGGCGGCCGGGCGTGGAGGCGCGCGGTTCCATCGCTCGGGCCAACTTGCGGTCCAGCGTTGTGACAGACAGCGCAACCTTGGCCAGACCCAGCGCCGCCATCGGTGCCAGAATATCAATATCGCGCTCGATCAACGCCGATTTGGTGACAATGCCGACCGGATGGCGAAATTCGTAAAGCACTTCCAAAATGGAACGCATGATGCGCATGCGCTTTTCGGTGGGTTGATAGGGATCGGTATTGGTGCCGATCGCAATCGTGCGCGGCACATAGCCGGGCGCCGAAAGCTCGCGCCGCAAAAGCTCCGCCGCATTGGGTTTGGCGAACAATTTGGATTCAAAATCCGCCCCCGGCGAAAAGCCGAGATAGGCGTGGGTGGGCCGCGCGAAACAATAGACACAGCCATGCTCACACCCCTTGTAGGGATTGATCGAACGGTCGAACGAAATATCCGGCGAGGAATTGCGCGTGATAATGGTGCGCGCGCTATCAATCATCACCTCGGTCCGCAGCGGGGGCAGGGTGTCATCCTCGCCCCAGCTCCA
>JBDZUY010000024.1:0-24697 GCA_040255365.1 Hyphomicrobiales bacterium
TGTGAATCTGCTGGGCTTTATATTGATTGCGCCGGTGTCTGCGTTGATGGCGCCGATCGGCGCAAAGACCGCCCACATGATCGACCGCAAACGCCTGCGCCGCGTGTTCGCATTGTTCATCGCAATCACCGCCGCGCGGATGCTGTTGAATGCGTTGGGTGTGGAGTTATTCTAGCGACACCCCCAATCGTCATGGCCGCAGCTACGCTAGGGCCAGCGACCTTTCGAGACACCAATTCTCCTCATCCTGAGGGTGAGCGCAGCGAACGTCTCGAAGGACGAGGTGAATTGGTTCCGCAGGATGAGACCGGTCCATCCCGTTCAACATAAGGGCACGTCATCACCTGGATGGCCCGCATTTGCGGGCCATGACAGAACAGAGTGTGCGAACCTCAAATCTTCTGGTCGTATTCGCCGACATCCGCGTGTTTTGACAGCCGCGCATCGAGGTCCGCAAACATCGCGCGCATGTTTTTCTCCGATGCCGGGCTTTCGACCACCACAACCAGTGACGGTTTGTTGGACGAAGCGCGGACCAGCCCCCATGTGCCATCTTCCAATGTCACACGCACGCCATTCACAGTGACGAGCTTGACAATGTTCTGGTCCAGAATTTTTTCGCCGCTCGCCTTTGCCGCCTCATATTCCTTGGTCAGCGCAGCGACCACATCGTATTTTTTGTCGTCCGGGCAATGCGGCGCCATGGTGGGCGAGCCCCATGTCTTCGGCAGATCGGCAACCAGTGCAGAAAATTTCTTGCCGCCCGCACGATCCATCATTTCCAGAATGGCGATGGCGGCGATGATGCCGTCGTCATAGCCGCGGCCAATGGGTTCGCGGAAAAAATAATGCCCGCTCTTTTCAAACCCGGCGAGCGCGCCAATCTCGTTTGTGCGGCGTTTCATATAGGAATGCCCGGTCTTCCAGTAATCGGTGGTCGCGCCATTTGCCTTTAGCACCGGGTCAATTTCGTAAATGCCGGTGGATTTCACATCCGCCACAAACTTCACATTCTTGTGATGCGCGGACAGATCGCGCGCCAGAAGCACGCCCACCTTGTCGGCAAAAATTTCTTCGCCCGTATCATCCACCACGCCGCAGCGATCGACATCGCCGTCAAAACCCAGCGCGACTTCTGCCTTGTGGCTGCGCACCGCATCGGCCATCGCGTGCAGCATTTTCATGTCTTCGGTGTTGGGATTATATTTCGGAAAGGAATGATCCAGCTCCGCATCCAGCGGGATCACATCGGCACCAATACGGCGCAGCGCCTCTGGCCCGAACGCGCCCGCCGTGCCATTGCCGCACGCCGCGATCACCTTGATCGGGCGCGAGAGTTTGTGCCCCTTGGTCAAATCAGTCAGATAGGTTTCGCGCATGTCGGTGACGCGTGTGTAACGCCCGCCATCGCGCGCCACGCCCTTAGCGTTCAGCACAATATCTTTCAGGCGCAGCATCTCATCCGGGCCGAATGTCAGCGGCCGGTTCGCGCCCATCTTCACCCCGGTCCAGCCATTTTCATTGTGACTGGCCGTGACCATGGCGCAGGCCGGAACATCCAGCGCGAATTGCGCGAAGTAACACATCGGCGTGGTGGACAGGCCAATATCCACGACCTCACACCCCGCCTGCATCAGCCCGATGGTCAGCGCCTGTTTGATCGATAGCGAATAGGAACGGAAATCATGGCCCGTGACGATTTTGGGCGTGATGCCCAGCTCATGCAGATAGGTGCCCAGCCCCAGGCCCAGCGCCTGAATACCCAAGAGATTGATCTCTTTGCCGAACAGCCAGCGCGCATCATATTCACGAAAGCCGAACGGATTCACGAGGGCCTGCGTCTCATATTCAAAAGAATTGGGGGTGAGGTCTGCGCGCGGTTTATCGGTCATGGGGTGACAATCGCCTTTTGTGACGGCCCTCTATAATGGGCCGAGGAACAGAAATCTCGCCTTGCGGTTGAGAAATTTCCCCCTGTTCTTACATTATGTATGTGTGATATAATTTCTAATACGATAAATACTTGTGAAATAGGACGATGGCCGAGATCACGACCCTGAATGCCCCCGAACGCGCCGCCACGCAAAGACTGGCCGCGGCGCTTGGCCTGCCGGAATTTCAGCGCGGCTGGGTGTGGCTGGCCGGGGCCGGGCCGGGCGATCCGGGCCTGATCACCGCGCTGGGTTTGCATGCGATCGCAGAGGCCGATGTCATTTTGTATGACGCGCTGGCGAATGAAGCATTGCTGAAACTGGCGCGGCCGGGCGCGGAGCTGATCTTCGCGGGCAAACGGCGCGGCCAGCCATCGTGCAAGCAAAGCGATATTTCGCAAACGCTGGTCGGTCTGGCGCGCAAGGGGTTTCGCGTGCTCAGGCTGAAAGGCGGCGACCCGTTCGTGTTTGGCCGCGGCGGTGAAGAGGCGCTGGCGCTGACGCGCGGCTCCATCCCGTTTCGCATTGTGCCGGGTGTGACGGCGGGCATTGGCGGGCTGGCCTATGCCGGTATTCCCGCAACGCACCGCGACACCAACCATGCGGTGACATTCATCACCGGGCACGGTGCAAGCGGCAAATTGCCGGATCTGGATTGGAGCGCGATTGCCAAGGGTTCGCCGACGCTTGTGCTGTATATGGCGCTGGGTCATGCGGGCGAGATTGCGGAGAAATTGCGCGCGGCCGGACGGGGCGCGGGTGAGCCCGTTGCCTTTGTCAGCAATGCGACATTCGACAAGCAGAAAGTAACAATCACGACGCTTGGCGAGATGGGCACGGCGGCGGCGCTGTGCAAAGCGCCATCGATCATCGTGATCGGTGAGAATGTAAAACTGGCCGCCGGCCTTGATTGGGTGGGCGCGATGGCGGGCCGCATCCTCGACCCCGACCCGCTGGAAAAAACGCGTTTCAGCGACGTGGGTTAAACTTGCTGATGTGTCATGGCCTGCAAAAGCGGGCCATGACAGATGAGGAATAGAATTCCTGTTGCGCTATTTGCTTTTCGCCAGCCCCGCATCGCGCAGGCGCGCGGCAAGCGCATCCATCACCGCTTTGCGCTGGGCATCGCTTAAACTGCCCCAGCGTCCAATTTCATCAAGCGTGCGTCCGCACCCGGCGCAAAGACCGGATGCGGAATCCATTACGCACACATTGATGCAGGGCGATTGGATCAATCTGTCCTCCCCTGCTTGCGGGGGAGGTGCCGAGCACCGCGAGGCGGAGGGGGCAAGCGTATAATCATTCCCCCTCCACCGCTTCGCGGTCCCCCTCCCCCGTAAACGGGGGAGGAAAATTCGTAACGACTACGAGCATTACCCCATTTTGAAAACGCAGACCTTGTTGCCATCCAGATCGCGGAAATAGGCGCCGTAGAATGTCGGCAGGCGCGCGCCCGGCGCGCCTTCGTCTGTTGCACCATGGGCCAGCGCGTTTTTGTAAACCTTGTCCACCACATCGTTCGACGGGGCCGACAACGCGATCATGTTGCCATTGCCGGGCACCGGATCGTTCTTGTCATAGGGAATGCACACGGCCAGCATGCCGCCCTGTCCGCTGCCGTAAAACTGAATCCGGTCGCTGCCAAAGATGCGCTTGCCGCCCAGATCGGCCAGGATTGTGTCGTAGAATGTTTTGGATTTTTCAAAATCCTTGGCGCCAATTGTCGTGTAACCGAGCATGTTGCTCTCCCTTGAAGATGTTGCGTCCCTCGCGCGGGACATGTTTATCCGCGAAAATTCATTTCCACCATGATGCCGTTCGGATCGCGCACAAATAGCTGATGCAGTTTGAAATCGGCAATCACATTTTCGCGGTATGTGATGCCGCGCGCTTTCAACCGCGCGATGATCGGGCCCGGCTCGGCACCGCGAAAGGCAATGTGATCGAGCGAGCCGGTCGGGCCGCCCTGCTCCGCACCGCGATTTTCCGGCAACGCGCCATCGGCGCCAAGCAGATGCACCACCGGCACATCGCCCGCATAAAGCCAATGGCCCGCGAACCCCAGATTGGGCCGCGGCCCCTCTTCCAGCCCCAGAACATCACGATAAAAATCGCGCGTGCCCGCAAGGTCCGCACAATTGATCGTGTAATGCTCCAATGCTTCAAGCGCCATGCGCGTACGCCTCTATCTGCCGCTCGGCATTTTGTTGAACGGCACATCCTTGTCCACACGCACGTCGGGCGGCAGGCCCAACACACGCTCGGCGATGATGTTGCGTAAAATCTCGTCCGTGCCACCCGCAATGCGCAGGCCCGGCGCGCTCATCCATGCCATCTGGAATGCGCCATGCGCGGGCGCATCTTCGCCTTTCAGCGCGCCCGCCTCGCCTTCCAGTTCGGTGGCAAAACCGGCAAGGTCTTGCAGCTTTGGCGCAACGACAATCTTCGCAATCGAGGCTTCCGGCCCCGGCTGCTGGCCGCGAGATAACGCCGTCATCGTGCGATAGGTGGTGTATTTCAAACCGGCGGAACGCACATACCAATCGGCAAGCCGTTCGCGCACCGCCGCGTTCTTCACTGCCGGGCCGTCTTCCAGTTCCAAGGTGCGCGCCAGTGACAAAAGCTGCGGCACATCCATGCCGCCGCCCTGCCCGCCGCCAACCGCCAGACGCTCATGCATCAAGGTGGTCAGCGCCACCTGCCAGCCCTGACCCACATCGCCCAGACGCTGCGAATCTTTCACGCGCAGATCGGTGAAGAACACTTCGTTGAAGCCGGATTGGCCGGACGCCTGTTTGATCGGGCGCACTTCCACAGCCGGGTCTTTCATGTCGATGTAGAACATCGTCAGCCCCTTGTGCTTTGGCACATTGGGATCGGTGCGTGTCAGCAAAATTCCGTAATCGGAAAATTGTGCGCCCGTGGTCCAGATTTTCTGGCCGTTGATGACCCATTCATCGCCGTCTTTTTCGGCCTTGGTGCGCAGCCCCGCTACATCCGATCCGCCCGCCGGTTCCGAGAACAACTGACACCAGATTTCTTCGCCATGTAGCGCGGGCTTTACATAACGCGCCACCGCATCTTTGGCACCATAGGCCATCAAGGTGGGGATGCACATGCCAAGGCCAATGGCGAACGGGCCGTTCAGCCCGCCAACCGCGGTCTTGCCTTCTTCCTGATTGAAAATCACCTGCTGGATCGGCGTGCCGCCATAGCCGCCCACCTCTTTGGGCCATGTGATGCGCGCATAGCCCGCCTTGGCTTTTTTGGCCTGCCATGCGCGCGCCGCCGCCATAAATTTTTTGTCGTCGCGTTCGCCCAATTCACCGCCATCGCTATCGGCGGATTTCGGCGCATTGGCACCCAGCCATTTGCGCACTTCGGCGCGGAAATCGGCTTCTTCTTTTGTGTCTTCAAAATCCATTGGTCTGTTCCTTCGCCGCGCCGTTTAGGCTGCGTTGCTGAGTTCGAGTTCGGTGACGAGCTTGTCTTTCCACACGCGCTGCGGCCCAAGGGCGAGGCCGAGATGGCGCGAACGTTTGTAGAAAAGATGGCAATCGAATTCCCAGGTGAAGCCGACGCCGCCATGCGTCTGGATGTTTTCCTTGGCCGCATAATCAAACGCCTGCGTCGCCGAAATGCGCGCCGCCGCCGCTGCCAGCGCAAGCTCGCGCGCATTGGTCAATAGCGCCCACGCGCCATAATAGGCATTGGAGCGCGCCAGCTCGTTGTTCACATACATATCGGCCAGCTTGTGTTTGATCGCCTGAAACGAACCGATCTGACGGCCAAACGCATAGCGCGACACCGCATAATCTTTGGCCTGTACCAGACAGGTATCGGCACCGCCGACCTGTTCAAACGCCATCAGGATTGCGGCGCGGTCCAACACAGAGTTTGAGATCGTCCAGCCTTCGCCGGTCTTGCCCAGGCCTTGCGCCTCCACATTATCAAAGGTCAGTTCCGCCAGCTTGCGGCCCGGATCAATGCTATCCTGCGCCCGGCGCGACACGCCCTTGGCCGACAAATCTACCAGCGCCAATGACAAGCCGCGTTCGCCCGGCTCATCAGAAGAGCGCGCGATGACCACCGCATAATCGGCATCCATGCCGTCGGCGACGGCGATTTTTTTGCCGCTCAGTTTGCCGTTCTTGAATGTGGTGCGAATGGATTTCGGCGTTACCGCGCCCACGCCTTCGGTGCGCGCGAAGGTGCCGATCAATGCGCCCTCTGCAATCTTTGGCAACAGTGCTTTTTTCTGATCTTCGCTGCCCGCCACCAATAACGCTTCGGCAAACAGATAGATGGTGGACGAAAACGGCACCGGCGCGGCAGCACGGCCCAATTCTTCGGCGATCACGCACAGTTCCAGATAGCCAAGGCCAAGCCCGCCATATTCTTCGGGGATTGCGGTGCCCAGCCAGCCCATCTCGGCAATGCCTTTCCACACCGCATCATCATAGCCCGCATCGCTTTCAAACACTTTGCGTAAAACTTTGGTGCTGCATTTTTCGCTCAGGAACCGGCGGGCCTGATCCTTCAGCATCTTCTGATCGTCGGAAAAATCGAAATTCATGGCGTTTGCGCACCCCGTTGTTTGTATCGCTTAAATGCCAGCTTAAAGGCCCAACGCTGCGCCGCCAACCGGAGTTTAACCGGGGCTTAACAGGACGTGTTTAGGATTACGCTGGGTCAAGCATAGATAAAAGCATCGGGAATTTTCATGGCCAAGGCACAATTTCACAAAAGCCAGCGCGTTTACGTGAAGCCGGTCGGCACCTGGGCGCTGATCGAGCGCGTCGTGCCGCAATGGACCAAGGGCCTCGATGAGCCGCTTCGCGTGTTTTACGATGTGGGGCTGGGCCGCGAATTTGGCGCCGAAGAATTGCAGGCCGAACAGGCTGCAAAAAATGAAACCGCATTGTCGCGTGAAAAATGGCGCGTCCTGCGCGCGCGCAACAAATGGCAACCGGCGGAGGATTGCGCCCGTCATCCCTATCCCGGCTCCTATCCCATCGTCATTACGGGCGATGCCGATTGGGGCGGCTGGCGTGTGCCCGGCGCGGAATATGATCTGGACCCGCGCAAGATCGAACATCAGGCCAGACTGATCGCCACCGCGCCCGCCTTTGTCGCGCTGGCCGAGGCATTGGTCGATTGGGCCCGCAATTCGGGCGAGGACATGCCCACATCGCTGGCCGATCTGGCACATACCGCACAGGATCTGCTGGCTGCGGTCGAGCAGGACGATTGATTTTTTTACACCCCGCCCTTGAAGCGTGACGCTGCAAACCCCATTTCATCCAAATCCCGATATTTGCGTTGCCGCAATGCGGGTTCAGGGCCACAGGCCCAAAATCAATCCGATCAGTGTGAATTGCAGCGTGTGATAGCCGCCATCAATGGCGAAGAGCGTCAAGCTGCGCCGTGCAAACAGATAATTGATGCCGAAACTGGTTGCCACCCAGCCGGCACCGGCCGCAAAGCCCGCACCCAGCGCCAGCATCAAGGGCGGGTTGGGACCAAGAAACATTGCGAACACAAAGGAGGCGATCAACGACAGCACAAACGAGCCACCGAAAATCATCACCATGTTCGCATTTTTTATATCAGCATCGCTGAGACCGATCTCGCGTTGCCAGATTTTTCCGAACAACAGGGAGTACCAAATACCGCCAAGCACAAAAACCGAACCCGCGGCAGCAATCACCGCCAGATAATTGATCTGCATATCCCGCTCCTTAAATATGCGCCGTATTTTGTCGGCGTGTGCCTCAAGCATTATAAGAATAGATATTCAGGTCATTCGTGATCCATCATTGCGAGAAGTCAGGCGCAGTATTCGCTCGTTGCAAAGCCGCGCGTCATCGCAGTTGAATAACCGGGCCAGACTATGCCAAGGCGTGGATGCCAGCAAGAAACCGGCCTTTCGGCCCACATCGTGCGGGTCTATACCAAAGTGCCGTCCCAAAGAGGTTTGCCATGCGTACCGATGAACCACGCGCCATCCGCCTGAAGGATTATCGCGCCCCCGATTTCCAAATTTCCGAGCTTTCGCTGGACTTCAAGCTGGAGCCCGACAAGACGCGGGTGACCGCCGTTTCCAAAGTCACGCGGCAGGGAAGCAAATCCGCGCCGCTGGTGCTGAACGGCGAACATCTGACGCTGATCTCGGTCGCGATCGACGGCAAACCTTTATCCGGTGATGCCTATGCCATAGGCGCTGATGATCTGACCCTGGAAAATGTGCCGAATGCTTTCACGCTGGAAATTGTCACCGAATTTTCGCCCGAAGCGAACACTGCGCTGGAAGGGCTTTATCTGTCCAAGGGGATTTTCTGCACCCAATGCGAGGCCGAAGGGTTTCGCCGCATCACCTATTTTCTGGACCGTCCCGATGTGTTGGCCGTCTACACAACGCGCATTGAAGCGGACAAGAAAAAATATCCGGTGCTGCTCTCCAACGGCAATCTGATCGACAGCGGCGATCTGGGCCATGGCCGCCATTTCGCGGTGTGGAACGACCCGTTCAAAAAGCCCTGTTACCTGTTTGCGCTGGTGGCGGGCGATCTGGGCCACATCGAAGACCAGTTCATCACAATGAGCGGGCGTAACGTCGACCTGCGCATCTATGTCGAGCACGGCAACGAAAACAAAGCGACATACGCGATGGATTCGTTGAAGCGCGCGATGAAATGGGACGAGGAAAAATATGGCCGTGAATACGACCTCGACATTTTCATGATCGTGGCCGTTTCCGCTTTCAATATGGGCGCGATGGAGAACAAGGGCCTGAACATCTTCAACGACAAGGTGCTCCTGGCCAGCCCCGAAACCGCAACCGATGATGATTATGCGCGCATCGAAAGCGTCGTGGCGCATGAGTATTTCCACAATTGGACGGGTGATCGCATCACATGCCGCGACTGGTTCCAGCTCTCGCTGAAAGAAGGGCTGACCGTGTTCCGCGATCAGACATTTTCTGCCGACATGCGCTCCGCCCCGGTCAAACGCATCGAAGATGTGCAGATGCTGCGCATGCGCCAGTTCAACGAAGATGCCGGGCCGCTGGCACATCCCGTGCAGCCGCCGGAATACATTACCATCGACAATTTCTATACCGCAACGATTTACGAAAAAGGCGCCGAAGTCATCGGCATGTTGCACACGCTGGTTGGCGATGAAGGCTATCGCAAGGCGACCGATCTGTATTTCGAGCGCCATGACGGTCAGGCCGCTACGGTGGAAGATTGGGTGAAATGTTTTGAGGATGCCTGCGGGCGCGACCTCACCCAATTTCGCCGCTGGTATCACCAATCCGGCACGCCGCGCATCGACGCAAAGGGCACATATGATGCCGACGCACAGACATACACCCTGACAATGAAGCAAAGCCTTGCGCCAACGCCGGGCCAACCCAAAAAAGAACCGATGCAGATTCCCGTGCGTATGGGTCTGGTCGGACAATCCGGCGCGGCATTGCCGCTGACGCTTGAGGGCGAGAACGCCCCCGGCCCGGATGAGCGCGTGCTGGAACTGACTGAGGCCGAACAGAGCTTTATCTTTGTCGGGGTCAGCGAAAAGCCGCTGCCATCTATTGGCCGCCAGTTTTCTGCACCCGCTGTTTTTGATTTGCCGCTGGACCGCGCAGACCGCGCCGCATTGATGGCCCATGATGCGGATGCGTTTAACCGCTGGGAATCCGGGCAGGTTCTGGCCCGCGATGTGCTGCTGGATATGGCAGATGCCGCCGCGAAAGGCGAACCAAAAGCCGATCCGGTTTATCTGGATGCCATTGGCGTTGCGCTGGCAAATGCCGAAAAAGACCCGGCCTTTGCGGCACAGATGTTGGTGCCGCCGCCGGAAAGCCAGCTTGCTTTGGTACGCAGCCCCGCCGACCCCGATGCGATTCATGCCGCACGTACCGCGCTGATCCGCGCCGTCGCACACCGCCATGGCGCGGCCCTCCGCAATCTCTATGACGCGATGGAAAATCGCGGCGGCTTTACGCCGGATGCCGCATCCGCCGGGCGGCGCGCCTTGCGCAATGTGGCGTTGCGTTATCTCACTGCCGCCGATGATGAGGCAGCCGCCGATCTTGCCTACAAGCATTATCGCAGCGCCACCAACATGACGGACATGATTGCCGGTCTTGGCTCCCTGACCCGTATGGATTCCAAAAAGCGCGACGAAGCCTTTGCCCATTTCAAAGACCAGTTTCAGGACAATCTTCTGGTGCTGGACAAATGGATGGGTTTGCAGGCCGCCTCACCGCGCATTGATACCATTCATCAGGTGCGCAAACTGATGGGCGCTGCCCCGTTCGACATCAAAAACCCGAACCGGGTGCGCGCGTTGATCGGCGCATTTTCCGCCAATCATGTGCGTTTTCACAGCGATGATGGCGCGGGCTATGCGCTGGTCGGTGAAACCATCCGCACGCTGGACCCGATCAATCCGCAAGTCGCAGCGCGCATGGCGGGCGCGTTCGAGAATTGGCGCCGTTATGATGATGCGCGCCAAAAGCTGATGCGCCGCGAACTGGAAACAACCAAAGAGATGAGCGGTCTGTCCGCCAATCTTTTTGAAATCGTCACAAAGATGCTGGGCTGACCGATAACAATGGCTGCTTTGTCAGACTCAAAACTGAATGCGCTGTACCATTATTGGAAATCCAAATGCGGTGAAGCGGTGGCACCGCTGCGCAGCGCGATCCGGCCCACTGAAATCCCGGCGCTACTGAGAATCATCAACATCCTTGATGTGACGCGCGATCCGTTGGGCTTTCGTCACAAGCTGGTGGGCATGGAATGGATTGACCGCATGGGCCGCGATGTAACCGGGCAAGCCGTTGACGCCATACTTTATGGTGATGCCGCGGAAGAGATTTTGGCGTCGTTGAAAACCATTGTGACCGAGAAAAAACCGTATCGCCGCTTTGCCCGGCTGGACTGGAAAAACGCGCAATGGCTGACCCTGGAATCCACCGAATTGCCATTGCTGGACGCGGACGGTGAGGTCGTCTCCATCCTGCGCGGCTGCGCATTTTCGATGACGCAATCAGCAAATGCGCCGCGGCTGCAATTCGACGCCATCACTGCGGCATAGATTGCAGCCACAAGATCAGGGCGTCTTTGCCGCTGGTGCGCCTGTTTCGACAAAGCGTTGCAAGCGTGTGACTTGTTGGCTTAATACCGCATCGACACCTTTGGACAGGCCGTCAAAGCCGCCCGGCACATAACCGCCGACGGCGTAACGCATCGTCAGATCGGTGCCGCCATCTTTTGCCGTTAACGTCCAGGTCAACGCGCCGTCCACGCCCATCTGCTGCATGGGACCAAGCGCGCCGCGCAGACGCAGCATCGCGGCAGGTTTGGCGAACACCACAACCATGTGCTGCACCGAACCGCCGCCGGGCAGCGCTTCGCAAAAACAGCCACCGGCTTTGGCGTCCAGCGCCATATTCGCGGCCACATCAGAATAGCTGTGTTCCGGACTCCACCATTTGCCGATCTGGATCAGCGCGGCCCACACTGCATCGGGTGCGGCGGTGATGTGCGTCTTCTGGCTGACCGTAAAGCCGGATGGCCCAACAGCATCAACCGCCGCCATTGCCGGTGAAAATGCCGGAATAGCCATGAGAAAGCTCAAACAAAACCAGGCTGCAATACGCATGATCTGCCCCTTTTGCGATGCGCAACCGGGCCATTTTAATGGCGCGCCGTGCCGTCAGCGAATCAAATAAGCGCGAAACGAATCATATTGACTCGTTTTCCGTTCGTGACAGCGACTCAGCGATTCGTATCATCATCTGGTAACGAATCACTTGGGGCAACGGCCATTTATGGCGCAAGCGCGCGCAGTCTTCGGACCGATAGAGGCTGTCGCAGATACGGCCTCGCCACGCGTGGCCCAAACCAGCCGGCGTTCGCACCCCTATCGGGTTCGTTATGTTGTCGCCATCTGTGTGGTGCTGATCGCGGGCAGCTTTGCTTCTGCTGCCCTCATTCAATTCCGGCTTGACCGCGCCCGCGCGCTCAATCAGGCCGCCGGTTTCGAAACGATGCGCGCGAAAGAGATTGCCACCGACCTTGGTGCCACACTGGAGCGCTATACGATTATTGGAACGGCATTCGCCAATTCGGGGGAAGCCGCAGAAACATCGGCGGCGCTGGCCGAAGCCGGTGGCCCGGCATTGCTGAACATCCTTCTGCTGGATCAAAGCGGTAAACTGGTATCGGAACTCAAGCATGCACCGGCCGGCTTTTTGCCCTTGCCGGAACGCACACTCGCTGCGGCCCGCAACGGGCGCGCCATAGTGCCATCCGCCAATGCGCGGCAAATGGCGATTGTGTATTCGGCGGGCAAGCGTCTTGTGGCTGTACAATTGGATGCAACACAGTTGATGCCACGCGCCAGTATGCAAGGCGCACTGATCGCAACCAGCACGGGGCGCATTCTTGCCGCCGGATCACAATGGAGCGAGGTGCCCTCGCAAGCGATGCTGACGCTTACCAACCCCGCGGGCGAAACGCATACGATTGGACAGGGCAGCAACAGGCGGCTGGTGGCCCTGATGCCGGTGCCCGGCTGGCCGATCAATGCGGGCGCATCGGTTGCCACCGGCGCGGCGCTGGGGCCCTGGTATGGCACGATGCCGCTCTATTTCTTTTTGATTTTGGGCCCGGCCCTGGCGGGAGCGGGTCTGGCCGTGGTGTTTGTGCGCGAGTTTGAACGGCGCGCGCGCAGCGCCGAAGCGGTGCGCACCTTGCGTTCCACCCGCCCCGCCGAAGCGCGTCTTTTGATCCGTCTGGCGGACGCCGAACGCCGCGCCGTGGAGGCCCAGCGCTCCAAAGCGGAGTTCATCGCCCATATGAGCCATGAATTGCGCACGCCACTGAACGCGATTATCGGCTTTTCAGAGGTGATTGAGAACGGCTTCTTTGGTGATGCCGGTCATCCCAAATATGTGGAATACGCGCACGACATTGGGAGCGCTGGGCGCAATCTGCACACCAAGATCGGTGACATTCTGGAATTCGCCAATATCGAAGCCGGGCGGTATCCGCTGGAACCGGCCATTGTTGATGTGGCGGCGGTCACACGCGAAACCATTGCGGAATTGGCGGGCCGCGCGTTTTCGCGGCGCATCCGTCTGACGGTTTCGCTGCCTGAACAGGCGTGTGCCCGCGCCGATGCGCTGGCTGTCAAACGCATTTTGACCAATCTGGTGATGAACGCCTTTCAATACACGCCCGAAGGCAGCGCCGTGCGCGTTCAGGTGCGCAGCGATGATGGCGCCATTGTTGCCGCCGTGTGCGATAGCGGAATCGGTTTTGCACCTGCCGAACAATCCGAAGCGGGTCAGGCGTTCAAACGGTTCGACCGGCCGGGCGCGGAAACCGGCGTGGGCATGGGTTTGGCCATCGCCATGGCATTGGCGCGGCGCATGGGCGGGGCCGTTCAACTTGGCGGTGCACAAGGCCAAGGCACCAATGCCGAACTGCGTCTGCCAATTGTGTGAGAATGTACGTGAAAGATTTGATTCGACCGGTGCCCGTTAACGCTTCGTTAACCGCGGTTAACGAGTCTGTGAATGGGTTTCCGGCCGCCGCTTATGGCCCTATTTCCGGGGGAGAACAGAAATCGTGACTGCAGCGCTGGCGATTCGCCTTCTTCGCTTGAGTGCGCTGGGATCCGTTGCGGTTTTTTGCGGCGCAGCGGGCGCTTATGATTCCGGCCTCGGCGCGGCACCAGGCCACCCCGCCTATTCGGCGCCGGCGGTATATCGCGTGGCGGATCGCGGCGGTCTGCGCGGCGGTTATGACGATGGACGGCAAAACCGTGTCGCTGTCGAAGGCGCGCAACGCGAAGATACCCGCAATCCTTATGTAACCCGCATTCGCGGCCCGATCGATGAATGTGGCCGCTGCGCTCACACCAGTGAGGCGGCGCGCATGATCACGCTTCGGCCTTATGACAAAACACGCGCGCGCGATCTGGAAACCGCCGAAGCCGAGACGGGAAATTATGCGCGGCTATCCGGTGATTGGCGCCATTACCGCCACACCCAGATTGTTACAAGTAATGCAGCGGCCACCATTCCGGTGTTTCGCGGCATTTCGCTGATTGGTGAAGTCCGCGATTCCTGGGTGCAGGCAAAAAATGTGCGCAGGCTCGATGGCTCGGTCAAAAAACTTGCGACCAATATCGTTTCCGGCGCAGCCGGTTTTGCCGCCGCCATTGCAAACGGCGCCGAATTCAAGGCCGAAGCACTTTATGGCATCAACGGACCGGGCGGACGCATCGGCTATTTTGACAATTGGCAAGGCGGCGATTTTCAGATGGCCGCGATCTACCACGAACCTTACGTCGAAACCGCAGAAGGTATCGCCGATCATGCCAGCCGCGATGAAGCGCGCATCGCATTCTCTCAGCGCTTGATGCCGGGGCTTTGGGGCCGCGCCGAATTGCGCACCACGCGCTATGGCGTAAGGGGCGACACCAACATTGCGCACACTGCGGGCTTTGACGCGAGCCTGCGTTATGCGCAAAAGATTTTTGGCGGGCTGACGGCGGGGCTGACTTATGAAGTCAGCGGTGATTATGTGTTCCGGCGGCACAAATATCTGGGTCTTTCGCCCACCCCGTTCAATCCGCTTTCCATCCGCACACGCGAAATCCATGCGGGCAGTGCATCGTTGGGCATACCACTGGGCCTGGACCTGTCAGCAGATCTTTATGGCGGTTATGCCTATGACCGCTATGGCGAGAAGGGGCCGTTTGGCGGCGGCGAAATCCGCTACCATGCAGCGCCTGGTTTCGATGTTGCCCTTAGCGGCAGTTACACCAAAGTATCAAAACGCCAGGGCGTGACAGGTGCGGAAACCACCGCCGGGTTGAAACTGATTTACAAAATACCCGCCTATGGCCCGCCCGGTTCGGCCCTATAAATACCATTCATATTCGGCGCGGGTGATGGCTTTGCGCACACGCAATGTCTCCACGCGTTTTGTCTCGCGATAAAGCGTCAGTGTTTCTTCGCCAAAATAAGCGGGCAGGACTTTGCCTGCTTCAAGCTCAGCCAGAGCATCGTCAATGGTGAAGGGCAATTCGGTATCTGGCTGTTTGGAAACATTGCCTTGCGCAGGCGCACCGGGATCAATCTTGTTTGTCAGACCGTGATGCGCACCGGCCAGAACAGCAGCCAGAGCGAGATAAGGATTTGCATCAGCACCGGACACACGGTGTTCAACACGGCGCGCTTCAGCCGGTCCGGTGGGCACGCGCAAGCCCGCCGAACGATTATTGACGCCCCAATGCCGGTTGACGGGCGCAAACATGTCCGGCTGGAACCGGCGATAGGAATTCAGTGATGGCGCAAACAAGGCCATGGATTCGATCATCAAGGCCTGCAAGCCGCCGATTGCGTGATGCAGCGCATCGGAGCCTTCGTCCGTGCCATTATCGAAAACATTGCGGCCGCCTTCGTCCAGCAGACTCATATGAATGTGCAACCCATTGCCCGAACGTTCGCCATAAGGTTTGGCCATGAATGTCGCCTCATAGCCATGCGCACGAGCAGCGGCCTTTACGATCTGTTTCAGAAAGATGGCATGGTTGGCAGCGGCCAATGCATCGGCCTGATGTTTCAGATTGGCTTCAAACTGACCGGGCGCATATTCCTTGCTGGCCGCACTCATCGGCACGTTTTCAGCTTTGGCGGCCGCATTGAGGGATGAAAGGAATTCCGCATAGCGATCGAGATCTTCCATTCCGTAAACCGAGCTTGCCCGCTCGCGCCGGCCGCTGCGCGGACAAAGCGGCGGTTGTGGCAAGCCTTCAGCCGTCAGGGATGGATCAAGCAGATAAAATTCCAACTCCAGTGCCGTGACGGGTGTAAGTTTCAATTCCGCATATCGTTCCAGTACATGTTCCAGCGCGGCGCGCGGCTCGGCAGCGTTCTGCGCGCCCTTTTCATCGCGTAAAGTCATCAAGATTTGTGCGCGCGGCGCGCCTTCGCACCACACCATGCTGGCCGTTCCGGGAAGTGGCCATGCCGTGCCATCGGGATCGCCATCACCAAAGCCGCGGCCAAGCGGGTTCGTCATCTCGCCGCGCGCATCCATCAGATAAAGTGATTGCGGAATTTGCATACCGGATTCGAACAGCTTGGCTGCTTCATGAATGGGCAAACGCTTGCCGCGCAGCACGCCCAGAACATCGGCGAGCACGGCATCGACATATTGCAAATCCGGATTGGCTTTACACAACGCCTGGAACTCAGCCTGCGCCTTGGCCACAAACGCTGGCCGAAAGAAACCCGGCGTCGCCATAATCTTATTCATTTTGCACCCGCCTTAATCGTTCGGCTAACTGGCGCCGACTATAAGGGCCCGTCTTCGGAGCTGGAAGAGACAAGCCTTACTTGAACCCCGTAAAGATTGCGCAAATTGCAGACCAAAGGTAACGTTCTGCTGATTATTTAGAGGCGTTAAGACCGCTTATTGCTGTTCTTTAAACCATATCAGGAATCGCTTCTCATGGCGCTTTTACGAACCCGAAACGCCGCAGCATGCATTGCCGGCGCATTTATTTTTCTGGGTCTGCCTCTGGCATTGCCAGCCACGCCCGCTCTAGCCAGCGGGCCACCGACGCTGTTTCAATTTGAAGACTATATGAACCAGCCATTTCTGGCCGAATACCAAAAGCAATATGGCGAAAAGCCGAACATCGCGATCTATGCCGATGAGGACGAAGCCTTTGCGAAAATGCGGGCCGGGTTCAAACCCGATGTGATGGGCCCATGCACATACGAGTTTCCACGCTGGCGTGAAGCGGGCATTCTTCAGCCCATTGATACAAACAAACTGAAAAACTGGAACAGGATTTCGCCAGCGCTACGCAATCTTCCGGGTATCAAGGCGGGGCCGCATTCGGTTTGGTTTGTGCCGCAATATTGGGGCAACACATCCATTACCGTGCGCACGGATTTGGCTCCCGAATATGCCAAATCCCAAAGCTGGAACATTTTGTTTGACCCGAAATACAAAGGCCGCGTTTCGGTGCTCGAAGGCGTGGACGATACGGTCCCCTTCATTGCGCGCATGATCGGGATTGATGCCTATACCATGACGCCCGCCCAATGGGTGAAAGTGCAGGCAAAGCTGCGTGATGTCATCAAGCAGGTGCGTTTTGTTTCGAGCGATGACACGGCGTTGGCACAAGGGCTGGCCTCTGGCGAACTCGTCGCGGCAATGAGCTGGCGTGTGACTTATGCGATGCTTCACCGTGAAGGCAAAAAGGTGGCCTTCATGAAACCGCCCGGTGGCATGTTCACCTATGTTTGCGGACTGGTCATGCATAAGAATCCGTCCGACGAGGCCAAGGCGCTGGCGCTCATCGATTCGGGAATTTCAGATCAGGCGTCGGTTTACGCGATCAGCCATATCGGAGATGAACCGGCAAATCAGGCCGGATTAAAGGCGGTTCCCGACACGGTTTTCGATAATCTGGGGCTACCGCGCGATGCCGACAGATTTCTGAAAAGCGGAATCTTCCAGAAGCGATTGCAGAACAAGCCCGCGATCATCAATGCGTGGACGGAAATTCGCGCAGGTCTCTAAATTGCCATTTGTGGTGTAGGTAGAAAGGGCATCTCCGCCACGTATGCGTGCACGGTACGAAACTCCGGCCTTTGTGCACATGGCGCCAATGTGAGTGACAATTGTGTTCCAACGGCGGCGGCAGATTTTTCAATTCTCGCCAACGCGATCGCGCGCCTCAATGCTGGGGAATAAACGGACGCCAATGTATGGCCCACCGCCGCACCCGCGCACTGCAATGGTGTATGGGCGGCTGGTGTTTCCGATTCAATTTCGATCCCGGCGAGAATATGGGTTTCATTTTTACGCGTCGCGGCCCACGCCGCACGGCCATTAAAGCCGCCATGCTCCGCATCAATCAATGTTTCCAGGCCCAGACTCATGGGCGTAGGCGCGCAAGCGTGCGTATCGCTTGCCGCTTTGTAATCGCGACCCGGGCGCAATATGCCCGCTTCGATATCCAGAACATCCATTGCATCCAGCCCCGCCGGGACGATGCCATATCCGCCGCCCGCCTTCATCAGCCGGTCCCACACCAGCAGCCCGTCATCTGCCGCGCACCAGATTTCGTAACCTTCGTGTTCACCCCAGCGCGACAGGGTGATATCAAGCCCGCGCCAGAACAGTTTGCGAAACGCTAAGGGAGCCAGATCGCACGCCAGCCCCGCAGCGCGCAAAACATGCGCCGCATATGGACCTATAATCGCAAGCCCGCCCTGCTCAGGCGAAATATCACGCACAGTAACGCCAAAAAGTGCAGCGCTCTGTGCAATCCAGTCTGTATCAGGTGCAGATGCGGCAAGTGCAAATGCCTCGCGCCCAAAACGCGCAAACAAACCGGCACCACGTACCGCCCCGCCATCGGTAAGCCACAAAGCCTTGGCCGCCATGCCAGGCGACAATTCTGCAAGATTCTTTGTGGCCAGGCGTGAAAGGAAATTCGCGGCCTGCGCCCCTTCAATCGTGACGCGCCAGCGCCAGGTAATATCGCTCAACACCACAGCACTGCGCGCTGCAAGCGCCTCGTCCTCAACCGAGGAATAAACACGGCTCAACGTCCAGCCATTGCGTGTGGCCCACGCATTGCCGCGATTGAACGCAGCGCCGCGCATGTGAAACGGCGTGGCCATCACACCGAGAGTCATGGCAAAATTCCATTGTCTTTGCGCAAGGCCATTTGCGCGGCGATCCGCCCGGCACGGCCAGACATCGCGCCAACAGGTTCGGCATCATTACCGCAAATCATAAGGCCCCGTATCGGCGTTTGAATACGCGCATCCCACGCCGCCAGCATGCGCGTGCCATGCGCTGGCGCCCCGCTCCCCTCAATGTGCGTAACATCACCCGGCAAAGTCACAGCGGCATGAATAACCTGCAGTGCAAATCCCGGAATCACGCAATCAATGGACGATGCTATGCGTTCACTCAACATCTGGCGCGCGTGACGACCCGTATCATGACCAAACGGAAACGGCCTGATCTGAACCGTGGCAACGGGCTGTTCAGATATTGCATCTTCCATCTTTTGTACGGGTGGAAACACCAACTCCATTGCAAATTCCGCTGGCAGGGCACCGCTACGCGCGGATGCATGAGCCGATACATAGGTTTCCAGGTGCTCGCCTATGATGTAACGCGCTCCATGGGGCGCATGCATATCACCAAATGCAGGAAGATGATGAAGCGTGAACAAAATTTGTGCCGTGCCAACACTTGCCTCTGATCGGGCTTGCCGCGCGGTTTCACCAAGCCCGGCCGCCGCTTCGGGCACTAGCGAGCAAATGGTCTCAAACCGCGTCGCGCCCGACAATACGAGCGGTGCGGCAATCCGGTCACCATTTTCGAGTTCAACGCCAGCCGCTGCACCGCCCTCCAGTAACAAGCGATGCACGCGCGCGGTCGTGCGCAGATCAACGCCGGATGCTGTAGCGGCCTTGGCAAGCGCATCCGCGTAGGTTTGCCGACCGTTCACCGGCACAGCGCTGCTGCCCTGCAAGCCGCACATTTCCTGTGCCGCCCGCCAGACAAACATAAGCGCCGATCCGGCATCAAGAATGGGGATGCCACCGTCCGTCGCATCATAGGCAAGCGTGGCTTTCAATGCATCTGATTCGAAACGAGATTCGAGCCATGCTGCCGCGCTCGTTCGTTCCAGCGTTTTCAGAAGCACTTTTTGTGTATGCGAAAGCTTCAATGCACCGCGCGAGCCATTTTGCCACCACAGGGGGCGCATTGCCCGTGCCAATTCAAAAAGCACGCGACGGAAAACAGGATAGGTTTCTGCATCGCGTTGTGAATGAACCGCAATGCTTCGTGCGCTGGCGTAGCTATCCCGCGTCAAAACAACATGCCTGCCATCTCGGCGAAGACCAACAAGAGCCATATCGCGCGCAGTAAAGCGCAAACCATGACGGGCGAGCTTCAAACCGGCGATGACAACTGGATCTGCCGCATACAGGACATGCCCGCCGCCAGAAATCTTCTCTGGCGATGTTGTGATGGGTATGCCACCAAGCCGGTTCGACGCTTCACACAGCACTACCTTCTTGCCCGCCCGCGCGAGAAAAGCGGCCGCGGTGAGGCCATTCACACCACCACCGATAATCACGATATCTGCGACACCGTTCATTGGCCGCGCCCCGCTTTGCGATCTGCAAGCACAGCCTGCGCCGCAGACACGCCGGAAACACAACTGGCCAATGGCCCCGCAATTGTTGAGGACCCCGCAAGATAAAACCCATCAAGAGCAATGCGTGGTGCGCGCCGCGTTCTTGTCATCAACGATACATTGTACGGGCGCGACTCAAACATCTGATCCGCGGCAATTTCCCCACCCCACAAATCGCCACTGGTCGCGCCCAATGCCTCTTCAATATCTGGCGGGGCTATCACCTCTGCGCCGAGCACACGGTCCTTTGTACCGGGCAAAACATTTTCGATGGCGGTGAGCGCACGATCACGCAGGATATCACGCTTGTCCCGTGTCCAGGTTCCGTCAAACAAATGGAACGGCACGCAACCCAAACTTGCCGTAATTACCGCTTTGCCCGGCGGAGCCGCACTGGGGTCCACAGCAGAGGCAAGACGCACACTTACCGGCAAATGTTCTGCGATAACGCCCGCGCGGCACGCAGCGTTCGCGTCTGCCTGTGTTTCAAAGCTTGGCGTGATGTGGATGGGGCCACGTGCCAATGCAGGATCAAGATGTGTCATATCCGGCGGTGCATCCAGCGCCAGCATGACGCGCGCCGTGCCACCGCCCATGCGGAATGCACCAGCACTGGCCACAACATCTTTTGGCAGCGCGTTCCAAGAAAACAACGAGAGAATGCTGCGTTTCACATCGAGTGTGGACACCACAACGCGCGCAGCGATTTGCGTGCCATCAGCCAGCACGATGCCCGTCACGCGGTCATTTTTATGCGTAACGTCGGTTACATCCAGCCCGTAGGAAATTTGCACGCCTGTTTCGCACGCGGTTGCGGCCAGAATATCTGCCAGTGTCTTCTGACCACCGATGACAATGCCCGAGCCGCCAGCACCCGGCGCCAGCAGATGAAGCGCGGAGCCCGTCAGAAACGGATCGCCCGCACGGCCCATCAGGGCCAAAGCGCAAATATGGGCCGCGGCATGGGCGGGCAGATCGTCGGTCATTTCGTTCAGCGCCAAACTGCAAAGCGCCTCACCCGGCCATGGCGGCGCGATTGCCGGTTTGGCAAACCATCCTGCGCGTGGCGATAGGGATGCGCCTTCTTCCAGCGATCTGGCGGCAGCATCACTGGCCAACCCGGCCATCCGGCTTAACAGGCCAGATGCGGCCGAACCATCATCGTGCGCAATAATATGATTGGCGCCCGGCCATAGCGCGGTCGAAACCCGGTCGGGAATCATCAATGCTCCGCCTTTGGCAAAGCCCAGCGCCCACACCATGGCAGGCGGAACCGGCGCAAACGAATCCTGATAGGGGCTGGTGAAAAAGCCGGGGTGGAATTCACGCGTAGCCAGGCACCGGCCCGGCCCGTTGCCGGGTTCAATCACGCGAACCGTGAGGCCAGCGCGCGCAAGCCAGATGGCCGCGGACAAACCATCCGCGCCCGCGCCGATCACGCAAGCGTCATAGACCACCACCACCGCCCCTTCTGCGCATGCCGCAACTGCCATAAGCCCACAAACAGGCAGCGCGCACGAGGGATCCCCCTCACCGCATAGGATACGCGGACATGGCAAAGGCGGAAATGGCTGAAACCAGCCATCTCCGCCCTTGGTTAACTCCACAAATGGCGACGATTGCGGCGTTTAGAGCACGCCGCGTTTATGCTCACCGATGACAATCCGGCCCGGATTAAAGGCGGATTTGAATACGCCCAGCGCCTTGCGCGGTTCGGCATCCCCGCACATGAACACGTCAAAAGCGGCGTAGCCCTTCTCCGGCCATGTATGCACGCTGATATGGCTCTCGGCCAAAACGGCAACGCCAGAGACGCCGCCACCTTCCGAGAACGTATGCAGGTGGATATGCAGCAAGGTGGCCCCTGCTACGCGAATGGCCTCAAGAAGTGCCTGTTCTATCCGATCCCGGTCATCGAGGCCTTCAGCATCCCAAAGATCGATAATCAGGTGACTGCCTGCATAGGTCAGCCCGTTGCGTGTGATGAAATGGTCCTTACGGTCCTCATCCCCAGGGGGAATAGGAACCGGGACGGTCTTCGCCGAAGCGCGCCCATGTGGCGTTTGTGCTTCTTTGATCGCCGCCACGAGTTCAAGTCGAGCCATCCTGGCACCTACCCTCTCTAGAAGCGTTGACAGTCACGGCCCCTCCTCCGTACGGATCGGGACACCGTCAAGAAGAAAGCGGCGGGCGGAAGGGATACCTCCGCCGCGCCGCTCCTTACTCAGAAGGGAATATATGCACCACGCCAGCGCATGCAAGAAATTTTAGACCCTCAGAGTCAATTTTTCACAAAGCGCGGCTGGTACCACACCGCCCGAATCGGCGCCGGCCCGGCAGCGGTGGACATCGCCACCTTGCCCGCCTTAGAAGAACACGCGCCTCCACAGCCATTTTTGCCAAGGATTCCGCCAATGCCAGCCAGCTTCAAAGAACAGATCCACAAAGGTTACGCGCAAGTTATGGAGATTGCGGGCAAGCCGCTCGCAGATGAGAAGACCCAGTTCCAGAAAATAAAAATTTTCGACACCGTGTCGAACGGTCGCGTTCTGGTGCTCGACAACATCGTTCAGCTCACCACCCGTGATGAAAGCGCCTATGCCGAAATGCTGACACATTTGCCAATATTGGAACATGGCAAGGTCGAGCGCGTGATGATTGTCGGTGGCGGCGATCTGTCCATTGCCGATGAAGTGCTGAAGCACAAATCGGTCAAGGAAGTTGTGCTGGTCGATATTGACGGGCGTGTGATCGAACTTTGCAAGAAGCACTTTGCGGCCATGAACGGGCGTGCCGCGAAAGACAGCCGGTTGAAGATAGAAATTGCTGACGCCTTTGAATATCTCGGCCGGGCAAAGTCCAAAGCGCGCTTTGACCTTATCATTGCAGACCGGCCCGACCCCGTCGGCCCCGGCAAGGCCCTGTTCGGCGAAACCTTTTATGACCGCGTGCGAAACGCGCTGAAGCCGGGCGGCTTTGCCACGTTCCAGACCGGCGCGCCGTTCTATCAACCCCAGGAGCTGACCGATGCGTTGCGCGAACTTTCCGAATTCTTCGCGCAATCCGGCGTCTATCTGACCGTGGTGCCAACCTATATCGGCGGGTTCATGGCGCTGTGCTGGGCTGGCAAGGGCAAAAAGCTTGGCACCGAGGCGGGGATAAAGCGTGCACGCGCGGCCTTCAAAAGGCTGAAACTCAAAACCGACTACTACAACCCTGCCATACATGCCGGCGCCTTCGCGCTGCCGGAATGGATTGCGCGGCTCGTGCCGTAAGGTAATCCCGGTTGCATGGTGCACTGCGAATCATAACAATCTTCGCGATCAGACGGGGTGGGGCAGATGACGATTGCGCAGGCGCCTGAGCGAACGGCAATCTTCGCGAATGTCACGGCCCTGTGGCGTCGTTCAGATGCACTGCGCGGCTATGCTCTTCTGACACCTACGATGATCGTAATGGTGGTCGCACTGGCGGCACCACTCATCTTGCTGGCGCTTTACAGTGTATGGACACAGGACGGTTTTGCCGT
This sequence comes from Hyphomicrobiales bacterium, assembly GCA_040255365.1. Classification (GTDB taxonomy): domain Bacteria; phylum Pseudomonadota; class Alphaproteobacteria; order Micropepsales; family Micropepsaceae; genus Rhizomicrobium. The sequence goes on from JBDZUY010000024.1 coordinate 23,734, forward strand.
CGATAAAACATTCACGCTTACGCAATACGCCACGGCGTTCGGCCGCGAAAATTATCGCGCCCTGTTTTACCGCTCTCTCGAAATTTCGTCGATCGTGACGCTTGTCACCGTTCTGATGGCTTATCCTATGGCTTATTTCGTGGCATTCCGGGTCCACCGTTCCAAATTCGTCTGGCTGATTTTGCTGACCATCCCGTTCTGGACGAGCTATCTGCTGCGCGTCTTCGCCTGGAAAATCATTCTCGGTTATAATGGTGTCATCAATTCCGGCCTGATGAGTCTTGGCCTCATCAAACAGCCCCTGGAATTTCTGCTCTACAATCCAACGGCTGTTATTGTGACACTCGCGCACGCTTGGGCGGCTTTCGCGATCCTGCCCATTTATGTCAGTCTGGAAAAAATCGACCGCTCATTGCTGGAGGCCGCAGCAGATCTCGGCGATGGGCCCATCCGGCGCTTTCTTCGAATCACCTTGCCCCTTTCCCTGCCCGGCGTTTTGGGCGCGGCTATCCTGGTCTTTGTGCCAACGACCGGCGACTACGTAACACCGGCGCTGGTTGGCGGCACGGACGGCGTGATGATTGCCAATGTCATCTATGTGCAATTTGCCAAAATCGGAAACTGGCCGCTGGGCGCGGCGCTGGCTTTGGGCAGCATGGCCGCTGTAGCCGTGGTGACATTGTTGACCGTGAAAGCCATACACCTAGCCAGCGCGAGGACACGATAATGCCGCGCGCGCGCAAACCGAAAAGCGGCGGTGCATTGTTGCTCTATGCGCTTTTCTATTTGTCTTTCCTCTACCTGCCGGTTTTGTTCTTGCCATTGTTCTCCTTCAACGATTCCGCCTTTATTGCATTTCCACTCAGCGGCTTTACCACCAAATGGTACACGCAGATGTGGGCTGATACCGCCATGCAGCGCGCGTTGCTCAACAGTATCGAAGTGGCAGCGTTCGCCGCCGTTA
>JBDZUY010000024.1:24797-32129 GCA_040255365.1 Hyphomicrobiales bacterium
GCCATGCAGCGCGCGTTGCTCAACAGTATCGAAGTGGCAGCGTTCGCCGCCGTTATTTCTACGGCGCTCGGTTTGATGGCGGCAAAGGCGTTGACACGTAATCGTCTGCGCGGGGGCGGCGTCATACTCGGTTTCGTCAACCTGCCCTTGTTTATTCCGGACATCGTGTTGGGCATTTCATTACTGATCGTGTTGAACCTTGCCGGATTACCGCTTTCGCTCCTTAGCGTAATCGTCGGCCATGTTCTGATCTGCATTCCCTTCGCGATGGCGGTATTGATGTCGCGTCTTACTGGTTTTGACCATAGCCTGGAGGACGCGTCGCGTGATCTCGGTGAAAACGAGTGGATGACATTCTGGCGTGTTACCTTTCCACTCGTTCTACCAGGCATAATTGCCAGCTTGCTACTGACGTTCATTGTGTCGTTTGACGATTTTCTGATCGCATATTTTCTCGCGGGAACGGATGCGACCTTGCCGATTTTCATCTGGGCGCAACTTCGCTTTCCCTATCAATTACCAAAAGTATTGGCACTGGGCGCACTGATATTGGCCGCCTCTTGCGTGTTGGTGGTTTTTGCGGAATGGGTCCGCGGCTTGGGTTTGCGTGACCGCAGCCCCATTACCGGCGCTTAGAACGGAACAGGATAGTGGAAGAACCATTTATACATATCGCCGGACTTACCAAACGCTTCGGCACCATCAACGCAGTGGATGCTGCGGAACTGGAAATCCGGCGTGGGGAATTCTTTTCGCTTCTGGGGCCATCAGGCTGCGGAAAAACGACATTGCTGCGCATGATCGCAGGCTTCGAACATCCAAGCGAAGGCGAGATATATATTGATGGCAAGCTGGTGACGGACATGCCGCCCAATCTGCGCCCCACCAATATGGTGTTTCAGTCCTATGCTGTTTTTCCGCATCTCAATGTGTTCGACAACATTGCTTATGGCCTGCGCAAAAAGCGCCTGCCACGCGCTGCGCTGACCGGGCGCGTGGAAGAAGCGCTTGCCATGATAAAACTGGACGGCTTCGCGAAACGCCGCGTGGATCAATTATCGGGCGGCCAGCGCCAGCGGGTCGCGCTCGCTCGCGCGCTGGTTTGCCGCCCCAAGGTTTTGCTACTGGATGAGCCTCTTGGCGCATTGGACAAACGCCTGCGTGAAGCCATGCAAATTGAATTGCGTCAGCTACAACGGGATGTCGGCATCACATTCATTTTCGTTACGCACGATCAGGAAGAGGCGCTTTCCATGTCAGATCGCATTGCTGTTATGGCAAATGGAAAGGTGCTGCAAATTAGTGATCCCAGCACACTTTATGAAAAACCCAATTGCCGCGAAGTCGCCGATTTCATTGGTACGATCAATTTTTTTGATGGCACCATTACAGGTTTTGAAGATCACTATGTAACAATTGACGCCGGAGCGTTGGGGCAGATTAACGCCGCAGCACATGCTGACGAGGCACCGTTTGCCCGCAAGGCTGGAAGCAAAGTGGTGATTGCATTGCGGCCAGAAAAAATAAAGATATCTCGCGAAATACCCGAAACCGGTGCGCTGCATGGCGTTATAACCGCGTCAGCCTATCTTGGTGATCGCAACCATTTCCATATCACCATTGCCGCACGCAACGAGCCCATCGCTGTCGCCGCACAGAATTTTTTGCGTGAGGGCACCAATATCCCAAAACCTGGCGAAGCCGTTCATATTAGCTGGCCCCCTGACGCAATGATTCTGCTGCCACGAGACTAACCTGCCAAAGGCAGCACTCTTTCAAAAATGTCTCGGGCGGCCATTTGCGCCTCAGCCAAAGCGCGCTCGGCGCTCGCAAAATCGCTAGCTTGCGCTGCGCGGGCCAAAAGATTCTGCAAACCTTTTGTTGCAGTGTCTGGATTAAGCGAGCCTTCCACAGCAATACGCAATACTTGTAATAATGCGTTCTGCAATGCCGCGGCGCGGATCAGTATATTTGCATCGTCTTCTGTCAGCACGCTCAGCATTGCAAGATTTTCGAGAGCCGCCACTGTATTGACGTTTAAAACGTCAGGGTGTTGTGATGCATTTTGTACCAATAGCGTTTGCGTCACGAATTCAATATCCACAAGCCCACCCGATGCAAATTTCACATCCCATCGATTGGTCGTTGGAAATTGTGCGGCAAGCTTGTCGCGCATCTCACGCGCATCACGAAACAGCTTACTGACATCGCTTTTTGTTGTCAGAGCGCCTTTTATCGTTGCCTCGAGCTTTGTACGAAATACATCAGGCGCCGCAATCACACGTGCCCTTGTCAGGGCAAGCCGCTCCCAAGTCCAGGCTTCATGTGCGTGGTAATTCGTAAAGGATTCAAGCCTTACAGCAACCGGCCCCTTGTTCCCAGTCGGGCGCAGCCGCATATCAACGTCATAAAGGCCGCCTTCGGCCGTTTGCGTTGTCAACGCAGCGATGAACCGTTGAGCCAGTCGCGTATAATAGGTACTGACCGCAAGAGGCTTTGGACCATCAGACATCTCAATACACGCCGGAGCATCGTAAACAAAGACAAGATCAAGATCGGAATTGGCCGTCATTTCGCGGCCGCCCAATTTGCCCATCGCAATCACGGCAAACGCACCGCCAGCAACGCAACCAGCGCTGCTTTCAAGCGTCTTTTGCGCCAGAGGTAGCAACCCCTCAATCACTGTATCGGCCACATTGGCAAATGCGGGGCCAGCAGCATCCGCACTAATTGTGCCACGAATGATTTGCACACCAACACGAAAGACCTGTTCTTTCGCAAAACGGCGCGCGCCGTCCAACGCGCCCTCGTAATCATTTGCCGCGTCGAATTCTGCGCCAAGCATGTCACGCAACTCATCGCTTCCGGGCAATTGACCAAGAAAATCCGGTTCAATCAGCGCATCGAGCACTGTTGGCACCTGTCCCAAATGGACAGCGAGCCGTGGCGCGGAGCCAGCTATCTCGGCTACCAACTTTAGAAGATCGGGATTTGCCAGGAACATCGAAAAAAGCTGCACCCCGGAAGGCAAGCCCGAAAGAAACCGGTCGAACTGTGTGAACGCCGCATCGGGATCGGCCGTGCCCGCCAAGCCATGCAACAAGGCAGGCATCAATTTTGTCAGAATTTCGCGGGCTCGCGGGCTGCGGGTCGCACGTACTCGACCATGATGCCAACCGCGGATCGCACGCGCCACATGACGGGCATCGCGATAGCCCATTTCGGTCAATGTTTCGAGCGTCTCAGGATCGTCCTCCACGCCTGTGAAGACAAGGCTTCCCGTTTCTGCTGCAAGCGGCACAGCTCTTTCAAACAACCGTGCATAGTGGTTTTGTACAATTTCCAATTGCTTTGTAAGAGCGGCACTAAAAGTCTTCACATCAGCGAAGCCGCAAAAGCATGCGATATGCGAGAGCCCTTCCTCGGTCTTGGGTAATGTGTGGGTTTGCTCGTCTTCAATCATTTGCAATCGGTGTTCAAGCACACGCAGATAGCGATAAGCTTCTGACAGATCGTTCGAGGCATCGGTTGATACCAAGCCCGCATCGCAAAGTGATTCGATTGCGGCTAAGGTGCCTCGTGCGCGCAGGCTTGCGTTTCGCCCACCCAAAATCAGCTGCTGTGTTTGCGCGAAGAACTCGATTTCGCGAATACCACCACGACCCAACTTAATGTTATGCCCGCCGACTGCAATTTTCCCATGCCCGCCATGCGCGTGAATCTGCCGTTTTATCGAATGAATGTCTTCAATGGCGGCATAATCAAGGTTGCGTCGCCAAACAAAGGGCTCGATTGCTTTCAAGAATGCCGCGCCAGTTTGTGGATCGCCCGCACAAGCGCGCGCTTTTATCATCGCAGCACGCTCCCAATTCTGTCCCATCGCTTCGTAATAATTTTCTGCAGCTGCAGTGGAAATTGCAACCTGCGTAGCACCAGCATCTGGCCGCAAACGCAAATCTACACGGAATACATAGCCATCAGCCGTGACCTCGTTCATCAGTTTTACCAAGCCTTTTACGAGATCAACGGCGGCGCTTCGCATATCGCCCTTTTTACGAAAGGGGAAACGCTCGGTGTCATAAAAGACAATAAGATCCACGTCGCTGGAATAATTCAGCTCGTAAGCACCGTATTTTCCCATCGCCAAAACAACAAGGCCTGTTGTGGCCTCAAGTTCCGCGGGATTGTGCATGTCCATTTCAGCATTCAGCGCCGCTTCACGGAGCAAATAGCGCAGCGCGCCTTTCACACATGCATCAGCGAAATTGGTTAGTGTCGCGGTTACGCGCTCCACGTCCCATAGCGTGGCAATATCGGCGAGGGCGATAGCCAGCGCGGCGCGGCGCTTTAAACTGCGCAAATTTTCCATAGCTGCATTAAAATTTTCTGCGAATGCAGTATCCAGAGCAGATTCGATCAGCTCTGCCACCGCCACGTCCGGCCCCATTTGCAAGAGCCTCTCAAGAAACGCACCTTCTTGGCGCGCAAGCCGGGCTAAAAATGGACTGTTGCCAAATGTGGCAGCGAATACGTTCTCGGCCCCCTGTGAAAGGGTTGGCCCTGCTTTTTTGAAATCCTCAAATGCGCGTTCTGCCCGGGCAATATCGAATGGCCTGGGCAAATTATCAGGTACGTCAGAGAAACAATCGCTCATGCATTCACTCTAACCGAAATCATTCGGATTTTCGGGCGCATTTTCGGCCGTTCTACCCTGAACCGTGCCTGAAAATGTTATTGTCACGCGCAATCCCGGATTGTTATCGGCCAGTTCAAGGCGCGCATGGTGCAAACGAGCCACGGCCGCAACCAAGCTAAGCCCCAGGCCCGTGCCTGGTGAATTGCGGCTTTCTTCCAGCCGCACAAACCGCTCCACCACATGTGCATATTGATCAGCCGGAATACCCGCTCCTGTATCGGCAACGCTTAGTGTGGGCCCCTCAGGCGTTTCACCTAAGCTAACATGCACGGTCGTCCCGGCATGCCCATATTTGATTGCGTTATCTATCAGATTGGCCAATGCCTGCTGTATCAACCGGCTGTTACCTTCAACAATTGGTGAAATACCGGACGAAACTGCCAGAACCATACCGCGCTCTTCGGCGACAGGTTCATATAAATCCACGACGCCGTCCACGATTGCGCGCAGATCGACCAAAGTCATCTTCTCGCGGTCCAGTCCCGCCTCTGCTTCGGCAATCAGTAAAAGCGCATTAAAAGTCGCAAGCAATTGATCGGTTTCGGCTATGGCAGCTTCCAATTCGCCGGCTTCTGTACTTGCCATATCCAGATGTGAAAGTGCGCCTTCGAGCCGATTACGCAAACGGTTCAGCGGTGAGCGCAGATCATGTGCAATTGAATCCGTGACCTGGCGCATTCCACGCATCAATTGCTCGATACGCATTAACATGCGGTTGAGGTTTTTTGCGAGCGTATCAAACTCGTCATCAGCACTGGTTACCGGGATGCGACGAGAAAGATCCCCGGCCATGATTTCGCGGCTGGTACGGTTGATCGTATCGAGCCGTTGCAGAATATTCCGGCTCATAAACGCGCCACCCACCAGACCAAGCACAAGCATCAAGGCAATGCTCCATGGTAATGCTGTCGTAAACAGGCGCTCGGTTTCAAACCGCTCATGCACATCACGTGCGACCAGCAAATGAAATCCGCCGGTTAGCGTAAAAGCACGGCCGCGCGCGCGATGACGCTCCAGCGCACCGCCAACCCGGCGTTCATAATCGAATTCAACAAAGTCACCGGCGCTTTTACTGATTTGTGGCCAACCATCGAGGTTGCCTGCAATAGGGTGCTTGGAGCCGTCGGTCAGCAAATAGAGGCCACCTGCACCGCGTGCTGAACGGCTTATCAAGACATCCGTCAGGCCAGTAAGGCCCAGCCGCTGATATTGCTCTGATAGCCCTGTTATTTCTGCAGCGATCGTTTGGTCCGTTTCGGCATCAAGCGCGCGCTCGGTGTTCCAGTAGATAAACGTCAAAAGCGCTGCGGTGGAGACAGCAAAAATCGCGACATAAACCAGAACGATTCGGAAAGCGACAATTCGAAAGATGCTAAGTGCGCGCACGAATCATATAGCCTGCTCCGCGGACCGTATGCAAAAGCGGCGTATCGAAGCCTTTGTCAATTTTGGCTCGCAGCCGGGAAATATGCACATCGATCACGTTAGTTTGTGGATCGAAATGATACTCCCATACGCTTTCCAACAACATGGTACGCGTAACGACTTGCCCAGCATGACGCATCAAATATTCAAGAAGGCGGAATTCGCGCGGCTGGAGGTCTATCGCGGCACCGTCTCGTGTCGCTGTGCGGGTTAGAAGGTCCAATTCGAGATTGCCGACCTGTAGCCGCGTTTTCACAGACGAAGGATTCCGGCGCCGGATTAGTGCATCTATACGCGCCAGCAACTCGACAAATGCATAGGGCTTGGTGAGGTAATCATCGCCACCAGCCTTCAGGCCTTTTACGCGGTCATCGACTTCGGATAGAGCGCTTAAAAAAAGCACAGGCGTAACATTGCCATGTTCACGAATGGCTTCGACAAGCTTCAAGCCGTCGAGTTTCGGTAGCATTCTGTCGACAATCGCAACATCATATCGCCGTGAAAGAGCCAGTGTCAGGCCAGTTTCACCATCAGCGGCATCATCGACAACATGGCCGGTCTCTTTCAAACCATTGACGAGATAACGCTGTGCCTCGATATCGTCCTCTACAACGAGGATACGCATGCCGGAAGCTCCTCTATAAACTTAGATACAAGTAAAAATCTGCCAATACCGTCCCGCCTTGGCGGCAATAGTGAAAACAGGAACCATCACTACCGGGCCTGCCGGGAAGCAATTTCCACTGCCCGCCGGATACGCAATACATTTACGATTTACCAATTTTCACAGCCACAAAATGTTGGCCATTTGCGTCTATAACCAGCAACAAGACACTTTTGCGCCCTTCCTTGCGTGCGGCATCAACTTTCTCACTGAATTCCTGCGGGCTGCGAACGGGCACATTGCCAACAGAGGCCACAACGTTGCCAGGACGCAAGCCTTTTTCAGCGGCGTCACTGTTGGAATCAACATGTGTTATCAACACACCGTCTACATCGTCATCAAGATTGTATTGCCGCCGAATGTCGGGCGTAACCGCAGTCAGCCCCAACCCCATCGCTTTGACCGTGTCATGCGCTGAGGAACCATGTGTCCCCGGCGAATTGGACGCAACCTGATCTTCTTTACGCTGGCCAATCTTTACGTCAACGGTTTTTGCGTCACCATTTCGCACAATCGAAAACTTGGCATGCGTGCCAGCCTGCAAGGC
>JBDZUY010000024.1:32229-49858 GCA_040255365.1 Hyphomicrobiales bacterium
TTGCGTCACCATTTCGCACAATCGAAAACTTGGCATGCGTGCCAGCCTGCAAGGCTGCAACACGGCGTGTAAGATCGCGTGAGTCTTCTACAGCTTTTCCATTGACGGCCAGCACCACATCACCAGCCTTCAAGCCACTTTTTGCAGCGGGACTATTGGGCACAACCGATGCCACAATCGCGCCCTTCATATCCTTGTTACCAAGGCTGGAAGCGATTTCCGGCGTAATGGATTGAATAAGAACGCCAAGATAACCACGCGCAACTTTGCCATGCGCTTTCAATTGGTCAATGACATCATGGATCGTGCTGGCCGGTATGGCAAAGCCAATGCCAACGCTTCCACCAGACGGCGAATAAATCATCGTGTTCATGCCGATGACCTTGCCCTGAATATTGAAGGTCGGACCGCCGGAATTGCCACGATTGATCGGCGCGTCAATCTGAATGTAGTCGGTATAGGGACCATTGCCGACATTGCGTCCGATCGATGAGATGATACCGGCAGTCACTGTATTGGACAGGCCGAACGGATTTCCGACGGCAATCACCCAATCACCGACTCTGGCCTGCCGGTCGTCACCAAATTCGACGATTGGCAAAGCCTTGGGACTTTTGATTTTGATCAACGCAATATCCGTTGCCGGATCTGTGCCGATCAGCTTGGCTTTGAATTCGCGGCCATCAGGCAATTTCACTGTAATTTTCGTAGCGCCATCGACCACATGGTTGTTGGTGACGATGTAACCGGATTTGTCGATAATAAAACCGGAGCCCATCGCGACAGCTTTGCGCGGCATTTGCCGTTGTTGGCCCGGAGCGCCAAATTGATCGAAGAAATGACGGAATGGTTCGGGTAGATCAGCGGGATTAAAGGCTTGCTGTGCGTTGGCTTTTTCTTCAACTGTGACGGTCACGACCGCAGGGCTCACCCGCTCCACCAGATCAGCGAAACTAAAGGGCGCGCCAGCCTCAAGCATACGCGGCGCCGTGGGCTTCACGGGTTGCGCGGCTGCATTTATCACATCAGCCTTTGGCGCAGCAGGCTCACCAATCGGATGGGGCAACAGTGCAAACGCGCCCAAACCCAGTAGAACGATAGCGCCAGCGGCCAAAGCCGCCGTCAGGCGGTTTACACCACGGCGGACCGGCTTACGCGATGCCTCATTGGAATCGCGTGATTTGTTAGTGCCTTGGGTTTCGTCGGGTCCGTGTTCATTCGTCATCGCTGTCTCCTTCGAGCGCGACGGCCACCTGTCCCCACATAGCGACCGCAAATTGATCGGTCACAGGCTTACGCCATGGGCATTACCTGATTATGTCATATATATTACGGTACAGTAATCTTTGTATTGCCCGTTCATTTTGTGGTGCCGGCCTCCCTGCGAGACCGCGCCGCGGCCCGGCGCATGACCAAATAGGCGGCGGATGCACCGGCCAATAAAACGGCCAGCGGCCCAAACCAGAGCAGATAGGTATCGCGGTCCAGTGGCGGATTCATCAGAATAAACTTGCCATAGCGCGCAACCAGATAGGCCTTAACCTGATCATCGCTGTCACCGGCGGCGATACGGGCACGGAGCAGGCGGCGCAAATCGTCAGCAAGCGGCGCATTGGACGCGTCCAGCGATTCCCCCTGACACACCAGACAGCGCAGTTCCTTTTGCAAAGCGACCGCGCGCGCTTCCAACACCGGATTGGCAAGCTTTTCAGGGCCGGTCTGTGCAGATGCTGGCGTAATGCCAACAATTGCGAAAACAAAAATCAGAAAAAGTGCTTTCATTGTGTCGTCACACTGGCGGCTTTGCGCGTTGCAGTATCGCGTTTGCGCAATCGCCCCCAAAGACTTGCCAATCCGCCCAGCGCCATGATCCCACCGCCGAACCAGATAAATGGTGCCAACGGATTAACAAAGGCCCGCACCTGCCAGCCGTCACCGCGCCTGTCACCCAGCGCCAGATAAAGATCACCAAACCCCGTGGTCCGAATGGCTGTTTCGGCAGTCGCCTGACGTTCAATCGGATAAACCCGCTTTTCCGGGTGCATAACCGCCAGCGTTTCACCGCCATCGCGCACAGTGATCGTTGCGCGTTCGGCGTCATAATTCGGGCCGCGCACACCGTTCACCGCATCCAGCGTGAGCTGATATTGGGCAACCTGCATTGTGCCGCCGGGCTTGAGCACCTCCAACCCCTCGCTGCGCCACAGGGTTGTGCCCGTCACGCCAAGCAACGTAATAGCCAGACCGATATGCGCCAATGCGGAGGCATAGGTGCTTGCGGGCCGCGCGTGCCAAGCACCCGGACGGCGGTGAAAATCCGCCAAAGTCGCACCAATGACCCACGCAGCCAGCGCGAACGCACCACATGCGGCCAGCACATGCGGCGTCCACAAAAACAGAACGATCACGACCGCAAGCGCAGCGGCACCAAGCCCCGGCGCAAGCACGCGCAATACGGCTTTCAAATCGCCGCGTTTCCACGAAAGCGCTGGTCCAAACGGCACCAGCACAAGAAGCGCCACCATGAGCGGCGCAAAGGTCCGGGCGAAATAAGGGGGGCCCACGGAAATTTTCGTCCCGTTCACCGCATCCAGAAACAAGGGGTAGAGCGTGCCAATAAAGACGGTGGCTGCCGCCGCTGTCAGAAGCACATTGTTCAACAGCAAAGCGCTTTCACGCGACACCGGCTCGAACGCCGTGCCGCTTTCCAGCTTTGGTGCGCGCCAAGCAAAAAGTGCAAGCGCCCCGCCGATAGCGATAACCAGCATCCACAAAATGAACACGCCGCGTTCGGGATCGTTGGCAAACGCATGCACCGAAGACAATACGCCGGAGCGCACCAGAAATGTGCCGATCAGGCTGAGCGAAAACGCGGCAATGGAAAGTAGCAAGGTCCAGCTCCGAAAAGCGCCCGTGCGCTCTGTCGCGAGCGCGGAATGCAGCAAAGCCGTCGCCACCAGCCAGGGCATCAACGCAGCATTTTCTACCGGATCCCAGAACCAGAACCCGCCCCAGCCAAGTTCGTAATAGGCCCACCAGCTTCCCAAGGTGATGCCGGCGCTAAGCGCTATCCACGCCATCAGCATGAACGGCCGCGCCGCGCGCGCCCAGGCGGCACCGGCCACCCCAGTGATCAACGCGGCGGCGGCGTAGGCGAAAGTTGCCGAAAGCCCGACATAGCCGATGTAGAGCATCGGCGGATGGAGCGCCAAACCAAGATCCTGCAACAAGGGATTGAGACCCGCCCCTTCCAGTGGCGGCGGGTCAATCCGCAAAAACGGGTTCGACGTAAACAGGATGAACAGCAAAAACGCGACCGCCAGCAGGCCCTGCACCCCCAGCGCCGCAGAGGTTAGCTGCGTACCGCCGCGTTGCGACCATGCAATGACGCCAGAATAAAGTCCGAGCACCAGCATCCACAGCAGCATCGAACCTTCGTGGTTTCCCCACACGCCGGTGATTTTGTAAAGCAGCGGTTTGGCGGTGTGTGAATTCGCCGCGACATTGGCGACCGAAAAATCAGACGTGACGGACGCATAGGTAAGCGCGCCAAAGGCCAGCACGATAAATACGAAAAAGCCCAATGCGGATGCCGAGGCAATTTCGCGGGCGCGGCTTGCGTTCTGACGAGCACCGATCAGGCCGGCAACAGCCATCACCACCGACAACGCCAGCGCAAGACAAAGCGAGAGTTGACCAAGTTCGCCAGTCACGATCCGGCGGCGCCTTCTTTCCAGCGGCCAGCGCGTTTCAACGCGTCCACGACTTCGGGGGGCATATATTTCTCGTCATGCTTGGCCAGAACCTGACTGGCATCAAATGTGCCGCTAGCATCAAGCTTGCCCATTGCCACAACGCCCTGCCCTTCGCGAAACAAGGCAGGCAACACACCATCGAATTTCACAGGCACCGCCTTGTTGCCGTCGGTCACAGCAAAGCGCACAGCAGGCCCCGGCCCATGGGTGACACTGCCAGTCTCGACCAGACCGCCAATACGAAACGAAACGCCGGGCGCGACATGTTTGGCACTGACATCGCTGGGGCTGTAAAAATACAGAACATTGTCTGATAGCGCACCAAGCATCAGCGCCGTGCCGCCCGCCGCAGCGATCAGCAAGGTACAGGCAAAATACAGTCGGCGGCGCTTTTTCGGGCTCATCAAATGTACGTTTGGGTTTCGCTTGTGGCGGGCCGGACTATAGGCGCTCGGCTGGGACCAATCCAATCTTCTGGCCCCTGCGTCACACCGCCCCGCTCCGGCCGAAACCTGCTAGAATTCCATGGTTCACATGGGGGAAAGCGCCATGCGCGCCTTACATATCGTTTCCATTCTTCTGATTGGGCTGCTGGTTACGGCCTGTCTGCCAGTTACCACCACACACGCCATAGGGACAACTGCAGCGGAAGCACCCGATTCGCGGCTGATCGGCATGTGGAGCGGAAAAGCACCCGACAACGACGCAACCTCGTATTTCACCTTTTTGCCGCAGGATGACAGCTCACTCACGGCAATTGCCGTAACCCCAGGAACAACAGGGGATAAAGGCGGCTGGGCGGCCTTTGCAGTCACGACCGCAACCTTGAACACCAAGCACTATATGAATGCGCGCGCGTTGTTTGAAGACAACAAACCCGCCACACATGATGATGCCAAACGTATCATTCCGCTGGCCTATCACATCACCGAAGACGGCAGATTGATTTTGACGATCATCGACGAAGATGCGGCAAAGGCCGCCGTGAAAGCCGGGCGGATCAGCGGCACGATTGGCAAGGGTAATACAGGCGACGTGACAATCACCGCCGCACCTAAAGAGCTTGACGTATTTCTGGCGACGGACGAAGGCGCGAGCTTATTTTCACAAAAGCTGTTTGAGCTCACGCGTATGTCACAAAACTAATGTTCATCGCTGCGATGCAAGATTTCATCATCCAGCCCGGTGTTATACGCAACACCGGCTGATGTCAGCGTGAGGTTGTGTGGCCATTCTGCCCGGGCAACGCCTTTGCGTTGCAACGCATGCCAGACCTTTTCATTGTAGAGGCCAGAAGCATCCTTGCTTGCAACCACAACATCACCAACATGAAAATGATCACCATGCGGATTGGGAAATTGTTCGATCGTGATCTCGCCCTGGCCGGGCCCCTGGGTCGCCGCACCGGGAACGCGTGCGAGCGCCTGCAAAACGGTGAGCGTGCGCAATTGCAGCGGGTTAAGCTTCAGCGGATTGTTCTTCGGCGGCATGGGTTCCTCATTCGTCAAGCCAGCTTGCCTTGTCCGCGCCGGGCTTCGGCGGCGGGCAACGCCATGCGGGCGGCGTTTTTTGCATCCGCATAACGGGCCCGAGAAAATCGAGCCGGCCAGCTTGGGTTTCGCATGAACGGAAATATTCGTCGAGTCCGTTGCCCGGCTGCCAATCCGTGGGCACCTGTTCCGCCGCGATTTTGCCCAGCGACTGTAACCACATCGCCGTGGCACAGAGCGAGACATCCACCCGCCAGCTTCCACCTTCACGAATGCGTTTTAAAAGCGCGGCGACCGTGCCAGCCGCGGCCAGATATCCAGAAATGTAATCGCAAGCCGCCGCCGGGATGAGCTGGGGCACAGGTTCGCCCTTTCCCCCCGACCGGGTTGCAGCAAAGCTGCCCTGATCGAGCGCAATGCCGGTGGCCGCCTGAGCAAGCTGTTCCCAGCCAGGGCGATTGGCCCACGGGCCACGCTGGCCGTAGCAGGAAAGCGATACATAAACGATGCCCGGCGAAAGATGCGCCAGCGAAGCCGGTGTAAAGCCCAACCCCGCCAAAGCACCCGGCCGGTAGGAATCAACAAACACATGCGCATTGCGGGCCAGATTGCGCAGCGCTTCGGCATCGGCGGGCTTGGTCAAATCCAGATAGGCAGATCGTTTGCCATGTCCGGTATCCAGATCAAATGCTTCAATCGCCGGCAGCTTCTCCGCCCGGATCGACAAAACATCCGCTCCATGCGACGCCAAAGTGCGTGTGCTTGACGGCCCGGCCAGCACGCGCGTCATATCCAGAATTCTCACACCATCCAAGGGTTGCGCAGCCTCACGCAAACGCAGCACTGGCGCATCACCAATCTTCGTCAAAGTGATCGGTGCGGCATCGGCCAATGCCGCACCTTGCGCGCCGTCACGCCATTCTTGTTCTCTGCGTACAACCGCGCCGCATTGTCCCATGAATGCCAGCGCGTCTTCCAGTGCCAATGCGTTCCAGCCAGCCACACGATCAGCCACGCTTTCGCGTGTGTTATCCGCGTTCAGAAGATCGAGCGTGCGCGCCGCCAGATGCGGGAAACCGCCATGCAGATGAATCCAGCGGCCACAATTACCGCGATACAAACCAACAGTCGGGTTGTTTTCGGCAGGTCTTGGCACCCGCTCGCCATTCCGCCTCAGCAATGCAAAAGAAACCAGCGAAGTGGCCGCAGAGGCGACATCCACCGCCATGTCCTGATTGTCGCCGCCGCGCAAACGCCAGATTTCATTGGCCCCGGACCCAGCCAACCCCAACGCTGCCGCAGCGGCATCGCCGACACGAAACGGCGTCGGGATCACGGGATCCGCACCCGTAAACTGCGGCGCACGCAGGGGCGCAAGCCCTGCAATACGCTTCAAAGATGCAAAAGCATCGGAAGCTGTCATGTATTTCTCCGCCAAGCCGGTATATTCCGGCCAACGCCGTCTCGCAAATGCGGCCCAAAGAACAGGGAGACAGATCAGTGTCATTGCCATTGGAAGGATTACGTGTCGTCGATTTTGGCCGGTATATCGCAGGACCCTATTGTGCCGCGTTGCTCGCCGATTTTGGTGCAGACGTGATCCGCGTCGAAAAGCGCGATGGGCGCGAAGACCGCACCTTGATTTCGCTGGGCGATAAAGAAGATGGCAGCCCGCGCGAAGGTGCGATGTTTCTGCAAATGAACCGCAACAAACGCAGCCTGACCTTGGACCCGATGAGCGAGCAGGGCCGCGATGTCACAAAACGCCTTGTGAAAAGTGCCGATGTCGTAATTGCCAACATGCCGTATGAGGCGCTGACAAAAATCGGGCTCGATTTCGATACTGTTTCCGCCCTCAATCCGCGCACCATTCTGGCCGTGGTTTCTACCTTCGGTCTGGAAGGGCCATATGCAACACGCGTTGGCTTTGATGGCATTGCGCAGGCCATGTCGGGCTCATCCTATTTTTCCGGCACGGAAGATCAGCCCGTACGCTCGGCCACACCTTATGTTGATTTCGGCACCGCATCACTTTTGGCATTGGGCATCATGGCCGCGCTGAAAACACGCGAGCAAACCGGCAAAGGCCAATTGGTCGAAGGCGCGCTGATGCGCACGGCACTAACATTTTTCTCTACCACCTTGATCGAGGAGGCTGTTATCGCGCCGCACCGCAAGCCCACATTGAACCGCAGCCAGACAGCAGGCCCATCGGATATTTTCCGTACCAAGGACGGCTGGATTACGGTTGCCGTCAATGGTGACCCACTGTTCCGCCGCGTTGCCCGATTGATCAATGCGCCCGAATGGCTGGAGGATTCCCGCTTTGCCAGCGACAAATCCCGCGGCGATCACGGCGAAATTATCTCCAAACGCATCGGTGAATGGTGCGCCGGCCGCACCAGTGCCGAGGCCATCGCAGCCTTTGAAGGCGCGCGCGTTCCCGCCGGCCCGGTTTACAATATGGGTCAGGCATTGGACGACCCGCATGTCAAAGCGACAGATTTTTTCACCAGCATTGAATACCCCGGAATTGGCAAGGCACCCATTGCGGCAACCCCGGTGAAATTGCATGGATCACCGGGCACAGTTCGTACACGGCCACCACTATTGGGCGAGCACAATCAAGCAATTTTGCAAGAGCTGGGTTATTCAGAACCACAAATCAAAGCGTTGATTGATGCAGGCGCGGTCTGAATTCAGGCGGCTACACGCGGTGCCAGAGCAGCACGGCCGCGGCGCCGCAACAGTTCGCCTTCCTCTGCGCCTGTCAGCAAACTCGTCAATTCAACGGCAACGTCCAGATACGATTCGGCGTTGCTACGGCGCTCACATTTATCACCCCGCAACTCGCCCACCAGACTCTCGCTATAACTGCGTAAAGTCTGATTGATTTGATCGCGCGCATCTTTCAATGACGCTCCAAATGACGACGCCGCAGCGAACGGTTTGCAGCCCATAATCAGTTTGGCATTGGCCAGAGCATGCACAATTTTTTCCGGGTCCGGTGCATGTCTTAAATCCGGCGCGCTTGGGCCACCGGAAAATCGCCCGGTTTTCTGCATAGGGATTGCCGCCAGAACTTCTTTTGGCGCACGCTCCATAAAACCATCCATAATCTCGGCTATGGCCGCGCGGTCTTTCAGCAAGCGCTGACCCCATTCGCCATCCCGGCGAATATCCACGCTTTTCACAAGGCCGGTAGAAAGCTCAGCAAACCGCGCAACATGAGTCGTGAGTGCATCAACGTCGAAATGACGTGGTCTGGCTTTATGGATGGCCGTCGCATTTTCTTCCATTTCCGCAAACAGAATTTCGCCAACCAAACCCATATCCGTTTTGCTTATCAGCGTATCTTGCGTTTGCCGCGATATCTGTAACGGCAATCGCAAGGCTTCCCATGGCCGCTCCAACCGGTTCATCGTGATCACAGCCACATAGGGCGCAGCATCAGGTAGCGTGGCCAGAATGGAATCGTAAAACTCACGCAAGACCCATATTTCATCTTCAGAAAGCGTCGGGAACGGTTTGGGCAGTTTTTCCTGCAGGCCACGAATATCTTTTGCAACGCCGAGCAATTGCGCCATCTCGCGTGCATCATCGACAACGGAAAGATCACCGAGCGCAGCTTCAGCAGATTCGACACCGTCCGTGCTTTCCAACGCCGACAATATCGCTGCAGAAATTTGCGCGGAGAAAGCCAACACTTCCGTTTCGGCCTCATCCATCTTGCCGGTCATAATTGCAGCTGTGGTATTTTTTTCGAAAGCCGCGGCGGCATCCGGCAACAAATCGGTAGCTATCCAATTCCAGACGATCATCACCGAATCGCGCGCAATTTTTCCCTTCAATTTATTCTGCCGCGGTGTCGAGAACAGCAGGTCTTCAAAAGGACGGCACAACAAACGCAGCGGGGTCAGCGTACGATCAGATGTCTGAGCATTGCGCAGGATTGGCCGCAGTGAATCCAATATCGCGTCATGCGGCAGCACGGAACCGCCGCCAAGGCGATCAACCTCGATCGCTTTGGCAAGACGCCCTGCAATCGGCCCCGGCAATTTGCCTAGAAAGCCCTGCAACATTTTAATCTTGTGCTCGGCGATCATCCTGTTTTTCCGAACGCGCCAGCCACCATTGGCATAGCGCACGACCCGATTTTGGCCCGCTCAACGAGCGGCACCTGCTTTTGTCCTTGCCGATAAATTAACCGCAGCGACGTTAACGCCAACTTGCCGCAGCGCCCTGCAAACCAAAAAAATGCGCTATTTTATGAAAATTGAGGAATTTGCAACCTGAAGCAGCCACTCATGCAACTGCAGGTAGACTTAAGCGGGCCTCCAGCCCACCCAGCGGACTGCGATCCAGCGTGATCTCGCCCCCATAAAGCTTGGCCACATCGCGCACAATCGCCAGGCCCAGGCCGGACCCCGGCACCGATTCATCGAGCCGTTCGCCGCGCTCCACGACGCGTTCGCGGTCTTGCGCTTCAAGGCCCGGACCATCATCGCCGACGATCAATGTCAGCATTTTCGTACTGCTGTGTTCAGCACGGACTTCGACATGTTCGCGCGCCCATTTGCAGGCATTGTCGATCAGGTTTCCCGTCATCTCTTCAAGGTCCTCGCGCTCGCCACGAAAACAAAGCCCCGGCGCACAATCCACCGAGATGACAACCGAACGGCTTGCATGAATGCGGGTCAGCACACGTGCGATATCTTCCAGAACCGGCTTGACCGGCGTGTTGCTTCCCAGCGCATTCACAGCACCGGCAGCGCGCGCGCGCGCCAGATAATGATCGACCTGACGGCGCATAATCTTTACCTGCCGCTTTACGGCGTCCGCCAACGGACCGGGTTGCGCATCCGCTTCACTGGAAAGAACGGTGAGCGGCGTTTTCAGATAATGCGCAAGATTGGAAACATGTGTACGCGCCCGGCCAACCACTTCGGCGCTATGCTCGATCAGACTGTTTAGTTCCGTAGCCAGCGGTGCAATTTCCGCCGGAAAATCGCCATCCAACCGGCGCGCCCGACCATCACGAATACGCGCCAAGGATTGACTGACCTTGCGCAGCGGCAAAAGCCCGACGCGCACCTGTATGAAAATGGCGGCAATCAGGCCCAGCCCCAGCACAACAAATGAGCCGAACAACGTACCGTTGAATTGCGAAACCTCCTCCTTGATCTCGGCAACATCGCCCGCCACCATGAATGTGTAACCACGTGTATCGTCGGTGCGCGCCGTTGCGGAAATGGGAAATTCCACATGCTGCGAAAGCACACGCAAATTCTGGCCCTCAGGTCCAATGGCGCGGCCCCATACCAGATTGCCATTGCGCGTTTCATCCGTCAGTTTGAGCGAGCGGTCCCACAAGGAACGCGAAATTTGCGGCGTAATGCTGACACCTTGCCCGGCATCCGCGGGCGGCTTTTGCGGTGTGATCTGCCAATACCAGCCTGAGTAAATCCGCTCGAAACGCGGATCGGTAAAACGGCCACGCATTGTCACCAACCCGTCGCGATTGGTTTCGGCAGCCGCAATCATGCCGTCGAGATCAAATTTCAGGCGCGAGTCAAAATCACCCTGCACGGAATCGCGAAACAGGCCCGAAAGCAGAAACCCGCCGATCAACAAGCCTGCTATGGTCCAGATCGCCGCCGCGGCAATCAGGCGCGCGGCAAGCGAGTTAAACCTCGGTGCGATCTTTGTCTGGATCAGCGTCCGAATTTTCGAGGCAATAGCCAAGACCACGCACCGTTTGAATCAGATTGGCGTCGAGCTTTTTGCGCAGGCGCCCGACGAAGACCTCGATTGTATTGGAATCACGATCAAAATCCTGATCGTAAAGATGTTCGACCAATTCGGTTCGCGACACCACTTTGCCCTGATGATGCGCAAGATAGGCCAGGAGCCGGTATTCCAGTGATGTCAGCTTTACCGGGTTTCCGTTCACGCTGACACGCGATGCGCGCGTGTCGATGCGCAAGGGACCAATTTCGATTTCCGCGGTTGCAAGACCAGCGGCCCGGCGCAGAAGCGCACGCACCCGCGCCAGCAATTCCTCGGTATAAAACGGCTTGGCAAGATAATCATCGGCGCCAGCATCAAAGCCGGCCACCTTGTCACTCCAACGGTCCCGCGCGGTCAGAATGAGCACCGGCATGGTGCGCCCATCGCCGCGCCATTTTTCCAGCACATGCACACCGTCAAGTTTGGGCAGGCCAAGATCAAGAATGGCAAGATCATACGGTTCGGTGTCGCCCAGGAAATGCCCCTCTTCGCCATCGCTCGCGCTGTCGACGGCATAGCCTGCATCGCCCAGCGCCTTTTTCAGCAGGCGCTGCAGATCGGCATCATCCTCAACAAGCAAAATGCGCATACCACCCCCGTCAGAAATGACCGCCGCCACGACGGCCGCGGCGGTGCGGCCGGTCATCGGAACGGCCACGATGCTCACGATAGCTTCCACGATCACGATTACCACGCCATTCCCGGCCCTGATCAAAATTGCCACGCCGGTAGCGCGGGTTTTCGCGTACGCCGTCATCTCTCTTGCGATAACGTTCGCCATAGTCTTGATCGCGATCCCGGCCGCGGAAACGGTTATCTTCGGGCTCTGCCTGAGACGGACGGCGGCTGTTTTCATAATCGCCGCGGCTGGGGCGCTGGGTGCGTCCCGCATCACGGCCCCGGCCAACGACCCGGCCGGTGCGTGCATCGGTTTCCAGCCAGATAATGCGGCCCTGCGGCGTCATCCATTTCAAACGATAATGCAAACCGCCGCGTCCATCGGGAAAAGGCCCATCGGCGTCATAAAACCGGCCCGGATGGTTGCTTCGTATCTGTGGCAAAATCTGATCAAGCGGCATCACGTCGCTAGCGTGCGCGCGATCACGATCGCCGCGGCTCGCGGCGAATGCCGGTGTTCCGCCCGCAATCAGAAGTGCGAACAACAAGACCAAAATACCAATGCGCATGTGCCATTTTCTATCGTAGTGGGCATGAACCGCGGATGAACATGCCATCCATGAGCCATTCAGCGCGGCCATTATACATTCTTCCTTAACGATACGGCCTCGCCCGCTGGTGCAAATATCTAACACAGCCAATGACCCCGCGGGCACCCGGTCTTGAAGCGTGTGGCTTTGCGGTTCTGCCCCTCCCCGCAAAAATCACACGGTCTCAAGCAGCGCCCGTGCAGCCCACAAACCGGTTGCGCGGGCGTCCTTTTGCCGTGGCCGCGGCGGCGTGACAGACTGGCGTAACCCATGCCAGCCGGAGATGCGTCATGCCACTGCGCCTTGTCGAAGTCATCGCACCAGACGGCTATATCGACACCGTCAATGCGATTGCTGATAGTGAATCGGTTATCGAAAAATCCACGCTGGTCAACTGCAAAGATGGCCACACACTCATACGCCTGTTGACGCGTGCAACCGGCCGCCAGCGTCTGATTGACGAATTGCAACGTGCGCTTTCCAGCGCGGAACATTGGCGCGTATCGCTCTATCCTGTCGATACTTCCATGCCAGAGAAAAAATTACCCGAAGACGAGCGCAAGGAACGCGAACGCCAGCGCACCAACCAGACACGCGAAGAACTTTTCAACGGCGTCTGGGCATCGGCAACGCTTTCAAGCGATTTCATCCTGATGAGCGGTCTGGCCGCCACCATCGCAGCGGCCGGCCTGATTCAAAGCAACGCCGCTGTCGTGATTGGTGCCATGGTGCTCGCGCCCTTTCTTGGGCCAAACATCGCGCTGGCGCTGGGTGCCGCGCTTGGCAACATCAAACTTGTGACGCGCGGCGCCATTGCGCTGGTAGTTGGCACGGCCATCGCTATTGGTTTCGGTTTCGTGCTCGCATTTGTATTGCGGGCAGATGGCATGACCCATGAATTGTTGCTGCGCACGTCGGTTGATCCAACCAGCGCGGTTATCGCACTCGCATCCGGCGCAGCCGCAGCGTTGTCACTGTCCAGCGGAACCGCAAGCGCACTGGTCGGCGTGATGGTGGCCGTTGCCTTGTTACCACCGGCCGTCACCCTGGGGATCGCCATCGAACTTGGCTACATGCGCAATACTGCGGGTGCTGCGGGCCTTTTGCTGGTCAATATCGCGGCGGTCAATCTGGCAGCGCTTGGCATCTTCTTTTACCGCGGCATTCGCCCCAAATCCTGGCTGGAACAACGCACCGCCAGCCAATCCATTTTGGTCAGCGCCGTGGTTTGCATCATTCTTTTGGCAGGCGCGCTGGCGGTTGCTTATTTCCTCGGAGAAAAATCTTAAACCACTTCATGAAACGTCACGATTTCATCCAGTGGCGCGCGCTCTGACTGCAGCGTGTTTACCGCAGCTTCGTCATCACCATAGCCAAGTGCCATGCCGCAAAAGATCATCTCGTTGTCCGGGATTTTCAGATAGTCCCGCAAGACCGGGTGAAACGTGGCCCAGGCTTCCTGCGGGCAGGTGTGCAAGCCATGTTCACGCGCAAGCAGCATGATGCTTTGCATGAACATGCCAAGATCGGCCCATTGGCCTTCCTGCATCTGACGATCCATCGTGAAAATCAGTCCCACGGGCGCGCCAAAGAACTCCCAGTTCCTGGAAAAGGATTTCAGCCGTGCCATCTTGTCTTCGCGCGGAATGCCTAAAGTCTCATACATCATCTCACCGACGCGGAAACGGCGCGTGCGATACGGCTCGGTGAGTTTCGGCGGATAGATATTGTATTCCGGCGCTTCGCCCATCGGCATGTCTTTGCGTTTTTCGGCCACGCGGCGCACCAGCTCGTCACGTGCCGCCCCCGTCAGAACACGCACCCGCCAGGGCTGCACATTGCCACCCGATGGCGCGCGCGACGCCACGCGCAGAATTTCGCGGATGGTATCGGACGAAACCGGATCGGGCCGAAACGCGCGTATGGATTTGCGCGAGGCAAGGGCATCACTGACTTTCATGGCATGTCCTGCAACAAGATTTTTGTTACCAGTATGAAGGCATGTGCGCGGGTAGGCGTCAACGCGTACCCCACGTAACGCACATCTATCGCGACACGCGCTTGGGCGCACGTCTATTTTGACGCGCGCTTGGGCGCACGATCCCCAAACCACCACACAATCGCGGTAACAGCCGCAAAGACCAGACTATCGGCCACATAGGCGCGGTCAATATCGCCGGGCGTCATCGCAAAAAAGGCAAAGCACAGGAAGCCGGCCAAACCAAGGGTCAGCACAGGGCGCACCAGTGCGCGCACATCATTCACCCATGTATGGCCGCCAGTAAGCGCCGCTTCGGCCTTGAGACTTTCAGAAAGTCCGGCATAGGAACCGGCAGATGCCGCAATCGCAATTTCATGTTCGGTTTCTTCGGCCTTCGCCTTCATCTGCAATTGCAGCAATTCGGTTTCGTGGCTCCAGCGCGCGCGCTCCTGATCGAAACTTTGCTTGTTTTCGAAAAAGCCAAGCGCCTTGGACGCGATATTACCGACAAGCCCAAAGAGTCCGCCCGTCGCCGCTGATGTTCCGATACCGACTACGGAACCAATAGACCCAAGGATGTCCATTTGTTGATGCTCCTTTTTCCATAAAACCAAAATGCCGGGCGCACTCGCCCCGCTAGTGATCGTGTGTCGAGATGAAGAAATGTATTGCCAAAGCCGAAGCCCGAAAAACCGCAAGCGCGCGCGTGACGGTAAAGCGCCATGCAATCATGTCCGCCAAGCGCCACATCGAATGCCAATTTTTTGTGTTGCGAAAGCGGCGCGCCGCCGACACGGGCATTGTGCAAGGCGCAGCGATGCCCCGAATTGATTGTGAGCGGCACCCCCATTGCGTTACGCAAGGCCTGAATGGCATCGAGCGCTTGCGCCCATATCACCATTTCCCCGCAACATGGACATGCCAATTCATGCGCACTGAAATTTGGCCAGCGTTCCGCGTCCCAAGACGCGGTCTGCAACGGTCCGCTATAGGAAATCACGCTCATGGCGCAATCTTCCAGCCTTGGAGAAATGTTTGTGAGACACCGCCACGAATGACCGTCGTATTGCTGGGAACGAAAACACGGCCATCTATATAATCGGTAGTGCCGTTAAACCGGATCAGACCGAACGCAATACTTCCCGCGCCGCTGCCGCCACCAGGAACGCCGGCGTAACTCCCGTTAATCAGCAACGAGCCGTTTTTGTAGATATAGGATTGTGGTGAATCGTCGGGCGATGCGCTGAACGACAAGGCAACAGCCATGACGACCATGTAAAGACCCGCGCTTTGCGGCGTGTAGCGGTAATTTGTTGTGTCGAACCATGATTTCGTATCTTCTGCGACATGATTGAATGCAATGATATTACTCGCATGCGCCGTCAGGCCCGATTGATCGGTGCCATTGCGATTAACAGAAACTGCTGGTAGTGCAGGCAAATCGACCACGCCATTACTGGCGTTCACGGCCAGCGCTGTGGTCCAGATCGATCCATCAGACGAAACCTTGAGATGAAAATCATCGTCACCGGTCAAACCGAATTCAGCACGGCCCGAATAATTTTTCTGTAAAAGGAATGAGGCCGTATCGGCCGACGCCTTCTTGTTTACTTTCACCTGAACGTTATCACCGGCGTTGTCTAACAATACAGCCGCCGATTTTACGGCAAACTTGTTGGTGGAATCCGCTATCGTGTTCACGCCAAGAAGCGGTATATTTTGCTGGTTAAGTACGCTCGCCAAATCCGCCCAGCCGGCAGATGTATAAACGAGCAGCACCCCTTCATCGGCCACATAGGCCGACTGCCCGTCAAACGGCACGTAGAAGCGCCAGCCGCCGTCAACAGCATAAGCCATGTTACCGTCCTGCCCCGCCCAACTGCCGCTGGCGCCAGCGGCAACCAGATAGGTGTCACCGTCAGCAGGCGATGCTGGCGGCGCGGCCAAATCACGATCCAGCAAGCGCGCGAACATCAGTGCATCGAGTTGCAACAGCGCCTCATTGTGGGTGACGTGTTTTTGCGCCTGGGCCGCCGCCAATAGTGGCAGGCCGGTGCGCGGAGTATTATCGGACATGGCATGTTTTCCTTGCACTTGCGCCGCGCCCGAACGCGGCGGAGATTTGACTGACGGTGAATGAAATATCCGCCGGTGGTGCACCAAAATCGGTGGCCTGATCGGCGGCGGTATAAAGAACAAGCGGTGATGCGGCGCTGAGTGTGCGCACAACGCTATCGCCGTTCAGAATATCGATTGCGTAGCTTTCGTTTTCTTCGCCGAGCGGGATTTCCGATTGCGCCCACGCATCGGCGCCGATACGGCCGCGCCGTATCCACGACAATTGCACATCACCGTTTTCCTGAAGCGAAGCGCACAAATGCACGGGAGCGTAGGGACGAAGCCCGATACCGGAAAATTGTTTCGTAAGCGTTTGATACGCCGGATCGGAGAGCGGTTTTCCCACCGGCCCATAAAGATAGTGAAACGGCAGCGCATAATTGTCAGCGCTCAACGCCAATTGCTGCACCGCCTTGTTCAGCACCACAATACGCGCGCCAGCGGCAACGACATCGCGTATTGCGCCTTCGGTGCCCGCCTGCCCGCGCAACAGGCGCGACAGCGACCATGTGTTCGTGCCGGTCAATGCAGCGGACTGGAATTGCAGCACTTCCCATTCACCATCCGCATTTTCCAGCGCCAGCGCATTGGCCCCGCCCAGCACGGCCAGATCGTCCTGCGCGCCCAGCGTTCCATCAAACAGCCGCACATGCAGGACATTGACAGTGTCCCAGCGCCACAATGGGCCGCACGCAAAATCATTTGTTGTGACGCCAAGGATCGCGGGCGTGGTCAGCCCGCTATCGCGCGTGTAATTCGCGTCTGTCGCGCTTTTGTAAATCGCCACTTCGCCCGGCCACGGTTTGGCAAAAGCCGCAACATGCGGCGCATAAGCGTTTTCTGTGCCGGATAAGAGCGGCAGATCCAGAAACGTCACCGACGCGCGACCCGTTTGCACCACGTTCGTGCCGGAACTGGCGGTGCCAATACGCGCCGGACCCACCAGGCGTTCGTAAATCGATGGATCGGTCGCCACGCTTTGCATTTGGCGCGACGGGCCATCATCAATCTGTGTCAGGCGCAGCCGCCGCGTACGCCCGTTGGTTTGCAACAAAACCTCGTCCGCCGGCTCCAGTGCCAGACGCGCAGGCGGCAAGGCGAAATCCACTGTCTCGCGCATCACCCACGCATCCAGCAGCAACCGCTCGCCAATACCGATGGCCTGACCCTGATCCATCACCAGCGGAAGCTGCGATTGCGCCACGCGCTGCGATTGGCCGACAAGACGGCGTGCGTTGTTACCGTCGTTTCCTGCGCCATCAATTTTTTCAGCGCCGGAATGTTGCG
>JBDZUY010000025.1:0-2080 GCA_040255365.1 Hyphomicrobiales bacterium
CGGCGCCATCAACGCAGACACCGGCGCAATCAATATAAAGCCCAGCAGATTCACATAACCCAATGAGTATGGCGGCAAACCATGCGCGCCCCAGCCGCCCGCCATCATGCCCAGCGCGCCGGGAATGGCGATGATGACGCCGAATGCGCTGGCCGTGCCGACCGCGCGATGGATCGGATAATTGCACAGGCTCATCGTCGGCACGCCCAGCGTTCCACCGCCAATGCCCATCATCGCCGACAGCCAGCCAATGCTGCCCGCAATGGCCCAGCCGCCGGGGCCCGCAGGTATTGCGTGCGCCAGCCGCCATGAATCCTTGCCAAACGCCATGTTGATCGCAACGGGAATGGCGACGATGGCAAAGATCAGCGCAAGGTTTGGCCCGCTGACCATGCCGGCCAGCATGGTACCGATGCCGACACCCACAATCATTGGTATGACCCAGGCACGCAGCAGCGCCCAATCCACCACGCCCTTTTTGTTGTGCGCGCGCAAGGATGAAATCGCGGTGGGAATGATGGTGGCAAGCGATGTGCCAACGGCGACCTGCATGCGTACGCTTTCATCAACACCCAGCCCGGCCAGCACATGATAAAGCACCGGCACGATCACAATGCCGCCGCCCACACCCAGCATGCCCGCGACAAGCCCGCCAACCACACCCGCCATGACAAGGCCGAGCATCAACATGCCCACATCATCCGTGGCCGCAGTAAATCCATGCATCTCAGATGATCCTCATGCGTCGGTAAGTTCAGCGGGAATGAAACGCAAATGCGCCAGCGCATCGCGCAGGGTTTGTGTGTTCGCGCCGGGCTTCGTTGCGTTTTCGCTTAAATGGCGGCGGAACAAGCGGGCGCCCGGCCGCCCGTTGAACAGGCCCAGCATGTGCTTGGTCATCGCGTTCAGCGGTACGCCGCGCGTAAGCTGATGGGCGATGTAGTCCACATAGGTTTCCACCGCGTCGTCGATGTTCACTTGTGCCCCATCAAACAACCGCGCATCGACATCGGCCAGCAAAGCGGGGGTGTGATAGGCAGCGCGCCCCATCATCACGCCATCAACATGGGCCAGATGGCTTTGCGTTTCGTCCAATGTAGCGATGCCGCCATTGACCATGATGGTCAGTGCCGGGTTTTCGCGCTTGATGCGATAGACCAGATCATAATCCAGAGGCGGCACATTGCGGTTTTCCTTGGGTGACAGCCCTTGCAGCCACGCCTTGCGCGCATGCACGGCAAACACATTCACGCCCGCCGCGGTGCAAGCACGGATGAGCGCGCGCAATGCCACCTCCGGGTCCTGGTCGTCCACGCCGATGCGGCATTTCACGGTGACGGGAATATCCGCCGCGCCGCGCATCGCCGCCACGCAATCACCAACCAGTTGGGGCTCGCGCATCAAACATGCGCCAAAGCGGCCCGATTGCACGCGGTCGGACGGGCAGCCAATATTCAGATTGATTTCGTCATAGCCAAAATCCGCGCCAATCTTTGCCGCCTCTGCCAATCGCGCGGGTTCGCTGCCGCCCAATTGCAATGCCACGGGATGTTCGCGCGGCTCAAACCCGATCAGCCGTTCGCGGTCGCCGCGGATCACCGCCTCCGCCGTTACCATTTCGGTGTACAGCCGCGCGCGCGCACTGAGGGCGCGGTGCAGAACGCGGCAATGCCGGTCTGTCCAATCCATCATCGGTGCGATGGCAAAGCGGTAGGGCGAAAATTTCATGGTTCTCAGGCAGTCAAAAATAAGCCCCGCCTTCTACGACAAATCGTGATGCGCGTAAAAGGCGAGGGCGGAATCAGTATTTGAACCGCGCCCGGCTTGCCTTTTTGGCTGGTGTTGCTTGCCGTCATCTGTATCGGTGGCGGGCACGTCAGCCGCCGATGCCTGGCGTCTACGCGAGGCGGTACAGGATGGGGATCGGTGCGGTGGCATTTGCCTCAAAATGTGCCAGCACATAGTTGCGGAACGACGGCTTGAACAGTAGCGACGGCAGAATGTTCCACAACGAGTCCCAACGGCAGTGATTGATAATGGTGTAGTCTTTGCGCTCTCCCGGATCCGGCAGAAGCACTGT
>JBDZUY010000025.1:2180-19597 GCA_040255365.1 Hyphomicrobiales bacterium
AGGATTGATAAATCTGTCATCGTTTGCCCCCTTACTGACTGGCGTCGCACACCTGCAATCCGCTTGGCAAGTGCGATTCTTGTTTTCAGTTTTGCGGTTGCGCAGAAAAATCGAAAGTTGCGGAAAGTGCAATGTTTCTAGTCATATTTTTCAGGCGATGAATCTTTTGCCTGCTCGACATCAACATCGGTGTCGGCGACGTGAGCGGTTGACTGGCTCATTTGCGCATTCAGAATCTTGAATGTGCGGTCCTTGGTTCGCACTGGGTCCAGATGGATTGCACGCCATAATGAAAGGCCTGCGAAAAGCGCGGCGACGGTTGCCATGATCAGAAAGATGCCCGTGATGCCGGCGTGCCCCATGATGGCCGTGCCGATGATCGGCCCAAAGAAGGATGCAATGCCGTTGATCAGAATTAACTGGCCGCTCGTCGAAACAACATGTTCGGGCGGCACGCGGTCATTGGCATGGGCCACGCTGAGCGGATAGATGGTGGAGAGAAAGCCGCCAAGAAAAAATGTGAGCACAAAGAACCAGCGTGACGGCGGCAGAAATGCCATGGACGATGCGGTCAGGACCACACCGAAGGCGACGCCCGCGGCGACCAAACGCCGGTCCATGCGATCCGAAAGACGCCCTACCGGAACCTGAAAGACCAGGCCGCCGAAAATGGCGGTCGCCATGTATGTTGAAATGGCGGCAAGTGAGGTGCCGCCGGATTGCGCATAAACCGGAACAAGCGTGTAGAAAACGCTGCTTGCGAGGCCCGATGTGGCGCAACCACTAAGCGCGGTCGGTGCGATGCGGCGAAGCTCGCTGATGTGCAGCCGCGGACTCTTTGTGATGATGGGTGCGGCCGAGCGGGTCAGGCATACGGGAATGAGCGAGAGACAGAAAAAGGCCGCCGCAAGCGAGAACAGTTCATAGCCGCCCGGCATCGGAAGATTGATAAGAAACTGGCCAACACCAAAGGCCGCATTCGATGCCACCATATAGACGGCAAAGATGGTGCCGCGGTTGGCCATTGTTGTGGTGGCGTTCAGCCAGCTTTCAGCCGTAATGAAAAGCCCGGCACAGCCCAGCCCGGTCAGCAGCCGCGCGACGAACCAGGCGATTGGGCTGGGCAGTATCGGCAGCGTCATAATGGATGCGGCGACGAGACCGGCAAGCGCCGCGAAAAGACGGATATGGCCGACACGCTGGAGCAGATTTCCAATCGTGGCCGCGCCGATTGTATAGCCGCCAAAATACGCAGCCAGCACGATACCGGTCGCCAACGGAACAAAGCCCAGGGTGACGGTACTGGTCGCTACCAATGTTCCCAGAAAACCATTCGCCAGCTGCACAAAAGCGATGCCAGCAATTGTCGCGAAAACCGGAAGAATGGCTTTTATCATGCGTGCTTTCGTTTTTCGCGCGACCGATACCAGCGCCGGCACCAGTGATGACGACGGCTTGCCCATCCAGCTGGAATGCGGCCTTATCTTACAGTGTTACACGCCTTTGCTTCATTGTTGTCATAATGTGCAGGAAAAGGAAAACAGACACAGGCTGCTATCTGCCATGTGCGCCGCACAAATCCCGTCGGGCGTAGGTTCGTCAGATATTTTGCAATAGAGTCAAATCGGTTCAGATCAGACATCTGCGAAATTTGCCGCATTAGGGGACATTTTGATGGACGATACCGCCGAACCGGCTGCAAAGCCGAACCCGCCTGCGCAAGAACCGGGCGAGCCCGCGCCCAACCGCGATCTGGCAAAACAGATCGCAATCGGCGTGGGCGTATTGCTGGTCATCCTCACTGTTCTTTATGCATTGAACGACCGCATGGCGCCGTCGTCATCGCGCGGCATTGTTTCTGCGTATGTCGTACAGATTGCGCCGCGCGTTTCCGGCGAGGTGACGCAGGTTATGGTCAATGACAATGCGGTGGTGCAGGCGGGTGCCCCGCTGTTCTCGCTGGATGCGCGGCCATTCGAATTGGCGCTTCGGCAGGCGGAGGCGAATTTGGCAACCGCAGTTCAGGGTATCGACGCATCCGGTGCCTCCCTTGTGGCGGCGCAGGTGGCTGTGTCGCAAGCGCGAACCAGTCTTGATTTGACGCGCACAAACGCCAACCGGACATTTCGGCTGGAACGCATGGGTATCATGGCAGCATCGCAAGGTGATGCCGCGCGCGCCAAAGTCGCTGACGCCGAGGCAGGGTTGAAAACCGCTACCGCCAATCTGGAAAGCGCCCGTGCGCAACTTGGCCCGAAAGGCAAAGACAATCCGGCCATTCTTGCCGCGCAAGCGCAATTGGAACGCGCGCAATATGATCTGGATTCGACCACGGTAAAAGCGCCGCATTATGGGGTTGTCACAAACGTCACCCTGTCAGAGGGGCAGTACATCGCTGCCGGTAGTCCGGCGCTGACCTTCATCGATGCGGACGCAGCATGGATCACCGTGGATTTGCGTGAGAACCAGTTGCGTGATGTGGACAAGGGCGATCCGGTTCATGTGTTGTTTGATGCCTTGCCGGGCCAGATATTCGTGGGCCACGTGCAAAGTGTTGCCTGGGGTATCAATCCGGGCCGCACAATGCAGGGCGGTCTTGTTGTCAATCAGCCCTCCAACCGCTGGTTTGAACCTGCGCGGCGCATACCGGTGCGTATTGAACTGGACGGGGGCATGAAAAACTGGCCGCGAAAGGTAAGCGTCGGCGGCAAAGTTGATGTGGTGGTTTTTGCGGACGGCACCAACAATCCGATCGCCCTGATCGCGCGGCTGCTGCAACGGCTCCGTTCCTGGGCCAGCTTCCTGTACTAAGGCGCAAGCGATGTACGTCACACCACGCCCCAATGTGCATGATGATCCGCTGTTTGCGGTACGTCTGGGTGTGGTCGGGATGCTGGCCTATGCCGCGATACCATTGCTCAACCCTGTTTTGCCGCCCATCGTCGCCGCACTTCCTGTCGGTCTGATTGCGGCCCAGCGCAAGGCATTTAATCCGCTCAGGGCTATCGCAGGCCCGGTCGCTTTGATCGTGTTGACCTATGTGATGGCATGGCTCGTCAATCAGCTACGCCCGATGCCATTGGTTTATGTCGGCGCGATGTGGCTGACCTATTTCATCGGGTTCCGCATGATCCTGCAAAGCGGTGCGCAGGAGGGCATGCTGCTCGTAATCGTTGCGGTGCTGTTATCCGTGATGGGAATGAACGGCAGCGCAACGGTGGACGCGATGCGTGACGGGTTTGTGCAAGCCGCACTGGTGGCGCTGGTGCTGGGACCGCTGGCTTATCTGCTGTTTCCGGCGCGCACAGCCGAGCTACATGTGGACGATCCGGTACCAGGTAACGGTAACGTAACCCTTGGTGCCGCTATCCGGGCAAGCGTGCTTCTGGGGCTCAGCTTTTGGCTCTACGCTGTCATGCAGCCATCCGACATGATGATGGCTGTCATCGCCGCGATGGTGCTTGTTTTCCCCACACGGCGCGCCGTGTTCTTTGAGGCGCGGCAGCGCGTGCGCGCGACATTCTATGGCAGCGCCGTGGGCTTTGCCGTTTTGACGCTGTTTACATTATCACCACACTTGCCGATTCTGCTGGGGCTGATCTTTCTTGGCGGCCTTTGGTTGGGCGGGCGGATGCTGTACGGCACACATCCCAGCATGGTCTATCAATATGCGTTTTCGGTTGCATTGGCGTTGATCGCGGGCGCGCTTTCCGCGCAAGACCCGGCTTATGTGACCTTCACACGGATTGTCCTGACATTGACGGGCGCATTCGTTGCGGCCTTTGCCGTTGCTTTGCTCGACGCCCTCAGCCAATGGCGTGAACGGGCTATCGCATGACTGCTTCTGGCTGATTGTATCTGCGCGCCAATTTTCTGCCTGCCATTGTGTGTGCTATTTGTGCGTGCAAACATGCCACACGCCCGGTTTAGGGGCTGGCGCACGGGTTCAGACACGCCAAAACAGCGCATGGTTGCCCGGCTGCGGGAAGAATGCTTATGTCCCGCGCAGGAAAAGCCAATGGCATTTGCGATGACACGCCGGATAAAAACGCGTGCCCTCCGAAAGGACGGGGCAAAAACGCTGCTGCGCCGTCAGCTCATCACGCTTGTTGCGCTTTTGGCGTTTGTGTTTCAGGGCTTTGCCACGCAAACGCATATTCACCGTATGGGGCAGGTGGATGTTGCCTTCTTCGGCAATGCGCTGGCCAAGATTGGTGCCGCCAGCGCGGCCACGCCGCAGAAAAGCAACACCGATAAACTTCCGCCGCTGAATGATCCGGTCAAATGTCCGCTCTGTCATGAAATGGCACTGGCCGGTCACTATGTCAGCCCGGCCCCGCCACAGCTTTTGCTGCCGGTGTTCTTGGTGCAGGCGCTCATTATTGCCGCCCGCGCATCGGCGCATATTGCGCAAAATTCCCATGACTGGCTCAGCCGCGGTCCACCGCGCGCCTAATTCCATTTCTTTCGCCCGCCGGTTGTAAGGCCGTGCCGCATGAAGCGGTGCGCGTGTCTGTTTCATCCGGTCTTGCAAGATTTTGAATAAGGCGTCTGTGCGTTTTTGCGCGCGCAACGCGAGTGGAGTTGCATCAATGCGTTTGAAAACCTGTCTTTGTGGTACAGCTGCGCTGGCCGCACTTTGTATCGTTACACCTGCGTTGTCCGCCGATAGCGTGCCGGGGAAAATCGAAACGATTGTTGTCACAGCCTCGCCGGTGGCTGCCATCACCGATCAATATGCCACGCGTATCAGCGCCGTCAGCCGCGACGATATTTTGCAAAGCGGTGGCGACAATCTGGCCGATGCGCTGCAAACCGTGCCGGGCGTGAGCGGGTCTGGCTTTGCGGCGGGCGCGAGCCGCCCGGTTATTCGTGGCTTTGGGGCCGACCGTGTGCGTGTGCTGGAAGATGGCATCGACAGCTTTGATGTTTCCGAAATCGGACCGGATCATGGTGTACCGATTGATCCGCTTTCGGCGCAAAGCATCGAAGTTGTGCGCGGCCCGGCCACCTTGCGGTATGGCAGCCAGGCAATTGGCGGCGTCGTCAACGCAATCAACAACCGTGTGCCCATGCACATGCCGGAAAAACAGATTGCGGGCGAGCTTTCCTCCAGCTTCGCCACCAGTGCCAACACATTGCAAGGGTCCGGTCTGATTGATGGCAGCATCGGCGAGAATTTCGCGTTTCATGCGGATGCGTTTGGCCGCCGTTCGGGCGATTACAACACGCCGCTGGGCAAACAGATAAATTCCTTTTTCAGGGGCGATGGGTATTCCGGCGGCGGCTCATATTTCTTTGGCGATGCCAGCCGCATCGGCGCAGCGGTGATCCATTACGACGCGAAATATGGCGTGCCCAGCGATACCACCTATATCGACATGAAACAGACGAAAGAGCTGTTTCGGTCATCCTTCGCGCTTGGCATGGGCGCGTTGCAAACGCTGACGGTCGAAGGCGGGTATGGCGATTATGCGCATAGCGAAATTGCACCGGATGGCACAATCGCCTCGACCTTCAAGGACAAGGGCGCGGATGTGCGCAGCGAAGCGCTTTTTGGCAGGCTGGGCTGGTTCTCCTCTGCTGCGCTCGGTATGCAATATCAGTATCGCGATTTTTCAGCACTGGGCGAGGGCGCCGATTATCTGCTTCCCGCAACAACGCAAACCTTTGCAGGGTTTGCGTTCGCTGAAGCCCCGCTTACTAAAGGTTTGAAGCTGCAAATCGCTGGCCGCGTCGATCATGTTGATATTGATGGCACACCGGCCAGCGGCGTTCCCGCCCGGCTTGGTTTCACGCCGCTTAGCGGTTCGGCGGGGCTTGTGTATCAGCCAGGTGATGCGTTGAAGCTGGGGCTTACATTCACCAGTTCGGCGCGCGCACCGGCGCTGGCCGAATTGTTTGCGCGCGGGCCGCATGACGGGCCGGAAACGTTTGAAACCGGCGATCCGAATTTGCGCATGGAGCGGGCCAATTCGCTGGAAGCCAATGTGCATTACATGCATGAGCGGTTTCATTTTGATGGCGCGCTATGGGGCGCAAAATTTCAGCATTACATCTATGGCAAGCTGACCGGGCGCATGTGTGATGAAACCGGGCTGTGCAGTTTTGGCGGGCCGGGCGATTTGCGCGAACTGCATTATGTGCAGCAATCGGCAAAGTATTGGGGCCTTGAAGGCAAGGCGTCGTACACCCTGTCGCAATCGCATGCGGGGCTTTTGCAGGCTGATTTTCAGGCTGATTTGGTGCGCGCCACATTGGGCGGCGGCGGCAATGTTCCGCGCATTCCGCCCTATCATGTTGGCGGCGGGCTTTCCTGGACCAGCGATATGTTCGATGCCGGTTTCCTGTTGCGCTATGCGGGCCGTCAAAACCGGGTGGGGCCATATGAGACACCGACAAAAGGCTATGTCGATCTTGATGCACATCTGGCATGGCGCCCGTTCAAGAATCATCCGGGTGTGGAATTTGCGCTCACCGGGCACAACCTCACCAATGTGGTGCAACGCAACGCGGTATCGCTGAACAAGGATCTGGTAGTCGCGCCCGGGCGTGACATCCGGCTGGTCGTAACCACAGCGTTTTGATCGTGGCGGGTGCGCAGGAGATTGCACCTGCAACCTTCCTGCGCGCCACCAGATATGCGGCTTTGTTATTGTGCCGGTGTCTCGTCTGTTGCCGGGGGCACGGGCGGCACCGGCGGTGTGTTTGCTGATACGCGCCAGATCACATCGCCATTGTCATCCGCTACCAAGATCGCGCCGGTTTTGTCCGCGATCACACCCACCGGGCGGCCATAAACCTTGTTGCCCTTGGGATCGGGAATGAACCCGGTCAGAAAATCTTCCGGCACGCCCGTGGGCATACCGTTTGCGAACGGCACATACACGACTTTGTATCCCGTGAGGTATGAGCGGTTCCACGAACCATGCAGGCCGATAAACGCGCCGCCCTGATAATGCGCGGGCAATGCGGTGCCGGTGTAGAAAGTCAGGCCGAGGGCTGCGGTGTGCGCGCCCAGCGCATAATCGGGCGCAATGGCTTTGGCCACCATGTCCGGGTTTTGCGGTTTTACGCGGTCATCAACATGTTTGCCCCAATATGACCACGGCCAGCCGTAAAAATCGCCGTCACGCACGCGCGTCAGATAATCGGGCACCAGATCATCGCCCAGCATGTCGCGCTCGTTCACCACGGTCCACAAGGTGCCGGTTTGCGGTTCAAACGCCATGCCATTGGGATTGCGAATGCCCGATGCAAACACGCGCTTTCCGCTGCCATCCAGATTCATTTCCAGAATGTTGGCGCGGTCTTCTTCTTCGGCAATGCCGTGATCGGCAATGTTGCTGGATGATCCCACCGCGACGAACAGCTTTGTGCCGTCCTTGCTGGGGATGGTGTTGCGCGCCCAATGATTGTTGTATTTTCCGGTGGGCAGCGTGGTGATCTTTTCGCCCGCGCCGGTAATTTTTGTCATGCCCGGCGTAAATGCAAAACGCCACACGCCCGCCGTGCCGCCGACATAAAGATGGTCGCCGATCAGCGCCATGCCATAGGGTTGATGCACTTGCCCGTCGAGCAGGACAGAGCGGGTTTCCGCCTTGCCATCGCCATCCGTGTCACGCAGCAAGATCACCTTGTCCGGGCTGGGGCGCACCGCGCCTGCGCGGTTCATGAAAAAATTCTCGACCTTTTTCATAAAGGGCGCGTCGGATTTGGGTGGCTCGGTCGAGCTTTCGGCCACCAGCACATCGCCATTGGGCAGAAGATAAAGCCAGCGCGGATGATCCAGCCCATCGGCAAAGCGTTGCACGGTGAAGCCTGCGGGCGCTTTGGGCATTTCGCCCTTGGGCCAGGGAGCGGGCGAGGGAATGTTGATGGTGGGAATAATGCCCGCGGTTGGCGCGGTGATTTTCGGATCTTTGCCGAAATTGGATTGCGGCGGCGGGCTGCCGTCACCGCAAGCGCTGAGGGCGAGCGCGAGGCTCAAGCCCGATGCGGCCCAAATCATGCGTCGCGCCGTGTGCCGGTTTGCATCTGCGTGTTTCATATCCATCCCGCTCTGTTGTCTTTATCTGGGGCTCCCCGCTTGGCAGTCTAGGCGGGCACATCACTTTGCGCTACCGCATGAGGGGCGAACCGCAAGGATCGGGATGCTAGCGTGACGGGGATGCGCCAAACTGGGGGTCTCACCAGAGGAATCCTGATGCCTGACCTGCAAAAACGCCTTGCCGCTATTGATTGGCCCGCGGCCGGGACCGCACTGGATGCGCGCGGCTATGCGGTGCTGCCCGGTCTTTTGGCGGCGGCGGATTGCAAAAGCCTGATCGCGCTCTATGGCGATGATGCGCAGTTTCGCAAACGCATCGTGATGCAGAGCCACGGCTATGGGCGCGGCGAATACAAATATTTTTCTTATCCCTTGCCGCCGCTGGTGGCGCATCTGCGTGATGTGCTGTATCCGCCGCTGGCAACAATCGCCAATCGCTGGCACGAAACGCTGAAAATCGACGCGCGCTTTCCGCCAACCCATGCCGCGTTTATCGAGCGGTGCCACGCGGCGGGGCAGGCGCGGCCAACGCCGCTGATGCTGCGCTATGGTGAGGGCGATTATAATTGCCTGCATCAGGATCTGTACGGCGAGCATGTTTTTCCGTTGCAAATGGCGGTGCTGTTGGCGCAGCCGGGTGAGGACTTTTCCGGCGGTGAATTTGTGCTGAACGAACAGCGCCCGCGCATGCAATCGCGCGCCGAAGTGGTGCCGCTGGCGCGCGGCGATGCGGTGATCTTTGCCGTCAACATGCGCCCGGCCATGGGCAAACGCGGGGCCTACCGGCTGACCATGCGTCACGGGGTCAGTATCTTGCGCGGTGGTTCACGCCACACATTGGGTGTGATTTTCCACGACGCGGCATAGCGCGGGCGCGGCTTGCCGGGTTAGGCTTGGCGCCAAAGATATTGGTGGGCTGGGTGACAATGAGCGACGCGAAAGACACAACAACAATCGAACCCGATCTGGCGCGGCTGCGCTCCTCGATCGACAATATTGATGCGGCGCTGGTGCATATGTTGGCCGAGCGCTTCAAATGCACAAAGGCAGTGGGCGAGTTCAAGGCGGTCCACGGCCTGCCACCCGCCGATCCGGCACGCGAGGCCAGACAGATCGCGCGGCTGCGCGCGCTGGCGAATGAGGCCAAGCTCGATCCCGATTTTGCCGAAAAATTCCTGAATTTCATCGTCAAGGAAGTGATCCGCCACCACGAGGCAATCCGTGATCGCCAAGGTTGAGCGCGTGGTTTCCCTTACGGAAAGTGCGGCACCTGTTTGGCTTGGCGAAGAAGCCCTTGCTTCTGTATAGGTATCGTTGACAATTTGTCGGGCAAGGGCCGGTGCCCACCGGCTGTAATCGCGCTAATGTTTTGGGCCGCCAGGGAGTGACGCATATGGATCTGACGTTTTCGCCGGAAGAAGAGGCTTTTCGCCAAGAGGTGCGCGCCTTTATCGCCGAAAAGATGCCCGAAGAAATAAAGGGCCGCACGCGCCGCGACTTTGAAACGAAGGAAGATTTTCTGGCCTGGCACAAGGTTCTCTACAAACAGGGCTGGGTTGCGCCGCTTTGGCCAAAAGAATATGGCGGCACCGGCTGGAATGTGACGCAGCGCTTTATCTTCAACGAAGAATGCGCCAATGCCGAGACGCCGCAGGTTCTGCCCTTTGGCGTGGCGATGTGCGGCCCGGTTATCTACACCTATGGCAATGAGGCGCAGAAAAAGAAGTTTCTGCCGCGCATCCTGTCGGGCGAAGATTGGTGGTGTCAGGGCTATTCCGAACCTGGTTCGGGCTCCGATCTGGCCAGTGTGAAAACCCGCGCGGTTCTGAACGGCGACCATTATATCGTCAACGGCCAAAAGACGTGGACCACGCTTGCACAATATGCCGACTGGATTTTCTGTCTTGTGCGCACCAACACTGATGTGAAGCAGCAGGAAGGCATCAGCTTTCTTCTGATCGACATGAAAACGCCGGGCATCACCGTAAAGCCGATCATCCTGATGGATGGCGCGCATGAAGTGAACGAAGTGTTCTTTGACGATGTGAAAGTGCCGGTTGAAAACCGCATCGGCGAAGAAAACAAAGGCTGGACCTATGCCAAGTTTTTGCTGGTGCATGAACGCTCCGGCATTGCCGGTGTTGCGCGTTCCAAAAAAGCGATTGACCGTTTGCGTGAAATCGCCGCCGCAGAAACGGTGGATGGCGAACCGCTGGTCAAAACGGACGAATTCTCGCGCAAGCTGGCGCAATTGCAGATTGATCTGACCGCGCTGGAATTTACCGAACTGCGCACCCTGGCACAGGAAGCAAAAGGCAAACATGCCGGGCCGGAAAGCTCGATCCTGAAGATCAAGGGCACCGAAATTCAACAGCGCATTACCGAGCTGACGGTAGAGGCTATCGGCTATTACGGCTATCCGTATGACCGCGCCTTTGGCGACAATGAGTTTCCGGTCGGGCCGGATTATGCGCTGGGCCAGTCGGGCCATTATTTCAATATGCGCAAGGCGTCGATCTATGGCGGCTCCAACGAAATTCAAAGGAACATCATCGCGAAGGCTGTGCTTGGGCTTTAAGCATTCGCCAAACCGCTAATCACATTCAGGGAATACGCTCATGGATTTTTCCTTCACCGAGGAACAGACGCTTCTACGCAATTCGGTCAGCAAATATCTGGCCGACAAATATGATTTCGAGACGTTCAAGAAAATCTCGCGCTCGGAAGCAGGCTGGAGCAAGGATAACTGGAAACAGTTTGCCGAATTGGGCCTGATGGCCGCGCCCTTGCCAGAGGAATTTGGCGGGCTGGGCGGTGGCCCGCTCGACACGATGATCGTGATGGAAGAATTTGGCCGCGCGCTTGTGGTTGAACCCTTTGCACAAACGGTTGTGGTTGGCGGCGGCTTTGTAAAACATGGCGGCACGAACGCGCAAAAAGAAGAATGGCTGGGCAAAATCGCGGGCGGCGAAACGGCGATGGCGTTTGCCTTTGCCGAGGCGCAAGGGCGCTACAATTTTGCGGACCTGACAACCACAGCAAAAAAACAGGGCGCGGGCTATGTGCTGAACGGCGCAAAGGCTGTCGTTCTGGGTGCGCCGTGGGCCGATACCTTGATCGTTACCGCGCGCACCGCGGGCGGCCAGCGCGATGCCAAGGGCGTCAGCGTGTTTTTGGTGGACAAGGGCGCGAAGGGCGTGACCTGCCGCGACTATCCGACGGTCGATGGTTTGCGCGCCTCGGAAATTACATTCGAAAATGTGGAAGTTCCGGCCGACGCATTGATTGGCACCGCCGATGATGGCTTGAAGCTGATCGAACAGGTGACGGACGAAGCCATCGCCGCGCATTGCGCAGAAGCATGCGGCGCGATGAAATCGCTGCTCGATACCACGGTGGAATATTCCAAAACGCGCAAACAATTCGGCGTGCCGATTGGCAAGTTTCAGGTGTTGCAACATCGCATGGTGGACATGTTCATCAATTACGAACAATCCTCGTCCATGGCGCTGATGGTCACGTTGAAGCTGGATGAGAGCGAGACCGAGCGCAAAAAGGCCGCCTCTGCCGCCAAGGTGCAGATCGGCAAGGCCGGGCGCTTTGTGGGCCAGAACGCGGTGCAGGTGCATGGCGGCATGGGCATGACCGATGAATTGAATGTCGGCCATTATTTCAAGCGTCTGACGATGCTTGATGCGCTTTATGGCAATGTGGATCACCATCTGAAGCGTTACGCGCAGCTTAGCTGACGAACGCTACACGGCGGCGGCTTTGGCGCTTGTGTGGCTGGCCGGGCGTGCGCGCTCTGCGGGCAGCATGACGCTCAGTGTCGTGCCTTTGCCCAACTCGCTGTCGAGGCGCACATGACCGTCATGGGCCTCGGCAAAGCCTTTCACGATGGCAAGGCCAAGGCCGGTGCCCTGATTGGCGATGGTGACATCGTGGCGGCTGCGCCCGAACCGCTCAAACACTTGCGCGTGATCTTTGGGTGCAATGCCGATGCCGGTATCGCGCACGCCAAAAATGATGCGCCCGCTATTGTCGGTGCGTGCAAACATCGTGACGGTGCCGCCCGGCTGGGTGAATTTCAGCGCGTTGGATATCAAATTCAGCGCGATCTGACGCAAGGCGCGCTCGTCCGCGAACAAAGGCGGCAGGCTGAAATCAATCTCGCGAACCAGATGAATCTGGCTCTGCGCAGCCTGGGCTTCATGGTTGTCCGCCACGTCTCCCAAAAGCCGCGTGATGCTCATCTCATCTTCGCGCAAGGACAGGCGGCCACCCTCGATCTTTGCCAGATCCAGCATGTCGTTGATGAGGGTCAGAAGGTGCTGACCGGAATCATGAATGATGTTTGCGTATTCGGCATATTTGTCGATGTCTGTGCCAAACGCTTTCGTTTTTATCAATTCGGAAAAACCCAGAATGGCGTTCATTGGTGTGCGCAATTCGTGATTCATGTTGGACAGGAATTGCGATTTGGCGCGCCCTGCGGCGGCGGCATGTGCGCGGTCACGGTCTGATTGCTGCTTGGCCTGCGAAAGGTCTTGCACCAGCCCGGCGCGCTCGCGCTCAAGCGTCAGCGTTCTGGTGGAGGAGGCATGTAACGCGATGGCCTGGCCAATCAGCAGCGCACCATACACCAGGGTCAGGCCTGACAGAACGTAGTCTGGCTGCGCGTTGAGAAGCAGAGGCGGCAGAAGCATGAAAGACATATGCGTTGTGAACATGCTGACAGACATGCTGGTCAACACGGATGTCATCGCGACCGCGCCGGCCAGCGAGCAGGCCAGGATCAAGGTCAGCATCATGTGGTTGAGCGGCGCGTCCGGTACCCACAAAAAGACGCTCATCGAACACCATGCGATGAGAAACGAAAATGCAGAGCCTGCGTAAATTTTCAGGCGCAGACGCAGATTGGCCAATGGGTGGCCGGGCTTTTTATTGACCCAGCGAAACAAAACTTCATTGGCCCCAGCGAGAAACACAACAAGCCCAAACCATGTCAGGCGGCTTGCAAGCGGCACCTCGGTGCTGGCCGCCGCGATCAGCCCGGCGCCTATCGGCAGCATAATGCCCGAATGTCTGCTGGCTTTGGTGTAAAGGCCCAATTGTGCTTCGGCCAGCCATGCATCATCCGGCCCGGGGTGCAAGGCAATGACCATGGCGCGCCGGAACCTGCGCCAGATATGGGCGATAGCGGTTAGACCAAACCCTTTCCGGGTTCGTGGTGCGGCCTGCTGTCTGTGATTGTGGGCTATAGGCACGCTGAAAATCTCGCTTCGGCGCAAAATCGCCTGTGACGGACCTATCGTGGCGCAAAACCGGTTAAGGGATGATTTAGTTTGTGGCCTAAGGGATGCTAAACCTAGGAAAGATCACGACAATGAGAGGTTCACATGAGCGCCCTGTTATATGAAAAGACCGGCCATACCGTCACACTGACCATCAATCGGCCTGACGCGCGCAACCCGCTTGGCGAAGATGGCGACGGCGCACTGTTTGCCGATGCGGCGGCGCGCATCAATGACGACCGCGATGTGCGCTGTGCCATTCTTACCGGCGCTGGCAAGGCGTTTTCGGCGGGCGGTAATCTGAAGGCGATGCGCGAACGCGCGGGCACATTTTCCGGTCCCGGTGTACATATTCGCGAGCGTTATCGCACCGGCATTCACCGGCTGGTGCGTGCGCTGTGGTCACTTGAGGTGCCGTTGATCGCCGCGGTCAATGGCCCGGCCATCGGGCTGGGCAATGATGTGGCCTGTCTGGCCGATATGCGCATCGCCGCCGACAATGCGATTTTCGGCGCGACATTTTTGAAAGTGGGCCTGGTGCCGGGTGATGGCGGGGCGTGGATTTTGCCGCGCACCATTGGCATGGCGCGCGCGGCCGAATTGTTCTTCACCGCCGATACGATTGATGCACAAACCGCGTTGTCATGGGGGCTGGTGTCACGTGTGGTGCCGGGCGCGGATTTGATGGATGAAGCGCGCGCATTGGCCGGGCGCATCTGCCGCCAGCCGCCCGATGTTTTACGTATGACCAAGCGTTTGATGCGTGAAGGTCAGGGCACAAATTTCGATACCATCATGGAGATGAGCGCGGCCATGCAATCATTGGCCCATCAAACGCACGACCATGCCGAGGCGGTTAGCGCATTTTTTGAAAAGCGCGCCCCGGATTTCAAGGGTGAATAGGGCGCAAGCAGCTTGCGTCAGGACGCGGCCATCAAAGATGCTTTGTCACAGGTGCGTTCGGGCGGCAAGGTGACGGTGAATGTCGTGCCTTCGCCGACCCTGCTTTGCAGGGACACGGTGCCGTCATGCGCTTCGACCAATCCTTTGACAATGGCCAAACCAAGGCCTGTGCCTTTGTCCGGCATCACCACATCGTGGCGGCCCTGACCAAAACTTTGGAAAACGCGCTCCTGATCGTCCTGCGCAATACCAAGCCCGGTATCACTGACGCCAAAAATCAAACCGCCATCGGCGGCGGTGCGCGCAAAGACGGATACGCGGCCACCGGCGGGTGTGAATTTCACGGCATTGGACAGCAGATTCAAAATGACCTGTTTCAAGGCGCGCTCATCGGCGATAAGGCCCGGCAAGCCCGGCGCGATTTCGCTGGAAAGCTCTATACCGCCCATTTCGGCACGGGCACTCATCAATTTGACAGATTCGCGCAAAATATTGGTCAGATCGATTTCCGCGTCGCGAAGCTGCAGCCCGCCTGCCTCGATTTTGGCAAGGTCAAGAATGTCGTTGATCAGCGCCAGAAGATGATGCCCCGATTGATGAATAACCTGACCATATTCGCATTGCTTCTCGGCGTTCCCTGACATCATGCCGCTCTGGATGATTTCCGAAAAACCCAGGATCGCATTCAGCGGTGTACGCAATTCATGGCTCATATTGGCAAGGAACTGCGATTTCGCGCGGCTGGCCGTCTCTGCGCGCTCGCGCGCCAGATCGGATTCGGCTTTGGAGCGTTCGAGCGCGTCAATAAGATCGCTCTTGTCATCGCGCAGCATCAGCATGTCGCGCGCAGTTGCGTGAACAGACCGCGACAGATGGACCATGTAGCCGACATAAAATAGTGCCAGAACCGATACGCCGTAATAGAAGGCCGTGTCTTCGCGCAACGGTGACAGGACCATCGCCGCGCCATACACGCTTAACCCCGCCACCGCGAAGGGGCGGCAGGCGCCCGTCAACGCGGTGTTGCCGGCCAGCGTGCACCCGATCAGCAACAGCAACAACATCTGGTCCATATTGTTGTTGGGAACATGCAGGAAGAACATCATCGACGCCCAGGAAAGCGCGAAGATGACATAGCTTCCTACACACAAAACCAGCCATTTTCGTGCGTCGGCGCTTGGGTTTTCAGCGCGCGAGAAACGCGCACTGGAAATGGCTTGCGGCAACCCGCCAAGTGTTACCACGACAAACCAGATCACAAGATTGGTTGTGCTGACCCATGGCGAAACCATCAGACAGATCACCGCTGCAAAGATTGGCATCAACCAGAAATTCGGTTTGATGTTCTGCAACGCCATGCGCAATTGGTCGAGCGCAAGCTTCGTGTTTCGCCCGCGCGCCGCCCCGTCCAATCTTGCGTCGTTCACGCCCCCGGTCACTTTGTTTATGCCTTTATTGAATAGCAGCAATCCAACACTGTGACAGACAGGGGTTAATACGGGTTTGAAACCTGGGTAACTTCGCGGTTAACGCGGCGTCAACCTTGTGAATCGCGGCATTGCGCCATTGCGCGAAGGTAGCGCCAGCGTTTAGCCTCACACCTCAATATTATTTTCCCCAAAGGAGACGGGCTATGGCGATTGGTGTGGTTGCAACCTTGAAAGTGCAGGACGGCAAGGGTGATGAATTCGAAGCGGTGTTTCGCGATCTGGCTGCACAGGTGAAAGCCAACGAGCCGGGCAACAAATTGTATCAGGTGTGCCGGTCCAAGGCCGATGCCAACACCTATGTCGTGATGGAGCTTTATGCCGATCAGGCAGCGCTGGAAGCGCATGGCAAGTCCGATCATTTCCGCGCCGCGGGGCCAAAGCTTGCACCGTGCATGGGCGGCAAACCCGACATCCAGTATTTCGACACCATCTGAGAAAGCGCACACGCCATGGATTTGTCGTTCTCGAAAGACGATCTCGCATTTCGTGACGAGGTGCGGGCCTTTATCGAAGAGGCCTATACGCCGGAACTGCGCGCCAAGGCTGCGCAATCCAAGAACGGCTACCTCGACAAGGATTCCATGTTGCAATGGCAGCGTGCGCTTTATGCAAAGGGCTGGGCCGCGCCGAATTGGGCGGTGGAATATGGCGGGCCCGGCTGGACGGCAACACAGAAATACATCTTCGATCTTGAGATGAGCGCGGCGGGCACGCCCACCATGTCGCCGATGGGGTTGAAGATGGTCGGCCCCGTCATCATGGCGTTCGGTAGTGATGCGCAGAAGAAACAACATCTGCCGCCCATTCTGGCCAGCCAGATCTGGTGGTGTCAGGGCTATTCCGAACCCGGTTCCGGTTCCGATCTGGCATCACTTCAGATGCGCTGTGAGGACAAGGGCGATCATTATCTGTTGAACGGCTCGAAAATCTGGACGACCCATGCGCAATGGGCCGACTGGATGTTCAATCTTGTGCGCACCAAAAAAGACGGCAAACCGCAAGAAGGCATCAGCTTCATTCTGGTGGACATGAAAACACCGGGCATCAAGGTGGAACCGATCGTCACGCTGGATTATCCGGTCGCCGGGCAGCAGGAAATCAATCAGGTCTTCTATGATGATGTGAAAGTGCCGAAGGAAAACCTGATCGGTGAGGAGAACAAGGGCTGGACCTATGCCAAA
This sequence comes from Hyphomicrobiales bacterium, assembly GCA_040255365.1. GTDB lineage: Bacteria > Pseudomonadota > Alphaproteobacteria > Micropepsales > Micropepsaceae > Rhizomicrobium. Next base: position 19,099 of record JBDZUY010000025.1, read on the forward strand.
TATCTGCTTTCGTTTGAACGCGGCAATGCCTATGGGCCGGGTCTGAAACGCGCGGTGGCAAAGGTACGCAAAATTGCGGGTCAAACCGATGCCAGCGGTGCCAAGCTGATTGATGATCCGTCGTTTCGTGCGCGGCTGGATGCGGTGGAAATCGAAATCTCCTCGATGGAATTTTTCGAACTGCGCATGTTCTCGGCCATGAGCGCGGGCCAACAGCCCGGCGCTGAATCCTCGATGCTGAAATGTAAAGGCACCGAGCTGCAACAGGCGATCAGCGAATTGTCGGTAGAGGCCGTGGGTTATTACGTGATGCCGTTTGTGCGCGACACCTGGGCCAACGCGAATGAACCGCGCCCCGGCCCGGATTATGCGGCCCCCGTCGCGCCCTATTATTTCAATCTGCGCAAAGCCTCGATCTACGCTGGCTCAAACGAGATTCAGCGTAACATCATGGCCAAGGCTGTGCTGGGTCTGTAACGCGAACATAGCGGGTTTACAT
>JBDZUY010000025.1:19697-30988 GCA_040255365.1 Hyphomicrobiales bacterium
AACATCATGGCCAAGGCTGTGCTGGGTCTGTAACGCGAACATAGCGGGTTTACATCGCTCTTGCAGTTCGCGATTGCGGAATAGTGGGGGCGCTTTTGGCGTGCCCCGGTTCTGCCGCAATATGGCCTTGTCAGCGGCGGAATTTGCCTCAAACCTTCTTGTGGGCTTTGCGGAAGGATTTGGGATGATCGTGCAAAAATTGGTGGTGCGCCGCATATGGCGCGCCGCAGGCTTTGCTGCCGCCGCAGTTCTGCTTGTCAGCTTGCAGGCGTGCAGCGATACCACCACCGATAAAACAGCGACGGAAGAATCGCGCCCCATTCCTCCTCCGCCGCAGCCTCTGGCACCGCCGCCACCGCCTGCGATGATGGGCGCGATGTCCAATGCGATGGCACTGCGCAAGACGAGCCGCTTTGCACCCGGTTATTGGCAGCCGGCAAACACATCCAAATATCCGCATGCCAATCCGAACCCGGTCAAGGTGACGGCGAACGATCCGGTGTCCACCTTCTCGATTGATGTCGATACGACATCGTATTCCATGGTGCGCAGCGCCTTGAATTACGGCCGCCTGCCACAGGCCGATCAGGTGCGCGTCGAAGAGATGGTCAATTATTTCGACTATGCGTACCCTGCACCGCAAAGCACCAAGACGCCGTTCAAGACGAGCGTGCGCGTGTATCCCACGCCATGGAATGCCAATACAAAAATTCTGCATATCGGCATCAAGGGTTACGACATCCCAAAGACAAAACGCCCGCCCGCCAATCTGGTTTTTCTGATTGATACATCGGGTTCGATGAACGCGCCCAACAAGCTGCCATTGCTGGTCAAGGCGTTTCGCCTTCTGGCCAGCCAGATGAGCGCGGATGATCGCGTCTCCATCGTTGCCTATGCCGGCTCGGCCGGTGTGGTGTTGCCACCAACGCGCGGCAGCGACAGGCACAAGATCATGGCGGCATTGAACTCGCTGTCTGCGGGCGGTTCCACCGCGGGCGGCGCGGGCATTCAACTGGCTTACAAATTGGTCGAAGAAAACATGATCAAAGGCGGCGTCAACCGCGTGCTTCTGGCCACCGATGGCGATTTCAATGTCGGTATTACCGATCCCGAAGCGCTGAAGGATTTTGTGGTGGCCGAGCGCGAAAAAGGCGTTGCGATTACCTGCATCGGTTTTGGAAACGACAATTACAATGATGTGACCATGCAGAATCTGGCGCAGGCCGGAAACGGCAATGCGGTGTTTGTGGATAATGAAAATGAAGGGCGCAAAGTGTTTGTGCAGCAACTCGGCTCCACACTCATCACCATTGCCAAGGATGTGAAGATACAGGTGGAGTTCAACCCCGCCCGCGTCGCCGAATACCGCTTGATTGGTTACGAAACGCGCGCGCTGAACGATACCGATTTCAACAATGACAAGGTTGATGCCGGTGATATTGGTGCGGGCCACACTGTCACCGCGTTGTATGAAATCACGCCCACGGGCTCGCCCGCGCAAATGAGCGATCCGCTGCGTTATGGCAAAACCACAGAGGCCGCAGCGGCGGGCAAAGGCAATGTCAACAAAGGCGGCGAATATGCCTTTGTGAAAATCCGTTACAAACGGCCGGGTGAAACCAAATCGCATCTCATCACACGCCCCGTGACGAACGCCGATGCTGTTGCACAACTCCAATCGGTGCCCGCTGACATGCGCTTTGCCGCGGCGGTTGCTGGCGCTGCCCAATTGATGCGCCATGATCCCTATATCAAGGATTTCAGTTTTGCGCGGGCCCAGAGAATCGCCGATGCCGCGCGTGGGGATGATCGCTTTGGCTACCGCGCCGAGTTCGTGGCGCTGATGGGCAAGGCAAAGACGCTGGACATGAACATCGGCCATACGGACTGATGGATGCAGCAAAGGGTGTGGCATTCGTCCGCATTTTCCATCGCAACTTGAGCGCGGCGGCGTGGCCGCCTGTGCTATGCTTCGCTGCACGGATGGCGGAAATGCATGATCGCGATTGAATTCAACAATACGTTGCTGCTGCTGGGTTCGGCGCTGATCATAGCCGGTATCTTGTCCAGTGTCGTATCCACGCGCTTTGGCTTGCCGATTCTGCTTGTGTTCTTGAGTCTGGGCATGCTGGCGGGCGTGGATGGGCCGGGGGGTTTGCGCTTTTCCGATTACCGGCTGACCGAGCTGGTCGGCGTGACGGCGATCACGGTCATTCTGTTCGATGGTGGCTTGCGCACGCGGCTGTCGCATTTTCGCGGCGTGGTGGGCCCGGCCGCGGTTCTGGCAACCTTTGGTGTTGTTATCACGGCGGCGTTGTGCGGGGCGCTGGCGGGTTATCTTTTTGGTCTTGGTCCGCGCGAGAGTTTTCTGATTGGCGCCATCGTCGGTTCAACCGATGCTGCGGCGGTCTTCTTTTTACTGCGCACCGGCGGTGTTCAACTGAAGCGCAAGGTTGCAACACTTCTGGAAATTGAATCCGGCACCAATGATCCGGTTGCGGTGTTTCTGACATTGGCGACGGTGGCGTTAATCGCCTCGGGCCAACAGATGCCCGATTGGCACAATCTGATTGATCTGTTTCAACAGGCCGTCATTGGCGGGCTGGCCGGTTTGTTTGGCGGATTTGTGCTGGTTGGTGTTTTGAACACCGTCAATCTGCCCACCGGTCTGCACCCGTTGCTCGCCATCACCGGCGCGATTGCCATTTACGGGGCCGCTTCGCTGGGCGGTGGTTCCGGATTTTTTGCGGTTTATCTGGCGGGGATGATTGTCGGCAATCTGCCGGTGCGCGCCTATGCCAGCATTACCAGCCTGCTGGACGCGGCGACATGGCTGGCGCAATTGGCAATGTTTCTGGTGTTGGGGCTTTTGGCATCGCCGCATCGTCTTCTGGGCCCGGCGCTGCCCGCGCTTGGCATCGCGCTGTTTCTGGTTTTTGTGGCCCGCCCCGTTGCGGTGTTCATCTGCTTGCAGTTCTTTCGGTTTTCATTTCGGGAAAAGCTGTTTGTCAGTTGGGTGGGCCTGCGCGGCGCAGTTTCCATTTTTCTGGCCATCATCCCAACGCTTGCGGGGCTTCGTCATGCTGCGCTGTATTTCGACATCGCTTTTTTCGTGGTCATTGTCTCGCTGATCCTTCAGGGCGGCGGCATGAAATGGATGGCGATAAAACTGCAGCAGGTTTTGCCGCGTTTGATTCATCCGGTGGAGCGGGTGGAACTGGATTTGCCCGGTCAGCTTGATCTGGAAATGGTCGGCTATCCCATCGGGCCTGACAGCCGGGCGCTGGGTGTTTCAACCCTGCCGGACTGGGCCCGCCGCGTGCTGGTGGTGCGCGGCAATGAAGTGCTGGAATCGCACGAGGCAGGCGATTTTCAGGCCGGGGATTATGCCTATTTTCTGGCGCCGCCATTGCGCGTGAACCGGCTGGACCGGCTTTTTGCCTCCACCGGCGAGCGTTATCTGCTTGATGCGCTGGATACCGAATTTCCCATTCGGGGCGATGCGCCGATTGCCAAGCTCAACGAACTGTATGGGCTGAATTGTGAGATTCAGGACGAAACACAAACCGTTGCGGGCATGTTTGCCGAACGGTTTGAAACCACGCCCGACATCGGCGACACCTTGCCGTTTGGTGGCTGCATTTTGGTGGTGCGCTCGCTTAATGGTGACGAGGTCAGCCGCGCGGGCCTGCAATTGATGGATGTGGAAACCTCGCCCCTGGGCGCGATGCGCGGCCGCACGCGGAAATTCTTTTCCGCTGTGTTGCGCGTGCTGGGTGCGCGCCCAGACTGAAGCGGGTTTAGCCGACGATTGGTTTGTTTTTCAAAAGCTCAAAGAAATGGGCGCTGTGTTCGCCGCCCATCGTGAAATGCTTGGCGCCGGTGAAGTCGCTGATCTTTTCCCAATTCGCGGCCACATTATCGGCGGTTGCGGCATGGCCCAGATTGACGCCCGGCGATTCCACGATCTGTGCCGAAGAAAAGGCACCTGCCGCCGCCGAAATCACCACGCCGGTTGGCGCGTCTTCGCTGGCCAAAAAGGTGACGGCCGGAGTGACATATTCGGGCTTCAGAGCCTCGATCATTTCCGGCGGCATCAGATTTTCTGTCATACGCGTACCGGCCACGGGGCAGATGGCATTGACCTTGATGTTGTCTTTCGCGCCTTCCAGTTTCAGTGTGTTCATGAACCCGACAAGGCTCAGCTTGGCGGCGCCGTAATTGGTCTGACCGAAATTGCCGTAAAGCCCGGTGGAGGATGTGGTCACGACGATGCGGCCATATTTCTGATCGCGCATGATCTGCCAGATGGCTTTGCACGGCTTCACCGTACCCATCAGATGCACGGCCATCACCGCATCAAAATCTTTCAGCTCCATTTTGGAAAAGCTTTTGTCGCGCAGGATGCCGGCATTGGCGATCAGAATGTCGATGCGGCCCCATTTGTCCATTGTCTGTTTGACCAGATGTGCAACGCCCGCATCATCGGTGACCGATGCGCCATTGGCGATCGCTTCGCCGCCTGCATCGGTGATTTCTTTCACCACCGCTTCGGCGGCTTTGGAATTGCCGCCGGTGCCGTCCACCGCGCCGCCCAGATCATTGACCACAACCTTGGCACCGCGGCTGGCAAGATCCAGTGCATGGCAACGGCCAAGGCCGCCGCCGGCGCCGGTGACAATGGCGACTTTGCCGTCGAAGCGAATGGTCATGGGTCAGACTCCTTGAAAGAAAATGTGGCGATAAATTTCGGATGGCAAAGTGATGGCGCGATGGCGTGCGCCGGTCAAGCCGAAGCGGCGGAGCCTGCGGATTTGGCCGCAAAATAGCGGCGCAAGGCCGCATTGGCTGGTGCCTCCACCGCGTAATACAGCGCCGCCCCCCAAAGCGTGGCGGCGATCACCAGAACCACAGGCTCGATCAGATGGATCGTGTGGCCCCATGCAGATGCGGGGTGCGGGTAAAGACGTTGTTCAAAAAAGCGCAAAAGCTGAAGCAGCGCGCCCTGGCCGATATAGATCGCAAACGACCATTCGCCCAGCCTGCGCAACGCCGTGGTCTGGAATAGGCGCGCGACCAGCCCGCGGTCGAAACTGAGTGTGAAGATCAACAGCATCATCGGTGGCACGATCCAGAAATCTGCCGGACGATGCGACCAGCCGGTGTTGTAAATCGCATAGAGCAACAGGATCACGGCGATGGTTTGCGCGAGTGAAACATGTGCGTCGCTTAAGGTGGGCAAGGTCTGGATGTGCCGGTAGAGCATCGCCATGCCTGCGCCGATGGAAAAATCGGCCAGCCCGCGCACGATGCCCCAATCATATGTGATGTCGAGGCCGTGACCTGATGTATTGGCCAGCGCAAACAGAACCACAAACCCGCCGCCAATCAGCGCAAAGGCGGTGATGCTGCCGCGCTGCGCCACACTGGCGAAAACCGGAAAGGCGAGGCAGAGGAAAAATTCAACACTGACAAACCACGCAACGCCGTTCCATGTCAGATGCGGGAACAGATGCCACGCCTGTACCAAAAACAGATTGGCAATGAAGCTGATAAAACTGGTGGCGGGGTGATAGCCATGTAAATCATAGATGGATGTGTAGCCGCCCCAATCGGCCAGTGTGCGCAAACCGATCACCATCGCCAGCATGATGAGCAATGTCGCCAGATGCAGCGGGTAGAGGCGCGCCAGACGCGTTTTCAGAAATTTTGTATAGCCCGCCCGCGCCCACAGCTCGGCAACGCGCGCACCATAGACATAGATCAGGACAAAGCCGGACAGCGCGAAGAAAAATTCGACCCACAAATAGCTTTTGGCGACCAGCACATCGAACATCCGAAAATGCTGATAGCCGTGGCCCTCGTGGTAATGGTACAGAACAAGTAAAAGTGGCGGCAACGCGCGCGCGCCGTTCAGCGCAATAATTTCTTTGGGCTTGCCGATTGCCGCCACGAAGATTCAATAACCCTTGATTGCGGATTTTTTACTTCCGCCCAAGGTTTTCGTACTGGAATAATCGCCATAAACCGGATTGGCGATCATAAACCAGTCATGGCCCCAATGATCTTCATTGGCGATTACCGCCTTGTCGCGCGCGGCGCGCGATTTTCCGGCAATGTTTGTAACGAAATCGGATAGCTGATCACCGGCCATCATCACGATGTCGTATTTTTTTGCGATGACATTGCGGCGCACTTCTTTTTCGCTGGGCCAGCCGTTCTGGCCATAGAGCATCACATCATCCAGCGTGATTTTTGTGATGCCCGCTTTGCGCAAATTCTCAAACGTGTCGGTGCGCTGCGGGCACACATCATCATCGCCGGGCCGGGGCTCGCATTTGCGATTGGTGACATAGAACATATGTACGCCAAGGTTTGTGGCCGTGTTGGCAAATTCCACAGCGCCCGGTATGGGCGCGGCCGCGCGGCGCGCAACCCATGCGTCCCAGCTTGCGGGGCTGAACGCTGTGCCGCTCAAAAGCAGGTGCGCCATATAGGGCGTGTTGTTGAGAATGGTGTCATCCACATCCACCACCACGGCCAGCGGTTTGGTGTGCTTTTTCGTGTGCTTGGCGATGGCGCGAAGCCGCGCGGTCGCGGCATGATAGGTGCCCAGTACGACCGCGCGATATTCCGCCGAGGTCTGGGTCCACAGCAGCGAATCCATCGCTTCGGATGCGGCGGGGGGCGGTGCGGCAGCCGCGGATTTTTGCGGCGCGGCGACGGGCTGGCCCGCACAGGACGCGGCGAACAGGCAGGCCGCGCCAAGAAGCAGAATGCGTGTTGTGGTATTCATCTCATCCCCCGGATTATCAATGTGCTGCTTTATAGCCCAATTCGGTGACAGGATGCACATCGTGGTGTAATCACGTTGCGGGCTGCGCGCGCGCCGTGGTCTTGCACAATAAGGGGGCCACCGCACGCATGTTTCTTTTGCATCTGCAATCGGGTTTGGGGCTGTGCGTCATTCTTGCGCTGGCCTGGGTGTTGTCGGAAGACCGGCGCGCCTTTCCCTTTCGCACGGTGGCGGTGGGGCTGGCCATTCAGATCACGCTGGCGCTTTTGCTGTTGAAGGTGCCGCTGGCGCGCGATGCGCTGTATTCGCTGAACGGCGTTGTTGATGCGCTGATGGCCGCAACCAAGGCGGGCACGTCGTTTGTGTTCGGCTATGTCGGTGGCGGGCCAACGCCATTCCTTGCCATCAGACAGCAAAATCTGACCAGCTTCGCGTTCGAGATTCTGCCATTGGTGATTGTGGTGTCTGCATTGGCATCTTTGCTGTGGTATTGGCGCATTCTGCCGCTGATCGTCGGCGGGTTTTCCTGGGTCTTGCGGCGTAGCATGGGCCTTGGCGGCGCGGTGGGGCTGGGCTCTGCGGCCACGATGTTTTTGGGCATGATCGAGGCGCCGCTTCTGATCCGCCCCTATCTGGCGCGCATGACACGCAGCGAAATGTTCATGCTGTTCACCGTCGGGCTGGCGTCGGTCGCGGGCACGGTGTTCGTGCTCTATGCCACGATTTTGCAACCGGCCATTCCCGGCGCGCTGGGTCATATTCTGGTGGCGTCTTTGCTGTCGCTGCCCGGCGCCATTTTGATTGCGAAAATCATGATACCGGGCAAGGGCGATACCGAAACCGATGCGGATGCCGGGCCCGGTTTTGAATATCGCTCCAGCATGGATGCGATTGCGCGTGGCACCGAAGATGGTTTGCGCCTCTGGCTTTCGATTGTTGCGATGCTGCTGGTGATTGTCGCGCTGGTGGCGCTGGCCAATATCCTTTTGGGCCATTTGCCCGATGTCGCGGCCAAGCCGATCACGGCGGAACGTATTTTCGGCTGGGTGTTTGCGCCCTTTACCTGGCTGCTTGGCATCCCGTGGAAAGACGCGGCCATTGCTGGTTCGTTGATGGGCGAAAAGACGGTGCTCAACGAATTTATCGCCTATCTGCATCTGGCGGCGCTGCCGCAGGGCGTGCTCGATCCGCGCTCGCGTCTGATCATGCTCTATGCGCTCTGCGGCTTTGCCAATTTCGGCTCGGTCGGAATCATGATCGCTTCGATCAGCGGCATGGTGCCTGAACGGCGCAGCGAAATTGTCTCGCTGGCCCTGCGCGCGCTGATTTCCGGCACACTGACCAGTGCGATGACCGGCGCGATTATTGGATTGTTGCCGGGGATTTGAGCGCAAATTCCTTTGCCAGCAATTCATAGGAGCGCAGGCGCGGCGCAAAATCATACGTGATGGTGACGATCACCAATTCCTGCGCGCCGTGCCGCTCTGCCAGACTGCGCAATTTCTTGCCCACCACATCCGGCGTGCCGATGATGGCGCGCCCCTCCACACTGGCCAAAATGGCGCGTTCGCGATCACTATATTCATAGGCCAGCGCCACCTCGGGTGAGGGGAACGCGATGGGCTGGCCGGTCAACAACCGCACCACCCACAAATTGCGCGAGGCGGAAAGCCGTTTGGCTTCTTCTTCGGTTTCGGCGACCAGCGCGGCGACACCCATCGCGATATGCGGCGCGCTCAATACCCGGCTGGGTTTGAAGCGTTCGGTATAGGCGGCCACCGCCTCCATCGCGTTTTCCGGGCTGATGAAATGGGCGTGGCAGAAGGGCAGCCCCAATTCACCGGCATAGACCGCGCCATGTATGCCCGATCCCAGCATCCACATTTCCGGCGTGCCCGGCCCGCGCGGGCTGGCGTGAATGCCGCGATAGGGGTGATCATCCGCCAGGGGCACGATTCCCCCCGCATCTTCCAGAAACTGGCGCAGCAAATGCACCTGGCTGGGAAAGGAATCGATGGGCCAGGGCTGCGGCCCCGCCTGCAGGGCTTGCGCTGTGCGCTGATCCGAGCCGGGCGCGCGGCCCAGCCCCAGATCAATGCGACCGGGATAAAGCAGCTCCAGCATGCGAAACTGCTCGGCCACTTTCAGCGGCGAATAATGGGGCAGCATCACCCCGCCGGACCCGACACGGATGGTGCTGGTTTCGCCCGCCACCTTGGCGATCAGGATCTCAGGGGCCGAGCCAGCGAAAGAATTTGTATTATGGTGCTCGGCCAGCCAATAGCGGTGAAAACCCAGCTTTTCTGCCGCTTTTGCCAGCAAAATCGTCTCGCCAATGGCCTCGGCGGGGGTGCCGTCGGTGCGGATGGGGGACTGGTCCAGAACGGAAAGATGCATAAGAAATTGCCCACAATCCATGCGTGGTTGGTACATGTTTAATCTATTCTGTGGAGTGTAGGCGCATGGACCTTATTCACGAAACCGCGAAACCTGCGACGGACTGGCCCGGCCCCGCCATACAATTTGGCGGGCAGGTCGTGGCGCTGGATGATTTGCAGCATCCGCGGAACCGCCGCGGGCTTGATCTGTGGCAAACCAGCAGGGGCGCGCGGCCATTTCCGGCACGGGCGGAATTCACCCCGCGCGTATTGCGGGAATATTTGCGCAATATGGCGCTGGTGCGCGTGATTGGTAATGCACAGGATTTCGAGTTCCGTATTGTCGGGGATGCGATCGTATCGACTCAGGGTGGGCACATGCAGGGGCTGACATGTACCCAGCTTGATGAGGTTTTGCCCGGCTATGGCTCCGAACTAAGCGCGGTCTATCGCCACGTCTGCGGGACAAAAATACCGCTGGCGCTGCGTGGTTCCTATGTGCGTCAGGCCGATGGCATGGCGATTATCCATGAAAGCCTTGTTATGCCGCTGGGTGTGGATGACGCGGCGGTGGATCACCTGCTGGTCGTCGGCGCCATTGGTCATACGCTCGAAGATATGCTGCGCAGTTAGTCCCTTGCACAACGCGCAGATGCGCTAATCTCCCCCCGCGAAAAATATTCTTCCGGGGAGTGAGGCCATGGCGCTGGATGCCGAAACGCGCAAACAATTGATTGATACGGTTCACCGCTTTGTGGCCGAAAAATGTGTGCCCATCGAAGCCAAGGTGGCTGACGATGACCGCGTGCCCGATTCCATCATTCAGGAGATGCGCGATCTGGGTCTGTTCGGTCTTTCCATCCCCGAAGAATATGGCGGTCTTGGTCTTTCCATGGAGGAAGAGGTGCTGGTGGCGATGGAGCTGGGCCAGACCTCGCCGGCCTTCCGCTCGGTGATCGGCACCAATGTCGGCATTGGCAGCCAGGGCGTCGTGATGTTCGGCACCGATGCACAGAAAAAAGAATGGCTGCCCAAACTGGCCAGCGGCGAAGTGATTGCCAGCTTCGCGCTGACCGAGCCGGGCGCGGGGTCGGATGCGGCGGGGGTGAAGGTCAGCGCCAAACGTGACGGCGATGATTACATCATCAATGGCACCAAGCGTTACATCACCAACGCCAACCGCGCGGGCATGTTCACCTTGATGGCGCGCACCGACGCGGACAAGAAAGGCGCGGGCGGCATTTCCGCGTTCATCGTGCCGTCGGATATTCCCGGCATTTCGATTGGCAAGCCGGAAAAGAAAATGGGCCAGCAGGGTGCTCATATCTGTGATGTGATTTTTGACAATGCGCGTGTGCCCGCAAGCTTGCGTCTGGGTGCGGAAGGCGAAGGCTTCAAAGTTGCGATGAAGGTGCTCGACCGCGGGCGGCTGCATATTTCCGGTGTGTGCGTTGGCGTGTCGGAACGGCTGATCCGCGAAAGTGTGAATTATGCGCGCGAACGCGAACAATTTGGTCAGAAGATTGGCGAGTTCCAACTTATTCAGGCGATGCTGGCCGATTCCAAAACCGAATCCTATGCCGCGCGTTGCATGGTTCTGGATGCTGCGAAAAAGCGCGATGCTGGCGAAAGCGTGACGATGGAGGCGGCGTGCTCCAAATATTTTGCCTCTGAAATGGTGGGCCGGGTGGCCGACCGCGCGGTACAGATTTTTGGCGGCGCGGGCTATGTCGCCGATTATGGCATCGAACGTTTCTATCGCGATGTGCGCATCTTCCGCATCTATGAAGGCACCAGCCAGATCCAACAGGTGGTGATTGCCCGAAACCTTTTGCGCGGCGATTGATGGCACCTGCACAACTTCCCAAATTGCTGCGCGATATTCGCGCCTGCCGGATATGCGAAGCGTATATCGAGCCACGCCCGATTGTGCGCGCCAGCAAAACGGCAAAAATCTGTATCGCGGGGCAGGCGCCGGGCATTCGTGTGCACAATACGGGGATTCCGTTTAACGATCCGTCCGGGGATCGCCTGCGTGAATGGATGGGGGTGAGCCGCGACACGTTCTATGACGAAAGCCGCATCGCGATCATTCCGATGGGGTTCTGTTTTCCCGG
>JBDZUY010000025.1:31088-49808 GCA_040255365.1 Hyphomicrobiales bacterium
TGGCTGAAGAAGAACCCATGGTTTGCAGACGAATTGCTTCCCTATTTGCGCACGCGCGTGTCGCGCATCTTGGCGTCCTATTGATGGTTGCGGCGCTGGCGGCTTGCGCCCCCACGCTGGCCCCGCATGGCGCGGCTGTGGAGCCGCCGCACATCGCAGCCAATGCGTTTGTCACGCAGGACGGTTTGCATCTGCCCTTGCGCGAATGGAAGGCGCAATCGCCGCGCGCCATCCTTGTCGCGCTGCATGGCATGAGCGATTATTCGCAAGCGTTCGACATGCCCGGCCCGTATCTGGCGGACCACGGGATCTCTGTTTACGCCTATGACCAGCGCGGTTTTGGCCGCAGCCCCAATCGCGGCATCTGGGCGGGCGGCGATGCGATGCGCGGTGATTTACGCGAATTTGTCGATGTGATGCATCGCGCACATCCGGGCGTGCCGGTGTTTGCGTTGGGCGAAAGCATGGGCGGCGCGGTTGTGCTGTCTGCGCTGGCTGACAAATCGCCGCCCAATGTTGCCGGTGCGGTTCTGGTGGCGCCCGCCGTGTGGTCGCGCAAAGACATGCCGGTGTCCTATCGCGTGGCACTGTGGTTTGCCGCTCATGTCGTGCCGTGGCTGCATGTCTCCGGCAATGGGCTGAAGATCTGGCCGTCTGACAATATCGAGATGTTGAAGAAACTGGGCCGCGATCCGTTGTTTCAACACTCTGCACGCGCCGATCAGGTGTATGGTTTGGTCAATCTGATGGATGCGGCGCGCAACGCACCGGATCATCTGAACAATCCGCCGCCCATTCTGTTTTTGTATGGTGCCAAGGATCAGGTGATCCCGCCCGCACCGACCAAGGCGACCATTGCCGCGCTGGATGGACGCGCCACCGTGCACCGCTACAAAAACGGCTATCATATGTTGCTGCGCGATCTGGATCGCAAAATCGTGTGGCAGGATTTGAAGGACTGGATTTTGAAAACTGCAAACGCGCAAGACACGCAAGGCAAATCGTCATGAAAGCGGTGATCATAGGCGCGGGCGCGATTGGTGGCTGGATCGCAGGTTTGCTGACCGAGAGCGGGGCGGAGGTTTCGCTGTTGGCGCGCGGGCAAACGCTGGCGGCGCTGCGCGACAATGGCCTGCGCATCCGGCGCGGCGATGATGAAAAACATTATGCGCTCCATGCCAGCGATGATGCGGCCGCGCTGGGCCGGCCCGATTTTGTTTTCATCGGCGTGAAGGGCCAATCCGTGCCACACATTGCGCCCGCCGTCGCCGCATTGTGCGGGCCGCAAACCGCGGTGATCCCCGCGGTCAATGGCGTGCCGTGGTGGTTTTTCGATGTTGATGGCGTGCCGTTTGCGCATACCGCACTTGCATCGGTTGATCCGGGCGGCGTGACCGCGCGCGCCATTGCCACATCGCGGGTGATTGGCTGTGTGGTTCATGCGTCTGCCTTCACACCAGAGTCCGGTGTGGTTCAGGTGAACGGCGAAGACAAATTGATCTTTGGCGAGCCGGATGGTGCGCGCTCACCCCGTGTTGATGCGCTGGTCAAGGCGGTGACGCACGGGCCCCTGAAAGGCGTGGCCAGTGACCATGTCCGCGCTGACATATGGCTGAAACTGTGGGGCAACATGTCGATGAACCCGCTATCGGTTCTGACCATGGCCAGCACCGGCGATATGCTGGACAATGACGACGTGCGCGCATTGGTGCGCGTGATGATGCAAGAGATGCAAGCCATCGGCAAAAAAATCGGCCTGCCGCTGGACATGACGCCGGATGATCGCATGGCGATTACGCAAAAACTGGGTAGCTTCAAAACCTCCATGTTGCGCGATGCGGAAGCGGGCCGGCCAATCGAGATTGATCCCATTCTTGGCGTGCTGGCCGAAATTGCTGAAATTGTTGATGTGCCTGCGCCATCACTCAGAACGGTTCTGGGTTTGCTGCGCGTACGCGGTGCACAAATATGAATCTGGATATTTTTCATTCGCCATTTCTGGCGCTGGATTATGTTGGCGTCGCGGTGTTTGCCGCATCCGGCGCACTGGCCGCGGCGCGTCACCGCCATGATGTGCTGACATTCATTGTGTTTGCGTTCACCACTGGCGTTGGCGGCGGCACCTTGCGCGATTTGCTGATCGGCGCGCCGGTATTCTGGATTCACGCCAGCGGTTATCTGATTGTCAGTCTCGTTGCGGCGTTGATCATCTGGATTGTCGGCAAACGGCCCTGGCGGTTTACCGCGCTGGTCTGGCTGGATGCGATCGGCCTTGTGATTTATGCGGTGATTGGTGCGGGCAAAGCATTGGCCTATGGCGTTTCACCGATGATTGCCATCGTGATGGGTGTGATGACGGCAACCTTTGGCGGTATTGTGCGTGATGTTCTGGCCGGTGCGCCGTCGGTTTTGTTGCGGCGCGAGATTTATATGACGGCCGCGCTGGTATCGGCACTGGTGTTTGTGGTGAGCAGCGAATTGGGCGTACCCAAACTGTATGCCGGGATTGGCGCGTTCGCTTGCGGTTTTGTTTTGCGCGGCTGCGCCATATTCTATGGCTGGGCCTTGCCGGGGTTCGATCCGCAAACACCGGATGAACCGCCGCAGCCCTGATCGTGGCGCGCAAAAATACCCGCACCATATGTTCCTCAAAATGCGGTTGGGCGCTTGCCGGTATCGATGCGTAGAGGTTTCTGCGCACAGCGTGTCATATGAAGCTACCGGAATTATCAATGGGGAGGATTCACGATGTCGGTGATTTTGTTCAACCTGGCGGCGCTGGTCACATTCGGGTTGGGATGTCTGGGCCTGTTTGCGCCAGCGCGGGCACTCAAGCTTGTCGGGCTCATGCTCAACCCGGCTGTGCCGCATGCGATCTCGGAAGTTCGCGCCACCTATGGCGGCCTGTTTGTGGGTCTGGGCGGAGCCGCCCTGTGGTTTCAATCTGAAACGGTCTTTGCGGCTTTGCTGATCGGGTGGATTGCGGTCGCGTTGAGCCGGGTATTTTCCATCATGGTGGACGGTACTGGAACCGCGGCCAATTGGGGGGCTGTGGCGTTTGAGGCCGCCTTTGGCGGAATATTGGCACTGGGCTTCGTCTTCGCCTGAGCGCGTAACGTTTCCAAATAATGCAGGTGCGCGGCGGGCACGCAAATCGGGTTGGCCGCCGGCGATTTGCAAAAAGTGATGGCATGTCGAGCCGTAGCTCACGCGAACCAGCCCGCCTTCGCCGAGATCATATTCACTGCCGCGCCCGCCCTTCCTCGCTGACGCGCGGGCGGACTTGGCATCACTTCGCATCGCTGCGCGTGCAAAGTGATGGTGGGCGCGACAGGGCCCGCGCGCGTATGCGCGCAAACGAACAAAGATCAATCCCTGTTGTGCCGGGCGGGTCAGAATTGAAAAATGGTGGGCGCGACAGGGATTGAACCTGTGACCCCTCCCGTGTGAAGGGAGTGCTCTCCCGCTGAGCTACGCGCCCGTTTTACCGAAACGCGCGTCCCGGGCGGCAAACCGGTAACCACTTTGCCTGGACGCGCTTGGCAACGGACCCGCCCTATAGGGCGGCGGGGCGCGGCCCGTCAAGTTGTGCCCAGCATCTGGGCCACAAGCGCCGGAATTTGCGCGAAATCATCGATCAGCGCATCGCCGCCCAATGTGTGGGCCGGCTCGGTCGTATAGCCATAGGACACCACGATCACCGGCACGCCCGCGGCCCGTGCTGTGGCGACATCGGTCTTGCTGTCGCCGATCATGATGGCGCCGCTGCCCGGCCCGCCGATGTCGGCTACGACATCGTGGAAAATGCGCGGATCCGGCTTGGTGTAGTTCATGCGCCCTGCGCCATAGATGGCATCGAAATAATGCTCCATCTTCAGCGCAGGCAGCAGCAGATCGGTCAGATCGTGCTGTTTGTTGGTCAAGACCGCCAGCCGCGCGCCGCTGTCTTTCAGCGCCGCCAATGTTGCCTCCACGTTCGGAAAGGGGGCGCTGTGATCGGCGATATGGGCGCGGTAATGGGCAATGAAACTGTCAACCAGCGCGGGCAGGGCCGCCTCGTCCGGGGCACCGCCGGTTGCCTCCATCGCCTGGATAATCAGGGGCCGGGCGCCAAAGCCCACCATCTGGCGCAAACTGGCCGGATCGACGGACGCCCGGCCCGCCTCGGCCAGCACCGCATTGGTGGCGGCCAAAAGGTCAGGCGCGGTGTCAATCAGGGTGCCATCGAGGTCGAAAATCAGGGCGGGCGTCGTTAAAGCGGACATGGGTTTGGAGTTAACCTGATTGAGGGGTGGTATGGCGCAATATAGCGTCGTAAATCGTCATTTTACCGTTTAGTCGCGGCGGGTTACGGGGAAGCATGGCAGGCAGTACAGCACGGGCAGGAATCATTCTGGCGGCGGGCATGGGCACGCGGATGAAATCCGCCTTGCCCAAGGTGATGCATAGCATCGCCGGGCGCCCCATTCTTGGTCATGTCGTCGCGGCCATGCGCGGCGCGGGCGTGGGGCGCATTGTGGTCGTGACCTCGGCCAATGGCGACGCTGTGCGCGATTATGCGCACACGCTGGATTGCGAAAGCGTGGTGCAGGATCAGCAGCTTGGCACCGGCCATGCGGCGGGTTGCGCGGCGCCCGTGTTGAAGGATTTTACCGGCACGCTTGTGGTGGGTTATGGCGACATGCCGCTGACTACGCCCGCGACGTTTGAGGCATCTTTTGCTGCGCAAGCCAAAACGGGCATGGCGATTGTCGCCTTTCATTCGCAGAACCTGGCCTATGGCCGCGTCATGACGAGCGCGGACGGCTTGCTGGAGCGTATTGTCGAATATCGCGATGCCGGTGATGCCGAGCGCAAAGTCGATCTGTGCAATGCCGGGATCATGGCGGCGGATGCAACTGCGTTTTTCGGCTGGGCGGCAAAGCTGAAAAATACCAATGCGCAAAACGAATATTATCTGACCGATGTTCCTGCCCTGGCAAAAGGTGATGGCGTGGCTTGCGCCGTGGCGCTCGCTGATGAAGCCGAGATGATGGGCGTGAACAGCCGCGCCGAACTGGCGGCGTGCGAGGCGATGATGCAAACGCGTTTGCGCCGCGCCGCGCTGGAAGCGGGGGTGGGGATGCAAGCACCGGAGACGGTGTTTTTCTCATACGATACAAAACTGGAGGCCGATGTTTCCATCGGCCCTTACGTCGTGTTCGGTCCCGGTGTCACGGTGAAAGCGGGCGCGCAGATCAAGGCGTTCTCGCATCTGGAAGGCGCACATGTTGGCGCTGGTGCGCAAGTGGGGCCGTATGCAAGGCTGCGTCCCGGTGCGGTTCTGGAAGACGATGTGCATATCGGCAATTTTGTCGAGGTGAAGAAAACCACTGTCGAAAAAGGCGCAAAGGCCAATCATCTGACCTATCTGGGTGATGCGCGGGTGGGCGCGGGCGCCAATATCGGGGCCGGTACCATCACCTGTAATTATGACGGCTTTGACAAACACAAAACCGATATCGGCGCGGGCGCGTTTATCGGTTCGAACACGGCGCTGGTCGCACCGGTCATGATCGGCGATGGTGCCATCACAGGCGCAGGATCCGTGATCACCAAAGACGTGGATGCGAACGCACTTGTTGTTGAGCGCGGTGAACAGCGCGCAGCCAAAGGCTGGGCGGAAAAATTCCGCGCCCGCAAACGCGCCGAAAAAGCGAAGGGCAAATAGGATGTGCGGCATTGTCGGTATTGCTGGATCGAAAGCTGGAAACACTGATTGCGCACCAACCATTCTGGATGCGTTGAAGCGGCTGGAATATCGCGGCTATGATTCCGCCGGTATTGCCACCTTGGTGAACGGCGCGATTGAACGGCGCCGTGCGCCGGGCAAGCTGGGCAATCTGGGCGCGCTTCTGGCAAAGCAGCCACTATCGGGGCGCACCGGCATTGGCCATACGCGCTGGGCCACCCATGGTGCGCCGACCGAAATCAACGCCCATCCGCACGCAACGCCGCAAGTGGCGTTGGTGCATAATGGCATTATCGAAAATTTCCGCGACCTGCGCGACGAGCTGATTGCCAAGGGGCACAGCTTTCAGTCTGAAACGGATTCCGAAGTTGCCGCGCAATTGGTGTCGTCCTATCTGGATGCCGGTCTTGATCCGGCCGAAGCTGCAAAAAAGGCGGTGAATCGTCTTACGGGCGCCTACGCATTGGCGATGATCTTTCGCGATGCGGATGGTTTGCTGATTGCGGCACGCAAGGGCAGCCCGCTGGCCATCGGGTATGGCGATGATGAAGCCTATATCGGGTCCGATGCTTTTGCCCTGGCACCGCTGACAAACCGCGTCGCCTATCTGGACGATGGCGATGTTGCGATCATCAACGGGCCGGATGTCACGATTTTCGATTCCGAGGGGCGCCTGGCAAACCGCGAAATCACGACTACCGAAGCGTCTGCCGCGCTGGTGGACAAGGGCGGCCACCGCCATTTCATGGCAAAGGAAATTCACGAACAACCCGAAGTGATCGGCCATACGCTGGCGCATTATCTGGATCCTGCGGGGCCGAACGTGGCCACCTATGAGCAAGGGTTGGGCGAAGTGCTGGCCACCGCGCCGCGGCTGATGCTGTCGGCTTGCGGCACATCCTATTATGCGGGACTTGTCGGCAAATACTGGTTTGAAAAGCTGGCGCGTCTGCCGGTTGAAACCGATATTTCTTCGGAACTGCGTTACCGTGATCCGGTCTATCCGCCGGGCGGTGTGTCGCTGTTCATTTCGCAATCGGGCGAGACCGCCGACACATTGGCGGCGATGCGCGATTCCAAATTGCAGGGTCAGACCAATCTGGCCATCGTGAATGTGGTGCAAAGCTCCATTGCGCGCGATGCCGATATTGTGCTGCCGATTTTTGCCGGGCCGGAAATCGGCGTGGCCTCGACCAAGGCATTCACCTGTCAATTGGCATCGCTGGCGACGCTTGCCATTGCGGCGGGGCGGTCGCGCGGTACGCTGGATGCGGACGAAGAAAAGCGGCTTTGTGCGCGGCTGCTGGAAGTGCCGCGTCTGATGGTCGAATTTTTGAAGAGCGAAGCCAAAATCGAGGTGCTGGGCGCCGATCTGGCCAAGGCACGCGACGTGCTCTATGTCGGGCGCGGCGTGCATTACCCGATTGCCCTGGAAGGCGCGCTGAAACTGAAGGAAATTTCCTACATCCATGCCGAAGGCTATGCCGCCGGTGAGTTGAAACACGGCCCCATCGCGTTGATTGACGAAGATGTGCCGGTCATCGTGATCGCGCCCAAAGATGCGCTTTACGAAAAAACCATCTCCAACATGCATGAGGTGATGGCGCGCGGCGGCAAGGTGCTGCTGATTTCTGATGCGGCTGGCATTGCCGCGGCGGGTGAGGGGCTGTGGGCCAGCATCGAGGTGCCAGCCTGCGATCCGTTCATCGCGCCGTTCCTGTATTCGGTGCCGGTGCAACTCTTGGCCTATCACACCGCCGTCGCCAAGGGCACCGATGTCGATCAGCCGCGCAATCTCGCCAAATCGGTGACGGTGGAATAGCGCATAACGCCGCGTCCTGTGTGGGCGCGCAGATGCGGGAATGACAGCGCGGCTGCCTCTGTTAAACTGCGGCCATGACAAAAAATGATCCCCCTGATTCTGCTGCCCTGAAACGTGCTGCTGCGGCCACCGCGCTGGATTTCGTGAAAGAGGGCATGAAACTCGGCCTGGGCACAGGCTCCACCGCCGAGGCCTTTCTGGAACTTCTGGCGCCGCGCGTGAAAGGCGGGCTGAAGATTACCGGCGTGCCCACATCCGAACGCACGGCGCAAAAGGCGCGCAAACTTTCCATTCCGCTGGCCTCGCTGGATCAGCTTGCGCCGCTGGATCTGACCATCGACGGCGCCGATGAAGCCGATAGCGATCTCAATCTTATCAAGGGGGCTGGCGGCGCGCTTTTGCGTGAAAAAATTGTCGCTGCATCCTCCAAACGCATGATCGTGATTGCCGATGGTTCCAAATTCGTCAAAACGCTCGGCGCGTTTACCTTGCCGGTAGAGGTTTTGAATTTCGGCCACACCACAACAGCGGCGCGCATTGCCGCGGTGGCAAAAGCGATAAGCGGTCATGACGTGCCGGTGACATTGCGCAAAAACGGCGATGCCCCCTATACCAGCGACAGCGGCAATGTGATTTACGATTGTGCATTCGGGAAAATTGCCGATGCACCCGCGCTGGCCGCGGCACTCAGCGCCATTCCCGGAGCCGTGGAACACGGGTTGTTTATCGGTATCGCCACCACTCTTATTCTTGCCCGGCCCACGGGAATCGAAATTCTGGGTCAGACCATCGAGCCTTCGTCATGAGCAAAACGAAATACGACTACGATCTTTTTGTTATCGGTGGCGGGTCAGGCGGCGTGCGCGCCAGCCGGATGGCCGCCAATGCGGGCGCACGTGTGGCGATTGCCGAAGAATATGGCTTTGGCGGTACCTGCGTCATCCGTGGCTGCATCCCGAAAAAACTGTTCGTCTATGCCAGCCATTACCGCGAAGATTTTGAAGACGCTGCCGGTTTCGGCTGGACGGTACCGGAAACGAAATTCGATTGGCCCACGCTTGTCGCCAACAAAGACAAAGAGATTGCGCGCCTCGAAGGGCTATATGAAACGAACGTCACCAAAGCCGGTGTTGAAATTTTCATGGAGCGCGCGGAATTTGAAGACCCGCACACGGTGCGGCTGACCAAAAGCGGGCGGCGCATAACCGCAGAGCGGTTTCTGGTGGCCACGGGCGGCCGGCCCTCACACGATCTGGGCGCAGGCACGGGTGCGGAAAACTGCATCACTTCCAACGAAGCGTTCCATCTGGAGAAATTCCCCAAGCGCATCGTGATCGCGGGCGGCGGCTATATCGCCGTGGAATTTGCCAACATCTTTTACGGGCTCGGCGCAGAGGTGACGCTGGTTTATCGCGGACCAAAAATCCTGCGCGGCTTTGACGACGCGATGCGCGATTGCTTGACCGATGCGATGAACGCCAAGGGCATTCGTATTGTCTGTGACCGCGTGTTCCGCAATGTCAATGCAAGTGACGGCGAGGTTTACGCCACCACCGATCGTGACGAATTGATCGTCGCCGATCAGGTGATGCTCGCCATTGGCCGCGTGCCAAACACCGATGGCATGGGGCTGGAAAAAGCCGGTGTGGAGCTTGGCAAACGCGGCGCGATTGTGGTGGATGAATATTCGCAAACATCCGTGCCGCATATCCATGCGGTTGGCGATGTCACCGACCGTCTGGCACTGACGCCCGTTGCCATTCACGAAGCGATGGCGTTCGTGAACACGGTCTATCACGACAAGCCAACAAAGGTGGATCATGCCTGTGTGCCGACGGCGGTGTTCAGCCAGCCGGAAATCGGCACGGTGGGATTGGCCGAACATGATGCGCTGAAACGGGGCCATAGCATTGATGTCTATGAATCGTGCTTCCGCCCGTTAAGAAATACGCTGTCGGGACGCGACGAGCGCTCCTGCTTCAAGATGATCGTCGATGCAAAGACAGATAAGGTTTTGGGCTGTCACATATTCGGGCCGGATGCGGGCGAGATCATTCAGATCGTTGGCGTGACGATGAAAATGGGCGCAACCAAGGCCGATTTTGACGCCACGATTGCACTGCATCCCAGCGCCGCCGAAGAATTGGTAACGATGCGGACAAAATCTTATTCCAAATCGCCAAGCTGATGACGGCATAATGGCACCATGGCGGGGGCGATGCGGGCTGCACAATTTCTTGGGTTTGTATTTGCGGCGTGCCTGCTTTGCGCCTGCGCCAGCGTTACGCCGCAAAATGACGCGGTGAACGATCCCTATGAAGCCACGAACCGCGAAATTTTCCAGTTCAACAATCGCGTAAACAAGCATGTCACGCTGCCGGCCGCCTGGGTCTATGTGAATTATGTTCCCGGTGGTGCGCGGCGCGGCATTACCAATATGCTGTCCAATCTTGGTGAGCCCGTAAATTTTGCCAATGATGTGTTGCAGGGCAAGCCGGTGCGCGCGTTGCACAGCGCACTGCGCTTTGCGTTCAATTCCACGTTCGGCATCGCGGGTTTGTTTGATGTGGCAACGCCCAATGGTCTGCCCGTCCGGCCCGCCGATTTCGGGCAAACCTTGTATGTCTATGGCGTTCCCTCCGGCCCGTTCTGGGTGGTGCCGGTGATCGGGCCGACAACGCCGCGTGATTTTTTCGGCAGCGTGGTGGATCTGGCGGGCGATCCGCTGCTTTATGTCCCGCCGGGCTGGACATGGGGCCAGCGCATTGGCCTGACAGCGGGCGCGCGCGTTGTGCAGCCGTTTGAAAATCATGCCCGCAATATTGTGCTGCGCCAGCAATTCTCGCGTGGTTCGGTTGATCCCTACATCACAATGCGCAGCGTCTATCGCCAGCAACGGGCACAGGAAATGGGTGCCGATGATTTTGGCGATGAATAGATAAAAGGATCTGGGCGCCATGACCAACGCACGCAAATTTGTGTTGTGGTCCGCCGTATTTCTGAGCGCGCTGATTGCAGTTTGCGGTCCTGCACAAGCTGAAACCTGCCGTTTGCTAAAAATGGCAAAATTCGACATCTCGGGCGAACCGTTTGGCGCCGTCACTGTTCCCGTGTCGCTTAACGGAACGGTGGAGCGGTTTCTGGTCGATACGGGTGGAACCTATTCCACCATTTCTCCGGCGCTGGTTAAAAAGCTTGGCCTGTCACCGCGCTTGATGGACAAAAATTTCGAGTTCTATCTCGCCGATGGCACGATGCTGGATCATTATGTGAACATCAAGGCGTTCGATGTCGGCGCTATATCCGAATCGAATGTGCACCTGATTGTCGAGCCGCATGTGCAACGCGGTGGTGCGGGCGCGTTTGGTGGCACACTGGCGCCCGATTTCCTGTCCAAATTCGATCTGGATTTCGATTTCGGCCACAACACGCTTAATTTGTTTTCGCCAGACCATTGCGACGGGCGCGTGGTTTATTGGGCCTCGCACTACGCTGCGATTCGTGTTGGCGTAAACGGCCGTGACAATCATATCAACGTGCCGGTTACACTGGATGGCCGTGACTATGCCGCGTTGCTTGATACGGGTGCCGCGCTGACGCTGCTCAGCGAACGGGCAGCGTATCGTGATTTTGATCTAAAGGCGGGCAGGCCGGGGCTGGAACCAATCATGGACGCGCCCAAAGACGCGCTGGTACGCTATCGCCATCGCTTCAAAACGCTGACCATTGATTCCATTACGGTCAACAATCCCATCATCGGTATTCTGCGTGATGCGGCCGAGCAAAGTTTCTGGCGTCACCACAGTGCGATCTATGCGCGCGATCCGGTATTCGGCCTCAGCTTCCGGACCCACCGGATCATTCTGGGCATGGATGTGTTGCGCAAACTGCATCTCTACATCGCCTACAAGGAAAAGAAACTTTATGTCACGGCCGCCTCTGCGCAGACAGCAGACGCCGCGCCGCCCACGCATCCCTGACGCATGTGCTGGCTACATGGCTGGGGCCCTTGGGGTTTCGTTCACCACGGCCATGCGCCGCACTGGCAAAGCAGGCCCCTGTCCCGTATATCCAAGTTGAGCAATTGGACCGTGTAAGGAGTAAAGCCGGTGGCGCAGCCCTGGACCCCATCAAGCTGGCGGGCAAAACCGGCCAAGCACATCCCGGAATATCCCGATCCGGCTGCGCTTGACGCAGTGGAAACGCGGCTGAAAACGCATCCGCCGCTGGTTTTTGCGGGTGAGGCGCGCAATCTGAAGGCGGGCCTGGCCGAAGTCGCGCGCGGCAAGGGTTTTTTGCTGCAGGGCGGCGATTGCGCCGAGAGCTTTGCCGAATTTCACCCCGACAATATTCGCGACACGTTTCGCGTGCTGCTGCAAATGGCGGTGGTGCTGACCTTTGCCGCGGCCATGCCGGTGGTGAAAGTGGGCCGCATTGCGGGCCAGTTCGCCAAGCCGCGCTCCGAAGATTTTGAGACGCAGGGCGATGTCACGCTGACCTCCTATCGCGGCGATATTGTAAACGGCCAGACTTTTGACGAGGCCAGCCGCACGCCTGACCCGCAGCGTTTGATGCAGGCCTATGCGCAAAGCGCCTCTACCTTGAACCTGCTGCGTGCATTCGCATCGGGCGGCTATGCCGATCTGCACAATGTGCATCGCTGGACGCTGGGTTTTATCGCCGGTAATGCGGCGGGTGAGCGTTATCGCGCGCTGGGCGGCCGCATCGGCGAAACACTGGATTTCATGCGCGCTTGCGGCATCACGCCGGAATCGGTGCCGCAGCTTCGCACCACCGAATTTTACACCAGTCACGAAGCGCTGTTGCTGGGCTATGAGCAATCGCTGACGCGCATCGATTCCACCACCGGCGAATGGTACGACACCTCGGCCCACATGGTGTGGATCGGCGATCGCACACGCCAGCTTGATGGTGCGCATCTGGAATTTTGCCGCGGTATCAAAAACCCGATTGGTCTGAAATGCGGACCATCCATGAGCGAAGACGATCTGTTGCGTCTGATCGCCAAACTAAACCCGGAAAACGAAGCCGGGCGTTTGACCCTGATTTGCCGCTTCGGTGCAGACAAGGTGGGCGAAAAACTGCCGCGTCTGATTTCGGCCGTCACCCGCGAAGGCGCGCAAGTGGTGTGGTCGTGCGATCCGATGCATGGCAACACGATCAAATCGCAAAGCGGGTTCAAGACGCGGCCCTTTGATCGCATTTTGAAAGAAGTCAAAAGCTTCTTCGATGTGCATCGCGCGCAAGGCACGCATGCGGGCGGCGTGCATTTCGAAATGACGGGGCAGAACGTCACCGAATGCCTGGGCGGGGCACAGGCGATCTCGGATACTGATTTGTCCAGCCGCTATCACACCCATTGCGATCCACGGCTGAATGCCAATCAGGCGCTGGAACTGGCTTTCCTGATGGCGGAAAGCCTGCGCTCAGAACGGCTGAAGGGCACGGATCTGGCCGCATCGGCTTGAACCGTGCGGCGGCACACATAAAAATGATCCGGCCGTTAGAGCGCAATCGGGTGAAGTGTCAGCGGTTCACCCGATAAATTGCGCGCCAATCAAGGAATCTGGAGCATGATTTGATTCGACGTAATCAGATCAAACTTCAGAAAAGGGGGGCTTTTTACGATGGGTGCAGCACGCCTTCTGGCGAAGGGTTGGGTTTTGTTCTGCGTCTTTGGCGCGGGCCACGCCCTTGTTGGCCTTTCGCAAACCGGCGCGCTGACTGTGCCCGCGGCGGGCGGCATCGCTGTCGCGACGTTTTTGTTCGGCGCGATGGGGCTTTTGTTTGTTGGCGGCTATGGCGCCTCAAGCGGGCTATCGCGGTTGCGGCCCACTCATTGGGCGCCCGGCTTTAACGAACTTGTTTTCATCGCCTTCGTGATTTCGATTTTTGTGGTGCAGACATTCATGGCACCGGGCCACGGCCCCGGCGGTGCGTTGGGGGCTGCCGAAGCGGCCATTCGTTTTGCCGTGCCGGGCCAGCGCGCATTGGAAGAAGCGATGCACACATGCGGGCTTGATGGCGCGCGCGCGTTCACCTCTGCATTTGCGTGGGTTGTGGCATTTGTCTATCTGGGGTCGGCGCTATCGCACATTCGTCTTTCGGCGGCGCTGGTGCGGCTGGAACGCAAAACGCGGCCCGAAATTCTGGGCGACAATGGACTGGCCTTTGCAACGGGATTTGCCGCGATTGCGGGCATCCAGCTTTTGTTCGTCGGCTCACTCTATCAATATGTGCCGTGCGGTGCGCTGACCGGCGTATTGGGTGCGGTGCTGATCGGCATTGGTCCGCCGGCGCTTTGTTATTTGATCATCGCGGCTGTCACCAATCTGCTGGCGCTGGGGCCAGAAGGTTAGGCAATAGCGCTTGCCCGTCGCGTGAGCACACCACATCGCAGCATTGCTGCGCCTGCCGAACGTATTTAATCGGACTGCACACCCAATAGCCGTTTTGCACCATAAAGTGCGGCAAGCAGGATGGCTGCGGCCACAGCAATGATTGTGATTTTGCCTTCAGCACTCCAGCCGCTGGACAGAACGCCGCCAAGAAGTGCCCCGGAAAATACTATCGCTGGCGCCCAGATAATCGCCGACAGACAATTGGCAATGTAAAACGGCACGACCGGCATCTTCATCATGCCGGCGGCGATAGTAACAACCGCGCGCAACGGACCAAAAAACCGGCCTATAAAAATGCTCGCCCACCCAAAGCGTTCAAAAAAATGGATGCCGCGCAAAAGCATCTCTGGCCGCGTGCGAAATGGCCACTGGTTCGCAATCGCTGGTGCAAATTTCTGCCCGATCCAGAACGAAACCCCGTCGCCCAGGATCGCACCGATGCTGCCGGCGATAATCGTCGTCACCGGATTAAGAACGCCCGTGCCAACAAGGGCGCCCGCCGCGACCAGAACCGTTGTCCCCGGAAATATGATGCCAATAAACGCAAACGATTCACCAAAGGCCGTAATGCCGATGACGAGCATCGCCCATGCCGGATGCGCCGCAATAAACGCGATGAGGGTATGATCAAAATTAGCCATGACGGCAAGCGCGCCGGCAAACCATGAAACGCGAACGGCACACGCCGTTTGGGGTCCGCACTAGAAACAACACAGATTCAGTCTTTCCGCGCGATGGATTGCACCGGGTTTATGACGGGCGGCAACCAAATGGGCAATGGCAAAATGTGCAGTGGTGGAGGGGAACCGCGAAAGCAACGGAGGGGGCAAGCATTGTTACCCCCTCCGTCTCACTGCGTTCGACACCTCCCCGGTAAACGGGGGAGGAGAGTCTGTGTTCAGTCTCGCGTCGTTCAGACCGCTTTATCGGGTCCGATCTTCACAACCATCTTTCCGAAATTGTCGCCGCTGAACAGACCGATAAACGCCTTGGGCGCATTCTCGATTCCCTCGGCCACGGTCTCGCGCCATTTCAGCTTGCCTGCCTGTGCCCAGCCGGCCATGTCGCGCACGAAATCGCCCATCAGATTGCCATGATCCGAAACGATGAACCCCTTGATGGTCAAACGCAGGGGAATGGTCGCGATGATGTTTTTCGGGCCCGGCGGGAGTTCGGTCGCGTTGTATTGTGAAATCATGCCGCACACCGCAATGCGGCCAAAGGGCCGCATATTGGCCAGCGCAGCGTCCAGATGCGCCCCGCCGACATTTTCAAAATACACGTCGATGCCTTCGGGGAAGGCGTCCTTCACCGCTTTGTCCAGGCTGCCGCAGGTTTTGTAATTGATGGTCTTGTCGACGCGGGCTTCTTTTTTCAGCCAGTCGCATTTCTCGTCCGATCCGGCCGAGCCCACGACATAACAGCCCTTGTTCTTGGCGATCTGGCAAACGATGGCACCCACTGCGCCAGAGGCGGCCGAAACAAACACCCGCTCGCCCTCTTTCAACTCACCGATTTTCAAAAGCCCGGCATAGGCCGTCAGCCCCGGCATGCCGAAGGTGCCCAGATAGGCCTGCAAGGGGGCGATGGATGGGTCCACCGGCTGAAGGTCGGCCCCATCGCTCAGCGCCCATTCGCGCCAGCCGGCAAAATTGGAGACGTAATCGCCCTTTTTGAACTTCGGGTTCTTGGATTCGACGACTTGGCCCACGGCCCCGCCGCTCAGCGCCTCGCCGATCTGGAAGGGGGCGGAATAGCTTTCCCGGTCCACCATCCGGCCGCGCATATAAGGGTCCACAGACATATAAATGTTGCGGATTAAGACCTGTCCATCTTTGGGGGCAGGAACATTGGTTTCCACAAGCTCGAAATTCTCTGGCTTGGGCATGCCTTCGGGGCGGCTTTTTAGCCGGATTTCCCGGCTTTTCTGGTCGGCCATGGTGTCTCCTTAAGGATTAAAATACGGGGTAGCGTTGGCGATGAGCCTAAGCAGCGCGCGGGTGTGTAACAAGGCGAAACATTTTATGAGTCGCGCCACGCTGCGCCATGTGGCTGATAAGTCCCGGTAATTCCCAAGGATTCTTTTCGTGTCACGTCATAACGGCATCGCAACATCGGACGTATCGCGGGCGGGCATTCTGCGCGCGGGCGTGGTTGGCATTGGCGCCTTTGGCCGCCACCATGCCAACAAATACGCCGCTGCCGAAGGTGTGGAGCTGGTCGGCGTGGCCGATCCGGGTATCGAGGCGCGCCGCCGTGCGATGGCGCAACTGGGCGTGCCCACCATGGCCGATTGGCGCGATCTGCTGGGCAAGGTGGATATTGTCTCCATCTGCTCGCCGGCGGTGACCCATGCCGAAATCGTGCGCGCGTTTTTGAACGCTGGCGCCGATGTGCTGGTGGAAAAGCCGATTGCGACCGATCTGGACGAGGCGGACGACCTGATTGCGCTGGCCGAAAAAATGGGCCGCGTGCTGACCGTTGGCCATCAGGAACGCTTTGTTTTTGCACAGACCGGCCTGCTCGATTATGCCGAAGTGCCGCTTTCCATCGAATGCTGGCGCGAGGGCCCGTGGACGGGCCGCGGCACCGATGTTTCGGTGGTTCTGGATCTGATGATCCATGATCTGGATCTGGTGCATCGCCTGATTCCGGGTGATTTCAGCGCCGTGCATGCGGCGGGTTCGACCGTGCGCAGCCGCTATAGCGATGATGTCTCGGCCATGCTGAGTTTTGCCAATGGCTCGGTCGCCAAATTGCAGGCCAGCCGGGTGGCGGGTGAGCGCAGCCGCGGCATGCGCGCGATTTATGCCGATGGCATGGTGGAATTCGATTTCATCGCCCGCACAGTGAAAAACACGACGCCGCGTCCGCTGCGGCCGCTGGAACTGGATGATCCGCTGGGCGCATCCGTTACCGCCTTTATTGCGGCGGCGCGCGCAGGCGCCCATTCGCTGGTTCTGCCCGAAGAAGCCCGTGCCGCGCTGTGCTCGGCGGTGGCCATCGACGAGGCTGTGGCCCCGGCGGCTTTCCGTGCCCCGCGCGATGTTGCAGTTCACGCGTAAAATCGCGCCTGATGACAGTGTGACGCCGATCTCTCTTTCACTGATCCCGATAGCAGGATAAAGAGCGGCCATGACGGACCGCCTTCGCATCGCGCTGGCCCAGTGCAATCCCATCATGGGCGATATCGCCGGCAATCTGGCCATGGCGCGAAAGATGCGCGCCGACGCGGCAAAAGCGGGCGCGGACATCATCCTGTTCTCCGAATTGTTCATCACCGCCTATCCGCCCGAAGATCTGGTGCTGAAGCCTGCGCTTCAGGATGATGCGATGGAGGCGGTGGAAAAATTTGCCACTGACACGGGCGATGGCGGCCCGGCCGTGATCATCGGCACGCCGTGGCGCGAGGATAACAAACTCTACAATGCTGCCGCCGTGCTGGATGGCGGCAAAATTCTGGCGATCACGCGCAAAGTCGATTTGCCCAATTACGGCGTGTTCGATGAAAAGCGCCTGTTCGCGGTCGGGCCCGATCCGGGGCCGGTAAACATTCGCGGCGTGCGCATCGGCATTCCGATTTGCGAAGATATCTGGACGCCCTTTGTTGTGGAATGTCTGGCCGAAACGGGCGCGGAAATTTTGCTGGTGCCGAACGGTTCGCCCTTTGATGCGGGCAAGCGCGATGTGCGCATGAACCATGCGGTGAACCGTGTGGTCGAAAGCGGGTTGCCGATGGCGTATCTCAATCAGATCGGCGGCCAGGACGAATTGGTGTTTGAGGGCGCATCCTTTGTGCTGAATGCCGACCGCACATTGGCCGTGCAAATGCCATCCTATGCCGAACAGCTTACGATCACCGATTGGTCGCGCGATGGCGAGACATGGGTGTGCGCGCCGGGCGAACGCGTGCTGATTGATGATGGTCATGGCGCGGTGTACGGCGCGATGATGCTGGGCCTGCGCGATTATGTGAACAAGAACCGCTTTCCCGGCGTCGTGCTGGGACTTTCCGGCGGCATTGATTCCGCGCTGTCCGCCGCGGTTGCGGTGGATGCGCTGGGCGCGGACCGCGTGCGCTGTGTGATGATGCCGTCGCGCTATACCGGCCGCGAAAGTCTGGACGATGCCGAAGGCTGTGCCAAATTGCTGGGCGTGGCATATGAAAGCGTGCCTATCGAAGGCGCGGTAGAAGCGTTTACCACCGCGCTGAAGCAAACATTTGCGGGCAAGCGCGCCGACACGACCGAAGAAAATATTCAGTCGCGCATTCGCGGCGTGATCCTGATGGCGATTTCCAACAAATTCGGCCCCATGGTTTTGACCACCGGCAACAAATCCGAGATGAGCGTGGGGTACGCCACACTCTATGGCGATATGTGCGGCGGTTACAATGTGCTGAAAGACATTTACAAGACCGATGTGTTCAAGCTGTCGCATTGGCGCAATCAGACCAAGCCAAAATTGGCGCTGGGGCCGGAGGGGCGCGTGATGCCCGAACGCGTCATTACCAAACCGCCAAGCGCCGAATTGCGCGACGATCAGAAAGATGAGGATTCGCTGCCGCCCTACGATATTCTGGATGGCATTTTGCGCGGGCTGGTCGAAAACGAATTGCGCTTCGAGGAAGTCTGTGCCCTTGGCTATCATCCTGCCACGGTGAAACGCATCGAACAGCTTTTGTATGTCTCGGAATACAAGCGCCGTCAGGCCCCGCCGGGCGTGAAAGTATCCGAGCGCAATTT
>JBDZUY010000054.1:0-7812 GCA_040255365.1 Hyphomicrobiales bacterium
TTGGCTGGGGGACTAGGATTCGAACCTAGACTAGCGGAG
The DNA here is from genome assembly GCA_040255365.1 of Hyphomicrobiales bacterium. GTDB lineage: Bacteria > Pseudomonadota > Alphaproteobacteria > Micropepsales > Micropepsaceae > Rhizomicrobium. Next base: position 40 of record JBDZUY010000054.1, read on the forward strand.
TCAGAGTCCGCGGTCCTACCATTAGACGATCCCCCAACGTCGCTTTGCCGCCCGGATGGGCGCACGGCGCGGGCCCGGCCCGGCCAAGGCGGCGCGGGGCGAGAGGCGCTTCGTTTAGCCCACCGCCCCCCGTCTTTCAAGGCGAAGATTTTCAAGGCAAAACCTGCGCCTTGCGTGCCCGTATCCGGCGGGCCGCTGCTCCATCACTGCTCCATCACTGCCGTATCGCTGCCGTGTCGCTGCGGTGTCGCTGCGCCATGGCTGCCTCATTGTTGCTCCTTTGCTGTCCTGACGGGCCTCTTGCCAGCAGGCTCTTAACCGCGGCTCGTATCGCGGCTCTGGCGGCGCGGCATATGGTTTTGCGGGCTATTGGGGCGCCAAGGCAGAGCATTGGCCAGAGTATTGGCCAGAGTATTGGGCAGGGCGGCCCTTTTCCCGTTACACTTCATATTGATGAGCACCGCCTCCGATCCCGGTTCTGCACCGGCTGCCAGCCGGCCTGCGCGCCGCCGCCGCCGCGGTCGCAAACGCGCGGCCTCGCCTGTGCGTGTCATGGCCGCGCTCGATCTGGGTTCAAACAATTGCCGCCTTTTGATCGCCACGGCCTTGCGCGGAAATCTGCGTGTCTTGCATTCGTTTTCGCGCGTTGTGCGGTTGGGCGAAGGAGTTACAAAATCGGGCAATCTGTTGCCCGCCGCGATGGACCGCGCGATAGAGGCCCTGAAAATTTGTGCGCAGCGTATGGAAAAATTCGACGTGCGCCATGTGCGCGCCATCGCCACCGAAGCCTGCCGTCAGGCCAGGAATGCGCATGTGCTGGTGGAACGCGCAGCCGCCGAAACCGGCATCACACTGGAGATTGTGAGTGCTGATGAAGAAGCGCGGCTGGCCGCTGCTGGCTGTGTGCCGCTGATCGGGGCGCAATATGGCGGCGCGCTGATTTTTGATATTGGCGGCGGCTCCACAGAAATCATCTGGGTCAGAAAGAAAGACGGCGCGGCCAAAACCATTCACGCCGCGTCCGTTCCCATTGGCGTCATTACGCTGGCCGAGCAGCATGGTGGCGAAATGAATGCGCGCGAGACCTACGCAAAAATGTGCGAGGAGATGACACAGCGCTTCGGTGTTTTGCATGACGCGATGGATGGTTCCGGCGCGTTTGCCGTAAAGACACATCATCTTCTGGGCACATCGGGCACCGTGACAACGCTTGCCGCGGTTGCGCTGGGTCTGGACCGCTATGACCGCGCTATTGTGGATGCAAGCTGGCACAAGACGGGCGATATTGTGGGCGTGGCAAACCGGCTGGCCGGGATGGATGCGGACGAACGCGCGCAAATCAAATGCATTGGCACCGACAGGGCCGATCTTGTATTGCCGGGCTGTGCCATTTTTCATGGTATTGAACAACATTGGCCCTGTGCGCAATTGCGCGTGGCCGACAGGGGGCTGCGCGAGGGTATGTTGCGTGAATTGATGATGGATGCAGGAGCACGCGCGTGACCAATCGTTCCAGTTTTGGCCCCGGCCGCGGCACCGCGCATGTGCGCGTGAAAACCGCAAAGAAACGCGCGGCCTCGTCCACGCGCTGGCTGGAACGCCAGTTGAATGATCCCTATGTGCGCGCGGCCAAGGCCAAGGGTTATCGCAGCCGCGCGGCGTTCAAGATCATTGAACTCGACGAGAAGTTTCATTTCTTCAAAAAAGGCGCGCGCGTGCTCGATCTGGGGGCGGCGCCCGGCGGCTGGAGCCAGATTGCGGTACAAAAGCTGGGCGATGGAGGCACGGTAGTTGCCACCGACATTCTGGAGATGGAGCCGATGGCGGGCGTGACGATCATCACCGCCGATCTTCTGGATGAACACACACCGGCGCTGCTGCGTGATGCGCTGGGCGGGCCGGCGGATGTTGTGCTGTCGGACATGGCGGCGTCCACCACCGGCCATCGCGCAACCGATCATCTGCGCACCGTGGCGTTGCTGGAAGCTGCGCTGGACATGGCCGAAGATGTGTTGAAACCGGGCGGCGTGTTTGTCGGCAAAGTGTTTCAGGGTGGTGCAACGGGCGATCTTCTGAACCGCATCAAAAAGCGTTTCGCAAGTGTCAAACATGTAAAGCCGCCAGCGTCCCGCGCCGGTTCGGTCGAACTTTATCTGGTGGCAAGCGGTTTCAAACCGTAAGTTTTGCTTTGCAGGGGGATTTCATCATGCGTTCTGTATTCGCTGGCGCCAATTGCGCCGCCATTCTTCTGGCCATGACAATGGCGGGGGCTATGCCCGCCAGCGCCGCGCCCCAAAGCGCCGATGCGCAGTTCGAGGCGATCTACACAAAAGAATGGAACTGGCGCAAAGCCCAGTTTGCGGAAGGCGATGACGACACAGCGCCCGTCGCGGATCATCTGCCAAAGGTCGATCCCAAAACACAGGACATGCGGCTGCACTATTGGCAGGGCGTGATGAAGGCGCTGGATGGCGTGCCGTATGATGCGTTGTCGGCCAAACAGAAAGTGAATTTTGACGTTTACAAACCGCAAATTCAGACGCTGATCGAAAGTCAGAAATTTCGCGATTATGAAATGCCCGCGAATTCGGACACCAGCTTTTGGACCAATATCGGCTACACCGCGCGCCGCCCGTTCCGCAGCTTGAGCGATTACAAAAACTGGATTGCGCAGATGCGCGATATTCCGCGCTATTTCGATGAACAGATGGGCGTGATGCGCGCCGGAATGAAGCGCGGCTTTACCCCACCCAAGGTCACGATGCAGGGCCGCGATTCCTCCATCACCAATGTGACCGGGGCGACGCCGGAAGATTCTCTTTTCTATACGCCGTTCAAACACATGCTTTCGACCATTCCAGCGGATCAGCAAAAGGCGCTGCGGGCAGAGGCGATTACGGTTATCAAGACCAAGGTGCAGCCGGAATATAAAAAGCTGTTGGCCTTTATGCGCACCGAATACGTGCCGGGCATGCGCACGACTTTGGGCGCGTATGATCTGCCGGATGGCAAGGCCTATTACCAATCCAAAATCCGCGAATTCACCACGCTCAACATGACGCCGGACGAAATTCACAAGCTCGGTGTTTCCGAAGTTGCCAAGCTGCACAAACAGATGATCGCGGCGATGAAAGAAACCGGGTTCAAGGGCGACTTCCCCGCGTTTCTGCATTACCTGCGCACCGATCCGAAGTTCTATGCCAAGACACCGCAGGAATTGCTGAACCGGGCCGCGTGGATTGCCAAGGTTTTTGACGGCAAGGCTGCGCAATATTTCGGGCTTCTGCCGCGCGGGCGTTTTACGATCAAGCCGGTGCCGCCGGATCTGGCGCCGTTCTATACATCGGGCCGCGGCGGGCCGGGTGTGTATTTGCTCAACACATATGATCTGCCGCATCGCCCGCTTTATAATCTGACGGCGCTGACCTTGCATGAATCCGCGCCCGGTCATGCGTTCCAGATGCCGCTGGCGATGGAAGACAAGACGCTGCCGGATTTTAGGCGTTACACCTATATCTCTGCCTATGGCGAAGGCTGGGCGCTCTATTGCGAATGGCTGGGTCAGGAAATGGGCATGTATGACACGCCCTATGACCGTTTCGGCATGCTGGGTTATCAGATCTGGCGCGCCGCGCGGCTGGTGGTGGATACCGGTATCCATGCGCAAGGCTGGACGCGCGATCAGGCGATTGCCTATCTGCTGAAATACACCGCGCTGCCCAAGCATGAGGTGGAAACCGAAGTCGATCGCTACATCGGCTGGCCGGGACAGGCGCTGTCTTATTATCTGGGCGAAATGGCCATCCGCAAAGATCGCGCGCGCGCCGAAAAGGCGCTGGGGCCGAAGTTCAATATCCGTGCGTTTCACGACACGGTGCTGCAACTGGGCTCGGTGCCGCTGCCGGTTTTGAACAAACGCATCGACCGTTTCATCGCCGAAGGCGGCAAAGGGCCCTATCCCGATCTGGAATAGGGGCCGCCGCGGCTTTGAATCAATTGGCTTTTTCTGAACGCTGGCGCATATCGTTAAAATTCCTCACCTCCGCCCGATGGCGGACACAATTACACGTCTTAGTGGCCTTCGGACCCAAGAGCACGGGGGCTGTCTTCCGTGCAATGTGCTGGGGTTTTGGAGGATTTACGATGAGAAATATTCAAATGGCGCTTGCCGCCACTCTTATGTGTGGTGCCGTTGCGATAGCTCTGCCTGCGGCAGCGGCTGATCCCGTAGCTGGCGCAACAGGCGCGGCAACTGGTGCTGCAACAAGTACAACAAACGCAATGGGCCATGCAGATACGATGGGCCACACCGGTTCCATGAATGCGCAATCAGGCGCGGCCATGAAGTCTGACATGAAATCGCATATGTCCACGAAAATGAAAGCCGGCGCTGCCGCAAAAACGGATGCAGCCGCGAAGGCCGATGCGGGTGTAAAGGCTGATGCGAATGTAAAAACGGACGCTGCCTCAAAGGCAAGCGGCGCGGCTGATGATGCCATGTCAAAAGCAAGCGACACGGCAAAAGACGCTGCCGGCACCGCGCAAGATACAGCCAGTGACGCGGCAGACAAAGCTGCAGACACCGCCAAGACGGCAAAACACAAAGCCAAGCACAAGGCAAAAAAAGCAGAGTCCGCGGCCAACAAGGCCGAGCATCAAACCACTGAACAGCTGAACGCACAGCAGGCTGCAAAAGCCAAAGCGGCTGCTGATACAGCCAGCAGTGCAAGTGTGGGCGCCAGCGGTGCCGCAGCCTCGCAAATGAACGATGATGCCGATACGGACGTGAAAGCTGGTGCTGACGTCAATGCAAAAACCGGCACCGATACGGACGTGAAGGCCGGTACCGACACCGATACCAATGTAAAGTCGGACACGGATACCAATACGAACGTGAAGTCGGACACCGATACCGACACCAACGCTGATGTCGATTCGGATACCGATACCGACATGAATGCGGACACGCATACCGATACCGGCGCTGACGTCGATCCGGACAGCGATACCGATACCGATAGCCCGCAATAAGCGAACGGGTCCTGAATGCCCCCTGAGCGTGGGCACGCGGTCTATTTTGGCCGGTAATGCCCCGCTCAGCCCTGGCCGGATGGTGATGCCCCTCGCCATCCGGCTTTTTTTGTACACAGCCAGCTCGCTGCCGCGCCGGTATCAGCCATTGTGGCGCACGCGCCTCACCCGTCCACCTCCACAGACCAAGCATTTGATAAAGCTGGGATTCTTACGATGGCGCGAATCATGGAAGGGCAGGGGCCTGGGGCGCTCTGATAACAATGGGCGGTGCTTCAATGGCGTCCTTGCACAAACCCGCGGGCGCTGATATTGCCTCCGGGCTCCAAGAAACCCCGTGTTTTGGGAGCCCCGTTTGACCATCCGCGAAGCACTGACCTTTGACGATGTGCTGCTGGTGCCAGCAGCATCCGATGTGATGCCCGCCCAGGTCGATACGCGAACCCGCATTGCCAAAAATATCGAATTGGGCATTCCGCTGATTTCCGCGGCGATGGATACCGTGACCGAAGCCGGTCTTGCCATTGCGATGGCACAGGCGGGCGGGCTTGGCGTGATCCACAAAAATCTCAGCATTGAAGAACAGGCCGATCAAGTGCGCCGCGTGAAGCGCTATGAAAGCGGCATGGTCGTGAACCCGGTGACAATTGCCCCGGATGCCACTCTGGCTGATGCGCTGAAAATGATGGAGCATCATCACATTTCGGGCATTCCGGTGGTGGAAGGTGCGCGCGGCAATGGCGCGGGCAAACTGGTCGGTATTCTGACCAACCGCGATGTGCGCTTTGCCAATGATCCCACGCAGCGTGTCGCCGAATTGATGACGAAAGACAAGCTGATCACGGTGCGCGAAGGTGTGCACGCCGATGAAGCCAAGCGGCTTTTGCATCAGCACCGCATCGAAAAAATTCTGGTGGTGGACGATGCCTATCGCTGCGTCGGCCTGATCACCGTGAAAGACATCGAGAAGGCCAAGAAATATCCCAACGCGACAAAGGATGAGCGCGGCCGCCTGCGCACCGCCGCCGCAACCGGCGTGGGTGACGATGGTTATGCTCGCGCCAGCGCGCTGGTCGAAGCCGAATGTGACCTGATCGTCGTGGATACCGCACATGGGCATTCGCGCGGCGTGCTGGAAACGGTGAGCCGCATCAAGAAATTGTCGAATTACATTCAGGTCGCGGCCGGCAATGTCGCCACCGCTGACGGCGCCAAGGCATTGATCGATGCGGGCGCCGATGCGGTGAAGGTTGGCATCGGGCCGGGCTCCATCTGCACCACGCGCATTGTCGCCGGTGTTGGCGTTCCGCAACTGACCGCGATCATGGATGCGGTTTCGATTGCGCGTGATGCGGGCGTGCCGGTCATTGCCGATGGCGGCATCAAATATTCCGGCGATCTGGCAAAGGCGATTGCCGCGGGCGCGCATGTCGCGATGGTTGGCTCGCTTCTGGCGGGCACCGAAGAAAGCCCCGGCGAAGTGTTTTTGTATCAGGGCCGCACCTATAAGGGGTATCGCGGCATGGGTAGCGTTGGCGCGATGGCGCGCGGCTCGGCGGATCGTTATTTCCAGGCCGAAGTCAAAGACACGCTGAAGCTGGTGCCCGAAGGGGTGGAAGGCCAGGTACCTTACAAGGGCCCGGTGTCATCTGTGCTGCATCAGATCATTGGCGGTTTGCGCGCCGCGATGGGCTATACCGGCTGCAAGACGATTGCCGATTTTCATGCCCGCGCCGAGTTCGTGCGCATCACCGGGGCGGGTATGCGCGAAAGCCATGTGCATGATGTTGTGGTAACGCGCGAAAGCCCGAACTATCCCGGCGGGCAGTAAGCGCATCACGCCATGACCCCCGCAGCGCGGCTTCAGGCCAGCATCGATATTCTGTCCGGCCTGACGCAAAGTGCGCTTCCCGCTGATCGTTTCATTCGCGAATTTTTCCGCGCGCGCCGCTATGCGGGCTCGAAAGATCGCGCCGCCGTGGCCGAGCGTGTGTTCAATGTGCTGCGCCATCGCGCATCCTTGGCGTGGCGCATGGGCGGCGATGATCCGCGCCGTCTGGTGATCGCCTCCGTGCTGGCTGATGGCGAAGATGTGGCCGCGCTGTTTACCGGCGCAGGCTATGCGCCCGCCGCGCTGGACGAGGGCGAGGCGCGTGCGCTGGCCGAACCGCCGGGCGAGATGCCGGATCATGTGCGCGCCGAAGTGCCCGAATTTCTGGTGCCGGAGCTGGAGCGCGCCTTTGGCGCAAACTGGCCGGTGGAAATGGAAGCGATGCTGGCGCGCGCCAGCATCGACATTCGCACCAACACATTAAAGACAACACGCGAAGATTTGCAGGTGCGTCTGGGCGAAGAAGGCTTTGCGCTGGAGCCCACGCCCTATGCGCCGCAGGGTTTGCGCATGCCGTTCGGGCCCGGTGCCGCCGCGCTGGGCCGTTCGGCGGCGTTCACCGAAGGGCTGTTCGAGTTTCAGGACGAAGCCGCACAAATTGCCTCCGCGCTGGCCAATGCGGCGCCGGGTGCGCGCGTGCTGGATCTGGCGGCGGGCGCGGGCGGCAAGGCGCTGGCCATGGCGGCGGACATGCGCAACGACGGCACCCTCATCGCCAGTGACATTTCCGATGCGCGGCTGTTGCAGATCGGGCCGCGCGCCACACGCGCCGGTGTCACGATCATCGAGGCGCGCGCGCCAAACGCGCTGGGCGGCGGCGGCACGTTTGATTGCGTGCTGGTGGATGCGCC
>JBDZUY010000054.1:7912-9484 GCA_040255365.1 Hyphomicrobiales bacterium
CCCCTTTGCCCCGCTGGACAAGCGCGGCAGCGCGCCCTATAGCCCGGCCATGCCCGCACCCGTCCTTGTCATAGATTTTGGATCGCAAGTTACCCAGCTCATCGCGCGCCGGGTGCGCGAAGGCGGCGTCTATGCCGAGATCGTGCCCTTCAACAAGGCGGAGGAGGCGCTGGCGGCGCACAAGCCGCAGGCGATCATCCTGTCCGGCGGTCCGGCCAGTGTGAACGATGCGGGCTCGCCGCGCGCGCCGCAGGCGGTGTTTGAACTGGGCGTGCCGGTGCTGGGCATCTGTTATGGCGAGATGACGATGTGCGCCCAATTGGGCGGGCGCGTCGAAGGCGGCCATGACCGCGAGTTTGGCCGCGCCGACATCATCATGCAGACCGACAGCCCGCTGCTCTCTGGTCTGGGCCGCGTCGGCGAAAGCGAGCCGGTATGGATGAGCCACGGCGACAAGATCATGGCGATCCCGGATGGCTTTGGCGTTGCTGCCACATCCGAAGGCTCGCCCTATGCCATCATCGCCGACGAGACGCGCCATTTTTACGGCGTGCAGTTTCACCCCGAAGTGATGCACACCCCGCGCGGCAGCGTGATCCTCAACAATTTTGTGCAAAAGATTGCGGGCATCAAGGCCGATTGGTCGATGCGCGCCTTCCGCGCCGATGCGGTGGCGCGTATCCGCAAACAGGTCGGCGACGCAAAAGTGATTTGCGGGCTGTCCGGCGGCGTGGATTCGTCTGTCGCCGCGGTGCTGATCCACGAAGCGATTGGCGATCAACTGACCTGCATCTTTGTCGATACCGGGTTGATGCGCGCCGGCGAAAGCGAAGAGGTCGTCTCCCTCTTTCGCAATCATTACAACATTCCGCTGGTCCATGCCGAGGCGGAAGAGATGTTTCTGTCGCGGCTGAACGGCGTCAGCGACCCGGAACAAAAGCGCAAGATCATCGGCGCCGCCTTTATCGAAGTGTTCGACCACGAGGCCAGCAAAATCGGCGGCGCGGATTTTCTGGCGCAAGGCACGCTCTACCCGGACGTGATCGAAAGCGTCTCGGCCAGCGGCGGGCCATCGGTGACGATCAAATCGCATCACAATGTCGGCGGTCTGCCCGCTTACATGAAGATGAAGCTGGTCGAACCCTTGCGCGAATTGTTCAAGGATGAAGTGCGCGCCCTTGGCCGCGAGCTTGGCCTGCCGCCGTCTTTTGTGGGGCGTCACCCGTTCCCCGGTCCCGGCCTTGCCATTCGCCTTCCCGGCGAGATCACAAAAGAAAAGCTGGAGATCCTGCGCAAGGCCGATGTGATCTATCTGAACGAAATCCGCAAAGCCGGATTGTATGACGAGATCTGGCAGGCGTTTGCGGTGCTGCTCCCGGTCAAAACGGTGGGCGTGATGGGCGATGCGCGCACATATGAATATGTCTGCGCGCTGCGCGCCGTCACCTCGACCGATGGCATGACGGCGGATTCCTATCCCTTTGAACACAGCTTTTTGTCGCGCGTTTCGACAAAGATCGTGAACGAGATCAAGGGCATCAACCGCGTCGTCTATGACGTGACGAGCAAACC
>JBDZUY010000026.1:0-41464 GCA_040255365.1 Hyphomicrobiales bacterium
TGATGAACGTAAAGGCCAATGTCGAAGCCAATGTCTGCCGCTTTGTCGATGGCGATCACATCGCCAGCGTTGGCGAAAACCGCAAGCTGATTATCTTTGCCATTGAGGAAATACCCGAAATGGCGCGCGGGCAGGGCGTGTACTTGCAACGCTACAAGGATGGCGGGCTTTTGGATGCGACCAGCTTTATCTGGAAAGAAGGTTTGCGCGATGAAAATAATCGCACCTTCACGCCGAAAGAATTGAAGGATTGGAAGGGCGCGCGCGCACAGGCCGGGCGTCTGGTGCCGCGCGGCTGGGCCAAAAGCGGAAAGTTCGCCGTTTAGATTTGCGGCATGGCGCGCGTGATGATTGCATCTGTGTCGATCTTGGCATCGAACGCGCCATAGGCCGCGCCCGGAATATCGCCCAACCGCGTTGCGCAAAACGCATCGGCGACAAAGGCGGGCCCGTTTTTCACCAGCACCGCGCCCTGTAACGCCAGCGCCATGCGTTCCACCAAACGGCGCGCGCCCTGTTCGCCTGCGGGCTTGGCAAGCCGGTCTTTCAGCGCGCCAATCTCGCGGTCCAGCCGTGCATCGCCGCCATGCGCGCTGTCCAATTCGGCCATGAACGCGGCAACCGAATCCGGTTCGCGGCTCATGGCGCGCAGCACGTCCAGACAGATGACATTGCCGGAGCCTTCCCAGATGGAGTTCAGCGGTGACTGGCGGAAGATGCGCGGCATCACGCCTTCTTCGATGTAGCCTGCGCCGCCATGCGCCTCCATCGCTTCATAGACAAAATTCACGACGCGCTTGTTGATCCAGTATTTTCCGACCGGGGTTGCAATGCGGCTGAACAGGGCGGCTTGTTTGTCGTGTCCACTGTCGTCGAAACTTTGCGCAATGCGGAATGTCAGCGCGGTCGCCGATTCGCTTTCAATCGCCATGTCGGCCAGCACGGCGCGCATTAATGGCTGGTCAATCAGCTTTTTCTGAAACGCGGTGCGGTGCGCGGTGTGCCACATCGCATTGGCCAATGCCTGGCGCATATAGGCGGCGGGGGCCAGAATGCAATCCAGCCGCGTGTGATGCACCATTTCAATGATGGTGCGAACGCCGCGCCCTTCCTCGCCCAATATCTGTGCATACGCGCCGTGATATTCGATTTCGGAGGAGGCGTTCGCCTTGTCCCCCATCTTGTCTTTCAGCCGCATGATCTGGATCGCGTTGCGCGTGCCATCCGGTGTCCAGCGCGGCGCGAGGAAACAGGTCAGCCCCTTGTCGGTATAGGCGAGCGTCAGAAACGCATCGCACATCGGCGCGGAACAAAACCATTTGTGCCCAACAAGCCGGTAGGAGCCGTCATCACTGCGCATCGCCTTTGTCGTGTTGGCGCGCACATCTGATCCGCCCTGTTTTTCCGTCATTGCCATGCCAATGGTTGCGCCGGTTTTTTGATCGGCGGGGCGTGATGCGGGATCATACGCGCTGCCAGTGATGCGCGGTTCCCATATCTTCGCCACATCGGGTTGATGACGCAGCGCCGCCAGCGCGGCATAAGTCATGGTCATCGGGCAACAGACACCGGGTTCGGCCTGTGCCATCAAAAATTCCAGCGCGGTGTGCAACACATGCCCAGCCTCATTTGCTGTCCATGCCGCTGCGGAAACTCCGCCGCCAATGCCCAAATCCATCAGCTCGTGATAGGCCGGGTGAAATTCCACCTCGTCGATGCGCTGGCCATAGCGATCAAAGGTTTTGAGCTGCGGCGGGTTCGTGTTCGCCTGCATGGCCCACCCGGCCACCTCTGCGCTGCCCGTCCGCGCGCCAAAAGTGGCGAGCCGTTCGCGATGTGCCGCAGCGCCACTGCGCGATACAGCATCGCCAAGCGCCACATCCGATGTGAACAGATTGATATCTTCAAAGGGCGGCGGCTGGTTGGTGACATCATGTGTCTCCAGCTGTGTGCGCGGATGAAATGCGCTCATATTATCCTCCGGGGCTGAGCCTCCTGATGCGATTATAACCCCATGCAGTCTTTGCGTATCGCTCGTTTCTGCTAGGGTCGCCGCACAGAGGAACCGAGCGAAAAGGCTATGGGGTGGCAATTCAACCGGAATCAACTGCGTCCGGCGGCGCGGGACAGGGCTTTTTGGCCCCTGCAAAGACACAGAACAGAACCTATGTCCTTGTCATTCTGACGCTGGTTTATGTCGTCAATTATCTCGACCGCCAGATTCTGGGCATTCTGCTGCCCTACATCCAACTCGAATTTCATCTCAGCGATTTTCAGGGCGGATTGTTGTCGGGCACTGTGTTCGCGGTGATCTATGCGACCTTGGGCATTCCCATCGCGACCCTGGCCGACCGGATGAGCCGGCGCAACATCATCGCGGCCTCGCTCACAATCTTCAGCGCGATGACTGTGCTCTCCGGTTTCGTCGGGCAATTCTGGCATTTGCTGGTCACGCGCTTCTTCACCGGCGTGGGTGAAGCGGGCACGGGCCCCGCCATCAATTCGATGATTACCGATTTGTATCCGCCGGAAATGCGCGCCGGTGCATTGTCGTTCTATTCGGCGGGTTTGAATGTCGGATTGCTGATCGGCTTTTTTGGCGGCGGTTGGATCTTGGAACATTTCGGCTGGCGTCACGCCTTCATCGCGTCGGGCGCACCGGGTCTTGTTCTGGTGTTCGTGCTGATGTTCACGGTGAAGGAACCGCAGCGCGGCCTCATTGACCGCATGGTGGACAAGGGCAACGCGCCAAGCCTGAAGGAAACCATCAAATATTTATGGACGTTAAAATCGTTCCGCTGGATGGCAGTGGGTTGCGGGATGAGCGCGTTTGGCGGCTATGCGGGCCTTGCCTTCATTCCCAAATTTCTGATCGTCTCGCATGGCATGACACCGGTGCAGATCGGTGTTGCGCTGTCCTTGCTCGCTGGCGTGTTCGGTGGGATCGGAACCTTTATGTCGGGCGTTTTGGCCGACCGCTTTGGCAAGCGCGACATCAATTGGTATATGTATTTGCCGATGTGGGCGGCGATCCTCTCCTTGCCGTTCACGCCGGTTTTCTATCTTGCCTCCAGCCTCACAATCGCGCTGGGCGCGGCGGCTTTTGCGGTGGCAACGGGCGCGTCTTATCTCGGCCCGACCTATGCGATGACGCAAGGCATGGTGCCTTTGCGTATGCGCGCACAGGCAATCGGTATTCTGCTCTTTGTTCTGAACATGATTGCGCTGGGGCTTGGCCCGGCAACGGTGGGCTATATCAGTGATGTGCTGCATCCCTATGTGGGTTCCGATTCGCTGCGTTACGCGCTGATGAGCACAATGCTCACAGCACTTTTTGGCGCGTTCTGTTACTGGCGTGCCACAAAAACGCTGAAGGCCGATTTGGCCCGCGTGCACAAAGCATCGTAGGCTTGCTGCGATGATAGTGTTGCGGGAATTGGCGGGCATGGCCTCTATCGCGTTTGTCGCGATGGGGGCCGCGATGGTGTTGCAAAGCGCAGGCGCAATGGATGCGCGTCTGCCTCTGCCGCACCATCGTATTGCCGCCGCCGCGCAACCGCCAACACACAGCGCCATCACACAGCCTGCTATTGTGCACCCCGTTGTTACAGACGTGCAAAAGACCGCACCGGCTGCGGTTCCCGCGACTGTGCCGGCGCCTGTGCGTCCAATTGTAGAAAAACCAAAGCCGGTGGAGACGCATCCGCTGCCGCCCGGTGCAAGGGCCGAAACCGCGCTGCCGCCACAGGCGGTGAAGGCAGACCCCGCCGCTTTGGGCGAAATGGCGCAAGTTGTTGCACAGCGCGTGCACGAAAAAGTGCCAGCGGATCTCGCGCCCTATTTCGACATTTATATTTACGTCAGCAAAGCACGCGCATCGGCCGGGCCGTGGGCCCAGCATATGTTTGTGTTCCACAAAAAGGATGATGGCACGCTGGTCTATGAAGACAGTTTCGCCATCTCGACCGGGCGTGAACGGCAGGAAAAATATTTCACTGCTACCCCCGCCGGTCTTTTCGAGCTTGATCCCAACCGCTTCGTTCGCTGGCACCGCTCGGCCACATGGAATGGCGGGGCGATGCCGTGGGCGATGTTTTTCAATTATTCCTATCGCACGCGCATGACCGGCGTGGCGCTGCATGGTGCGATTGGGCGTGAAATCCCGCATCTGGGAAGCCGGGCTTCTGGCGGCTGTGTGCGTATGCCGATGGACAAGGTGGAGGCGATGTTCCTCCGCCTGAAAAATACCACGCGGGGCCGCGTGCCGGTCCTTGCCTTTGATGAGGCGCGCGGCACCACCAATGTGCGCGGCCAGATGATGCGCGATTCCGCGGGCAATCCCATTCTGGCCGATGGCATCAAGGCACTGGTGATTATCGACACCTATCCCGGCCATATCAGCGCTAACGCTGCCCAATCCTGATCCCAACCTGCAATTGTCTGGAATTTGGGGTTGCCCAACCGCATCCCAGCGGTGATCCTGTTAACCGGATGCTGCGCCAAAATGGGACAGCATGCCTGCGAAACGCTAGGGTTTTGCGGGGGTAAGGCAAAAGCGGGCCACAAACGGAATGCCGGTCTTAAAACAGCTCAGCGCGCTTTACATGGTAGCGGCTTTGGCCTTTTGCGGGGCCATTGTGCTGGATCGCAACCCGCCCTTGGCGCAGGCGGCGGACGCGGGCGCACATGCATTTGGCGTGGGCCTGCGTGTCAGCGCTGTTTTGCTGGACACGCATGTCTTGCAGCCCGGCTGGGCGCTAGCAAAACAGGGCACGGCCGCGCTTTCAGTGCGCATTGCCGAGGCGCTGAAGCCAGCCCCTGAAAAAATCGCAGCGGCAAAACCAGAGACGAAGTCCGAACCACAGCTACAGCCGCAGCCAAAGATTGCCAAGGCCGAAGCTGTCAAACCGCAAACCGCGCCGCCTGCATTGCGCCCGAAGATTTTGAAATCTGAACCTGCACCGGAAAAAATTGCGCAAGCCGCGCCAGCAGAGCCTGTTGAAAATTTTGCACCCATCGTGCGCATCACACCAAAGGTGAAGGCGCCACCCGCGCCAAAGTTGGCGTTCAAACTGGCCCCCAGAAACATTACGCCAAAGGTGCAAGCGCTTCCCGATATTGAACCGCCGCCGGTCACAACGGCGCCGCCCAATCACGCGCAGATTGTGCGCGTCGAACAGCGGCTGCGCGACAGTCTGACCGACGACATGCTTCAGCATTTCGCGCTGTTCCTTTATGTCAGCAAGGCAGAGCAGGGCCCTTGGGCGCAGCGCATGTATGTCTTTGCCAAACAGGATGATGGCGATCTGTCATTGTTGCATGCTTGGCCCGTTTCTACGGGGCGTGAAAAGATTGAATACAACGCGGCAGGCCGCAAACTGCCCAGCTTTACGCCGCGCGGCTATTACGAGCTTGATCCACACCGCATGTATCCGCATTACCGCTCGATCCAGTGGGATCAGCCGATGCCTTATGCAATGTTCTTCAACTGGGTGCATGACGGGCTGAAAACCGGGCTCGCCATTCATGGCGCATCGGGCGAGGACATTGGCCTTCTGGGCATGCGCGCCAGCGCGGGCTGCATCCGCCTTGCGCCGGAAAATGCCAAGGCGTTGTTCAAACTTGTGCGCACACGTTACGCCGGACTGGTGCCGAAATTCGCCTATGACAAAAAGACTGCCACCATGAGCAATGATGGCGTGCTGCTGCATGACCGCAATGGCAATCTGAAAATGACCAAGGGCTACAAGGTTCTGGTGTTCGTCGAAAATTACGGCGGCACCGATGTTGTGGCAGCGCTGTTCTAAGCCGCGCCCATTTCTGGCACCCAATATGAGGCCGTCATGCCCGGCCTCGTGCCGGGTATCCATAAACACAGTTTTACAGCGCGCTTATAGATCGCCGGAATAAATCCGGCGATGACGATTGGGATATTTGAACGTTTGGCTAAAGCCTACCCATTCCCACTCCGGTACATTTCGTACAACGCGACGGCGGCGGCGTTGGAGACGTTCAGGCTTTCCATCTGCGCATCATCAATGGGAATGAACGCCGCCACATCACAGCGTTCACGCACCAACCGGCGCACACCTGATCCTTCGGAGCCCAGCACAATGGCAACATCGTCATCGGCGTTGCGTGGCGCGGCTTCGCGCAGGGTCTGCTCGCCATCGCCCGCCAGCGCGATGCGCCAGAAGCCAAGATCGGCCAGCGTGTCGAGCGCGCGCGCAATGTTCACCACCGGCACATAAGGAACAATGTCCAGCGCGCCCGACGCCGCCTTGGCCAGCGCGCCGGTTTCGGGCGGGGCATGGCGGTCCTGAACGACCACGGCGGCCACGCCAAAAGCGGCGGCGGAGCGCAGGATCGCGCCGGTATTGTGCGGATCGGAGATCTGGTCGAGCACCAGCACGATTCTTCTTTTTGGCGCCTCCCCCGCGATGCCGCCCGCCAACCCATCGCGGAGGGGGCGCTGCAGCACATCTTCCAGATTGCGCACGGGCAGGGGCTCGCATTGCAGCGCCGCCCCCTGATGCACCGCGCCGGGCGGCAGCAGCCGGGCCACCGCATCGCCATCGGCTGTCTCTACACGCACGCGTGCCAAAAGTGGCTTGCCGATAGAATCAGCGGCGCGTTCGCTCAAGACGCAGCGCAGGATTTTGCGCTGGGGATTGGCCAGCGCCGCGCGCACCGCATGATGGCCATACAGCCACAGCCCGTCGGGGCTCTTGGGATTGTGGCGTTTGCCGGTTGGTTTTCGGTTCGATCTGGCCATGGCGGCTCTATATAGCGCGCGCCCGGCGTTGCCTATTGCGCAATTTTGCAGACGTCAGCCGCTGTGAGTTGACACGCCCGCCCATTTGCCCGATATGCGGCCCCCGCGGCTGGTTTTCCCGAAGGATCGCAACAGTTTCGGAGGAGTGCCCGAGTGGCTAAAGGGGACGGACTGTAAATCCGTTGGCTACGCCTACGTTGGTTCGAATCCAACCTCCTCCACCACCTTCGTTGCGTTATGCAGCTACGGCCTGGCAAGCCGCCCAACCGAGGCGGCAAAGGCTGTCGCGGCAAAGCCCGTCAAGGGTGAAGCCGGGCCGCCTGCCGCAGTGAATCGAGTTCTTGCGGGTGTAGCTCAATGGTAGAGCAACAGCCTTCCAAGCTGATGACGAGGGTTCGATTCCCTTCACCCGCTCCAGTCACCACCGCCGCCAACTGGCGATCACAAATTACCGCTTGGCGATTTCCAGCGCGCGCTGGATGAACGGCACCTCGGCGCCTTGCGCTTTCAGCCATGCAAGACCGCGTTTGATTTCGCCGCCATCGCGTGCGCGCGCTTCGTCCAAAACCGCATTGCGCAATTCGCGGCTGTATTCATGCTCGGTCGCCTTGGCATAGCGGCGCATGTCCGGGCCTTCGAGAATGGCTGTCATCTGATTCAGACTGGCATTGATCCCGAAATGGGCGAACGCGGTGCCAAGCTGTTTATGAGGCGTGTCGAGGAAATGCTCGAAATTGAGCCAGCGCACCTGATCCTCATGCGCGTCGGCGGCGGCTGTTAGCGCCGCCATTTCCGCCGCCCAGCTTGCGGCCACCGCTTCGCCCTCGCTCAGGCCTGCGACATCCCAGCGGGCATCGCCAAAGCGCTTGTTCAACCGCGCCACTTTGCTGGGTGCGAGGACGCGCATCTCTTCGCGGGCATTGGGACCGGCCAAAATGGTGGCAATGTAAACTTCTGGCGTCACATACATCATCAGGGCGCGTGGCGCGTAGGCGCGGCCAAGGATTTCCTCTGCCAATTCAGAGGTATAGGAGGTGGCCTTCACAATCGGGATCTGGCTGGGCGCAAAGCTGCGGGACCACAATTTGAGTATTGCGGCGAACCGGATTTCGAAATCCTGCGCGCTCCAGCGCCGGGGCATGGCCTCTGGCTCGGTGCGCATCTGGGCCAGCGTTCGCAGGATCATGGGTTCGCGCAAGGACAGCACATCATCATGCGCGCCCAGCAATCGTGCCATCAAGGTGGAACCGACGTGGCCCAAATGAAAGATGAAATGGCAGCGTTCGCTTAAGTCCGTCTGTTCAACCATCTCGGCAAGCGCGGGTGCCGGGACCGGGCGCATCATGGTGCTGGGCGTCAGGATGCGGGTGTCGAGGAAGCTGGCTTTCTCGAAATCGGCCTCTGTCAGCCGGATCAGGGCAACCACATCATTGGCCACATCCAGAGCATGGGGAAAAAGCTCGGGCGAGCGGCGCAGGGTTTCAGCTAGGGATTCCATAAGCGGGGATGGCTCTCTTTGACGGGTTTTTCAGGGCAGGCACGGGGTTGGTGCGGCGGTTAGGCGAGGGCGGCCTGTCTATCATGGGTGGCGGGACCCCGCCATGTTGCGGCCCAGCCTGGTCAAGCCCCGGCTAAACCCTTGAAAATCCTGTACCAGTGTCTATATTCAGGTCATCTCAATTTTGTCATCGGCAAATGGGCATTTTGCCATTCTAAACGCTTGCTTAAGCTGGGGCCTGCTGGTAAACCGCACACCTTCGGCAAAGGTCGAGTCGCGCTGGCGGGCACAAAAAGGCTCTCCGGCGCGTTGTTCTTTGCCCGAAGGAGTGTAGCTCAGTTGGTAGAGCGGCGGTCTCCAAAACCGTAGGTCGCGGGTTCGAACCCTGCCACTCCTGCCAGTTGACGGCCTGTGTGTCAGGACGAAGGACGGAATCAGACGTGGGCGATACGAGCAAAAAATCAGCGGGTAACGCTGGCAAGGATGGATCAGCGGCGGTTGTACGCCGCACCGGCCCGATTCAGTTCTACCGTGAAGTGCATCGCGAAACCTCGAAGGTTACATGGCCAACGTGGAAGGAAACATGGCTCACCACAGTGATGGTTTTTATCATGGTGGGTTTGACGATGATGTTCTTCTTCGCAGTCGATTTCACGCTTGCCATGGGCGAGCGCTGGTTGATCGGCGCGTTTGGCTGAGTACCTGAACGATAAGCTAAGGACTTTCAAAGGTCACCCATGACCGAATCTGAGACAGCAGTAAAATCGGACGCCAAATGGTACATCGTCCACACCTACTCGAATTTCGAGAAAAAGGTGGCCGAGGAGATCAAGCGGCAGGCGCAGATGCAGGGCCTTACGGACCTTGTCGAAGACGTGCTTGTTCCGACCGAAGACGTGATCGAGGTGCGCCGCGGCCAGAAGGTGAATGCGGAACGCAAATTCCTTCCCGGCTATGTGCTGTTGCACGCCAGGCTAACGGACGAGGCCTATCACCTTGTGAAGAACGTGGCGAAGGTCACCGGCTTTCTGGGGCAGAACAACAAACCGATGCCGCTTCGTCAGGCCGAAGTGGACCGCATTCTCAATCAGGTGACCGAGGGGGCCGAACGGCCAAAATCCTCGATCACATTCGAGATTGGCGAACAGGTGCGTGTGGCCGATGGCCCGTTCACCTCGTTCAACGGCACGGTCGAAGAAGTGGACGAGGCGCGTTCGCGCGTGAAGGTCGCGGTGTCGATCTTTGGCCGCGCAACGCCGGTCGAGTTGGAGTTTACGCAAGTCGAAAAGATGTGATTTGCGTTTTGTGCGGGAGGGCCAGCCAGGTCCGGTTGCACCGCAAAGCCGCGTAAAGGAGGCGGTCTGAAAAATGGCGAAAAAGATTGTTGGATACGTAAAATTGCAGGTGCCCGCAGGGGCTGCCAATCCGTCGCCGCCAATCGGCCCGGCATTGGGCCAGCGCGGTCTGAACATCATGGAATTCTGCAAGGCGTTTAACGCCAAGACGCAGGATCAGGAAAAGAACATGCCGATCCCGGTGACGATCACCGTGTTCTCGGACAAGTCTTTTTCGTTCGAGATGAAAACACCGCCGGCGTCGTACTTCCTGAAGAAGGCGGCGAAGCTAAAGGGCGGCTCGAAAGTTCCGGGCCGTGATTTCGTCGGCTCGGTGTCAAAGGATCAGGTGCGCCAGATCGCCGAAACCAAGATGAAGGATCTCAACGCCAATGACGTCGAGGCCGCCATGCTCATGATCGAGGGCTCTGCGCGCTCGATGGGCATTCAGGTCAAGGGGTAAGGGCGATGACAAAACTTTCAAAGCGCGTGAAGAAAACCCGCGAAGGCATCGACGCCGACAAGATGTATTCGATTGATGAGGCGGTAAAGCTGATCAAGGCGCGCGCCAGCGCCAAATTCGACGAAACGGTCGAAGTCTCGATCAATCTGGGCGTTGACCCGCGTCATGCCGATCAAATGGTTCGCGGCGTTGTCTCGCTGCCCAATGGCACCGGCCGCACCATGCGCGTGGCCGTGTTCGCGAAAGGCGCGAAAGCCGAAGAAGCCCAGAAGGCGGGTGCCGATATTGTTGGTGCCGAAGAATTGGCCGAACAGGTACAGAAGGGCGAAATCAATTTCGACCGCTGCATCGCGACGCCGGACATGATGGGTGTTGTTGGCCGCCTCGGCAAAGTGCTGGGCCCGCGCGGCATGATGCCGAACCCGAAGGTCGGCACAGTGACGATGGATGTCGCCGGTGCAGTGAAAGATGCCAAAGGCGGCGCGGTTGAATTTCGCGTTGAAAAGGCCGGCATTGTTCAGGGCGGCGTCGGCAAGGCGAGCTTCGAGGAAAAGGCGCTGGTGGAAAACATCACGCGTTTCGTTGACAGCGTGGTCAAGGCCAAACCGGCAGGCGCAAAAGGCACCTATCTGAAGCGGATTTCGATTTCCTCGACGATGGGGCCGGGCGTCAAAGTCGAACTGGCCAGCGTTGGGGCGGAAGCCACAGCGTAAGTGTATTTGAGTTTCCGGCGGACGATCGCTGGAACCTGTCCAAGACCGCTGGAGTCCGATTGCGGACTTAAATGTTCCAGCGCAGACGGGGCGAGAACCGGATTTTGCGGGCGCGTCATGCGTTTTGCGTATTCGGGTTTGAACCCTGGGCAGGCTCCGCAATGTTTCATGCGGGGGTGAGCAACAGGGGGTGATGCGGATCGTCTCGCATTGCCGGTTGAGGTGGCCGGGCCGCAAAGCCGCAGGCCGCCACATAAGGAGAGCCAAGTGGAGAAAGCCCAAAAAGTCGAAGTCGTGGAGAGCCTGAACGGGCTGTTCAATGATGCCGGCTCCGTGGTGGTCGCCCACTATTCCGGCCTGACGGTGGCACAGATGAACGACCTACGTGCGCGTATGCGTGATGCAGGTGCCTCGTTCAAAGTGTCGAAAAACCGTCTGGTCGTACGCGCGCTCCAGGGAACGCCGCTAGAGAGCATCGCGCATCTCTTCAAAGGCCCGACCGGAATTGCCTATTCGGCTGATCCGGTTGCCGCTTCGAAGGTCGTGGTGGAATTCTCCAAGGATAACAAAAATCTCGTCATCCTTGGCGGCATTGTGGGAACAACGGCATTGGATGTGGATGGCGTGAAAGCGCTGGCACAATTGCCGTCTCTCGACGAGCTGAGGGGCAAGATCGTTGGTCTGCTTCAGGCGCCGGCAACAAAGATTGCTGGTGTTCTGCAGGCACCCGCCGGTCAGCTGGCCCGCGTTATCGGCGCGTATTCCCAAAAGGACGCAGCGTAACAGGACGACTTGACGAACCAATCATTCAAACCCGTAAGGACGTAAGAAATGTCGAATATCGAAAAACTCGCCGAAGACCTGTCCGGTCTGACCGTTATGGAAGCTGCCGATCTGGCGAAACTTCTCGAAGAGAAGTGGGGCGTCTCGGCTGCCGCGCCTGTCGCGGTTGCTGCTGCTGGCCCCGCCGCTGGTGGTGCACCTGCCGCAGAGCAGACCGAATTCACGGTTGTGCTGACATCTGCCGGCGACAAGAAGATCAACGTGATTAAAGAAGTCCGCGCCATCACCGGGCTCGGCCTGAAGGAAGCCAAAGACCTCGTCGAAGGTGCCCCGAAGGACGTGAAGGCCGATGTGTCGAAGGACGAAGCGGAAAAACTCAAAAAGCAGCTCGAAGACGCAGGCGCGAAAGTCGAGTTGAAATAAGGAGGCGTCGCCGGCTTGAATACGGCGTACGCAAGACTATCTGGAACACCCCACCCCCTCCGGCAGCCCGGCTGCCGGAGGGCTGGTGGCGTTCGCACTTGGAATACAAATTTCCGGAACGGGCTTTGGGCGGCTCTGACCGGTTCTAGAACACGTTAGGCAAAGGGATCGCGGAATGACTCTCTCGTTCACGGGACGCAAACGGCTTCGCAAATATTTCGGCAAAATGGTCGAAGTGGCGAAAATGCCGAATCTTATCGAGGTTCAGAAAACCTCGTACGACCAGTTCCTTCAGGTGGACCGACAGGCGGATGGTACCCGCCTGGACGAGGGGCTGCAGGCGGTCTTTTCGTCGGTCTTCCCGATCAAGGATTTTTCGGAATCCTCGCTGCTCGAATATGTCGATTACCATTTCGAAGAGCCGAAATACGACGTTGAGGAATGTCAGCAACGCTCCATGACCTATGCGGCGCCGCTGAAGGTGACCTTGCGTCTGATCGTGTTCGATGTGGACGAAGAAACCGGCGCCAAATCGGTGAAGGACATCAAGGAACAAGATGTTTATATGGGCGACATTCCGTTCATGACCGAAAACGGCACCTTTGTCGTTAACGGCACTGAGCGTGTGATCGTATCGCAGATGCACCGTTCGCCGGGCGCGTTCTTTGACCATGACAAGGGCAAAACCCATTCGTCCGGCAAGCTGTTGTTTGCCGCGCGCGTCATTCCCTATCGCGGGTCGTGGCTCGATTTTGAATTTGACGCCAAGGACATTGTGCATGTGCGCGTTGACCGGCGCCGCAAATTGCCGGCGACGACATTGCTCTATGCGCTGGGCCTGGATCAGGAACAGATCCTCGAATATTTCTATGGCAAGATCGCCTTCAAGCGCGCGAAGGATGGCAGCTGGACCACGCCGCTCGAAGCGGCATGGATGCGCAACGCCAAGATTTCGACCGATTGGAAGAATGCCAAGACCGGCGAAGTCATTGCCGAAACGGGCACCAAGCTGACGGCCCGCACAATGCGCAAATGGGCCGAAGATGGCATCAAGCAGATCGGTCTTGGCGAAGAAGAGCTGATCGGCCGGTTCTCTGCGCTCGACATGGTCAACCCGGAAACCGGCGAGATTTATGTCGAAGCAGGCGACGAGCTGACGGCGGAAAATCTGGAACAATTGGCCGAGGCCGGTTTCGACGAAGTCGATGTGCTGAACGTCGATGGCATCACCATCGGCGCGTATATCCGCAACACGATGGCGGTGGACAAAAGCCACAGCCGCGAACAGGCGCTGATCGACATTTATCGCGTGATGCGTCCGGGTGAACCGCCGACACTGGATACGGCCGAAACGCTGTTCAACCAGTTGTTCTTTGACCCCGAACGCTATGACCTGTCCAGCGTTGGCCGCGTGAAGATGAACATGCGCATGAATCTGGATGCGCCCGACACCATGCGCACGCTGCGCAAAGAAGACATTCTGGCCATCGTAAAGGCGCTGGTGGAATTGCGCGACGGCCGCGGTGAAATCGACGACATCGACAATCTGGGCAACCGGCGTGTGCGCTCGGTTGGCGAGTTGATGGAAAACCAGTTCCGCGTCGGTTTGCTGCGTATGGAACGCGCCATCAAGGAACGCATGAGCGCTGTCGATATCGACACCGTGATGCCGCATGATCTGATCAACGCCAAGCCGGTTGCGGCTGCGGTGCGCGAGTTCTTTGGCTCGTCACAGCTTTCGCAATTCATGGACCAGACCAATCCGCTGTCGGAAGTGACGCACAAGCGGCGCATGTCCGCGCTCGGGCCGGGTGGTCTGACACGCGAACGCGCCGGCTTTGAAGTGCGCGACGTGCATCCGACGCATTACGGCCGTATCTGCCCGATTGAAACGCCGGAAGGCCCGAATATCGGTCTGATCAATTCGCTCGCAACCTATGCGCGGGTGAACAAGTACGGCTTCATCGAAAGCCCGTATCGCAAGGTCGAGAACAAGCACGTCACCGACGAAGTGATCTATCTGTCGGCGATGGAAGAGGCGAAATACACCATCGCCCAGGCCAACGCGGCGTTTGATGCCAAGGGCCGCATCACCGACGAGCTGGTTTCCTGCCGCAAGGGTGGGAACTTTGTGATGACGACGCCAGATCAGGTGGAGTTCATCGACGTGTCGCCGAAGCAATTGGTGTCCGTCGCCGCCGCGCTTGTGCCGTTCCTGGAAAACGACGATGCGAACCGCGCGCTTATGGGCTCGAACATGCAGCGTCAGGCCGTGCCGTTGCTGCGCCCCGAAGCGCCGCTGGTTGGCACAGGCATGGAAGATGTTGTGGCACGCGATTCCGGGTCTGCCATTTCTGCGCGCCGCGCAGGCGTGGTCGATCAGGTTGATGCGATGCGTATTGTTGTGCGCGCCACCGAAGAGCCCGATCCGGCAAAACCGGGCATCGACATCTATCATCTGAAAAAGTTCCAGCGTTCGAACCAATCCACCTGCATCACGCAAACGCCGCTGGTGAAGGTGGGCGACCTGCTGCAGAAGGGCGACATCATTGCCGATGGTCCTTCGACACAGCTTGGCGAATTGGCGCTTGGCAAGAATGCGCTCGTCGCGTTCATGCCGTGGAATGGCTACAACTTCGAAGACTCCATTCTGATTTCCGAGCACATCGTGCGCGACGACGTTTTCACCTCGATCCATATCGAGGAATTTGAAACGATGGCGCGCGATACAAAGCTGGGGCCAGAAGAAATCACGCGCGACATTCCCAATGTCGGCGAAGAATCTTTGAAGAACCTCGACGAAGCCGGCATCACCTATATCGGTGCCGAAGTGCAGGCGGGCGACATTCTGGTGGGCAAGGTAACGCCCAAGGGCGAAACCCCGATGACACCGGAAGAAAAGCTGCTGCGCGCGATCTTTGGTGAAAAAGCGGCCGATGTGCGCGACACCTCGCTGCGCGTTCCGCCGGGCGTTACCGGCACGGTCGTCGAAGTGCGCGTGTTCAACCGCCACGGTGTTGATAAAGACCAGCGTGCGCTGGCCATCGAACGGGCGGAAGAAGACCGTCTGGCCGAAGACCGTGACGACGAAATGGCAATCCTGGAACGCAATATCTTTGCGCGTCTTTCGGAAATCCTGCTGAACAAGACCGCAGCCAGCGGCCCGAAAGATATGGAGCCCGACAGCAAGATTACGCAAACCGTGCTCGATACCTTGCCGCGTCAACAATGGTGGCAGATCGGCCTGCGCAACGAAAAGGCGATGGCAGAAATCGAAGGCCTGCGCAAGCAGTATGACGATTCCAAGCATCTTCTGGACAAGCGTTTTGCCGACAAGGTTGAGAAGCTGCGCCGGGGCGATGAACTCGCACCGGGCGTGATGAAAATGGTCAAAGTGTTCGTCGCGGTGAAGCGCAAGCTGCAGCCGGGCGACAAGATGGCCGGCCGTCATGGCAACAAGGGCGTCATCAGCCGTATCTTGCCGATGGAAGACATGCCCTATCTGGAAGATGGCACACCGGTTGATCTCGTGCTCAATCCGCTGGGTGTGCCATCGCGCATGAATGTCGGGCAGATTCTGGAAACCCATCTGGGCTGGGCCTGTGCTGGTCTTGGCCGTCAGATCGGTGACACGCTCGACAAGATCAAGCGGGATGGCAATGCCGCACCGTTGCGCAACACGCTGAAGCAAATTTATGCCGAAGATAAGCGGCTGGCCGAATTCGATGACAATGCACTCATCGAAATGGGTGAAAATTTGCGCCCCGGTGTGCCGATTGCAACGCCGGTGTTCGATGGCGCGAAAGAGGCCGACATTGTCGAAATGCTGAAACAGGCCGGGCTCAGCGATACCGGGCAATCAACATTGTATGATGGCCGCACGGGCGAGGCGTTCAAGCGCCAGGTCACGGTGGGCTACATCTATATGTTGAAGCTGCACCATCTTGTTGATGACAAGATCCATGCCCGTTCGATTGGTCCGTATTCGCTTGTGACCCAGCAACCGCTGGGCGGCAAGGCGCAATTCGGCGGTCAGCGTTTCGGTGAAATGGAAGTGTGGGCGCTTGAGGCATACGGCGCGGCTTACACGTTGCAGGAAATCCTGACCGTGAAGTCGGACGACGTGGCCGGCCGCACCAAAGTTTACGAAGCGATTGTCCGCGGCGAAGACACGTTCGAGGCCGGCATCCCGGAATCGTTCAACGTGCTGGTCAAGGAAATGCGTTCGTTGTCGCTCAATGTCGAGCTGGTCAACGGCTGACGCCTGTTTGCGCATGATGCTTCGGTAAGGCTCGGCATCATGTTTGAAAAATTCGCGGCTCACCTTTGAGCTGATCCGAAAGGGTGCCGCAAAAAGAACTGCTAACCGCTCGTTAGGAGACGGGAATGAACCAAGACCTGCAAAATGTTTTTCAATCCGGCAAGGAAGTCCCCACCTTTGACCGGATTAAAATCTCGCTCGCCAGCCCGGATCAAATCCTGCGCTGGTCCCATGGCGAGGTGAAGAAACCGGAGACGATCAACTATCGTACCTTCAAGCCAGAGCGCGACGGTCTTTTCTGCGCGCGCATCTTTGGCCCGGTGAAGGATTACGAATGCTTGTGCGGCAAGTACAAGCGGATGAAATACAAAGGCATCGTCTGCGAAAAATGCGGCGTTGAAGTGACGGTGCAAAAAGTGCGCCGCGACCGCATGGCCCATATCGAACTGGCGGCGCCGGTGGCCCACATCTGGTTCCTGAAATCGCTGCCGTCGCGCATCGGTTTGATGCTCGACATGACGTTGAAGGATCTCGAACGCGTTCTGTATTTCGAACATTACGTTGTCATTGAGCCGGGCCTGACGCCGCTCAAGGACCGGCAGATGCTGTCGGAAGACGAGTATTATCGCGCGCAGGACGAATATGGCGAAGACAGCTTCACCGCCAAAATCGGTGCCGAGGCGATCCGCGATCTTTTGATGGCGATCGATCTGGAAAAGCTGCGTGATGATCTGCGCGTCGAAATCGCCGGCTGCAATGGCGGTGAAAAGCCAAAGAAGCTGACCAAGCGTTTGAAAGTGGTCGAAGCGTTTATCGATTCCGGCAACCGCCCGGAATGGATGATTCTGGAAGTCATTCCGGTCATCCCGCCGGAACTGCGTCCGCTGGTTCCCCTCGATGGCGGCCGCTTTGCCACGTCCGATCTGAACGACCTGTATCGCCGCGTCATCAACCGCAACAACCGTTTGAAGCGGCTGATGGAGTTGAAGGCGCCGGACATCATTGTGCGCAACGAAAAGCGCATGTTGCAGGAATCGGTTGATGCGCTGTTTGACAATGGGCGGCGTGGCCGCGTCATCACAGGTGCCAACAAGCGCCCGCTGAAATCCCTTGCCGATATGTTGAAGGGCAAACAGGGCCGTTTCCGTCAGAACCTGCTGGGTAAGCGCGTCGATTATTCCGGCCGTTCGGTCATCGTGGTTGGCCCGGAACTGAAACTGCATCAATGCGGGTTGCCAAAGAAGATGGCGCTCGAATTGTTCAAGCCGTTCATCTATTCGCGGCTGGAGGCCAAGGGCTTTAGCCAGACGGTGAAGCAATCCAAGAAATTGGTTGAGAAAGAAAAGCCCGAAGTTTGGGATATTCTGGAAGAGGTGATCCGCGAGCATCCGATCCTGCTCAACCGCGCACCGACCTTGCATCGTCTTGGCATTCAGGCGTTTGAGCCGGTGTTGATCGAAGGCAAAGCCATCCAGCTGCATCCGCTGGTTTGCACCGCCTTTAACGCCGACTTCGACGGTGACCAGATGGCCGTGCACGTTCCGCTGAGTCTTGAGGCCCAGTTGGAAGCGCGCGTGCTGATGATGTCCACCAACAACATCCTGTCACCGGCCAACGGCAAGCCGATCATCGTGCCGACGCAGGACATCGTGCTGGGTCTTTATTATGTCAGCCAGGAACGCGCAGGCGAGCCGGGCGAAGGCACTGTATTCAACGATATTGGTGAAATCGAACATGCGTTGTTCTCCAACGCGGTGACGCTGCACACCAAAATCGAAGCGCGTTACAAAACGGTGGATAGCGAAGGCAATCCGATTGTGCGCCGGGTGAAATCCACACCGGGCCGCATGATGGTGGCCGAACTTCTGCCGCGTAACAAAAACATTCCGTTTGAATTGGTGAACCAGCTTCTGCGCAAGCAGGACGTCAGCCGTGTGATTGACGAAGTGTATCGTCATTGCGGCCAGAAGGAGACTGTGCTGTTCGCCGATGCGGTGATGAGCCTGGGCTTCAAGGAAGCGTGCAAGGCCGGTATTTCCTTTGGCAAGGACGACATGGTTGTGCCCCTCACCAAGGAAAAGCTGATCGACGACACGCGCCACCGTGTGCGTGAGTATGAGCAGCAATATCTGGACGGTCTGACCACCGACAAAGAGAAGTACAACCTCGTTGTCGATGCGTGGTCGAAATGCACCGATCAGGTTGCCGCCGAAATGATGAAGGAAATTGCGGCCGAAAAAATCGATCCGGAAACGGGCCGTGTCATCGAGATGAACTCCATCTACATGATGAGCCATTCCGGTGCGCGTGGTTCGCCGCAGCAGATGAAGCAGCTTGCCGGTATGCGCGGTCTGATGGCCAAACCGTCGGGCGAAATTATCGAAACGCCAATTCTTTCCAACTTCAAGGAAGGGCTGACCGTTCTCGAATACTTCAACTCGACACATGGTGCGCGCAAAGGCTTGGCCGATACCGCGCTGAAAACGGCAAACTCCGGTTATCTGACGCGTCGTCTGGTGGACGTTGCAAACGACTGCATCATCACCCAGGAAGATTGCGGCACGAAGGGCGGCGTTACCGTTCAGGCCGAAATTGATGGTGGTCATGTTGTTTCGTCTTTGGCGGAACGCATTCTGGGCCGTACGGTTGCCGAAGATGTGAAGCATCCCGAAACGGGCGAGATCATTCTCAAGCGTGGCAAGGAAGTCACCGAAGACGCCGCCGAAACGATCGAGAACGCAAATATCCAACGCGTTCGCGTGCGTTCGGTTCTGTCGTGCGATCTGCGCGATGGCGTGTGCGGCAAATGTTATGGCCGCGATCTGGCGCGTGGCACTCCGGTCAATATCGGCGAAGCGGTGGGCGTTATCGCGGCCCAGTCGATCGGCGAACCGGGCACACAGCTGACCATGCGCACGTTCCACATTGGCGGCGCGGCACAGGTGGCCGGGTCTTCCAAGATCGAGGCGTCCTATGACGGCAAGGTCAAGGTTGTGAACCGCAATGTCGTGAAAAACTCCGATGGTGAGTTGATCGCGATGGGCCGCAACATGCAGATCGCCATTCTTGATCCGAAGGGCGAGGAACGCGCAAGCTATCGCATCACCTATGGCGCACGTCTGAAAGTGGACGAGGGCGCAAATGTGAAGCGCGGTGACCGTTTGGCCGAATGGAACCCGAACTCGGTTCCGGTGTTGACCGAGGTCAAGGGTATCGCGCGTTACGACGACGTGGTGTCTGGCGTTTCGATGAAGGAAGTGGCCGACGAAAAAACCGGTGTGTCGAACAAGGTCATCATCGATACGCGCGGCACGGGCTCCAAGTCTCAGGATTTGCGTCCCGCCGTCGTGCTGACGGATGCCAAGGGCAATCCCATCATGCTGGAGAATGGCAGCGAGGCGCGTTACACGCTCTCCGTTGATGCCATTTTGTCCATCGAAGATGGCGCCGAAGTGCGGGCCGGTGACTTGCTGGCTCGTATTCCGACGGAAGGCGCAAAAACACGTGACATCACGGGTGGTCTGCCGCGCGTGGCCGAGCTGTTTGAAGCGCGCAAGCCAAAGGAATGCGCGGTGCTGGCCGAGACCGACGGGTTTGTCGAATTCGGCAAGGACTACAAGAACAAGCGCCGCGTCATCGTTCGTCCGAAAGACGAAAAGATCGATCCGTCCGAATATCTGATCCCCAAGGGCAAGCACATCAGCGTGCGCGAGGGCGATTATGTCGAGAAGGGTGATTACATCGTCGAAGGCAATCCCAGCCCGCATGACATCTTGCGGATCAAGGGCGTCGAGGAATTGACCACCTATCTGGTCAAGGAAATTCAGGACGTCTATCGGCTGCAGGGCGTGAAGATCAACGACAAGCATATCGAAGTGATCTGCCGCCAGATGATGCAGAAGATGGAAATCCTTGATGGCGGTGAAACCACGCTGCTGACCGGCGAACAGGTTGACCTGATCGAAATGGAAGATGCGAACCGCAAAGCGGCCATGGTGGGCGGCAAGCCCGCGGAGGGCCGTCCGGTTCTGCTGGGTATTACCAAGGCGTCGTTGCAGACGCGCTCGGTGTTCTCGGCTGCTTCGTTCCAGGAGACGACACGCGTGCTGACCGATGCGGCCGTCAACGGCAAGGTCGATACGCTGGAAGGTCTGAAAGAAAACGTGATCGTCGGGCGTTTGATCCCGGCGGGCACGGGCGGCGCGGTTGCGCGGCTTCGCAATGTCGCGATGGAACGCGACCGGGCGATTCAGGAAGAGCAGGCGCGGAACAAGCCGGTTGCGGCACTCGAAGCGCCAAAGCCGGAAGCCGAAGCGGAATCGACTCCGCAGGAAGCCGCTGAGTAAGGCTTGCTCCAGGCTCGCGCTGACGCTGGCCGGGATGACATGTTTATAGAAAAGGGCTGCCCGCAAGGCGGCCCTTTTTTATGGCGCGCGCTTAAGCCAAGCCGTGCCCAGATCAACAACGCGGCGCAAAGCCATCAACCGGCATACGGCGTTGCCAATCTTGCCGATGCGCACCGCGCCTTTTTCTTCCAGCCATTCACCGATGGCGGGAAACCGATCAGAATCATTCGGCGGTATTTCGTAAGGCACCCAGCGCCGCGCTCCATCCACCATGATGGTTGCGCCGCCATCATCATGTGGTGCATCCGGTGCCGCGCGCCGCTCGGCCAGATGCAACGCCGCGCAGCGGTCGTAGCCGGCACCGATCAACAGGATTTGCGCATCGTGATCATAGAGCCGCCTCAGTGGAGACGCCTCGCCAAACGGATCATCCAGCTCATGCGGTTCAAGGATGTCGCGCGCGCCCGGCCCGAATGCCGCAAAGGAATTGGCCGGGTGCGCGCTGCGTATCACGCCGGGCCATGTGCGAAACAATTCGGCTATCGCGCCCATCTCCCGTGTCGGTGTGCGCGCCGGATCATAGACCGGCATCGTGTTGCGAATTGTTTGCCACCATTCTTGCGGCACAGGCGGGTTTTTCCAGTTCGCGGGATCGCTCAATCCGCCGGATTGTGACGGCATCACCAGCGTGCCTTGCGGCTCCAGCGCATCCAGCAACGCTTCGATCACGGCCTGCGCGCCGCCGCAGACCCAGCCCAGTGAACGCAGCGATGAATGCACGATCATTGTGCCGCCCGGCTCTACGCCAAACCCGCGCAACTGCGCTGCCAGACTGGGGCGTGTGTTCGGTGCGCTCACCGCGTTGATTGTGTCTTGTTCGCTCATGGCGCCCTCCACTTGCAACCTTACACGATGGCGCGGCATCAAAAACGCGAAATGGGAGGCGAGGGGCGCAATGCTGCGCTAACATCCGCCCATGCTGCCAAAGACCTTCAGTTGGGACCGCACAGAGGCCCGCGCCGGAAAATTCAACGGCAAATTCCTGATCGGCGTTTTGTCGACCGGCATCTATTGCTTGCCGTCCTGTCCGGCGCGCCAGCCCAAGCCGGAAAATGTAAAGCTGTTTAAAACCGAAGCCGAAGCACAGGCCGCCGGTTTGCGCGCGTGCAAGCGGTGCCGCCCCGATCTGTTTTACCGCGGTGAAGATGGCGACCTGCAATTGTTTGACGGGCTGGCAAAACGCGTGCGCGCAACCCCGGAAAACTTCCATGATGCCGCGGCGCTGGCAAAGGCGTGCGGCGTCAGCCTGACCAAGCTGGGCGAATTGATGCGCACACACGCGCATATGGCGCCCGCCGCGTGGCTCAGGCGTGAGCGTGTGCATGCCGCACAGGCCGCGCTTCTGGGCGGTGATACGCGCGTCGTGGATGTCGGCTATGCGGCGGGCTTTGAAAGTGAATCGGTTTTTCATCGCCAGTTTTTGGCGTTCACGCGCATGACGCCCGGCGCCTATCGTGCGTTGGGCGGCGCGTCGGTGTTCTTGCTGCAATTGCCGGGCGCGTATCGCGCGGCCGAAGTGCTGGCCTATCACGATCGCGACCGCGAAAGCCCGTGCGAGCGGGTGGAGGGGCGGCGCATTTTCAAGGCACTGATTGCCCCGGATGGTCCGGCAGTTCTGGAAATTTCGCTGGAGGAACAGGGCGCGTGGTGCCGCGTGCACCCCGAACGAAAACTCAGCCGCGAGAGTGCGGCGTTCTTTCATAATTCGGCGCTGAAGATGCTGGGCTTTGCTGGCGATGTTGCGGGCTTTGAAGCGCGCACAAAACGCGCGGGCCAATTCGCTGCGTTCTTTGGCAAACGCCGCGGCCTGCGTTTGCCGCTAACCGCGACGGGGTTTGACGGGCTGTGCTGGGCCATCATCGGCCAGCAGATCAATATTGCCTTTGCCGCATCCTTGCGCCGCGAAATGCTGCATCTGGCAGGCGAAAAAATTGGTGCCATGCGCGCGCACCCCACGCCCGGCCGCGTTGCCAATATCGCGCCTGCCGCTTTGACGGCGCGGCGCTATTCGCGCTCCAAGGCGGCGTATCTGGTCGGCGCTGCAGAGGCCGTGGCAAGCGGCGCACTGGACGCTGAAAACATGGGGCAGGGTTCGGCATTGGCGGCTGAACGTAATCTCACCGCTATTCGCGGCATTGGCGTGTGGACCGCGCGCTATATGATGTTGCGTGGTGTGGGCTTTGGCGATTGCGCGCCGGTGGGCGATTCCGCATTGGCGACCGCCTTGCAACATTTGCACAAACGCGAAGAGCGCCCGGCACATGACGAAGTGGGCGTGTTGATGCAGGATTTTGCGCCGCATCGCAGCCTTGCTACCGCGCATTTGTGGGCCAGCCTGAAGAAAGAGGCGGCATGAGCGACGGCAAACTTTATTGGAGCCGCATCAAAAGCCGCTTTGGTGATTTTTCTGCCTGGGTGGATGCAAAGGGGCGGCTTGTGAAGTTTGGTTTGCGCGCGGGCGACGCGGCCCATGCGGACCGCGATGCGATCCACGATCCTGCGGCGCTGGCTGATATTCAAACACAGATCAGCGAATATGATTCCGGCGCGCGCAAAGTTTTTGACGTAGAGCGCGCCGCCAATGGCACCGCGTTTCAGCATCAGGTGTGGAACGCGCTGTGGGAAATTCCCTATGGCGAAACCACATCCTATGGCGCGCTGGCCAAATCGCTTGGCTGTCCGGGCGGGGCGCGGGCCGTCGGGCTGGCCAATGGGCAAAACCCCATCGGCCTGATTGTGCCGTGTCATCGCGTGATCGGCGCGGATGGCAGCCTGACCGGCTATGGCGGCGGCCTGCCGCTGAAAAAGGCGCTTCTGGCGCATGAGGCACAGTTCGGGGCGCGGCCGGGTGATCTGTTCGCACGGGCCCGCGATTAGCCGCTTAGAGCCGGGCCAGACTCAGGTTAGCGTTCGTCCCACAATCATTTTTGGGGGAACACGCTATGGCTGCTTCAATTCTCACACCCATTCTGGCGCTTATTGTCTGGTCGCTGGTGATCTGGCTCTGGATGTATGTAAAGCGCGTTCCGGCCATGCAGAAGGCCAGGATCCAGCCCAATGATGCGCGCCATCCCGGCTCGCTGGACGTGCTGCCGTCCGCCACGCGTCAGGTGGCCGACAATTACAACCATCTGATGGAACAGCCGACCATCTTCTATGCGCTGGTCTTTTATCTCTATCTCTCGGCACAGGCGGACCATACGGCCATCCTGCTGGCCTGGGCCTATGTGATTCTGCGGGTTCTTCACAGTCTGGTGCAATGCACCATCAATCAGGTGACCTTGCGCTTCTCTGTCTTTACAATTTCGACCCTGGTGCTGGCGGTCATGGCGGCCCGCGCGGTTCTGGCGCTGGTCTGAGCCGGGACCGAAAAAGGCTTGAATTGCTTGGTTTTTGGGGCTCCCGACGCGCTTTGCGTCGCGGGCCCCGGCGCCACGGCGGAAATATCGTTTCACAGCCCTTGACCCACAAAATTCACCCTTCTATATAGCGCCACCTTCAAGGCAGGCCGTCGGTGCGTTTTTTGCGCGCGAAACGCTGCCCAGGAGCCAGTGATAGAGGTTTTGGAAAGCGCGATCCGGCCAACGGCCTGATCCTCCGCTTTGAGAGGCCAGCCCCGGTCGGGGGTTGGCTATTTGGTTTTGGCACATGCCGATCGCGGACGCGCTTTCGGTGGTCAGGGATGAAAGAATGCCGACGATCAATCAATTGATCCGCAAGCCGCGCGGCGAAAAGCCGAAGCGCAACAAGGTTCCGGCGCTGAAGGGCAGCCCGCAAAAACGCGGCGTCTGCACGCGCGTCTATACGACGACACCGAAGAAGCCGAACTCGGCTTTGCGCAAGGTCGCCAAGGTGCGGCTGACCAATGGCTATGAAGTGGTGAGCTACATCCCCGGCGAAGGGCATAACCTTCAGGAACATTCCGTGGTGCTGATCCGCGGCGGCCGCGTAAAGGATTTGCCGGGCGTGCGCTATCACATCATTCGCGGCGTGCTCGACACGCAGGGCGTCAAGGACCGTAAGCAGCGCCGTTCGCTCTACGGTGCCAAGCGTCCGAAGTAACGAGGAAACACGCACATGTCCCGCCGCCGCCGCGCAGAAAAACGTGAAATCCACCCGGACGCAAAGTTCGGTGATCTCATTCTGGCCAAATTCATGAACTCGCTGATGTATGACGGCAAGAAATCCGCCGCCGAAAGCATCATTTACAACGCGTTCGATGTCATTCAGGAAAAAGCCAAGCAGGACCCGCTGGTTGTTTTCCACGAAGCGCTGCGCAATGTGTCGCCCGCGCTCGAAGTGAAATCGCGCCGTGTCGGTGGTGCCACCTATCAGGTGCCAATCGAAGTGCGCGCAGACCGCGCCCGTGCGCTGGCGATCCGCTGGATCATCAACGCCGCGCGCAGCCGCAACGAAACAACGATGACGGGCCGGCTTTCCGGCGAATTGCTGGATGCTGCGAGCAATCGCGGTTCCGCCGTCAAGAAGCGCGAAGACACCCACAAGATGGCAGAAGCGAACCGCGCTTTCTCCCATTACCGTTGGTGACGAGTACCGAGGTATAGGACGATGACCCGCACAACACCGCTCAAAGATTATCGCAATATCGGCATTGCCGCGCATATTGATGCGGGCAAAACGACGACGACTGAGCGCATCCTTTATTACACGGGCAAGAATCACAAAATTGGCGAAACACATGATGGTTCCGCCACGATGGACTGGATGGAGCAGGAGCAGGAACGCGGCATTACGATCACGTCGGCCGCGACGACCTGTTTCTGGAAAAATCACCGCATCAACATCATTGATACGCCGGGCCATGTGGACTTCACCATTGAGGTCGAACGTTCCATGCGCGTGCTGGACGGTGCGGTCGCGGTGTTTGACGCGGTGGCCGGTGTTGAGCCGCAATCTGAGACTGTTTGGCGCCAGGCCGACAAATATCATGTGCCGCGTATCTGCTTCGTCAACAAGATGGACCGCATGGGCGCCAATTTTGAGCGCTGCGTTGACATGATGGTTGACCGTCTGGGTACGCGCCCAATGGTGTTGACCTTGCCGGTCGGCACCGAAGCCGAATTCAAGGGGCTGGTCGATATCGTCAGCATGAAGGCCCTGATCTGGCATGAAGATCATCTTGGCGCGGAATATGACACCATCGAGATTCCCGACGATCTGAAAGACAGGGCCGCGGAATATCACGCCAAGCTGGTGGAGATGGCAGTCGAAGAAGACGACAAGCTGCTCGAAGCCTATCTGGATGGCACAGAACCGTCGGAAGCCGATCTGAAAAAGTGCATCCGCAAGGGCACCACCGCATTCCATTTTGTGCCGGTGCTGTGCGGCTCGGCCTTCAAGAACAAGGGTGTGCAACTTCTTCTGGATGCGGTTGTCGATTATCTGCCGTCCCCGATGGATGTTCCCCCCGTCGAAGGCGTCAAGCCCGACTCGGATGAGAAAGTATTGCGTCCGGCTGATGACAAGGCGCCGTTCTCCGGTCTGGCGTTCAAGATCATGGACGATCCGTTTGTCGGTTCGATCACTTTCGTGCGCGTTTATTCCGGTTCGGTGACGAGCGGAACCAGCGTGTTGAACTCGGTGAAGGACAAGAACGAACGCGTCGGGCGCATGTTGCTGATGCATTCCAACAGCCGCGAAGACATCAAAGAGGCCTTCGCTGGCGACATCGTGGCGTTTGCGGGTTTGAAGTTGACAACAACGGGCGAAACGCTGTGCGCACCCAATGCGCCGGTGATTTTGGAACGCATGGAATTCCCCGATCCGGTTATCGAGCTGGCGATCGAGCCGAAGTCGAAAGCCGATCAGGAAAAGCTGGGTCTGGCGCTGGCGCGTCTGGCACAGGAAGACCCGTCGTTCCGCGTTTCGACAGATACCGAATCCGGCCAGACCATCCTGAAGGGCATGGGCGAACTGCATCTCGACATCAAGGTCGACATTCTTCGCCGCACCTACAAGGTTGATGCCAATGTCGGCGCACCGCAGGTGGCCTATCGCGAAACGCTATCCAAGCCGATCACGATTCTTTACACGCATAAAAAGCAGACGGGCGGTTCGGGCCAGTTCGCCGAAGTGAAAATCGATTTTGAACCATTGGAGCCGGGTTCCGGTTTCGTGTTCGAGAACAAGATTGTCGGCGGCACGGTGCCGAAGGAATACATTCCCTCGGTCGAAAAGGGCCTTCGTTCGCAAAAAGAATCCGGTCTGATGGCTGGCTTCCCGGTGATCGATTTCAAAGCGACCTTGGTGGACGGCAAATACCATGAAGTGGACTCCAACGCGCTGACCTTTGACATTGCGGCGCGCGCGGCGTTCCGCGAATTGGCAAGCAAGGGCGTGGCCCGTTTGCTGGAGCCGATCATGAAGGTCGAAGTTGTGACGCCGGAAGATTATTTTGGCAGCGTGATCGGCGATCTGAATTCGCGCCGCGGTCAGGTGCAGGGCACCGATACGCGCGGCAACGCGCAGGTGATCAACGCGATGGTGCCGCTGGCCAACATGTTTGGATATGTGAATACCTTGCGCTCGATGACGCAGGGCCGTGCGCAATACACGATGCAGTTTGATCATTACGAACAGGTGCCGCAAGCAATCGCGGATGAAGTGAAGGCGAAATACGCCTAACAAGCCCGGCCTCAAGCACTTCGCGACAGGCCAACAAGCCCCGGCCTCATGCAGCGAAGCGGTAGGCCAACAAAAGTTTAGACGACGGAGAAAGACCATGGCGAAGGCAAAGTTTGAACGGAACAAGCCACACTGCAACATCGGCACGATTGGTCATGTTGACCATGGCAAGACGACGTTGACGGCAGCGATCACGAAAGTTCTGGCCGAGACGGGCGGAGCGACGTATTCGTCCTATGACCAGATCGACAAGGCGCCGGAAGAAAAGGCGCGCGGGATCACGATCTCGA
This sequence comes from Hyphomicrobiales bacterium, assembly GCA_040255365.1. Classification (GTDB taxonomy): domain Bacteria; phylum Pseudomonadota; class Alphaproteobacteria; order Micropepsales; family Micropepsaceae; genus Rhizomicrobium. The sequence continues at coordinate 27,592 of JBDZUY010000026.1, forward strand.
CGACGCATGTGGAATACGAAACGGCAAACCGCCATTACGCCCACGTCGACTGCCCCGGCCATGCTGACTATGTGAAGAACATGATCACGGGTGCGGCGCAGATGGACGGCGCGATCCTGGTTGTGTCGGCGGCGGACGGCCCGATGCCGCAAACCCGCGAACACATTCTTCTGGCCCGTCAGGTTGGCGTGCCGGCGCTGGTCGTGTTCCTGAACAAATGCGACATGGTCGATGACGAAGAGCTTCTGGAACTGGTGGAGATGGAAGTGCGCGAGCTGCTTTCGTCCTACGATTTCCCCGGCGATGACATTCCGATCATCCGTGGCTCTGCGCTTGCGGCGCTGGAAGACTCCAACAAGGAGCTCGGCCATGACGCGATCCTGAAGCTGATGGAAGCGGTGGATGCGAGCATTCCGCAGCCGGAGCGTCCGATTGACCAGCCGTTCCTGATGCCGATCGAAGACGTGTTCTCGATCTCGGGCCGCGGCACGGTTGTCACGGGTCGCGTGGAACGCGGCATCGTGAAGGTCGGTGAAACGGTTGAGATCATCGGCATGAAGGACACATCGTCCACCACCGTTACCGGCGTGGAAATGTTCCGCAAGCTGCTGGATCAGGGCCAGGCGGGCGACAATATCGGCGCACTGCTTCGCGGCATTGACCGTGAGGGTGTTGAGCGCGGTCAGGTTCTGGCCAAGCCGGGCTCGGTAACGCCGCACACGAACTTCAAGGCGGAAGTGTACATTCTGACGAAAGAAGAAGGTGGCCGTCATACCCCGTTCTTCGGCAATTACCGCCCGCAGTTCTATTTCCGCACGACAGACGTGACGGGCATTGTGAAATTGCCGGAAGGCACCGAAATGGTGATGCCTGGCGACAATGTGTCGATCGAAGTCGAGCTGATTGTGCCGATCGCGATGGAAGAGAAGCTGCGCTTCGCCATCCGTGAAGGCGGCCGCACCGTTGGGTCGGGCGTCGTCGCTGGCATCATTAAATAAGAAGCGAACTGGGAGCGGCGGTCCAAGGGCCGTATTGGAAAAGAGAAGAGCTATGCAAAGCCAAAACATTCGAATCCGGCTCAAAGCCTTCGATCACCGCATCCTCGATAATTCGACGCGGGAAATCGTGAACACGGCGAAACGCACGGGCGCACAGGTTCGGGGGCCCATTCCGCTCCCGACTGGTATCGAGCGTTTCACCGTCAACCGGTCCCCGCATGTGGACAAGAAGAGCCGCGAACAGTTCGAAATTCGGACTCATAAACGTCTCCTCGACATCATCGATCCTACCCCGCAAACCGTCGACGCTTTGATGAAGCTAGACCTTGCGGCCGGCGTTGATGTCGAGATTAAGCTTTAAGGAGTAACCGCGGCGATGCGCACAGGCGTCATCACGCAGAAAGTCGGCATGACCCGCCTCTTCCTGGAAGACGGCAGGCATGTGCCCGTCACGGTCCTGAAGCTCGATGGCTGTCAGGTCGTGTCCCGGCGTACTGAAGAGCAGGATGGCTACACCGCCGTTCAGCTCGGTTCCGGCTATGCGAAAACCAAACGTCTTACCAAAGCCGATCGCGGCAATTTCGCGAAGGCAGAGGTGGAACCGAAAAAGAAACTGGCCGAGTTCCGGGTCGATGCAGACAATCTGCTCGATGTGGGCGATGTGATCCTCGCGGATCATTTCGTGCCCGGCCAAAAGGTCGATGTGACTGGCGTCACGATTGGCCGCGGCTTTACCGGCGCGATGAAGCGCTGGAACTTCCGCGGGCTTGAAGCCACGCATGGCGTTTCGATTTCGCATCGTTCGCTGGGTGGCACGGGTGGCCGTCAGGATCCGGGCAAGACCTACAAGAACAAGAAGATGCATGGCCATTACGGCGCAGAGAACATCACCACGCAAAACCTTGAGATCGCGAAAGTCGATGTCGAGCGTGGCCTCATCATGGTCCGCGGCGCCGTGCCCGGTTCCAAGGGTGGCTGGGTGATGATCCGCGATGCCGTGAAGCGCGCGCTTCCCAAGGAAGCGCCGATGCCGGCATCGGTGAAGAAAAAAGGCAGCAGCAATGACGCGCCGCAAAGCGCGCCCGCCGCTGAACCCGCAACCGAACAACAGGCAGAGGGCTAAGCCGTGAAGACCAAAGTCCTCAATCTGGATAACAAAGACTCCGGCGAAATCGATCTGAAGGATGCGATCTTCGGTCTGGAACCGCGTGCGGATCTGATCCAGCGCGTCGTCGTATGGCAATTGGCCAAACGGCGCAGCGGCAATCACAAGATCAAGACGCGTGCGGAAATCAATCGCACGAAAAAGCGTTTTGGCCGTCAAAAGGGCGGCGGCACCGCCCGTCACGGTGCGCGTTCGGCTCCGCTGTTTGTTGGCGGCGCCAAGGCCATGGGCCCGGTCGTGCACAGCCATGAATTCTCGCTGCCGAAGAAAATTCGCGCGCTTGGTCTGAAGCATGCGCTGTCGTCCAAGGCAAAGAATGGCGAGATCGTCGTGCTGGAAGATGCGGTGTCCAAAGCCGTGAAGACCAAAGATCTGGCCGCGCAATTCGGCAAGCTGGGTGTTTCCAGCGCGCTGATCGTGGACGGAGAGTTTGACGCGAAATTCGTACTCAGCGCGCGCAACCTGACCGGCATCACCATGCTGCCGGCAGCGGGCCTGAATGTTTATGACATTCTGAAGCGCGACAAGCTGGTGCTGACCAAAAGCGCATTGAAGGCGATTGAGGAGCGGTTGGCATGACCAATACCAATTACGACGTGATCCTTTCGCCGGTCATCACCGAAAAGGCGACCAAGCTGACCGAAGTCAATCAGGTCATCTTCCGCGTGCGCCTGGACGCGACCAAGCCCGCCATTCACAAGGCGGTTGAGGCGCTGTTCAAAGTGAAAGTGACGGCTGTGAATACGTTGCGGGTCAAGGGCAAGACGAAAATGGCCCGTGGCCGCGCCTATGCGCGCAGCGACTACAAAAAAGCAATCGTGACCCTGGCCGAAGGTCAGCAGATCGATATTACGACGGGGCTCTGAGATGGCGCTAAAGCAATACAAGCCAACTACGCCGGGCCAACGCGGGCTGGTTCTTATCGACCGCTCCCAGTTGCACAAGGGCGGCCCGGTCAAGGCATTGACCGAAGGCCAGCACCGTCATGGCGGGCGCAACAATACCGGCCGCATCACGGTTCGCTATCAGGGCGGTGGTCACAAGCAGCGTTATCGCATCATCGATTTCAAGCGCCGCAAGCTGGATATACCCGGAATTGTCGAGCGGCTGGAATATGATCCGAACCGCACCGCGTTCATCGCGCTGATCAAATACAAGGATGGTGAGCTGGCCTATATTCTGGCGCCGCAACGTCTGGCCGTTGGCGATGCCGTGATTGCCGGTGACAAGGTTGATGTGAAGCCGGGCAATGCGATGCCGCTGTCAGCGATGCCGGTTGGCACCATCGTGCACAACATCGAAATGAAGCCGGGCAAGGGCGGCCAGGTGGCACGTTCCGCTGGCACCTATGCGCAATATCTTGGCCGTGACTCCGGCTTTGCGATGCTGCGCCTGAATTCGGGCGAAGTGCGCCGCGTGCTTTTGAGCTGCCGCGCAACGGTTGGCGCCGTCTCCAACCCGGATCACATGAACGAAGTGATCGGCAAGGCTGGCCGCAATGTGTGGAAGGGCAAACGCCCCCATGTGCGCGGCACCGCGATGAACCCGATTGACCATCCGCATGGCGGTGGTGAAGGGCGCACCAAGGGCGGCCGCAATCCGGTGACGCCATGGGGCAAACCGACCAAGGGTGCGAAGACGCGCAAGAACAAGCGCACTACGAAATTCATCGTGCGCTCGCGCCACGCCAAAAAGAATCAAGGGTAGGTCAGATGACGCGTTCTGTATGGAAAGGTCCGTTTGTCGATGGGTATCTGCTGAAAAAGGCAGAGGCCACACGTGGTTCGGGCCGCAAAGAAGTGATCAAAACCTGGTCGCGCCGTTCGACCGTCCTGCCGCAGTTCGTCGGGCTTACGTTCGGTGTTCACAACGGCCAGAAGCATATTCCCGTTCTCGTCACCGAGGACATGGTGGGTCACAAGCTGGGTGAGTTCTCGCCCACGCGCACCTTCCATGGCCATACGGCTGACAAGAAAGCCAAGAGGTCGTAATCACATGGGCAAGCAGGCACGCGCCCGCGTTCTGGAAGACAGCCAGGCCAAGGCTATTGGGCGGATGATCCGTACATCTCCGCGCAAGCTGAATCTGGTTGCACAGACGATACGCGGCAAATCGGCGGAAGCCGCCCTTACCGAGCTTACCTTTTCGCGCAAGCGCGTGGCCAAGGTGGTGAAGAAGGTTCTGCAATCGGCCATCGCCAATGCGGAAAACAATCACGATCTCGATGTCGATGATCTGGTCGTCAGCGAGGCGAGTGTTGGCAAGAACATGGTGCTGCGCCGCTTTCATGCGCGCGCCCGTGGCCGCGGTGCCAGCATTGAAAAGCCGTTCTCGCAGGTGACGATCATCGTCGAGGAACGCCGCGAAGAAAAAGCGCCGGAGCCCAAAAAGACCAAGGGCAAGGCGAAGTCTGAAAACAAGGGCGAGGCAAAGCCCGCCGCCAAGAAGGCGGCAGCGAAAAAGCCCGCCGCGAAAAAAGCAGCGCCGAAGCGCGAGAAGGAGCAGGCCTGATGGGTCAGAAGGTCAATCCGACGGGGTTCCGCCTCGGCATCAACCGCACATGGGATTCGCGGTGGTATGCCGGCAAAAAGGAATACGGAAAGCTCCTGCAGGAAGACATCAAGATTCGCAATCATCTGAGCGAACGGCTGAAGCAGGCCGGCGTCTCTCGGATTGTGATCGAGCGTCCGCACAAGAAGTGCCGCATCACGATTCATTCGGCGCGTCCCGGTGTTGTCATCGGCAAAAAGGGTGCCGACATCGAGAAGCTGAAAAGCGATGTGCAGAAATATACGGATGATGAAGTTCATTTGAACATCGTCGAAATCCGCAAGCCTGAAACGGATGCCAAACTGGTCGCCGAAAACATTGCCCAGCAGCTGGAACGCCGCGTTGCGTTCCGCCGGGTTATGAAGCGCGCCGTGCAATCGGCCATGCGCCTGGGTGCGCAAGGCATTCGTATCACCTGCGGCGGCCGTCTTGGCGGCGCGGAAATCGCGCGCGTGGAATGGTACCGCGAAGGGCGCGTGCCGCTGCACACCTTGCGCGCAGACATTGATTACGGCGTCGCAACCGCCAAAACGACCTATGGCGCATGCGGCGTGAAGGTTTGGATTTTCAAGGGCGAGATCATGGAACACGACCCCTATGCCGTGGAGAAACGGCAGAGCGAAGGTTCCGATCAGGGGCGCGGCTCCCAGTCCCGTAACCAACCGGCAGCCGGCTGATAACGGATAACAATTATGCTTTCACCCAAACGCACAAAGTTTCGCAAGCAGTTCAAGGGCCGCATTCATGGCGCGGCCAAGGGCGGCACCAATTTGAATTTCGGCGCCTATGGCCTGAAGGCCGTTGAGCCTGAGCGCATCACGGCGCGCGAGATCGAAGCGGCACGCCGCGCGATCACCCGCCACATGAAGCGCGCTGGCCGCGTGTGGATTCGGGTGTTCCCGGATGTGCCGGTGTCCAAAAAGCCTGCCGAAGTGCGCATGGGTAAGGGCAAGGGTTCGCCGGAATTCTGGGTGGCGAAAATCAAACCGGGCCGCATCCTGTTCGAGATCGATGGCGTGGACGTTGAAACGGCAAAAGAATCGCTGCGCCTGGGCGCGGCAAAGCTGTCGGTCGCGACCAAGTTTATCCAGCGTCTGGGCCTGTAGGCGGAGAAGAGCGATGGCAAAGAAGAAAAATACCGCCGACGATATTCGCGCCAAATCGGCCGATGAATTGGGCGAACACCTGACCAAGCTGAAGAAAGAGCAGTTCAATCTGCGCTTTCAGGCCGCCAATGGCCAGCTTGAGAATACCGGCCGGGTGCGCGTCGTGCGCCGCGAAATCGCGCGCATCGAAACGATTATGACCCAGCAACACGCCGCCGCTGCGGCGTCCGCTGGAAAGAAGGAATAGAGCCATGCCGAAGCGCGTGCTGCAGGGCGTTGTCGTCAGCGACAAAAACACCAAGACGGTGGTGGTGAAGGTGGAACGCCGCTTTACCCACCCCGTGATGAAAAAGACCGTGCGCCGGTCGAAGAAATATCACGCGCATGACGAAAGCGCAGAATTCAAAGTGGGCGACATCGTTCGCATCCGCGAGTGCAAGCCGCTTTCCAAGCTGAAATGCTGGGAAGTCGTTGGCCTGGCGGGCAAGCAATAGAAGCGGCTCAAGGGTCGGGAGTTCGATAAATGATACAGATGTCCTCCGAACTTGATGTTGCCGATAATTCCGGCGCACGCCGGGTTATGTGCATCAAAGTGCTGGGCGGTTCCAAGCGCCGCTATGCGGCGGTCGGTGACACCATTGTGGTTTCGGTGAAGGAAGCCATTCCGCGCGGCCGCGTGAAAAAAGGTGAGGTGCTGAAGGCGGTTGTTGTGCGCACGGCGCATGGTGTGCGCCGTCCCGATGGTAGCCTGATCCGCTTTGATGCCAATGCGGCGGTGATCGTCAACGCGCAGGGCGAGCCGATTGGCACGCGCATCTTTGGCCCGGTCACCCGCGAGCTTCGCGACAAGAAGCACATGAAGATTATTTCGCTCGCACCGGAGGTGCTGTGATGGCTGTTAAAATCAAAAAAGGCGACCGGGTTATCGTCACCACGGGCCGCGACAAAGGCAAGAAGGGCGAAGTGATGAAGGTGTTCCCAAAGGAAGACCGCGCACTCGTCTCTGGCGTCAATGTCGTGAAGCGCCATCAGCGTCAGACACAGACCGCGCAGGGCGGAATCGTGAACAAGGAAGCGCCGATCGAATTGTCGAACATCGCGCATGTCGATCCGAAATCGGGCACCGCAACCCGTATCGGGTTCAAAACCCTGGGCGACGGCCGCAAGGTGCGTTTCGCAAAGAGATCCGGTGAGGTTATCGATGTCTGATCAAGGCACGAAGGTAAAAAAAGAAACTGGCAAGCGCCGTGAAGTCAACGCGGGCAATGTTGTGCCCGTCGGTGAGGCCGAGCGTGATCCCAATTACGTTCCGCGTTTCAAGAAGCGCTACAACGATGTCATTCGTCCGGCCCTGATGAAAGAGCTGGGCTATACCAATGCGATGCAGGTGCCGCGCATTGAAAAGATCGTGCTGAATATTGGCGCTGGCGAAGCCGCAGCTGACAGCAAGAAGATTCAGGCGGCGATGAACGATCTGACCGCGATTGCCGGTCAGAAGGCGGTGATGACGCGCGCCAAAAAGGCCATTGCGGGTTTCAAGATCCGTGAGAATTTGCCGATTGGCGTGAAGGTCACATTGCGGCACGACAAGATGTACGAATTTCTGGATCGTCTCATCACCATCGCGCTGCCGCGCGTGCGCGACTTTCGCGGGTTGAAGCCGACCAGCTTTGACGGCCGTGGCAACTATGCCATGGGTCTGAAAGAGCACATTGTCTTTCTCGAGATCGATTACGACAAAACGGAGTCGAGCTGGGGCATGGACATTATTGTCAATACATCTGCGAAGACCGATGCAGAAGCCAAGGCGCTTCTCAAAGGCTTCCAGTTCCCGTTCACGGAATAAGGCGGTAAACGATGGCCAAGAAAAGCCAAATCAACCGGAATGCAAAGCGCGAAAAGATGGTGGAGAAATTTGCCGCCAAACGCGCCGCGCTGAAGGCGATTACGGAAGACATGAACCTTCCCCCGGAAGAACGGTTTGCCGCGCATCTGAAGCTGGCAAAACTGCCGCGTAATTCGTCGAAGACGCGCATTCATCACCGCTGCGAGCTTTCGGGCCGCCCGAAGGCGTATTACCGCAAGGTGAAGATGTCGCGTATCGCGCTGCGTGAACTTGCGAATTTTGGCCAGATCCCTGGCATGACCAAGGCGAGCTGGTGAGGAAGGAATAGATATGGCGATCCACGATCCCATTAGTGATCTGCTAACGCGCATCCGTAACGGTCAGATGCGCGGCACGGCAAAGATCAAATCTCCGAGTTCGGGCCTTCGCGTCCGTGTGCTTGATGTGTTGCAGGCCGAAGGCTTCATTCGCGGCTATTCGGAAGTTGAGTACAAGGGCCACAAGGAATTGGAAATCGAGCTGAAATATCACGAAGGCCAGCCGGTCATTCGCGAATTGAAGCGGGTGTCCACGCCGGGCCGCCGGGTTTATACCTCGGTGAAAGATTTGAAACCGCACCGCCAGGGTCTTGGCTTGTCGATCGTCTCCACGCCGCAAGGTGTGATGACCGATGCGAACGCGCGCGAGAAAAACGTCGGCGGCGAAGTTCTCTGCCACGTATTCTGATCGGCAGAGGGAGAAAAACATGTCTCGTATTGGCCATAAGATTATCGCGCTTCCCAGCGGCGTCACGGCAAAGATCGACGGGCGTACCGTCACGGTCAAAGGCCCGAAGGGTGAGCTGTCGATGCGGATGATGGATGAAGTTGACGCCAAGCTTGGCGATGGCGGCATTACTGTCACCCCGAATTTGAACATGGAGCGCGCGCGCGCCATGTGGGGTATGCAGCGCACCCTCATCAACAATCTGGTGATCGGTGTCACCACCGGCTTTACACAGAATCTGGAAATCAACGGCGTCGGTTATCGCGCGGCCGTGCAGGGCAAAAATCTTAACCTGCAACTCGGCTTCAGCCACGATGTCGTCTATCCGATCCCGCAAGGAATTTCGGTCGTCTGCGAAAAGCCGACGATGATTTCGATTTCCGGTATCGACAAGCAGCTCGTTGGGCAAATGGCCGCCGAAGTGCGCGGCTTCCGCCCACCCGAACCCTATAAGGGCAAGGGCGTGAAATATGCGGACGAGCACATTCATCGCAAAGAAGGCAAGAAGAAGTAGGCGCTACCATGGCAGCTCAAAAAAAGCTCTTCGAACGGTGCAAGGCGCGCACGCGCTATCGTATCGCGCAAATGTCATCCGGCCGTCCGCGGCTTACGGTGTTCCGTTCGGGCAAGCATATCTACGCCCAGATCATCGACGATGCGAAAGGTGCCACCCTGGCGCACGCATCCTCGAACGAAAAGGATTCGGGTCTGGCAAAGACCTGGAATCTCGACGCGGCAAGCGCTGTCGGCAAACTGATTGCCGAGCGTTCGCTGGCCAAGGGTGTGAAGGCCGTTGTCTTTGATCGCGGCGGTTACATTTATCACGGGCGCGTTAAAGCGCTCGCAGACGCTGCCCGCGGCGGCGGCCTCGAGTTTTGAGAAAAGGATCGTTTCATGGCGCGTGAACCCCGTCACCGCGAGCGCGAAGAGCGCGACAATGAATTCATCGACAAGCTTGTTCACATCAATCGTGTGGCCAAGGTGGTGAAGGGTGGCCGCCGTTTCGGCTTTGCCGCTCTGGTGGTTGTTGGTGATCAGCGTGGCCGGGTCGGCTTTGGCCATGGCAAGGCGCGCGAAGTGCCTGAGGCCATCCGCAAAGCCACCGAAGCGGCCAAGCGCAGCCTGATCCGCGTGCCGTTGAAAGATGGTCATACCTTGCATCACGAAGTGCGCGGTCATCATGGCGCTGGCAAAGTGGTCGTGCGTCCGGCACCGCAAGGCACGGGCATCATTGCCGGTGGTCCGATGCGCGCCGTGTTTGAAGCGCTTGGCGTGGGCGACGTTGTGTCGAAATCGCTTGGCACCTCGAACCCCTACAACATGGTGCGTGCCACGTTTGATGCGCTGAAGCATCAGCAAAGCCCGCGCATGGTGGCCCAGCGCCGCGGCCGCAGCGTCAGCGAAATCATTGCGCGCCGCGCGACGTTGAAAGACGAACAGCCGGTAACGGCGGAGAGCTGATATGACTGCGGAAACCAAAACAAAGGCCAAGGCGCCAGCCAAAGCCAAAGCGCCTGCCAAAAAGGCGCCCAAAAAAGCAGCGGCCGCGAAAGCGGGCGGCAAGACCGTGACCGTGCGCCAGTTGCGCAGCGCGGCCCGCAAGCCGAAGGAACAGGAAGCCACTTTGCGCGGCCTGGGTCTGGGCCGTATTCGCCGTACCCGTACACTCGAAGATACGCCGGCGGTGCGTGGCATGATCCGCGCCGTCAGCCACCTCGTCGAGGTCGTGGAAGAGAGCAAGTCATGAAACTGAACGAAATCCGCAACAATCCCGGCGCGCACAAGCGCAAAACCCGCGTTGGCCGCGGCACGGGCTCCGGACTGGGCAAAACCTCCGGTCATGGTGTGAAGGGGCAAAAAGCCCGTTCCGGTGTTGCCATCAATGGTTTTGAAGGCGGCCAGATGCCGCTTTACATGCGTTTGCCCAAGCGCGGCTTCAAAAACATTTTCGCGACCGATTTTGCCGAAGTGAATCTGGGCCGTATCCAGAAGGCGCTTGATGCCAAACTGCTGAAAGCCGGTGAGAAGATCACCGAGGATTCGCTGCGCAAGGCGGGCCTGACCGGCAAGTCGAAAGATGGTGTGCGTCTGCTCGGCAAGGGCACGATCACCGCGAAAATCGAGATCGAGATCGCCGGTGCCTCCAAGGGTGCCATCGAGGCGGTGGAGAAGGCGGGCGGCTCTGTCACCACGACCTATACGAAGAAGATCTATATGAACAAATCGGGCGAGCCGGGCAAAAAGGCCCAGCGTCGCACGAAAGCCGCCGAAAAACGGGCCGCGCGCGAAGAAAACCGCGCCTGAAGCGCGAATTTTACGCACCCCGGCCGGTATGGCCGGGCGTGCGGCTTGCGATATACATAGGCCCTTGACCGGAGTCGGACATGCCCTCAGCGGCCGAACAACTTGCAGCCAATTTCAACTTCAACTCTTTCTCCAAAGCGAAAGAGCTGAAACAGCGCATCTTGTTTACACTGGCGGTGCTGGTGGTTTGCCGCCTGGGCACATATATCCCGATGCCCGGTATCGACCCGGCTGCTCTGACGCAGCAGCTTAATCAGCAGCAGGGCGGCATTCTGGATGTCTTTAACGTGCTGGCGGGCGGTGCGATCGAGCGCATGGCCATCTTCGCGCTTGGCATCATGCCGTATATTTCGGCCTCCATTATCATTCAGCTGATGACGACCGTGTTTCCCGAACTGGAAGCGCTGAAGAAAGAAGGCGCGGCCGGTCAGAAGGTCATCAATCAGTACACGCGCTATGGCACCGTCGGGCTAGGTGCGTTGCAGGCATATGGCATTGCCATCGGTCTGGAGCATTGGGGCAATGTCGTGATTGATCCGGGCTGGTTCTTCCGGTTCACCGCGGTGTTGACCTTGACGGGCGGCACGGTTTTGCTGATGTGGCTGGGCGAACAGATCACCAGCCGCGGCGTTGGCAATGGCATTTCGCTGATCATCTTTGCCGGCATCGTTGCGCGTTTTCCGCAGATGATCGGCCAGGCGTTTGAGGCTGGCCGCACGGGCGCGATCTCGCCATTCTTCATCGTGGTTGGCGCGATATTCATTATCGCGCTGGTGCTGGGCATTGTCTTTATGGAGAGGGCCCAACGACGCCTGCTTGTGCAATATCCCAAGCGGCAAATGGGCAACCGCATGTTCGGCGGCGAATCTTCACATTTGCCGTTGAAGCTGAACGTCTCCGGCGTTATCCCGCCGATTTTTGCGTCGTCCATTCTGTTGATGCCGGCCACGGTCGCCAATTTCAACGCATCCGGCGTGCCCGATTGGCTGCAATCCACCGTCGCGCTGATCGGACAGGGCCAGCCGCTCTATCTGGCGCTTTATGCGGGCCTCATTCTGTTCTTTGCGTTCTTCTATACGTCGATCATTTTCAACCCGGAAGAGACGGCCGACAATCTGAAGAAATATGGCGGCTTCATTCCCGGCATCCGTCCGGGCAAAAAGACCGCCGATTACATCGACTTCGTGCTTACGCGCATTACGGTTGTCGGCGGTATTTATCTGACAATTGTCTGTCTTATTCCGGAAATTCTGATCTATCAGTACAGCATCCCGTTTTACCTTGGCGGCACGTCAATCCTGATTGTGGTCAGCGTTACGATGGATACGGTCGCGCAAATCCAGAGCCATCTGGTGGCGCAACAATATGAAGGCCTCATCAAGAAGGCCAAACTGCGGGGAGCGAAACGGTGAATCTGGTCCTTTTTGGACCGCCGGGGGCAGGTAAAGGGACGCAAGCCAAACTACTGCAAGAGCAGCGTGGCCTACCTCAACTCTCGACGGGCGATATGCTCCGCGCTGCAATCGCGGCCGGTACCGAACTCGGCAAGCGCTGCAAAGCCATCATGGAAGCCGGTGATCTGGTGCCTGATGAGGTCGTGGTTGGTATCATTGCTGATCGTCTGGAGCATGGCGATGCGGTGGGCGGTGCGGTGTTTGACGGGTTTCCGCGCACCAATGGTCAGGCCCATGCGCTGGACAAGCTGCTGGAAAGCCGGGGCAAGCAGATTGATCTGGCAATCGCGCTGAAAGTGGACGACGCCATTCTGGTGGAGCGTCAGGCGCAGCGGATCAAGGAAAGTGGCGGCACCGCGCGGTCGGACGACACGCCGGAGACATTGAAGAATCGCCTGGCGGTCTATTATCAGAACACGGCCCCGGTGATCGATTATTACCGCCAGCAGGGCAAGCTCGTCACCGTGGACGGGATGGCCCCGATTGGCGAGGTGACACGCCAGATCGCAGCCGCGATCAATAGTGTCGCCAAGGGGCGCTGAAAGGCGCAAATCCGGGCTCTTTCGGGGGCTCGTGTGAAACAGTTGGCCACCCGGTGTGGCCGGTCAAAGCCCTGAGAAATCAGGCCTTAACGGGAGTTGACTGGCGGGTAGCCATACATATAATCCGCGCCCTTGTGGCGACTCCATCCAGGCATGCTTAGGCTGTCCGGACCCTTGGTTTGATAAGGGGGAGTGTGTTGCATGGGTAAATGTATAACAATTTCAGCCGTTTAGGCATTGAAGGAGATCGTCGTGGCGCGCATTGCCGGCGTGAATATCCCGACACAGAAACGCGTGGTCATCGGGCTTACCTATATCCATGGAATCGGGCCCGCGAAGGCGCGTGAGATTTGTGCGAAGGTCGGCATTGCCGATGATCGCCGGGTCTCTGATTTGGCGGATGCCGAAGTCATCCAGATTCGCGATGCGATCGATCAGGATTATCTCGTCGAGGGCGATCTGCGCCGCGACGTTGCGATGAATATCAAGCGTCTGATGGACCTTGGTTGCTATCGCGGTCTTCGCCACCGCAAGGGTTTGCCGGTGCGCGGTCAGCGCACGCATACCAATGCGCGCACCCGCAAGGGCCCGGCCAAAGCGATTGCCGGCAAGAAAAAAGTTACGAAGTAGGGTCTGAACAACATGGCGAAGCCGCAAGCGCGCACGCGCAGAAAAGAAAAGAAGAACATTGCTGTCGGCGTCGCGCACGTCGCCGCCACGTTCAACAACACCATCATCACCATCACCGATGTTGGCGGGAACGCGATCTCGTGGTCGTCCGCCGGCACGATGGGGTTCAAGGGATCGCGCAAATCGACTCCTTACGCCGCACAGATGGCCGCAGAAGATGCGGGCAAAAAGGCGATGGATCACGGTATGCGTACATTGGAAGTGGAAGTTTCCGGCCCCGGTTCGGGACGTGAATCGGCCCTGCGCGCATTGCAGACCATCGGGCTCACCGTCACATCGATCCGCGATGTCACACCGATCCCGCACAATGGCTGCCGTCCGCCAAAGCGCCGCCGCGTGTAATTAGATTACGGGAGCGTCAGCCAGAGAAAGTGGGAACCGGTTTCTCGTTCGGCTGCGCGACCATAAAATTTGTGAGTAGTAGTTCGGAACTAGCTACCCATCGAACGTATA